>PBAS01000024.1 GCA_002716625.1 Phycisphaeraceae bacterium | reverse complement strand
TTTTTGTTGACATCAGCCACGAGGAGCATGTAAGGACTGTCTTCGTTTGGTCTGGTATTAAACAATTCATCAACACGATCACGCAGGACGGACGGCGCAAATGGGCGGAATGATTCGCGGAACTTGATTTTCAAGTTCATGGTCGATTGCATTTGGCGACTTCGAGCATCTCCAAGAATGCTACGACTTCCCAATGCCCGCGGTCCGAACTCCATGCGCCCCTGCAGCCATCCGATGACCTGTTCATTGGCCAGTTCATCGGCCACGCAGTTGCAAAGGTCCTGTTCGTCTTCAATGAAATCGTACGTTGCCCCGATACCGTCAAGGTAGTCCCGGATCTGTTCGTTGGTATATGCTGGTCCCAGAAATGAACCGGACTGGGCATCGGGCTGTTCGGTTACGCGCTGGTTGTTTAATAATTGGTACCAGATGAACAGAGCCACGCCCAGGGCGCCTCCCGCATCACCGGCTGCCGGCTGAATCCAAATGTTGTCGAACGGTCCTTCACGTAGCAACCTGCCGTTACCGACACAATTCAACGCCACGCCACCCGCCAGGCAAAGATTTTCAAGGCCCGTGACCTTGTGGGCATGCACGGCACATTGCAACATGACTTGTTCAGTGACCTTCTGAATTGACGCTGCCAAGTCCATCTCGCGTTCGGTCAGCGGTGATTCGGGTTTGCGTGGTTTACCGCCAAATAACTGGTTGAACTTGGTTGAGGTCATCGTCAAGCCCTGGCAGTAGTTGAAATAACTCATATCAAGCCGAAATGAGCCATCTTCTTTCAGATCGATCAACCGTTCCTGAATTAGGTCTTCATATTTTGGTTGGCCATAGGGTGCAAGGCCCATCAGTTTGTACTCACCGGAATTCACACGAAATCCACAAAAGTAGGTGAACGCTGAATACAACAGGCCCAGTGAATGTGGAAAGTTCATCTGTTTGACGAGTTTTATTTTGTTGTCCAGACCATGTCCGATTGTACTCGTGGCCCACTCACCCACACCGTCAAGTGTCAGGATTGCCGCTTGTTTGAATGGCGAGGGGAAAAAGGCACTGGCGGCATGGGAATCATGATGTTCGGTAAAGACAATTCTTTTACGGTATGCACTCCGAAGACCTTTGCCTATTACCCGGGGAAGATGCAGTTTTTCTTGCATCCATAAAGGCATCGCCCTAGCGAAGGAGGCGAATCCCTGGGGTGCATAGGCAAGGTATGTTTCAAGCAGGCGTTCAAATTTCAGAAAAGGCTTGTCATAAAATCCAACGTAGTCCAGTTGTTCGGGGTTCAGCCCTGATTCTGCCAGGCAATAGTCAATGGCATTGGTGGGAAAACGATAATCATGTTTTTTTCGTGTAAAGCGTTCCTCTTGGGCTGCCGCAACCACTTTGCCGTCAACGATTAAGGCTGCTGCCGAATCGTGATAGAAAGCCGAAATGCCAAGAATACAGGTCATGACGTATTTATCTTTGTTGACAAGTGATTTTCGGACCCTCACGGGATGCCCTCAAAGGGAATCGATTACGCAATAGCCATTGACCGTATCGGCACCGGTTGGTCAAGGGTCCACTATCACCTAGTTCAATGTGTGAGTTCCCTGATAAATAGGATCATTAAAACCGGATCGGCTTATTTATGTTCTGCTGACGAATCGGAGCCTTTGTTCTCAACTCGCGGCCGCCAAAAGTCCAATAACTCCCCCTTCCCCGCGTTATGTCACATCCAAAGCTGGTGACTTTCAAACCTTGTTACCAGACTATTTTTTAAAACCACATTTCTGGCGAGCAAATAAGATTCAAAGCTTAATGTGATCAATGGAGTTTTCGAGCCAATGGGCAGCGACTCCCGGACGTGTTAGGAAGAAGCAGGATGTCTCTGATTCTGTGGGCCATTGTCGCGTGTATGCCGCGTGCCATTTTTGGCAGAAGCGTGGAGCCATCGTGTGGTCCATAAGTGCCCAGACACTACCCCCAAATCCTGCACCAAAGGCCGAGGCTGCAATCGCGCCGAATTGACGTGCGGCCCGGGCCAGCCAGGTGGTTTGTGGAATCTGGTTACCCAGCAATTCATCTGCCAATTGCTGTGATCGGTCAACCAATGGTCCGATAGCATCTAGTTCACCCCGTGCCAACAACTGAGCTACCTGTGGAATAATCTCGTTATTCTCAGCTACGAACTGGTCAAATCGATCAAGCAACAACTGGTTACCGGTGATTGGGCGGCTTGTTTGGGTTAATCGATCACGAATGACTTTTGCACCATGCGTGGCAACCAGGCCACCAAGGGTCGGGCTGTCTTGGCTTCCCGGCGTTTTCCAAAGATCGACGATCTGGTTGACCAGGTCGGAAGCATGGTTGTAGCGATCTCGAACAGCACCGGTTTTTTGTGCATGGATACCACTGGAGGCAATCACAAAGACAAGTTGTTCGGGTAGATTGATGGTCTGATGTAATTGCACGGGGCAGAAGGAGTAGCGGCTTAAATGACCTGATTGAGCGCACAAGATAGCGGTATGATCTTCGCTGCCACCCAAAGTTCCTACTCCGTGGTCACCTTGTAGGGTGCCAAAGCTCCGTCCGTTTTCAATGGTCGCAAGGTAACTGGCCAGATCCTCATCCCCATCAATCTGCTGAATATATCGAGGATGGGTGTGCAATTGGTTGGCCTTGGCTAGGACTAGGTAGATCAGGATGATCAGGGCACTTGAGCTGCTCATGCCGGCTGCCGGAGGTAAATCACTGGCAAAGCTGATATCCGCTCCCTTTAATTCTTCGCCAAAATTACGGGCCAAACGTCGTGCAACGGTCATGGGATAGTTTGACCAATGGTCCTGTTTTGGCGCTAGGTTCGGATCGATCGTGAATTGCGATGCCTGTCCACTGCCTGCATCGACAAGGCGGATCAATCTGTCACCACGAGTCCTGGTCACCGCGCAGATTCCCCGTTCAATCGTGCAGGTAATGGTTTGTCCGCCGGCGTAGTCCGTATGCTTGCCAAGAAATTCGAGTCGACCAGGCACGAATAGCTTGCCAAGTCGTCTGCCATTGAAAGGCGTGTTTTCCGGTGGCAGCTTGGAACTGGCAGTCTCAAAAAGGGTGGCTTTCTTTAATGCACACTTAGTACTCATCCCAAGGTGCACAAGGTGTTCGGTTGGTTCATCACGAAAACCTGGTTTAGTCACAACTGCACCTTTGACCCGGCAAGGTGTGCTTTGACGGCCGGGATATCATTTGGATAGGACAGATCGAGTACGGGTGACCTGCTTTTGATGACACGAAACTGGATTCCCAGGTGATCAATGGCGTATTGCACTGCATCGGTTATTTCCAATTCATCACGTAGGGACGGAGTTATATTGGCGCAGGCGGTAAAAATATCCGGTGTAAAGGACCATAGGTTCATGCTGACCCATGGGTTTGATTTGAAGATCTTTGAGCCTTGCGGTTTTTCGACAATACGGTTGAGATATTTATCCGGGCTGATGTCAACAGCTGCAAATGCCGTAATTCGTTCGGTGGGGATATTACTTCCGTCCACTAGGTGTTCACGGTGAAATGCTGTAAGTCCTGGCCCGTTTAGCTGACGCAACTTGTCCATCGCGTCAACCGGATAATAGTTGTCTGAATTAATTGCCAGGAAGGTATCGGAACCAACAAACGATTGAGCCGAGGCAACGGCATCGGCGGTTCCCTTGGGTTCATGTTGAATGGCAAATTCAATGTGAAGCAGATCTGTGACAACTTGCCGGGCATAGTAGTTTCGTAATGCATCATGTTCAGGCCCAATGACAAGGCAGACCTTGCGATACCCGGCGGCGGCAACATTACTTAGGACGTAATCAAGGAAGGGCCTGTCCAGTGGGATCAGTGCTTTAACTCCGGTTTTGACCACGGCCTGCTCCCGGCTGGCCAGGTTGCCGGCCTGATTGGACTGTCGCATCCTAGTCCCCAGGCCACGTGCAAGGACCACGACCTTCTCAGTTTCTGGTGATATCCTGTCGGGGTGAGTGCTTGTCATATGATCCTAGATTTATTTACGTGGTTACAACCGGAGGGTTTTCTAGCAACATTCGCCATTTTTGCACGTATTTGTCCAAGCCGCATATTTTCGGGGCTTGGACCGGTGTCAGATCCAGTGGCCAATGGATATTATGGTTATCCCAGTAAGGCAGCATGCCTGTACCAATTGCAGTCCCCTGGGCCTGGTGGTTCAGGTAGCAGCGACCATGTGGTCTCAGTGCGGCCAGTAATCTGCAATACCAGAGATTCTGAGCAAAACCACCATCGATAATCAGATCACCGTCCGTTTTAAGCAGTTCCGTACTGTTCATCGTCATCATTGCCACATACAGGGTTGCACGGGCAAGAATTTGACCGGGGTGATGGACGTTTGGGCCCAGGGCCGGTCCCTTTCGATCAGCAAATGGTCCGCCGGTGGCAAATGTCGGCAACAAGAAAGCTTCCTGCTTGACGATACTTGCTAGGTCTTCTTCATCAAATTCATGTTGCCCATTACACCTCGAGGTAAGGATTTCGAATTCACGTCCACCCATCAGCCGGGCGGTGGGGAGCGGCTCACCCAGGATATTGACCAAAGCAAGTGTGTCATTGCTAGGCTCGAGTTGATCAAGAGCAAGTCGGGGGCTCATCATGATGATCCATGTGCCTGTGGAAATCAGGCTGAATGGGCGTTGATGACCACGCAGGTACAGGCAGTAGGCGCCGTTACTGTCATGGATGCCGCAATGAACACGACAGCCGAGCGATAAATTTAAAGGCCCAGCCAGTTGCGGTTTGATTGTGCCCAGTGTTTTGGCGGCATGATGCATGGGTGGAAACTTATCCTGCCAGCCCATTTTTTGGACCAGTGTTGAGAAACATTGCTGGCCAGGATTCCATAGGTGCGTATGACAGCCCAGGGATGTGACTTCGCTTGCTGGTACACCACAAAGTCGCCATGCCCAATACTGCGGATAGGTCAGGATATACCGGGCCCGAGTAAACTGGACGGGGTGGTTCTTCTGTAGCCAAAAAAGCTGGCGTCCCAAGTTGAGTCCATCGGGAAAATCGGGCGATTGCGTTTGGTTGAACGGTGGAATGATCGCTTCGAATTCTTCATCTGGTGGGATGATTGTTTCGTAATCAAGGATGGGTAATACAAGTTCGTCGTCATCAACCAGCGCGGCTGCTGCACCATGCGTGGTCGCAACCACGCTATTGATTTGATACTTCTTGGCCGTGGCCGCAATGGTTTGTTGGAGCCAGTTCCAGATACGTTCAGTATCGATGTGTTGGTACGGCGGCCCAGGTTTTGGTTCATTTTCCAGTTGGGATTCATCCAGGATGGATCCCAACCTGCTGACCACCAGCAGTTTCACATGGGTCTTGCCAACATCAAGAACAGCGGTGGCACTTGCATCTGGGTTCGCATGCATCGATGAGCCTAGTTTTGAATGGTTGGTCCGGGGGCATAATCTGGCAGTTCAGGTTCACCCAGTGTGGATTTGAACCGTTGAGTGTCAATAATCAGGCGTGACGCAATCTCCAGGGCCTGCGTGTTGTTGAAGGCGTCTGACAACGAGTCACCAATCGTGAACGAGCCATGCCACTTGAGAATGGCAGCGGGACTCTTGACCAGCAGATCGGCCATTTGTTCAGCCAGGCGGTCCCACATCATGTAACCCTCGGCGCGGATGCAGAAGACTTCCTTGCCGAGATAGTAAATATTATTCTCATCAATCGGTCGCACGATATCGGTGTAATACGAGATCAGCGTTGCGTAATAGGGATGAGCGTGAATGACCGCCTTCGCATCGGTCTTGCGATAGATCGCCCGATGCATATGAAGGGTGGCCGATGCTCCGGTTATTTGATCATCAAGATCAACCTCGCCAACATAAAGGTCATGGCGTGTAAGCGCTTTCTTGGCCGATCTGTGTCCAGTAATTGCCAGTTGATTTCCATGGCGAACCGAGAAGTTGCCTCCCAGAAGGTGAACCAGTCCGGCCAGCACTAGTTTATCGCTGACTTCGGTCATTTCCACGGCAATCTGGTCGAGATCCATGCTTACATCTCCACGTTATGGGTTAGATCAGTTTCCCGGGGTTCATGATCCCGGTGGGATCTAATGCCTGTTTGATCCCTTCAAGAACACTTATTGCCTCACCAAGATAGGTCCGTGCCGGTTGGCGCCGCAACAAGCCGACACCGTGATGATGTGAAATCGCTGCGCCGGTTTGAATGCACGTTTCCATGGCTACCCACCATATATTTAGAAGTTTTTTTTCTGCCAAAGCATCATCTGCTGCGCAACCAGAAAGAATGAAGTACAACGAGACACCCTGGGGATAGGCATGCGAAAAATGTCCAACCACCTGGTCTGCCAGTGGTTTTAACCCGGCCCGCATTGAATTATAGGTGTTGCGGATACCATCCCAGTAATGACAGACTTCAATCGTTTCTGCCACGCCCCCAGGTTTGTCGATGATTCGTTGTATACCTGAAAAGTCAAAACGCCGTTTCATCCATGATTTAACTGCCCGCCCCCCCATCGTTTGCCCTTCATGATGGCGACAGATGTCAATTGCAGTTGCCATTTCCGCTTTGGTCACATGCTCAGGTCCCTCGCAACCGAGAAACAAAACCGGGTGTTTGAACTGGGGATCCACCATCGCATGTGGTGCCTCGTCGGCGTCATAGTAGCGAAGTAAAAACGGGCGCAGTCCTGATTGCATGACATGTTGCAGGGCGGATAGACCCTTATTGAGATCAGGAAAATAGCATGATTCAAACGTGCGGTATTCGGGTATTTGAAACATCTTGAGTGTTACATCGGTGATCACGCCCAGCATTCCTTCTGCGCCGATAAACAGTTGCCGCATGTCCGGACCCACCGCAGCCCTGGGTGCGCTGGGCATCCCAATGATCTTTCCTGATGGCAGCACAACTGTGAATGAGACGCACAGGTCCTCAATGCTTCCGTATCGACTGGACATCTGGCCACTGGACCGGGTCGACAGCCATCCACCGACCGTGGACTGGGCCAGTGATTGAGGGCTGTGATTCAAGGTCAGGCCATGTTCATTGAGTTCCATTTCGAGTTCACCGCCAAGCTTGCCGGCACCAACCCGGGTGGTAAGGTTTTCGCGATTAATCTCTAGGGTCTGGTTCAGGTTAGCCAGGTCGAGGCAGATTCCGCCATTGCTGGCAAGTGGCGCCCCGGTAACCGCCGAGCCAGCTCCCCATGTGGTGACCGGAACCTGGTTGCTGCTGGCCCATGCGAGAACTGTAGAGACCTCTTGGTGGTCTGCTGGCTGTACGATGAGATCGGGGCAGGTTGCCTGGTTTCCCCGGCGTCTGCGGATTGCGGCTAGTGGTGAACAGTCATGGCTATGTCGAGCCAGTTCATCTTTGTCGCACACGATCCGCTGGGGATTGATAGCCTGGCGTAGTTGCTGAATCTGATTGGGGGTCATTTAAAAACCATGACGACGTTTTCTTTGTGGGGTTGCGAGTATTGCATCGGTGGCCACAAGGATTGTGGGAACATTACGATGACAAATCAGCGCCCCTTGGAGCAAGGTTTGCCCTGCATATTCAACTCAAGCAGTTTAGCGCGGACTTGTGCAATATAGTGGGATCGAATCCGGCAGGCGATAAGACCAGGTCGACCCTCAAGGATGCCGAGCTTGAACAGATAATGGTACAGCATCCACAAATGGGACTCACAGGGGACTCTCAGCGCCAGTTGTTTGAGAAAACGTCGTCGTTCCTGAGCGTTGCCAAACAGGTTGGCCTGGATCGTGTCAGCGCCCCACTGTCCGGTGTCCAGGAACCGTTTGCGCAAGCATGCTTCCCACGTGGAGTACTTGTTGTGGCGATCCAGGTAAGCTTTAAGACCCTTGAAATCTTCATGGATCAGTGGTGTATCAATGGATCCAACATCTCCATCAACAATAAGTCGTTCGTGAACTTCCATGTCCTGGGCATCTGCCGGTTCATCCACGAGATGTTCAAAACGGGCTGTGCCTTTTTTGAATAGCAGAAGCGCAGCATGCGAGAACCCCCCAAACCGAAAGCGGCGCCCCATGAAATGGAAACCCTTTCGGATGAGGAAGCCTTCCTGTGTCGGGGCCGAGGAGATGACCCTTGATATCTCCTGCCACAGCTTTTCTGGCACGACCTCGTCGGCATCTAGCAGTAAAATCCAAGGAGAGTTGATCTCCAGGTGATCCAGAGCCCATTGGCGTTTCTTGGGGTAACCGCCCGCATAGTCGAATTGAATTACTTCGGCGCCGCCCTGCGTGGCGAGTGCTGCGGTTTTATCTGTGCTATGTGAATCAAGAAGCACCACTCTTTGGGCCGGGGCAAGTGACCTGATGCAGCGCTCTATATTGGCCTGTTCATTCTTGGCTGCAATCAAGACAGTGATTGGTAGTTTTGTGTCCATGTAATGATCCAGATCGTCCTCTTTTGAATCCGGCGGGCGTTTGAATCGCCTGTAAAAGTGATAGGATACCTTAATTCCTAACGGGTTATTTATGAAAACCATTGTCCTAAAACAGCCGGGCCAATTCATTACTGAAGACAGGGATGAACCTGGCCAGCCAGGCGCGGGGGAGGCAATTGTCCGTGTTGAGCGGATTGGAATATGTGGAACCGATCAGCACGCTTTTCGAGGAACCCATCCCATCGTTACATATCCCCGTGTTCTGGGTCATGAACTGGGTGTTCGTCTTGTGGACGTGGGCGGTCATGGGACCGTAACGTGTGGCCTGCGACCGGGTGATTCCTGTGCAGTTGAGCCATACCTTCACTGTGGTCATTGTGTGGCGTGCCGGGCAGGGAAGACAAATTGCTGTACGCAACTGGCAGTTCTTGGTGTTCATGTGGATGGCGGGATGTGCAAGTACCTAAAGGTCCCGGCTGCCAAGTTGCATAAATCAAGTTTACTTTCGGTGGATCAACTTGCGCTGGTTGAAACCTTGGGGATTGGGGCCCATGCCGTTCAGCGGGCTGATGTTCAGCCAGGTGAAAATGTAATGGTCATTGGTGCCGGTCCCATTGGACTGGGGGCAATTCAGTTTGCCCAGGCGGCCGGTGCACGCGTGATTGTGCTGGATGTCAATGAGCACCGGCTTCGCTTTGCACACGAGAAACTACCGGGCATTAAAACAATCCGTTCGGTCGCACCGGATCTATCAAACCTCAAGGACATGACGGACAATCAATTGCCGACCGCGGTTTTTGACGCCACCGGTAACGCCGCTTCCATGACGACTGCATTTGGTTATGTGGCGGCCGGAGGTCGGCTTGTTTTCGTCGGCTTGATCAAGGCGGATATCACCTTTAGTGATGCGGATCTGCATCGAAAAGAGATGTCGCTTCTGGCCAGCCGCAATGCGCCATCGTCTGAATTTCCAAGAATCATCTCAATGATTGAGTCGGGACAGATCGACACGACTCCCTGGATTACCCATCGTTCGTCCTTTGATGAATTTGCCGAGCAGTTTCCGTCATGGCTGGATCCGGCAACGCAGGTCGTTAAAGCAATGATTGCGGTTTGAAATATGTCGCGACGAACCATGGGTTATATCAACACCCACCTCACTGCCAGGAAATAATGAAGACAAACGATAATATTGAACGGCCGTTTCTTGCGTTGGTCTTTGCTGCGATGGCCGCCATTCGTCACCGGTTCATTCGCCGGATTCGCGGCCAGCGGCTCGGTGAAGTCGCCCAACCCAATTGGCGGCAATCAGGGCAGCAGGCAACTTCGCCCGGTAATGATGACCCGGCAGTGTCCAGTATCACCCGGGGCCATTCAAAAAAATCCAATCAGTCCCAATCGTTCCTTCGCGGCAAACTGGAGGACTTTATCGCCCGGGAAAGTGCATCCGCAGTCGACGACAAGATAGTTTACAGGGAACGTCGAGCGGGATGGGAGGATATGATCGAACGTGATTTGGTGCGTCGGTTATGGGTTTATTTTCAGCCTTACCGTTGGCAGATTGGTCTTCTGTTTGTCCATATTCTGATCGCTGTAGCCGTTGGTGTTCTCAACCCATGGCTCGCAAAGGTGATTCTGGATGCCGGAGTGTTGCCGGGTGATACCACCGTGGTGTTTTTGTGTGTGGGTGGCTTGCTGATTTCATCACTGTTTGCCAGCTTGAATATGCGGGCCTATAGCCGGCGTACCTACGCAGTGAGCCATCGGGTGATTCATGATTTCCGTAGGGATTGCAATGATGCCATCGAAAGGCTGCATCCCCTTCAGTTCATGGAGATTGAAGCCCAGCAGGTGGCGACATTGACCCAGGAGAACGTGGCTTCAGTATTGCAACTTTTGAGTAATAACGTGTTGCGTACCGTCGTAGGAGTGGCGGTTTCCTTTGTGTTCCTGATTGTCCTGCTGCTGATCGATTGGCGGATTGCGGCTCTGGGGATCGCCGCCCTGCCGATCAATATGGTGCTTCAAATTCGTTATCGTTGGCGATTTCGGCGGGCCTGGCATCGCGTCAATGACTACTACTACCACATCAAGGATCTCGTGACCGAGCGGGTTGAACACCATGAAGTATTCCGGGCATTTGGTGTTCACAAGGCGGCAGCCGATCGTACGGATGCATTTATTTATGAAAATCGAAACACGTCCGTGGCTCGCGACTGGATCAGCGCGGATTGGCATTTTTTCGTGGAGTTGACCGGGCACCTTTGCAATGTTGGGATCTTTGCATTGACCGGATGGCTTGCTGCTCGCGGTGAGATCAGTCCGGGAATGTTCATGATGCTAGTCTTTATTGCGGCCCAGCTATATCGTCCCATTCTTGATGCCTACGGGGTCCTGATGAACATCCAAGGTGCCCTTTCTCGCGTCAGTGACACACTGGAGTTTGTGGGCCGGGAAAAAGAAACCGTTCATACCCCGCTCGTGTCCGAAAGACATCCCAAGATCCTCAAAGGTCAAATTGAACTTGTGGATGTCAACTTCAGCTATGTTCTTGGCCGAATGGTACTGGCCAATGTGGATATGTGCATCCATCCGGGCGATCACATCGGATTGATAGGTCGAACCGGTAGTGGAAAAACAACCCTGGCTCGGCTCATCAGTCGTGAGTATGAACCCGATGACGGGACAATCCAGTTCGACGGTTATGACTATCAGGATCTGGATATTGATTGGTTTCGCACGACCCAACTGGCAGTTGTGCTTCAAGATGCGCACATCATCAACTCGCGAATTGGGCATGTCATTCGGATGGGTAAACCGCAGGCATCGATTGATGAGGTCATTGCTGCCGCGAAGCTTGCTGATGCTCATGATTTCATCAACAAACTGCCCGATGGCTATAACACCCTGGTCGGTCCGCACGGCATGAAGCTTTCCGGTGGTGAACGCCAGCGGCTGGCGATTGCCCGGGCGGCGTTACGCAACCCGCGGATTCTGATCCTCGATGAAGCAACCAGTAATCTAGACAATATTACCGAGACACGGATCCAACGGGCCCTGGAACGTTTAATGGCGGACCGCACGACACTGGCAATCAGTCATCGGTGGACAACCTTGCGCCAGTGTTCCCGGATCTATTGTGTTTTGGATAATGGGCAAGTCGCACCGGTTGGGGCCTACGATGACCTGGTTGCCCAGGCTCAGGCCCAGGGCGAGCAGCTCTACGACCACCTTTCACAGGTTTATACGAAGGCGAGTGTGAACCAATGAGCCAGGAACAAGGATCATCCACGCCTTTACTCGGCCGACCTGAGCCCCATTTTGCTGAAGGGCAACATTGGCCAAGTCGCGGTTGGTTGGGGCGTATCCTTTGGAGCGGTTTTCTATTGATCGTTCTGGTGACCATGGTTTTGGCAAGTACAACGGACATGGTGGTCCAAGTTTCACTGGCTGGGTCAACGGATGGTTCAGGCGGTTTCTCGAACGACGGGGCTGGCACGGTCACCCTAATTTGCCCGGTGAACGAATCGGAGCAGGTCCTGGTGGGACATCCCGTTTCTCTTCGCATCGTTGGGGTGGCTGACGATTTGTGGGGCATTGTTAAGGAGAAAATAGTTGAATCGATGGATTCTCATGTCCGCTTGTCAGTTGCAATCGTGAGCCCGCCAGTTGACCAACCTTTTCCCGCTGGCCAGGGATGCCAGGCCAAGGTGATGATTGGTTTCGTGTCAACGCTTAATGGGTTATGGCAGTTGGCCATCAATCAGAGTCCGATCGCCGCATATACCGACGTGGAGCGTTTACAGTTGTATATTCCACCAGTCCTTCGGGAATCACGGCAATTCAGGCGCATTGCCGAAAAGGCCCCGAGATCATTGAATCCTGTAGATGGTTAAAATATTTATATGACTGCAGTTGATCAACTCGGCAGGTCGCTTGGCGATCTTCGGCTTTCCGTCACGGATCGATGCAACATGCGGTGCACGTATTGCATGCCCCGTGAAATCTTTGGACGCGATTATCAATTTCTTTCCAGGCAGCAGATGCTTTCCTACGAAGAAATCACACGGGTCGTGAAGGCTTTTGTCCAACTGGGAACCCGGAAGGTTCGAATCACCGGAGGTGAGCCATTGTTAAGGCGTCAACTGCCGCAATTGGTGAAAATGCTTTCGGTCATACCAGGATTGGAAGACCTGACGCTTACCACCAATGGCGCCTTGTTGCAGCAGTATGCGCAGGCGTTGGCCGATGCCGGACTGCAGAGATTGACGGTAAGCCTTGACGCAGTCGATACGGAGGTGTTCGCGGCCATGACGGATTCGGATATTGCCGTATCGCAGGTCATGGAAGGCATCCAGGCTGCTGAAGCTGCAGGTCTGGGGCCGATCAAGATCAACGTGGTGGTCAAAAAGAATGTCAATGACCACCTGGTTGTTGATCTGGCACGTCAATTTCATGGTACCGGTCACATCATTCGCTTTATCGAATATATGGATGTGGGTGCGACCAACGGCTGGCAACTTGTTGATGTGGTCCCAGTCGCAATACTTGTGGATCGAATTAATGCGGTCATGCCCCTAGAGCCTCTTGAGCCGAATTACCAGGGCGAGGTTGCTCGTCGATGGCGTTACGTGGATGGCGGTGGTGAAGTCGGTTTCATTGCTTCGGTGTCCCAGCCATTTTGTACAGACTGTACGCGTGCCAGGGTCTCAGCGGATGGCAAGGTGTATACCTGCCTGTTTTCTTCGCAGGGTCATGATCTGCGGCATTTGCTTCGGAGCGGTTCTAGCCCCCATGACCTGACTCAGGTCATTGATTCGATCTGGCACAGTCGGAAAGATCGCTATTCAGAGCTTCGTGCCGCTCAAGCTCCCTCGCTTTCAAAAGTGGAGATGTCTTATATTGGTGGATAAGCGCCATTTAATGATTCGATGTCACGGAAATAGGATTATTGGGGTTCATATCAGCACCGGACATGCCGATGAGCCGATAGTCATTGGTTGGATGATGATGAATAGTGCCTCCATGGGTGTCTGCGAATTGCCAGGCATGTAAGTTGAGCAGTCAAATGGAAAACGGCATTCCCGATTCGGGGCCATCAGCTTTCGTAGTTGAGAGGCGTGGTACCATTCAGATCGTTATTTTCATGGTCGATCACCTGATTGATCAGGGCATTATTCAGATCGTTGGCAAACAGTTGGAGCAGTTGGTTGTAAAGTCCGGACAGCCAAAGATGATCATTGATTTTTCCAACCTTGACCACGTTTCATCAGCAATGCTTGGTGTCCTCGTTGATCTTCATAGAACCGCACAAAAGATGAACGGTGAAGTACGTCTGGCATCTTTGTCGCCTTCATTGTCTAATGTGGTCAAGATCAGCCAATTGGAAAAGTTGCTCAAGATCTATTCAACCACGCAGGATGCAGCGACAGACCTTTAACGGCAATAATATCCTGACATCCCACAGGATGAATCAATGGCTAAGCATTCCCCCCGCTTCCTCAAGATTGTAGATCAGACCAGGCAACGAGTCCGGGAGGTGACAACCCAGCACATAAAGCATCGATTAGACGAAGGAGATGTTTTTTACCTGGTGGATGTTCGCGAGGAAAGTGAATGGGCTACCGGTCATCTACCTGGCGCCATGCCCATGGGTAAGGGCATCATTGAGCGTGATATTGAAACTGCAGTTCCCGATACTGGCGCCGACATTGTCCTGTATTGTGGTGGCGGATTTCGATCTGCATTGGCAGCGGATAACCTGCAAAAGATGGGGTATACGAACGTGGTCTCCATGGACGGCGGGTTCCGTGAATGGCAGGAATCGGGATTCGCAATCGAGTAGAACCAATGGGTCAGACGGGGCTTGCCGTGGATCAACTCGCTCGGCTGCATGCCTTCTATCGCGATCATTTGCTTTGCGACATTCTGCCGTTTTGGGAGAACCGTACCCAGGATTCCGAGTACGGTGGTTACCTGACCTGTTTTGACCAATACGGCAATCAAACGGATACGACAAAGTACATATGGTTCCAAGGTCGCCAACTCTGGATGTTTTCAGCACTATGCAATCACATCCAGCCGCAAGATTCATGGCGACGATTAGCCTTATGTGGCCGAGATTTTATTGTCAGCCATGCATATATCGGCGATGGTCGCTGGCGCTATCAGCTTGATCGGCAGGGGAATCCCCAGCGTGGCAGCATCTCGATTTTTACGGACCTGTTTGTTTTGCAGGGTTTGTGTGAATATGCGCAGGCATGCGATAGCGATCAGGATCTGGCCCTGATCCGCCAGACTTATGACACCGCTGAAGAAAATATATACAACCCTAACTTCAAGGATATCTTTCATGCCACTTGGAGTCCCCGTTTTAAACGCCATGGGATATACATGATTGCCTTAAACGCGGCACAGTTGGCTGAGCCGGTATTGGGACCCGAGCGTACGCGTCCCTTGATTGACCATTGCCTGGACCAGATTCTAAATGTATTTGCCAAGGACGAGCATGAGGCATTGTTTGAATCTGTAGGCCATGACGGTTCTTTCGTGGATTGCGATGAAGGCCGGGTTCTTAATCCTGGCCATGCATTGGAGTCCATGTGGTTTTGCATTGAAGAAGGGCGCCGCCGCCAGGACCGGTCGGTTATCGAACGTGCGGTCCGTATTGCACAGTGGATGTATGACCGTGGTCACGACCGTGAGCATGGCGGCATTGTCTCGTTTCTGGATGCCAGTGGTCAACTCCCAAGGCAGATGGATTGGCATAAGGAAACCGGGATGTCATGGCACGACAAGTCATGGTGGGTTCATTCAGAGTCACTTTATGCCTTGGCCTTATGCGCGGTTGAAACTCAAAGCATGGATCTTTGGGCGGCATTTATCCATTTGCACCAATGGTGCAAACAGCAATTTCATGACGCTGAATATGGCGAGTGGTATGCTGAACTTTATCGTGATGGACGGCCAAAGGTTACAGACAAGGGCACCGTGTGGAAGGCCGCCTTTCATCTGCCACGCGCATTGATGAAGCTCATGCAGCTTTTTAAAACAACGTCAGCAGTGTAATTGTATCCGTGAGCACCATCTGGGTTGGGAATATAGTTATGCAGGCGGATGGGATTTCAAGCGGATCTGATTGTATTGAACTGTGTTGGTTGCGTAGATAATATTCTGTTTCCAATTAAAATATGGGCCAGTCACGTATTACTGCTCGACAGGGCTTGTTTAGGAGAGCTTGGATGAGTTTAACGGAAAGTTTCGGTCGTCAATATCATGAAAAGGGCTGGGAAGTCGTTGAAAGTGTATACGAGCCTGATGAGTGCGAGCGTATTGCAGAGTTGTCTTTAAAGTATGTTGATCATACGCCCACGACCAAGGATGGCATCCAAGAACCACGGAAGGTAAAGCTGGCCTATCCATGTGACGTGGAATTTCGACGTTTTGCGCATGACAATCGATTGTTGACTCTTGTCAGGCAACTGCTTGATGGTATGGATCCCTTGCTCATGATGGACCAGGTCTTTATGAAGCCTCCCAACTTCGGCACACGCAAGCCCTTTCATCAGGACAATGCCTATTTTCGGTGCGAGCCAGCTGACGAGATTGTGACAGCATGGATTGCGTTGGACGATGTAGATGAATCCAACGGCTGCGTTCGGTATATCGATGGATCACATCGTGGGGACGTTGTTGATCACCATGGTGTCAAGGGTGAGGAATACCACCTGACGCCGGAGGAAAAAGACATTGATCGTGATCGAGAATCAAAGGGGCTGGTCAAGAAAGGTGGGGTTATTTTCCATCACAGTAAAGCCCTGCACGGTTCTGGTCCCAACACCTCGGATCGCTGGCGCCGGGGTTATGCAACCCACTGGGTAACCAAGAATGTGCATAGTGAGTCGGCAATCTACCGGCGTGGGTTCTTTCACCTGCCAGACTACCCCAATCTCTAAACCCGTATGGCATAAAAAAATGGTGGGCCCCACCGATCGACCCGCAGTTCAATACTCTTGGTTGAAGAGTAGGAGTCTGCGTAGCTACGATCCGTGATGCCCACCACTGCTGTCAAGATTTTTGAACGTGCCCGGTACCGGTCAGCCAAACCGGGTACATTCATTTTCCCCAAGACAGGGCCGGTACTGTCTGCCACGTGTAACTCGTGGCGGTCTATCCTGTGATTAGCGGCGTCGGCGAAGCATTGCCATACCACCGGCAACCAACAGTAAACCTGTTGCTGGCTCTGGGATGATACCCAGTACCAGGTTATCGACCATGGCGATTTCATAGGAATGGCCACCACCAAAAATCTGCATGAAATTAACGTCATAATTACCGTTGACTGATTCTTGATCAGGGGCAACCAGTGCATCATTGAAATACACATCCATGCGTGAGTTGGAAGCCTTGTAGTGGATGGCAATCGAACCGGAGCTGTAATCGCCATCGATATCAAGCGTGCCACCACCTGCCTGGCGTAGTTGCATCTTGGCATTCGCTGCGTCACTGGCTTGCATCACAACAACATCACCACCACTGGCGGCACCAAGCTCAAAGAGCTTGTCAGCACCCTGTACCTGTGTGGTCATTCCATTACCGGATTGGGCAAAATCAAAACTCAGAACCCAGTCTTTACTGGTATCCATGGCGGCCCTGTTTTCGTTATCACCTTTCATCGAGGGGCTGTAACGAATCGTTGGGTTACTTTCATGATCAACCTGAAGGCCACCGGCTGAGAACGCGGAGGCGACGATGGAGCCCCCACCTTGACGGTGGCCTACTTGGCCCCAATCAACCACGCCGAAATTCCAAGTCGTATCATCTGCTGGATCACCAAGCATCGGTGCATTGATGCCAGGCTCATTGTCATCCAATATCGCGGATGGCGCCCCGGCAAATAGATTTGCACCGCTAAATAATAGCGCTGCTCCCATTACTAAGATCTTCTTACAATGCCTCATCGCGTCGCTCCTTTAGAATAGAATATGCGCATAGACTTGCGCTAGCCGAACTCACATGTACAGCTTAAACCCTTTAAGCTCCCTGTTTTAACGCGTCATCTATATGGGAACACAGCAATAATAATGATCGCTGAAAGCGGCTAGTGATTGGACCACCGAGCACGACCATGATAACGACGTCAGACCTTTGCCTGCTCCCATAGGTTAGTTTT
Organism: Phycisphaeraceae bacterium; assembly: GCA_002716625.1. Taxonomy (GTDB): domain Bacteria; phylum Planctomycetota; class Phycisphaerae; order Phycisphaerales; family Phycisphaeraceae; genus UBA6626. Next base: position 34,220 of record PBAS01000024.1, on the reverse strand, counting down.
TTTAAGTCTCATGATCTTGCTATTTCAATAGGCAATCTCCTTAGCGTAACTAGAACATTGAGCTTACGCCGTTGAAAACCGTAACGATCAATTTTACCATATTTAATTATGCAAATTTACCATATTTAATTGTGCAAACCTCGTGCCATACGAAATGATTCCTGGGATATGCGTCATAAGATATTTTTTTATAATGATTTACACCATTTTTTTTGATGTCGCTCTCGCAAGTCTCGACCGCCATAATGGAACCTTTTAAACCCATGCAGTGGAGCAATATGGTCCACGCGCTGGAAAATGGTTCTGCGGCCGGGCCCGTGGTATATCAGTGCCGCTACACCCTGTCTTGGGATTGATACACTTGCGATCAGTGAAGTGGCAGAATCCTTGGGCATTAAACCAATTGACCTGAGGCCGCATTGAATCCCAGGTTTGGTAATCAGCCTTTTACAGATCATGTCATATTCGCGCAGATCTTGTCCGGTCGATCAGGGGTGAGCATAGGATGAAGGAGGCTTATCGTCATCGAACCGCGCAAGGTGTGTGGATCAATGACATGCGTCATGAAGGCATGTCGGGTGCTGCCTAGCCCTGTGAGGTGTTTGATGATCAAACAGTCAATGATCTAATTGGTTGTCTTGAGTTACAGCATCGTTGTGGTTGCAATGCATTCAGTATCTTTGGCCTGTTGACCACATATGGTTGGCCGGTTGATCTGGCTGACCGTCGCTGATGAGGCACGGCGTCGTTGAGTTAAGCAGGTGCTTGATGCAACTCGCCAACGTGACATCAAGGTGCTCTGTGGCCTGGGCGTATACAGTTGGGGATTTGATGAGATCATAGAAGGAGGCCATCGAGATGCTTTACAGGCCCACGAACCAGTCAGACAGCGAAAATCTTGCCAAGATCTTTTGCCGCGCAGAGCACGCTTATTTTGATCACTGGTCTCCCCAGATGAAGTTTCCATTTGGCAGGCGTGGCGAAATGCATTTGCAACCACTTGGGGATCCTGAGGGGCCGATTTTCTACCTTGCGGAGGATTTTCAAAGTGGTGAGCCGCTCATGGACCGGCCAGGGCGATTGGCTTATAAAGATCAACTACAGAAGCTTTTGCCTGAGGTCGAGCAATTGGATGATCGGTTTGGTGATGATGGATGTATCGGCGAATTGGCGTTTGCAGCAAAAATGTGCTGGCAGATATCGACACCTTACAATATGAAAATTCCATACCATGATGGATGGTACTATTGGGCAACGAAGGCAAGCAGGATGATACGGTGGCTTGGCCACGGCTTGTTCAAATTCAGCCCGGAGCGAGGAATTACCGATTTTAGATTGGAGTAGAAACCATTGAGTAGTAGCCAAACGCTTTACAACGGCATTGAATTACCCGAGCCTTGGCCGCCACGGTGGGATCGCTTGGCCCTTGATCCGCCAGCCCCGCCCTACCTTGTATCACCACCGAAGGTTATTCCCATTGATGTGGGTCGCCAGTTATTCGTTGATGACTTTCTTATTGAACAGACCACGCTCAGCCGAACCATGCATACTGCGGAGTATCATGCATCAAACCCTGTGCTGGAGCCGGACAAACCATGGGAAGATGAAGGTGTGTTTATTCCGGTCAGTAGCGGGCGACCGATGGTCGGACCTTTCGCCTGCCCTTTCAGTGATGGCGTCTGGTATGACCCTGACGACAAGCTTTTCAAGATGTGGTACATGGCAGGCCGCCTTTTTGCGACCTGTTACGCCTCGTCGCAGGATGGAATCCACTGGGAAAAGCCCGAGTTGGATGTTGTGCCGGGCACCAATATTGTCCATCCGGGCAATCGCGACACATCCGTGGTATGGCTTGACTTGAACGCGACTGATCCGCAGCGTCGTTATGTGTTGTACCGATTCGAGAAAAAACCCAGGCGTGGCTTTGCATTGCACTATTCGGCGGATGGAATCCATTGGTCAGATGAAATCCTACGTGCCGGTGAATGTCTTGATCGGGCCACCGTATTTTACAACCCATTTCGGGGGGTTTGGGTTCACAGCCTCAAGGCGATTGGTCCGGTGAGCGGTTACGATGAATCCATTCCAAAGTCGACACAGGGCTACGGTGATGCGGAAAGAATTGTGCGTTATTGGGAACAGGAAGACCTGGTTGATTCTCCCATGTGGACCCGGTCGGATGAACCATACTTATGGGTACACACGGATCGTCGCGATCCTGTCTACCCCGGGACCGACTGTGGACAGCCAAAGATTTATGATCTTGATGCAGTGGCTTATGAAAGCCTGATCATTGGCGCTTTTGCGATCTTGGAGACATACTATCCAGGTGTCGAGGAGGACCGGCCAAAACGAAACCAGATTCAAATGGGTTTTAGTCGTGACGGTTTTCACTGGGACCGCCCTTTACGTAAACCTTTAGCGCCGGTATCGGACACACGCGGCGATTGGAATTGGGGCAATATGCAACCAGCAGGCGGCGTTTGCCTGGTCGTAGGCGACGAATTGCACTTTTATTTCAGTGGTCGAGCTGGTTGTGGGCGGACCTATCCAGAACCAATTACCGGTCCTGATGCGATCAGCGCGCGGGATTGTGATGCAAGTACTGGAATTGCCGTTCTGCGGCGGGATGGATTTGCCTCCATGGACGGCGGTGCAGGTGGTGGTACGCTGACCACCCGGCCGGTGCTTTTCAGCGGCAAGTATCTTTTTGTCAATGTTGATTGTTTGGACGGTGAATTGCAGGTTGAGGTATTGGATCTTGACGGCAAGGTCATCGAACCGTTTACACGCGAGGGTTGTGAACATGTCAGCGTGGACAAGACGTTGCAATCCGTATCCTGGTCCGGGATCGACGATCTTTCGAGCTTGGCAGGCCAGCCGGTTCATTTTCGTTTCAGTTTGACCCAGGGGCGGCTTTATTCCTTCTGGGTTAGCCCACAGGCCTCCGGTGCCAGTCATGGATATGTCGCCGCAGGCGGTCCGGGATTCACCGGGCACACGGATACGGTTGGGATGGCTGCCGAGCGGTAAGCCATGATAGCTTGCAATGGCCCGGGAATATCACCACCAACGGGAGAGATAAGGCCTGTCATGCTTGGTGGACCTGCTGCAGGCGATGGGGCCTACAAAATCAATCCCACAGGTCAAGCGTTAAGATCGTATGAATTTCAACGGCCGGTACGGCAATCAATTGCATGGTGGGATTGTCCGTGACCTTTAATTCCATGGTATTGGGGTATGCGATACTGGCCCTGCATATTTTCCCGAATTGATGGCTAACCTCGATGGTAATCCCGGGGATCGCAAGTACCTCACCGTCCAACTTTTCGATCCCAAGGTTCACCAGGTGAATTACGACCTGTCCATCATGATTACGTCGCCAGAAAGTGGATCCCAGTGAACCAGGTGTATCTGTTCGGATGCGAATTGCCGGTGGATCCAGCAGCCAATCAATCAAGTTGGATATCCCGTGGCCAAGCCATCTCATGGCATCGGTAAAAGGATTGGCTGCGAAGTACACTACATGGCCATTCCCATACTTATGGTGGGTGACAAGTGGCGGTTTGGGATCATCTTGCGATAGGGCTAGTGAAGCTGGAGCCGGGCTCCACCATGAGGTCCATTGTTCGTCTTCATGTACAGCGCAGGGGTCAATATGCGTACCCAGGACCTTGGCACCTGCAAGCTTGATGTTGTATCGAGGAGGTGGCAGGGGAAGATCCGTTTCAGGCAACTGGTTCCATACCGGGTGTGGCTGGCGAGCCAGGTAACTTCCTGACGGATTGGTCATGAAGCGGTCGTCAAGGCCGTCAAAGTGAACACCCATGGCATCGGCCAGAAGGAAATCTGACCGGAAAGTGCCGTCGCCATGACGTAAGCTCGTATCACCGGAAAGGATGATCGAGCCACCCGATTCAACGAAGCGGATGATCTGGCTTGCCTGTTTTTCGTCAAGACGTGATGCCCCGCCGATCAGTAACAGTTGGTAGTTACTAAGACAATGAATATCCAGGTCCTGTTCTGTAATGACATCCACGGGGACCTGGGCATAGGCAGCCAGGTTGATCCCGGCGGCCACCATGCTTCGATGAAATGTGTCTGGTTTGCCCTGATCGAACTCAATAATCTTGACGGATCGGGTGTGATCCTCGCCGTAAGGGAAATCCGGAAGATCCACGCAGGTTTTTTCATGGTACAGCACGCCAACACATTTGATCGTTGACCGGTCTGTCATGAGCTTACGCAGATTATTCAGTTCGCCGTATCCGGCGGACAATCGGTTGAACTCTTCTGTAACGAGTCTTCCATCAGGTCTCTGGGATGGCGAATAAAGCAATGGCCTTATCCCGTTGGCCCAATGCTTGGCCGCAAAGACCTGATACATATCACGTGGTGAGGGATCATAAATTTCAGAATTCACCTGGGCTCCGCCTTGGGGGAATTTCCCGCGTCCAACACCCCTGCAATAGATCGCACTGGTCCAGTGACCCCAGAACGGTTCGGTGAAATGATGGTCAATCAAATCTCTTAACGGTTGGCGGAAATGGGCAGAAGAATTGACGCAGATGGGGATCTGTGGTCGTGCGGCCTTGATTGCCGTGCGGATCGAGTTGAACCATTTAAGGTCAAGATGTGCCTTGTAGTCCTCGATATCAAATGCGTGCTGACGCATCTTCTGTGGATCATGGGGGATCTCGTATCCGTAACGTTTCGAGAAGACCCGTTGGCAGTTATCACAATAGCAAAGGTATGCACCCCAGTAGGTGCCATGGGGATGACCAAGAATATCCAGGAATACACTGTCCGCGTCATAACGTTGGAAAATTTCCGCTAGGTGTTCATGCATGAATTCCATGTAATCAGTTTCAAGACATAACCGATGCCATCGTGGACGGGGCGCCAGTTTGGGATGCCGTAGCATTTGACCCTGGGGGTCACGGGCCACCCATTGCGGGTTGTTCCGGGCGGCATGTTCATCGAAGCCAACGCTGTAGTAAGCGGTAAACTCCGCGCCGATCCGATGAAGCATTTCGCCCACTTCACCTACCAGGTCAAAGGATATCGCTGGATGGCTCATACCCAGTTGGGTTGGGTAATAGCATGTCCCCCAATGGTCCTTGCAGTAAACCACTGCATGGTCGATACCCGCCTTACGAAAACAGTTTTCATATTGTTCAACGGAGAGCTTCTCCAGCGAGATGTATGGTTCGCGCGGCCAGTGGTGGTCGATCAGGTAGCCGGCGTACGAGATTGCGTCGTGATGGACCATGATCTTACTTGACGACACCGATGGTCAGCATCAGGTTAGCATAGATTCGTTGATCACCGGATGCGATCACAAGGCAGATATCTGGACCCCTAACCACTTCATAGAAATCAAGCCGATCAATAAATTCAAATTCCGTCGGGCCGCCATGATGACCAAGAATCTGGCGAAACTCCGACCAGATGGGTGGGTCAGCTTCCAAGGCGTGAGCTCCTGCTTTGTCATAGCTCATGACGGTTGCTATTTCGATTGGGATCGTGGATACCAAGGCTTTGAGAATGTCCGTGCAGCCCACCATCCCAGGTGCCAAGTTCAAGTTGACCAGTGTGGCATTCATTCCAAGGGTGGTCGAGGCTGGGTAATTACCGTCGGCAATCAAGACCTTGGAGCCATGTCCTGCTCGTGCAAGGACTTCAAGAATATCCGGATGAATCAACTTGGTATTGAGCATCTTGATTACCAATCAAATCTAATGAAAAACAATTCCAGTCATCTTATCTAAGCTATGGAGCTTCTTATTTAGTCCGGTAGAATGGGTTTGCCGTAAAAAAGTATCATAGTGGATGTTTGGATGAGCTTGCCAGAGGTGGAAATATGGTTTCCATTTAGAGGAGATATTATGTTGAAAAGGACAACCACCATTCTGTTTCTTGCATGTCTCGGTGGCATTTCGCCAAGTACATGGGCGCAGAACACATTAGAACTTCCTGGCGGTCTTCCATTTCGCGTGGGCTGGGTCACCCGGGTCTGGAATCCCCCCCATGTTGATGGGCAGATGACTAGCGCAGATGGGTGGGAGATGGCCACCGCCCTAACGGATTTCACCTTAAAAGACGACACTGCGGCTGCGCCACAAAGCAAAGGCTGGCTTCTTTATGACGATGAGGCCCTGTACGTTGCGGTCCAGGTTAGTGGTCCAGGTCGAGGGGACTTGAAGATGCGCGTGACCGAACGCGACGGGAATGTAAACCAAGACGACTCCGTGCATCTTTTTATCGTCCCACCAGATGCGCCGCCCTTGAAACTGGAACCACAGCCAGGTCGCTGGTATTTCCACTTGACGGTTAACCCACTGGGTACACAGCGTGATGCAATTGGTTACAAGGGTAAATCATGGTGGAATGGAGATTGGACGGCCCGGACATCCATCCAGGAAGATGGCTGGGCGGTTGAAATGCGTATCCCTTTTTCAACCTTGGGGATCAAGGGGCCCACGCAAAAAGCATGGGGGTTCAACTTGTGTCGGGGTTTTTCGAGTGTGGGGCTACCCAAGGGTGAAGCCCGTCATTATTTCGCCAATTGGTCGCCAAAGAAACACTGGTACAGTTTCCCGGACAAGTACGGCCGACTCTTATTTGGTGCCGGTGCGCCGAGTCACGATGAAATTGCCATGCGTTTTGTACAGCGGGATTTGGCTTCAAGATTGGAATCATGCTCGGTGGGTCTCATGCGGATTTGCAGTGACCTGCTGGCAATATCCAGCACAATACCCGGTCATGACTTCCTGGCAGATCAACGGGACCGTTTGCAGATTGAACTGACCAGTTACGCCAACGCGTTGCAGAACATGATCCCATCCCAAGCAGCCGAATACTGGGATGGTCTTGGCAAGAAAACTGATGCACTGTTGACCAGAATACTTGCCACCCAACGTGCGGCCCAGGCCATAAGGATGGCCGAGGAGTTTCCTGCCGATTGGCCCTTTGTTGTGCTTGGTGGTCCGCCGATCACGGATATCAGGTTTGAAAGGGGCCAGCCTTTCCCCTCAGCATTCAAGGCCATTGACCGCCTGCAGATCACTGCCTGCCGGGGCGAGTATGAACCGGCAACATTTGTCCTGTACGCCCTGGAAAATCGCGATGCGGTGAAAATCAAAGCGTCAGATCTCATGGGTGCCGATGATCAGATCCCAGCCAGTGCGGTCAACCTGCATGTCATCAAGTATTGGTACCAGGCCGGAGAATGGGGTAAGCCCGATGGGATGGGGACCTCCCAGGAAATTGGTGTTCTTGTCCCTGAACTACTTCTGAAAAATGATGGGCTGGTGATGGTCGACCACGAACAAAAAAGAAACTTTGTTCGAACCGAGGAGGGTTTGATCGACATTACCAATCCGGCACGGGAGTTCAATGCCAAGGGACGGCCACTTGTTCCCAATCCCAGCCTGATGTACTTTTCGCCAAGGGACACTCCCGATCTTCAGGCATTTGATGTGCACAAGGATCAGATTAAGCAGATCTTTATAACGGTTCACGTTCCCGTCGATACCAAGGCTGGTATTTACCGGGGCGATATTGAGGTCCACGTGCCTGCATCAGGTTCGCTGATCCTACCGCTGACTGTTGAAGTCCTTCCATTTGACCTGGTCCAGGCTCCCATTGACTACTCGATCTATACGAGGGGATATATCGTTGATGGCGACCCCAGTGTTCCCTGTATTGCAGATGACAAGACCGAAGCGCAGTACCGGATCGAGATGGCTGGTCTTTTCGCCCACGGCATTATCAATCCGATGGTGAGTGATGTGAGTTTCGAGAAGTTTGTGCGTGCCATGCAGATTCGCCAAGAAGTGGGGATGCCAAAAGGGCATATCTACCATCAGGGCATACGGATTCCGCGGGATGAACTGGACAACGAGGATTCATTTCGCCGGTTTAAACAAAAGATTCCACGCTTCGTTAAATGGGCCCAGGACAACGGCTACAAAGACTATTATCTTTATGGCATTGATGAAGCAGACCCCCTGTTGCCCCAACAGCGACGCTGGATGCAGGCAGCCCATGAAGCTGGGGCTAAGGTGTTTGTCAGTGTTGAAGATGATGCGGGTTTCTTTGATGTGGCCGGTGATATTCTTGACTTGCCAATCATGTCAGGGCCGGTTCAGCCGGACATCGCCAAGCGTGTCCAGGCAAACGGTCACCGGCTGGGGATTTATGCCTTCCCGCAGGTGAATTGGGATAAGCCTGAGATCTATCGCCGTAATTATGGCATGCGTTTGTGGCAGGCGGGATATGATGTGGAAATGACCTATGCCTATCAGCATTCGTTTGGTCATATTTGGAATGATTTCGATTATCCGGGCTGTAAGGATTTCAATCTCGCCTATCCCACCGTCGGAGGCGTGATTGATACCCTCATTTTCGAGGGGTTACGCGAAGCGGTAGATGACACGCGATACGTGGCAACACTTCTAATTGCGGCTGAAAACGCCATGAATGATCCCGCTCGGCAGGCAAAGGCTAAAGAGGCTGAGCAGTGGGTCCGAACGGTTGATCCCTCCGGTGACCTCAATGATTTGCGCCGGAAGGTCATTGACTATATTCTCCAACTCATTGATTGATGAATTTTTATTTTGATGGACGGTTGGCAGCCGGATATTTGTGGTTCCTGGTTTACTTCATTGGCCACAGGTTCACGAAGTGTATTTCACCTCTATATTCACTCCCACGACGTGCAGGGAAGAGGCAACCTGCGGATTCCTTTCCAATAGTTTGATCCGTAGGTGATTGGAGCCGTGAGTAATGGGGCCACTGGAAAGATCACATTCAAAGTAATGATGTGGCTCCACCTCGGGTGCCTGGAGCCCACCAGACTGATCAGGGCAGGTCAATTGCCGTGTCATGGTCAGCGGTTGGTCATTAAGCCAAAAACCAAATTTGTCCCTGGTGGTTGTTTGTGTGATATAGACCGTTAATAGAATTTGTGAGTCTTTATCGGGGTCATCAGCCATGTAGAGGTTGTACGTAAGTGGCTCTTCAGTTAACTCCTCGATCTTATTGGCTGATTCGGGCGTGATATAAGGATAAAACTTGTTGTGCCGGGTAACCCGCTGGGGATCATGAAGTTCACTCAGGATCGAATGATCCCAGTGATCACCGCAACGGGCAATCCAATTGAAGTTAAAGGTTTCAATACCATCGGCACCTTTGTCATAGGCCACCTGTGCACCGGCATGCCACATGTCGTTGGTAATGTTGTAGGGGACATCCGACAGTACCGGCTGCCCGGCAGTTGGAGGAAGCCGCCAGCTGTAGGGCAACTCGGGGTTTGGTCCTGCGGGCGTTTGGCCTAGGCATGGACAATGACAAACCAGGAGTTGAATCGAAGTGCCGGCCACCAGTTGGGCGTATTGTTCAACCGGATGATCGAGGGCAAAGAAATAATGGTTGGTGGGTATCAATGTATCAATCAACCCTTCTTTGACCCATGTTTCAATATCCAAGCCCAGGTTCCAGCAGTCTGACATATTCATCCACACTTTGGCCATCACCTCAACGCTATTTCCAGATCTTTCGCTGGCTCGGATCGCCCGGATCCGGATCTGGCGCAGCATATCGGTCATCAGGTGCCGGTTGTCGATGGCTTCATCTGGTTTGAAAAAATGGGGTCGTCTTTGAAAATCAAGTTCCAATCCCTGCACGCAATAGCGATCCAGCAATTCTTCGGTGACATTCACGGTCCGTTCACGAACAGCGGGCTGGGCAAGATCAAGTTGTTTGAGATATGTTTCCGCCTTGAAATCTTTTGCCGGTCCAAAGCGTGGATACTCTCCTATTTGCCACTCCGGGTGAGCTCGGTTCATCGGATCCAGATCACCCCCCATCTGGCAGTCATAGATGCGAACGCTTGGATAGACCCGGATCCCTTTTTGCTTGCCACGATCAAGGATTACGCGTAACGGATCAATCCCGCGTTTGATAAACGACTCTAGGTTCTCCTGTACCCGGTACCAGCGGGTCTGCGACCATTGTGGGATGCCATGTCCCCAGCGGGTGCTTGCTTTGGTGTCATACCGATAGGCACCGGGTATACCGATATTCCACGCAAGCGTGTCAACCCCCGTGCCCACAAGCATGTCAACCTGGCGATGGAGGTGGCCCACCTCCATCGGTTCATCAAAGGCATAGAACTCACCGGAATCATTATTGAGAATTAGGCGGCCCATTGAATTGTGTTCCCTAGGATCGTTACCCGGCTTGATTGATACAGGATCATTGTAAGTCAGAATACTTCATCTATGTTACTCCTTGTCAGTAGGAATATGGTTGAATATTCACGGTCATCGACATGTTTTTTATGGCTACAATCTGTCAGTGAGAATACCAATCATGCCAATTACGGCGTTTTGGAGTACAGGGCACGCCATGACCGGTCTGCAGAGAGATTGGTGGACCATAAAGCCTCAGCATTCAAGGTGTCGGGCGTGATTGTAAACTGTGTCTATTTCAAGTTGTTGATTCTGAAAATGGGCAGACGGACATAGTGATATTTTCATGATTGCCTGCCATGGTCATAGCGATAATTGTTAATCCTGTTGATGCGACGGGGAGATGCATTTAACAGGGATGAAACACACGAAGGATTTATATGAGTTTTAGCCGCCGAATGTGGAAATTGCTGCAGGGCGATCGGCGCCTGTTGGCATGGTCGGTTTTCTTTGGGCTGATGTATACCGGGATCGGCATTATCCCCCCGCTGCTGGTCGGCCGCATGATCCGCTGGCTCGATTCCGGGGCGGCGGCTCGCGATTTCTTCCTGCTTGGCATTGCCTTGGCGGTGTTATACCTATTACGTGGTATCATGCGATATTTATACGGTGTCAGTTCGCATATTGCAGCGTTTCGCACCTTGCATCGGTTAACCAATGACACCTATGCCCATCTTCAAAAGATGTCACCGGGTTTCGTGAATCGACAGCACACCGGCAATCTCGTGGCACGTTCACTGGGTGATGTAGAGGCCGTGGAGGATTTTATTGCCCACGGTATCCCCGAAACACTTCTGGCCATTGTCATCCCGGTGACCATGGGAATCGTGTTATTCCTGATCAACTGGCAGCTTGCGCTTGTGTCGCTGTTACCCCTACCGTTCATGGCCTGCCTTCTATACGTTATTACCTACCGGACACGAAATCATTGGCGTGGTACACGCAGGCGTTTTGCAGATGTCCAGGCACGAATCCAAGACCATTTGTCAGGCCTGACGGTGATCCAGTCATTTGTGCAGGAAGAGCCACTGGCCCGCAAGGTTAAGGAGCAGAGTACTGATTATCGCAACACGATGATTTACGCCAACAAGTGGTCACTTGTTCCAGCAGGAATTGTTGAGGCGACAAGTGGCGTGGGATTGGTACTGATCGTAAGTGCAGGCGCCTGGATGATCGGCCCAGGTGGTGAGCACGGGGTCCTGAAGATCGACGTTGCCGAACTGGTTGTATTTCTGATGTACCTTGGACAGATTTTTCTTCCATTTCTGAGGTTGGCGAACCTCACGGAAAACATGCAGAAGGCGGCTGCCAGTGCCCAACGAGTCTTCGAATTGCTGGATACACCACCCACAATTGTGAGTTGTCCCGATGCCAAAGTGCCACCAGATCCCCGGTTTGACCTGGAATTCGAGGATGTCTGTTTCAGCTACAGCCCCGAACAGCCGGTACTTCGTAACGTTTCGTTCCAGGTTGGTCAAGGGGAAAGCGTTGCTCTTGTCGGCATGACTGGAGTGGGCAAAACCACGGCCTGTAACCTGGTCGTTCGTTTTTATGATGTCCAAAGCGGAACGGTTCGGCTTGGCGGAAATGATATCAGGTCGCTGCCCCTGGAGTATCTTCGCCAACATGTATCGGTGGTATCACAGGACGTATTCCTGTTTCATGGCACCATTCGCGACAACCTCCTGATAGGGCAGTCAGACGCTAGTGGTGACCAGGTGCGTTTGGCCGTGGAGGCATCCCATGCAGCGGAATTCATTGATCAATTCCCTAACGGTTTGGATACCATCGTTGGTGAGCGTGGTATCCGTTTGTCCGGAGGTCAGAAGCAGCGTATTTCAATCGCCCGGGCCTTGTTAAAAGACGCGCCGGTCTTGCTGTTGGATGAGGCCACCAGTGCAGTGGATGCCGAAACAGAACATCTCATCAAAAATGCCTTGGCCCGGGTTACCGAGGGCCGGACGGTGATTGTCGTTGCCCATCGCCAATCGACGATCATGGCTGCAGATCGCCTGGTCGTGATGGCCAATGGTGAGGTTGTCGAGGTGGGAACCTACGGTGATCTTTCCTACGGTGACGGCCATTTTGCGAAACTATGTCGACTTCATGAAGATGCGTTGTTGTAAGCCGCCATCCAAGACAGGGTGTGGGGCATGATGTCACAATGCCAATACGGCAACTCGGTATCCCCGGTTGGTGGTCCTGGAGATGATGGGACACCTGGTTTTAAATTCTTTACTCGTCTTGCACCTGCGCCACGTCATGTGGGTGCCCGCATTATCTGGCGGCTGGTGGTTGTGGGGTTCATGAAACGTGGAGTGTTTGGTTTTGCGTTTGGCGCGATGGCCATGTTCGTAGGCCTGGGTTTTGTGATCATTGGTGATCCTGGCAATGAATCATTTGACAATCAGTACCCGCCGCTCGTTGGCTGGCTGTTGTGTTGCATGGGCCTGTGTGTTTTTAGCACCATGGTGTCCCTGCCCTTGGCTGATACACGGCGGCTGGTCCGTGTATTTACATGGGGAACTCCGGTCGTTGGTTTAATTTACCGGGCTTACACGGCAGGATCGGAAAAGTACCAGTCTTACGACTAGGTGCTTGACCAGATGGTCAAGCATGAAGAATCCATTGCGGGCATGGGTTTATGGAGCAAGTTCCTTCAACATTCGTTTGGCAATTGGCGCGTGAAGTTCCAACTGTCAGATTTCCGGGGACTTGATCAGGTGATTGACGGACGAATGGATTTCAGTTCACGCATCAGCAACAAGGTCCATGATCCACAGGTGCATTTGCTGGTGGATGATCGTCATGGCAGGCCGGACTGTATTGCACCGGAGAATTTTACCTGACTGGGAATATCAAAATCCGGTCAACTGTTGGTTCCTGGTGTAGCTAAGGTTTCAAGCATTACCAGTGATCGTTATTTTCTAAAGGCGGTACAGGTTGTCGTGCCAACATATTTTCTGTCCGCACTTGGCCTGGTTTTTGGCCTCAAGCCATTATTCACCGGGCTGGATAATTCAGGTATCTGGTTGGTTATGGGTACGGTGATGGTTGGCGTATTTACATTTACCCATGGTGTTACGCCGATGTTTGTCTACCGACTGTTTGTTGACGGCCTGAATCTTTTTGGAACCAGCGACCCAGGCACCCAGGGCAATCAATTGCGGCCAGAGCCCTTGGCGAGGTTGCTGTCGGGGTTTTCTTGTCTGCACATGGTCATCTGGTACGGGTCGCCTATTCTTGTTCTGGCAGCCCTGACCAGTTGGCGACCCTTGGCCTGGGCACTTTTCCACATCCTGCTGGCTGGTCGTGGTCGCCGCTGGTGGTTGCTTCTCCAGCATGGATCGACATCAACCGCCCTGGTTCTTTTTGTCCTATTCTTTTCAGGTAGACATCTCTTTCCCCTTGGGGTGCTGGTTGTCCTTTTCCAGGCCCTGTTGTTAACAGTCGTGGAATGGAAGGGCAAGCAGTTATGGATCAGGAAAGAACCGGACATTACCAAACCATAGAACCAGGGTCCCAAGGGACTACCCAAACGACCAGGTTGGCGTCATTGTGAATTGGATTGAAAACCGGTGATCACGATACGTATCACCGGGCAAGCACACCAAAATGCTTGACGCGGATTTTCACCCTTCATGGCATCCGGAGGTTTGACTTATGGATAAAGCATTACGATAGCCTACAGGTGGTCATCGATATTTGTTGCATTTGCATCAGAAGCAAGGACCAGCTCGTTACCACTAAAGTATGCATCCATGTAGGTATCACCGGTGGTACTAAATATCCACCATGAGTACGTGTCATACGACGAATCCCCATGAATACCGCCTCTGGTATGGCCCAGCTCGTGTAGGGCTATAATCCAGCGATGATAATCTGTCGCGTCATACGTCGACTCACTTATGGTCTGAATTACTGATGTACGCGGCCCGGCGGCACACGCATAACCGGCAAGACCTGGGATGCACTCAGCAATCCCAATCGTGCTTCCATCGAGATTTTTGCCGGCAAATGCCAGGACGTGATCAAAGGATGCGGTTGCAAACCTCGCATCAAACTCATCCCGAAGAGTTCCTGCATTAGTAGCGCTTGGACCACCCGAAACCCACGTCATGTAATAGGGAATATCCAGTTCAATTGCATAGCGTCCTCCGCCGAAAAGAGGCTCCATGAACTGGTAAGCGAAGTTCATCAGGTTGACTGTATCCATCTGCACCTGCCACCAACTGATTCCATCGGCAGTCGTCGTGGCATAAAAGGTTTCGTCCCCAACGGGAAGCAGTTCCAGGACCGTTTTAGCCTCCAGTTCACTAAGCAGACTGAAGTTGTGTTCCGGATCCAGCCCGGTACGCTCCACATCACCGTCCATGTGGATTTCCATTTCCATCACATCGGCAACGTTATAGATGATATGGGCATAGGGTCGGTTCTCGTTGACCCAATCAGCGAGTTTGCCGCCTTCAGCGCCATTTCGACGAAGCAAGGGTGCCAGGGGTGAAGTTGAGCTTGGAAGTTCCTTGCCGCCACGAAATATATGAGCAGAAACACCACCGGTATCATTGCTGTCCAGATCAACCATGCCTGTAAGAACTACAAGGGCATCGGGCTTTTCTGGATCATTCCCAACCGTCCCCTGGAAGGTTAGGGGTTGATCGATCACCCGTTCAACAGTACTCACTTCCTGGGCACGTTCAACCTTTTCAATGACCGTGTATTTGCCATTTTCAAAGAGGGTCGGTTTTAGATCTGCGCTGAGTATTTCAATTTCCTTGGAGCCCGAGGCAAGATAGGGAACGTCGACTTTGCCGTTTTGGGCACCATGAAGAACTGGCCTTGGATTGATATCAATAATCGTAAAATTTCGAATAGATTCCAAGGCCTTTTGTGTACGACAGAAAAGATCTTCCGGGGAACAAGATGGATCCAAAGTCGTCCAGTTGGCGCCAAGAATTCCCAGGTCGGCGATATCCACACTCTTGTCATCATTGAAATTACCCTGGGACCATTCAGATGGAATTTGGTTAAAGTTGGCACCAAGAATACCCAGGTCTGAAATATCGACTTGTCCATCAAAATTAGCATCGCCAGGTTGTCCTACCGTGATATGGACCGTGTCTTGTGCAGTATTGGATCCGTTGCTGACATGAAGCAGGAATTCCATTTCAGACGTGGCATTTACCAAGGGAGCCGTAAATGATGCCTGGACTGTATTGGCACCATTTAATTCGACCATTCCACCCGATGTCTGACGCCACTCATATGCCAAGTTTTGCGTATTATTGGCATGGCTGGCACTACCATCGAGGATCACTTGACTCCCGGCACCAACCTTCAAATCCGGTCCGGCATCAGCCACCAGGGTATCACTGGCAACGTCAATCATATCCTGGTAGACCTTCGAGACATTGCCATGATCATCTTTGAATTGAACGTAAACATGTGCTTGTCCTGAATCAATCTCCAGGTTCCATTGCGGCATCTCGGTTTGGATGGTTCCCCATGAACTACCTGTGAACTCAGAAGAATTACTGACACGCATCAGCAGGTTTTCCGGTGGGGTCCCAGGCAGTGTATGTACTTGCTCGCCATGGTTATCCAGCAGGTCATCGATGGCATCAATGGTTAATGTAACCAGCTGGCTGGATGTGGTTTTGTCGCCATGATTGATCAAGATACTGCCCAAGGGGGCATAGGGGTCAGCGTTTGCAGTCACTTGGGAACTTTGAAGGTTTTGGCCGTAGAAAAAGTTGTGATCAATCTCAAGTTCAGGTCGTATATTATACTTGTAGCTTGCGCCGGGAGTGATATTGAAATCCTCATACACGATGTCCGAGATCTGGTTTGCTATCACATGCCAGTTCTGGATTACGTGCCCTTCTTCTGCGTAGTCCTGACGAAATATGGTTACTTTCACTTCATTGTCTGCCGTTGAGTTATTTGGATCGATTGAAGCGAGGGTGATATTTTTTTTGCCAATAATTATCTTGTTATATGGAACGGAAACCGAGTTTATAATCTCAGCTTCTGGGTTGGCCAATACGATTGACAACCGTCCTTGCAGCCGATCATCTGCTGGATTCAGGGGATCCTGACCAGTTGATCTACAGGGTCCATTGGTTGGGAGAATTATTTCCGACCCATCACTTTCACCTCCACCATCGGTGTCACTATTTCGCGGATCCGTACCTAGCTGGAATTCACATAAATTGGGCAAACCATCTAGATCCAAATCTTCGTGAGGATCGTTATGTTTCTTTGAATTTAGCCCATATTTAATTTCCCATTGGTCAGGTAGCTGGTCATCGTCTTGGTCCCCGCCATTGGCAATGGCGAAACTGTCCATGGCCTCACGCCGAAGATCGTCCTTGACTGCCGTTACGTTGACGATATATGAACCAGATTGCGCAGGTCCTGCGCCTTCCTGGGGATTTAGGGCATGTGCATCGCTTTTGACGGTTGTCGTATATTGATTGCCATAGATGCCATCATCAGCTGCACCATCGCCATGATTCCCGTCATCCCAAAGAGTCATGATCTGTCGATTGCCATCCGGGCCGGTCACAACCGCATCAACCTGGGCTCCTACAACTACTGACGAAGAAGGCCCGATCAAGGATGCTACGATTGGTATTTCCACTCCCTGGGTTCGTTTTTCAAT
Source organism: Phycisphaeraceae bacterium (assembly GCA_002716625.1). Classification (GTDB taxonomy): domain Bacteria; phylum Planctomycetota; class Phycisphaerae; order Phycisphaerales; family Phycisphaeraceae; genus UBA6626. The sequence continues at coordinate 17,300 of PBAS01000024.1, read as the reverse complement.
CGGAGTTCCCAGGAACAAGTGCAACTGATACTGGCTAACTACGGATGCTGTCACGAAGTATTCTTGAGCTAGATCTTTGACCTCAAGCTTGTAAGTCCCCGGCATTGGCGCGAAGATTTGCCACACATCATTTGTGCCGTGCGATGAAATTCGTTTTCCAACAAGAAGGTTGCCCGCCGGGTCATACAGGAACGTTTCATGTGATCCACCCGTGCTGTTTCTCCATGCAACCGATACCATTAATTCCTCTGAAGCGTCATCCACCACGAAAGTGTGATAATTCCCTTCTTGTCCGGTAAAGGCAACATTATCAATTACGAGTTCCTGTCCAAAGAGTGAAAATGAATTGACATCGCCCTTCAAAGCGACGTTGCCATGTGACTGGTGTCGGGTCACGGAAACCAAGGCGCCGCCAATGGTGTGTCCATGGATATCCTGGAAGTCCTGGAAGTTTTCAACTTGACCATTGACGATCAGTTGAAGAATGCCACCTGTCTCTTCAAATTCAAATGAGAGGGAGGTGAGTGTGTCGGTAAAGTTAAATTCGAGGGCACTATTATTGAGATTCATTTCATTGCCAGTGCCGATGACGCTTTGGTTCTGAACAACAGCTGGTCCATTGGAATTGAGGGCGACTGAAATATCGATGCCGGAACTATTGAAAGTATTTCCAGGACTGTATTGCGTCCCTAGTGCCAGGTCCTCAAAATCAATGATTCCGTTGGTCGGGCCACCTACCGATGAGTCTGGAAGTTGGGTTGTCATCCGCTGTCGGCCGGCGATTTTTGCCGATACATTGTCATACACTCGGCTGACATTACTTTCCCACGTCAGCGTGGAGTTAACCGGCACATTTCCAGTTGTGGTCGCGTAGTCATACGATCCCCCTGTTTCATCTGCAATTTCCTGCATCAGTTCTTCATCGGTTTCCGGTCCAAGCGCAATTGTATGGACAGCGCAGCCACTACTGTTGATATCACCTTTAACGTCCGCCCAGTATTCCGGTTCATTTTCCATTCCATCACTGAGTAGCACGAAATGGCATGCATGGGCCGCATCTTGATTGGTGTTGTAGTCGTTTAGTGCGGTGCGTAGGCCATCTCCGATTGATGTACTGTACAGATCAGTTTCACTTGCGATATCTACAATCAGATCAACCCGCTGATTGCCAGCACCGATTTGGTCCAGGGATTCACGTAGCGTGGCATTCGTATCAAAGGCCACGTACCCACCTTGGTCGCTATGAGATAGTTCATCGACCAGAAGGATGGCGGCATTGCGGGCAGCTTCAATCTTGCCGGAACCATATCCCATGCTTCCAGATCGATCTAAAATGATCATTACATCCTGTGGTTCATCAACATATTTCAGGGCTGCGGTTTTCGTATCAGAGGAAATGCCACCAAGATCAATCGTCAGGTCATATTCTGTTCCTGTAACAGCGCCCGCGCCGTCACCTGGTGCCTGGATGAGAAGCCAGTAATTATCCTGAACATATGCGGCGTTGATTACGGTGGCTCCAATATCCGGCGCCAGTGCAACCCCGGTTTCGGAAATACTGACATCAAAATCACTTGCCCAGAGACCTGCTACCGCTCCACCGCCACTGCCGGTCACCGCCAGGCGTGCGATAAATGAGCGGGGGTTATCTGCTGCGCCAACCTGTGCCTGACCCAAAGAAGACGGTGTTTTGATGGAAAGATTGGGGACCACGCAGCCGTGACCAATATCAGCAGTGCCGCCTTGGTCAAATGCAGTGACAACACCCATGATCCGGTCAAGATCTGCTGTACGCACCGTCCTGGCCCACTGATCACTATAAGCGGTCCAGTGATCCTCCAGATTGCCGCCGTCCACAGTCAGTACGCTCCATCCATAGTCGCTTCCGTTACCGTCAAAGGTAAATGCGGTGTAATCGCAACTACTTGCAGGATTTAGTTCGAAATATCGTGCAGAATAGGTGGGGATCGTTTCAGTGTCAGTGGTAAATGCCGTACCTATATTGTTGTAATTGGTTAGTCCGTTCAGCCCATTGATCTCTGCATCAATGAATCCCAATCTTGGGTCTGATGGGTTGTATTCAAAGGCATAGGCGGCAAGCGTAAAATCAATGAAGTCATCCCGGAAGGTGCTTCCCTGATCAGCGATGAAATCTCCGACCGCGTTGATCGGGTCACTTGGTTGTGTTTCAAGTTCCTCGTAAAAATCCTTCAGAGCATCCCAGCCGAGGTCATTGCTATTGGTGACAGGCGGGTCGACACCAGACCCTTGGCGGTATTGATCCATCAGCCATGTCCACCAAAGCACATTGTCATAGCTGATATCGAAAAGGTTGTCGTCGCGAACACTACCGGAATTTTGTAGGTACCTATTAACATCGCCGAGGAAACGACGTTCAGTTCCAGCTGCGTCATAGGATGAGTCTACGCGGTCTTCAATTGCCCTCGCAATTCCTTCGCCGTACTGGGTCCAGTTGGGACTGGAGTCATATTGTGTTTGCACAAGGTGTTGTATTTCATGAAATGCAATCGATCGCATTTCAAGCGTGTCATTGATGATGGTGTCATCGTCTATGTTTATTCCAGTGGTGCCGATGATTCCACCAATCCGAGGGTCCTCCGCAATAAACAGGTTCATTTCGTCTGTACTACCACTGGGAAGAAAATCAATCTGCCGATCGAGATGGAATTGATATGCTGTTTCAACTTCATCGGCCATGGCTTCGGCATGATCATTCATGCCGTTGGCATCGGCGTCCAGTTCGGGGATCTCATGTATGCCATTGCCGGTTGCCGAGTCAGTAAAATAAACATGGATCTGGTAATCGGTGCCGTCATGGTTGAATTCACGATCAAAGCATTCATCAAACGTAACACTGGTGCCTCGGATGTTTTCTGTAATGGGGACGGCGCAATCAGCATGGAGTAACAACCGTGGTTCAAGTTGCTGCAATCCGCGCCATGAAGTGGCTGGTAGGGCAAGAGTCTTTTGTTTATTTTTCTTGAACCGGCGAAGCATCTTTGTCAGCCTTTGGATTGAATCCATAATAGTGTCGAGTTCTCAAACAGAGCCCTGCAGGTGATTGATAGAGCGTTTTTATAGCTTGTGCCAACCAGTGATTTGGAAAGGCGCTTTCTTCTATTTGTAGTGAGATCCCTCCTGTCCCTCGTTCTGTATCCAGAGGAACCTTTATGCAATTATAACATAGCAGCATTTCGTAATAATCAAAATGAAATTTCAAGAATAATTCGTTACGGCGTATTGTTTTAACTCAACTAGGGCACCGAGGTTGCTTGGTTGCTGAGTTTCCCTTTTTGGCCGTCACTCAGGATAGAACAGATGGGGCCAGGTCCCCGATTGACGATTCAAGTGACTGATCATCTTTCTGGGTAGTGTCTTGGGTCAAATGCGTGCCTGCAGTTGGTGGTAGCGGCGTATCAAACTGGTAGCCCGGTTCTTTCTGCTGGCGTCGCCAGGTCTGCCGCATCTCCCGCCATGCACCGATCAGGGTGCGTGGCGCAGGCATGTCATCCTTGATGGTGTTGTGCAACTGGGCGAGTTTATAGCAAGGAACCCCGGCGAACATGTGATGTTCAGCGTGCCAGTTCATGTGCCAGTAGAGAAACTCGGCAATCGGATTAAGCGTAATGGTCCGCGTGCACAGCCGAAAGTCGGGTACGTTTTCCCGCAGTCCACAATGCATGGGCAGGCCGACAAAATACCTGAGCCAGTTTCCAATAAACAGATGTCCCGAAATAAGAACTGCCAAGATGGGCATGCCGGCCATGAAGCTTCCGGCAATCACCAGGGCGTTGAAGAGCAGTAGGATCCTCGCCCAGCGAACCGCCTGGGCTCGTGCTTCAGGATGTGCCTGGTAAAGGGCCTTGTGCCACTCGGTGTCGAAGCGGTTCATGGCGTTATAGACCGTGCGTCGGATGGTCTGGAACATAGGAACTGTTTCAGTCGCAAAACAGATGTTGACGGTGAAAAGCTGCAACAGGCAGAGCGCCTTGAGTGTTGGGGTTTTCGGCAGGATCACTTCGCGATCACCTTCAGGGTGAAGGGTATAACGATGATGGTAGGTATGGCTCATGGCATATACGTGGAAATTCCACCAGCCAAGTAAGCTGTAGATCCGCAGGAATAACTTGTTGAGTGCCGGTGTTCTAAATACCGTACCGTGTCCAAGTTCATGGGTGGCAAGACCTTTAAAGAACGATCCAACTGTCCCGTGTAATGACAGCGCAATTGCAAAGCCGACCCACAACTCCTGGCTGAACATGTAGTAGGCCGCAGATCCGGTAAGGCACCACAGGCCCAGGTGTCCCACCGCCTGGCAGGCGCCGCGGAGATTACTCCGCTGCATGATCTGGCGCAGTGTTTCACGCTCGATGGGTGATCGATACCACTTGACCTTCAATGACGAGCGAACATCAAGCAGTGATCTTGCATCTGCATTCATGATTACAATTCTAGTTGCCTAGGCACGGAACTGGCAAGCGCGAGGGGATTGTTGACGGGCTGCTGTATTGACGCAATTCAACTGTTTTTCTCTGCAGGGTTCAACGCCATATTCTTTTTCAAGCAGTTGCCCAACGGTATCACCCAGGGTCAGGTGGTGTGCGAAATGCAGGTGGAGGCACTTGATGGTCATCCAATGGCGAACCCCACCGATGCCACGTTGCGCAAAGATGTGGGTCATGTTCCTCGTCTGGATCAGATCCTGGTCTTCAGGTGACAAAAGGCTCCATCGATGCGCAATACAACGGCGATGATCATCTGCAAACCGAGCCTGGAGGTCGGAGGACTCCACCAGTCGTTGTTGCAGATCAGCGATGACACCGGTTCGTTCCAATTCTGACAGGTGCGTGGTTAATAGTGGACAGGTCAGCCACATCTGCGATGGAAAGGGTGTCACGTGACCGTTCTGCGATTTGAGCGGATAGGTTAGCGCCACGCCTGGGTGCCCTGATGGGCATCGATATGCCACGCTCATGACGCCATGCGGGGCCCTTCCAATTTGCCGGGCAATGGCCTCGTGGTCTTCAGGTAAGAGCGTGGCTTGGTTCATTGGGCGTTTCGTGAATAATGATACTTTTAAGATGATAGATGCCTGCCCCCCCCCTTGGTCTTCTGCAGGCCAAGCACTACGCGCCATTGACGGCTTTCATGCGTCTTTATGAAATGATACCTGAAGTAAAGGGTAAACGGTGGTTATCCTAACGGTTGCAGATCGACCCCGGTATCGTCATGTATAGACCATTGTTCTGATCCTGACGATTACCAGTTATTAAACCCATGGAATCCAGGATTGCTCAATGATCTATGTCCCAGGTATTAGTTCAACTTGATATTGGAAGATAACGCGACCGGCACAACAATGCAGTTTATTGGTGTTTTAAGAGTATTAGGTTGCATTCGAGTTTTGTGATTTGTTCTGTTCTTTGCCCATGGATAACGGTTTGTGGTATGCCGTGGCTGGTTTGTTTTTTGGAACACCAGATATACCTAAACGACCTTTCCGTCGGGTGGTGCTGTAACGGTTATGTTCCAGATTCATTGGGGAAAGTTTATTTATTTATTGACCATTTCATTTCTAAATCAGATTATTTAACTTGCCTCACGGACACCTTGGCAGTCGCATAGGCATGCGTGTTCTGCTAGCTGAAAAAGTGTCCGCAGGCATCCAGGTAAATCGGTAGTAACTTCAAAGCTGGAGGCACGAAGGAATATACCTTCATGCTCCAGGTATTTAGTCAATTCAAATCACAAATACCGGCCTCGCAATGGCTGCTGGTATTTCCGCAGGATAATGATTTGGTCTCGTGGTCATATTTACCTTGCGTACACCTTTTTCCAGATCAATCAGTTTGGCGAGAAGTTGGCTGACAACTGGCTCGCCACTATTACGCGCAGGAGATGAAGTAATGTTTAACGATTTATTCAAATCCCCCATGCATTTGATCCGGCGACATCATCAAGGCACCACCCATGAGTCTGGTAATGGCGCGAAGGCTTCAACCAATCTTTTTGAACCCCTTGAATCAAGGCTGTTGATGTCGGCTAATCCCCTGGTTGGTGATGTGAATTCAGATCAGTTTATTGCACGTTTTGACAGTGAATTGAAGGCGCAAAGTTATATGCCCGGGACGCATATCGGAAAACAGCTGGGTTTCGGGTTTTATGAAGTCCATATTGATTCGACAATAGACTTGAGCGCAGCGGTCAATCATTACAACAGTCTTTCAGATGTTGCCTATGCTCAGCCGGACTATGCCCTTGGTCATGTGGCGCGTATACCAAACGACATTCGGTATCAGTCCTTGTGGGGCATGAACAATACAGGCCAGACCGGCGGAACCGGTGACGCAGACATTGACGCTGCAGAGGCATGGAGCGTTCGGACCGATGCCGGGTCAATCATTGTGGCAGTGATTGATACCGGTATTGACTACCACCACGAGGACCTCGCTGAAAACATATGGGTAAACAATTTGGAAGCTGGTGGCCAGGCAGGTGTGGATGATGACGGTAATGGTTATGTCGATGATCTATATGGCTATGACTTCTACAACGAGGACGGCGATCCCTTGGATGACAATGGGCATGGAACCCATGTGTCCGGGACAATTGGCGCCGTGGGTGATAATGGACACGGGGTCGCTGGTATTGCATGGGACATTCAATTAATGGGGTTGAAGTTTCTGAACGCTGATGGTGGCGGGTATACAAGCGATGCCGTTCGTGCAGTTAACTATGCCCGCCAGATGGGCGCGAAGGTGATCAACGCCAGTTTTGGTGGCGGTGGATACAGTCGGGCGATGAATGATGCAATTCGCGCTTTTGGTGATGAGGATGGTATTTTCGTGGCTGCAGCAGGTAACGAGGGAGAAAACAATGACGCTAATCCCTCCTATCCAGTGGACTATGATCTGCCTAATATTATTGCTGTTGGTGCAAGTGACTCCAATGACAGGTTGGCCAGCTGGTCTAATTATGGAGTCAATTCAGTTGATATCGTGGCACCGGGTGTTTCAATTCTCAGTACCCTGCCCAATGATCGATACGGTACTTACAGCGGCACCTCGATGGCCACCCCGCATGTGGCTGGGGCAGCAGCCTTAATCTGGGCGGCACATTCTGATTGGAATCACAGCGAAGTGATTTCTGCAATTTATGACAATGCAGATCCTATGCTACTCGATTCAGTTACGCATGGTCGCCTAAATTTAAATTCGGCCATTCGAGTTGACCAGCCCATAAGCCAGGGTCCTCAGGTTACCAATGCTCGGTGGGTTTCAACAGGCAATTCCGTTGAAGGTGTCATATTAACCTTCAATAAACCCATCGATACGACCACGGTGACACTGGATGACACCCACTTGATTGCACCAGACTGCATGACGATTCCTATTGAATCCCTGCATCAGGTGCAAGGGTCCAACGGCACCCAGGTCGAAGTTCGATTCGGTTCTCAAATGGCATTAGGGATATACGAGGTCACGATCGGGCCAGATGTTGCAGATCTTGATGGCAACCTGATGGACCAAGATCAAGACGGCATCTTTGGTGAAACTCCTGATGACCAATACAGCACCTTTATTGACAATACGGCCCAGGTGGAATTTAGTTGGGAAGGAGAACGTCACCTAAAGGACCGCAAGGCAACAACAATAAATATTCCTGTTTATAGTGACCTTGTGATTGATGATATTGATGTGCATATTGAGTTGGAGCATACCTGGATCAGCGATTTGCAGATGACGCTCATCAGCCCGGATGGAACGCGGGTTCGGTTATTTAACCGTCATGGCGGTTCTGGTGATGATATGAAGGCAAGGTTCAATGATGAGGCGGCAACCAGGATCCAGGAGGGCGCAGCCCCCTTTTCCGGTGAATTCAAACCTCAGCAGAAACTGTCAAAACTTGATGGCGATCCCGCCAAGGGCCTTTGGAAACTACGCATTCGTGATCGCGCCTGGGGCGATAGTGGAAATATATTAGGTGCAAAGCTGATCATTAATCCCGAGGGGCTTCCTGATGATTCGCAGTCGCAATCACTTGGTAGTACAAAGCTGACGAGCCAATGGTTGGATACGATAGGTAGGGCACGCCATGAAACACCCCATGCCCGGTTTGACATAGGCCCCCAAGCGAGAACTAGGACCGCAACCCTACAAGCTAGGTCACACAACACGACAATGCGAAATATCAATATAACGACGGTAAGTTCATGGGAATCACTACGCCTGCGCCATAGTGGTCATGTTAGCCTTGCCGCCGAAGGTCAGGATCCAACTTCCCAGACCCCATGGGCCAATATTTCCCAGGTCATGGATGTCCTCGGGAACCTGGCGACAGGACCAAACGGATAAAGGAAGTCGGTTCCCTGGGGTCACCGTGTGGCCAAAGCACCTTTGAAGGGAACAGATTAGGCGACAGGCTATCGGGCGATCGCTTTTCTTGTGCCTCGGCGGGTTTTGGCGAGCGCGGCGCCTATGATCAGCAAGAGTCCCGTGGCGGGTTCAGGAACGGTGGACATGACATTTGTATTCTGTCCCAGCGTCATGCCGGACATCCCGAAACCAACACCCCAATTGGCACCTAGGATGCCCAGGTCGGCAACATCAACAATTCCGTCATCATTGAAATCGCCTTGTGAAAAGGATGTACCACTCAAACTGAAATTGGCACCGACGATACCAAGGTCAGCCACATCGACGATCCCGTCAAAGTTTGCGTCACCGGGAATAGGGCCGGTCATTCTTTGCAGGAGTTCCATGTTTGCAAAATCAAATGCCGCGATATCATCAGATGGCAACAAGCCTAATTCTGCAGCCGAGTAGAGACGGGCTACCGAATAACCTTTACCAACATAGTAGATGTCTGCAGCGCTCTTGTTGACAGCTGCCCCACCAATAAACTTTTCGTAGTCTGGCTCAAGTGAAAGGGATCCACGTTTAAGTGAAAAGAAGATAATATCACTATCTGAGTTGAAGTCAGTTGGCCTGCCATCAAGATCAACCACGACTAGGCCGTCGATATCATCAAGGTCGGTGAGCCCCAACTCCGCTTTATCCGCATATTTCAAGATCGGGCTGCTGCTTGAATATTTATCTTGCGCTTTACCCACGAAGATATCGCTACCAAAATAATGCGGGTCGATTGGTTCTGACGCCACCGTTTCATCAAGATCACCTAACTCGGCAAGCACGGTCATTTCCATATTCGCACTTGGTGTAATTGAAATATTGTTTGAATATTCAACTTGTGGCTGGTGTGTGAGAATGCCGCCATCCAGGACAGGGCCACCAATATCACCAGGGTCGACGATATCCAATGCCAGGTCGGGGATGTGATAGGGTGGCTGGGGTATTGATCCGCCAACGCCATTATCACTAATTACACTCCAGTAGAGAAGGGAACTGTCCCGGTCACTGTCTGGGCGTTTATCCATCCATAGGTCCTGCTTCCATTGTGCTCGCATATCCAATGCGTCCACAAAGGTGCTGCCTTCTTCAATGAGTCCAAGCTTTCGAGCACCGGGCTGGGGGTCAATGCCATTACCGTCATAGACCTGGCGGTTATTCCCTTCAGCATCGGAAACAAAGATATCGGAGTTGCGTTCATTGGGAGCGCCCTCGTCATTGACGGCCGTTCCCGGTGAACCATCGGAGTGAGCAACACTGAAAAACACGGACAGCTGGGGTACGAGATCCCGGTTTTGGGGAAGTTTTGCGTGCAGTAGTGGATCAATGTTGTAACCATAGGACATGGCGTCGGTATCAATTGCCGAGTTTTCGCCTTGGCCGATGAAACGTATATCCGGATGCAGCGGGTCATTAGCCGCATTGGGCCCAAAAATCGTATCTTCCTCATAATCCAATGCTTGGGGATGTGGTGGCCCCAGGGCACTTAACTGGCGGACATAATGGTCTGCCGAGTTAGCGTCATAGGAAAATGAAACGATATTGTCGGTTCCTGGGTTGGGAATTGTCGAACTTCCGTTGCCAACAAAAACACCGTTGCCATGTTGCTTCCACAGTTCACGTGGCAGTCCGATCTTTTGGAATGCATCATAGGGAAGTTGAGTTTTCTGCTGATCCCGGAACAGCTGATCTGATAAACTAACCATGGCTTTTGCATCATCAGTGGATGAATAGGTGATGTCGCCTTCAATACGGTAGCTGGTGCCGGGGGTGATCGGCGATGACGTCAAGAGATCGTAGTCAAACAGTACCGCCAACGGTGACTTGCCATCGCCAAACGATCTTGAATCACTGATATGCAGGTTCTTGGTGATTGGTGAGCCCCCACCGCTGTCAAGGGTATAGGTAAAGTCAGCGTCAAAAGAAGCCTCGTCACCTGCCTCTGTAAGATCAAAATGAAGAACAAATAATTGGTATACAAATAATGGTCCGTTCCACCCGGTGCTATCAACATCAAAGTTGAGGTCATAATCAAGGTTCAATGTGCTGGCACCGTCAAACGATCCACCTGATCGGGTCTGGCCCACGCCCATGCTTGATGGATAATAGGAGATGGCATATCCATAAGGTGATGGATTACTGAAATAACCAATATCACCAGTTGCTGATGCGGAATCTGCACCATCGGTCAGCGTCTTTGAAAACTGCGGCATGAAGTTCAATGGGCTGTTGATATTCCCAGCTGCGCCACTAAACATCATGGTACTGGCGGGAATACCAGAACTTCCATTATCAGCCCTGAATGTGGTCACGGCATTGGACGAGGGGTTGAAGACCGGGCCGGAGAATGCCGGAGTCAACAGTAATGCAACCAGCATCAGGCTGTACAATGCCTTGGGTAAACATGAACCATTCATTGTTTTTCTCCAACAACCTACTGCTAATAAATAAGATAGGATGATATTCATTATACCGGATCCATCGTTGATTACCAGACTCGACCGAACAAAAAGGACACGTCAGTTAAAGCCAAATTGCAAAGCGGTTATTAGGTATTAATCCCCGATTCTACCGGAGGATAAATACCAAAGAGCACGCGAATCATATTACCTTCATAGGCGATTACATCTCACTTATATGGCGCACAACCCCCATGTGACAAGTCTGTTTGCGCATCTGGATTTTCATCTTTACCAGTGGGTCCTCTCGACGGTATGCCATATTCGTCAACATCATTCTGGCTGACATAAACGCAAATATCATGCCAAACCGAATCAGATTCAGCGGACCGCCGTTAACGTCGGGTTTGGGCAGTTAGAGCGTGGCACTGGAGGTTGTCATGTTTTAACGTGGGTCATCCAGCACGCTATTTTCCCCATGATTCCCCAACCTGTTAGGCCATTTGCCCCAATTCCGTATGGCCTTGTCAACATGAAATTATGGGGGATCGTCATTTAGGTTCATTGGGGCCTGCAGGGCAGCATGTTTAAAAACCATAGAAGTTATGGCATGGCGCTTGCGTAATGGACTGGGGTCAGGCGTGGCCAAACGTTAAATGGCCGGGCCAAACCGAGGGTGATCAACCCTGGAAAATTAACAAGGTGTTTGGTGAGTTAGTGAATTCATAGCGACACATACAAAAGGAGAGCAACATGCAACGCTTCACATTCAAACTGATCTTGTCCCTGTCTTCATTGTGTTTATTGGTGCCGGGTTTAAATGCCGCAATGTTAACGCGTGCCGGGGCGCACCTGCCGGTTCCAAATCAAGGTACGCCTGCAAATCAGGGTCGGTCTGTAACTGGTAATACAGTATCCGGTCCATGGCAGGGAACATGGTCAGCGCCTGTTCTCAATGATTGGGTGGGCACCTTTGATGCCAATGGTCCGACCCCAACAACCATTAACAATAACACGGGGACCACGGTTTATGACTTTACATCACTTCCCACGGGCGCATTGCCGGCTGGAACCTATTTTCGGTTTGGTGATGTTGATTATGGATCCGGGAGCATCGAAGTTCTGTCTCTAACAGCAACTGATAGCAATGGTGCAATATTGACACCTTGGCTTCATGAACCAATGGCTGTGAATGGAACAGGCAGTGGACCAGCATCATCAATTATCAGTGATGATATGCCAGGTTGGAGCTATGGCGCAGGATCCTACAAGATCGATGGCTCCACGGTTTCTGGTAATCCTACGGTCTCATTCATGTTGACCAATGATGTACCCATCACAACCTTGAGATTGACCCGGGGCACGCGTTTTGCCAATTTCTCGCTCCACGCTCCAATCCCCGAACCAGCTTCTGTGGGCATGTTGTTAGCTGGAGCCTTGGCTTTTGCAAGACGTCGGCCAAGATGAAGAAGGGATTTATCATTAATAAACACACAACCTCCCGGGAAGGTTCCTCGAATGGATTCGAGGAACCTCCGGGATTAAAGGAATGAGTGTGACGTTTGATGAATCAATAAACATGAAACGCACGATGCAAGACAGGTCACCTCGACTGTCTTGCATTGTCACTTGGCATCTTCTTGCAGGGTACATGAATCAGTATTGATTCCAGTTGAGAAACTGAGTAACACCGATTCAAAAACATTTTAGAACATCATGTACCCCAGTAGGGCCCCGATCCCCGTGAATAATGATCCATCCAACATGATAAGCAGTACAAGTTTAACCATCGTCATCATCTCCTCTGCTTGGGCGGAACGTCTACGCCCGTACCTCAAGGATGGCATATAAATGATGGCGATACAGGTCTGCAATAACGAATGACGCGATATTATTAAGTTGCCATCGTTATAGTTGGTACAGGTCTTCAGGAATCGTCCGATATTCAAGATGCGTCACAAAGCTTGAGGGAATAGGCTTTCACTCAAGTTGACCAAATGAAGTGTCACAATTACCGAGGGGTTTGCATCGTGTTAAATTCTAAAAGAGAAGTATGGGTCCTATTGTTACCATGAGTTTTGAGCGTGGCTGAGGATCCAATTCCTTGATGGTTGGCAACTACGCGGAGGCCTCTAACACCAACTCGTGACCTTTATACATACATCATGCCGGGAGCAACCAATAACCCACCATTACCATTGGTTGTATAAATTGTCCTTAGGTAGGTTAGCTGACTCGTATACATCATCCTACACTGGGTCATCATGACTAACCGGTGCTGTTTGACATCCAGAATTAATCGTCGTCAAACTCATTCATGCAAGGCTATGCATCTGTTGTATCGAAATAACGGCGAAGGACATCAACGTCCTTAAGGCTGGATATTAGTTGACGTGTTGCCAAATACCGAACGAAGGAAGGCTTATAGGCTGGTGATATTCCGGTGGGCTTCAAGCATCTTCGCGAGGCTGGTTGGGTCATCTTCCTGCAGCAGTGTTGCCAGGTCGAGTCGGGTCGAATGCATAGCTTTATCTTTTGCATGAAGCGGTGCAGTCCGGGGATTGGATGCAGCGTACAGGGCAACTGCAGAATCCGCTGCTGTCCAGTTGGCACCAATGATGCCAAGGTCAGCGATATCTACTTTCTCATCACCGGTGAAATCTCCCTGTGACCATTCAACAGAGGTCTTGTTGAAGTTGGCGCCCACGATCCCAAGGTCCGCAATGTCAACCACGCCGTCCTGGTTCGCGTCACCGGGTACCAGGTTATCACTTGGTGTAATCGTTAACACAAAGGATTGGGCGGTCTGGGCGCCATTTGTATCAGTAGCATCAATGCTTACAGCGTGGTTGCCCACATGGTCCTTAAGGGGTGTTCCTTCAAGCACGCCGGTTAATGGATCAAAGGTCAGCCATGTTGGCAGCGTGGAAGCCTGGAGGGTTACAGTATCACCGTCTAAGTCAACGGCTTCTACGGTGTAGGTATAGGCGGCGTCTTCACTTGTCTCAGTAACCGGAATGCTGGTGAACACCGGCACTCGGTTGGTGTTTGCGACCGTCCAAGTGAACGACGTGTTGGCCACGAGGCTGCCATCACTGATACTTACCGTCACGGTATGGCTGCCTGCTGCATCGAAGCCGAGCGTGCCGGAGATTAATCCACTGTTGGTATTGATGGCAAGCCCAGCAGGTAGTCCGCTGGCAGTCCACGTGAATGCCTGGCCGTCAGGATCACTGCCAACAAGTTGTAATGAGACATCATCACCCTCGGAATCGCTTTGAGTACCAGGATCAGTAACTGTCGGTGCGTCGTTGGTGTTGGTCACGCTGATGTTGAAGGACTGGACCGCAGCGCTGTCATTTGTATCAGTAGCATCAATGCTTACCGCGTGGTCACCCACATGGTCATTAAGGGGTGTTCCCGTCATCACACCGGTGGATGGATCAAAGGTTAGCCAGGTTGGCAGCGTGAGGGCTTGGAGGGTCACCGTGTCACCATCCACATCGTTTGTTTCTACGGTGTAGGTATAGGTGGCATCTTCGGTCGCATCAGTAACTGGGGTGCTGGTGAATACTGGTGCGTCGTTGGTGTTGGCCACACTGATGTTGAATGTTTGAGTGGCCGCACCGCCGTTTCCGTCTGTCGCTTTAATTGTGACAGAATGGTCACCCACATGATCATTGAGGGGTGTTCCCGTCATCACGCCGGTGGATGGATCAAAGGTCAGCCAGGCTGGCAACGTGGAGGCTTGGAGGGTTACGGCGTCCCCGTCTATGTCGTTTGTTTCTGCGGTGTAGGTGTAGGCGGTGTCTTCTGTCGCAGCAGTAATCGGAGAGCTGGTAAGTACCGGTGCGTCGTTGGTGTTGGTCACGCTGATGTTGAATGTTTGGGTAGCCGCACCGCCGTTTCCGTCTGTCGCTTTAATTGTGACAGAATGGTCGCCCACATGATCATTAAGGGGTGTTCCCGTCATCACACCGGTGGATGGATCAAAGGTCAGCCAGGTTGGCAACGTGGAGGCTTGGAGGGTTACGGCGTCACCGTCTATGTCGTTTGTTTCTACGGTGTAGGTGTAGGTAGTGTCTTCGCTCGCATCAGTAACTGGGGTGCTGGTGAATACCGGTGCGTCGTTGGTGTTGGTCACGCTGATGTTCAAGGACTGGGTGGTCTGGGCGCCATTTGCATCTGTTGCGACAATTGCCACGGCGTGGTCACCCACATGATCATTGAGGGGTGTTCCCGTCATCACACCGGTGGATGGATCAAAGGTCAGCCAGGTTGGTAACGTGGAGGCTTGGAGGGTTACGGCGTCCCCGTCTATGTCGTTTGTTTCTACGGTGTAGGTATAGGTGGTGTCTTCTGTCGCTGCAGTAACCGGGATGCTGGTAAATGTTGGCGCGTCATTAGCGTTGGTAACGCTTATGTTGAATGTTTGGGTGGCCGCACCGCCGTTTCCGTCTGTCGCTTTAATTGTGACTGAATGGTCGCCCACATGCTCATTAAGCGGCGTTCCGGAAAGTACGCCCGTAGAGTCGTCAAAAATCAACCAGCTTGGGTGGGTGACAGCTTGGAGGGTAACGGCATCGCCATCCACATCGTTTATTTCTACGGTGTAGGTATAGGCGGTGTCTTCAGTTGCATGGGCAACCGGTGTGCTGGTGAATGTTGGTGCGTCGTTGGTGTTGGCCACATTAATATTAAAGGACTGGGTGGTCTCGCCACCATTCGTATCTGTTGCGACAATTGCCACAGGATGGCCACCCACGTGCTCATTAAGTGGTGTTCCTGTAAGCGTGCCGGTGGATGGATCAAGCGTTAGCCAGGTTGGGAGCGTGGAGGCTTGGAGGGTCACTGTGTCACCGTCAGGATCATTAACCTCGATCACGTAGACATAGGTAAAATCTTCCAGTGCATAACCGACCGGTGGGTGGCTGATGAATATCGGCGCATCGTTGGAATCTCCCACGGTAATCATGAATTCCTGCAGCGTGATGGCTCCAGTGGAATCAGTGGCCTTCAAGACAACTTGGTGATAACCGATGTCAGCATTGGTGGGAGTTCCGCTAAGAACGCCCTGGTTTGTTTCAACCAGCTTGATTTTCCCATTACCACCATCACCACCCTTCTGCGTTGCTGGAGTAACGTTTTGGTTTCCTGATGTGTAACCGTCAGATCCACTACCACCAACAGCTTCAATATTGGTTACTGGGATTTCATGATCCGCTCTTAAATAGATGGTTCCGCCCGCACCACCGCCTGAACCACCCTTGTAACTACCGGGACTGCTGGTGAACGCAGTAGCGGCGTTACCGTTGGCCTTAATACTGCCATTGATAATGATTGCGTCTGCGGTAACGTAAATAATTCCCCCCCCATTACCGGCAGGTCCCGTATGGCCCGATGTGTCGTGGAATCCACCGGATCCACCACCGCCACCCAGGAATAGTTTCTGCACACTGTCGGAGCCAACCTCATTGCCGCCCGGTGCGATACCACCCGATGCGCTTCCTCTCGTGCAGTCATAGAAGTTTCCGCCATTTCCTCCTGCGGTGCCGTTGCCTCCACCACCTCCACCTCCCCCGTTTGCCTTGGCAGGACAACCTGCCCTACCACTACCACCACCTGAGCCGTTGGCGGAACTTCCTTGTGAATCATATCCACCCAGATGTCCTTCGCCGCGATATCCATCGGCCCAGCCATTTTGCCAGTGGTGGGCATGGCGTGGTGCACCTCGGAACCCAAGATCGGAGACATCAATAATTCCACCGTTATCAATAGTCACCGTATCCAAAACGCTTAAGGCCAGAATGCCGCCCTGATTGCCATCCCAAGCTGCTGCCGTTAGCGCACCACCGGAATCAACAGTCACATCAGAGTATTGCGGTACTCTGACAATCTGGGATTTGGAAGAAGTAGATTGGTAATAGGAGTTGGTCAGTCCAGCGTTAACCGTGATGTCGTTGTTGACGATCGATTCAACAGTCCTCAATTCATACGTCCCAGCTGAATTTTCGTGCTGCATCTGGATGACCATGACTTGATCACCTTGGGAAAATGCAGACGCATCAGTTACGGGTATTGTGATTGTGTCAGCTGCGAGGTTCGCTGTTGGAACGGTGTAATTATTGACTACCGTATCTGGTTGGGAAACCGTCAAGTTGGGCACGGAGGTATTATCATTAACGTCTAAAATTACCCCTGCTCGCATGGAAATATGTCCATGCCAGTTTTGGGGAAGAATTCTCACGTACCTGGCGATGACTTCGTTCTGGAATATCCCCTCTTTCGGCGTGGTTCGGTCACTGTTGCCGTCAAAAACAAAACCACCATCAACTAAAGTGAAGGCCGTTCCATCGCTACTTGTTGCTACCTTATAGGAGGTGACCCATTGACCATAATCTCCTCTTCCTAGGGTCCTGACGCCTCGAACAGTTTGGCTTGATCCGAGGTCGGTGGTCATCCATGGATTTGG
>PBAS01000023.1 GCA_002716625.1 Phycisphaeraceae bacterium | reverse complement strand
TATCACCTTCTTTGGTTTGCCTTTTCAGACACTTCGCAACAAATTCGACCGTACCACGTTGGTGTCCACAACCCCGCCCCGAGGGGCGGTTTGGGCTGATCCGCGTTCGCTCGCCGCTACTGACGGAATCGAGGTTTCTTTCTTTTCCTCTGGGTACTAAGATGTTTCAATTCCCCAGGTTAGCCTCCATACCCTATACATTCAGGCATGGATTTCCCGACAAGTCGGGAAGGGTTTCCCCATTCGGACATCCCAGGATCACAGCTTGGTTGCCAGCTCCTCTGGGCTTTTCGCAGGCTCCGACGTCCTTCATCGCCTCTTGACGCCAAGTCATCCGCCGCACGCTCTTAATAGCTTAATCACACCGACCTATAGACCGAACGCATCAACAACTATCCAAGCCTTTGTTAAAACACCTTGAAATGTGCCGTAACATCAGCACCAGACAATTGTAGTAAATTCAATCCAGGGTCAACTGATCCGCTGCCTGATCATCTCAGCACAGCGATCCACCATTGCCTTACGCTTTGGCGGACAAGCACCTCAAATGCATCGACTTTCGGTGTCACTATTAATAATAAGCGACAAATCGACCTATCAACTTGTCAAAGAACAATTCAGCAATATCCCCATGTCTATGGGCAACGTTACTGAGTTTTACAATTCATATCCCGCAACTGACTTTTAAGCCTGTCACGAAGGGGGCAATCATAGTTCCGCACCCCCGGGTGTCAAATAACACCCGACCTAGCGATACTAAACACCGCCCCAATCGATGTTTATCGGACCAATCGGGTCGAATTCCAAATAAACATCAAAACTAAAGGTCATACAAGAATCCACAAAAGCAGATCCGCCGACAATCAAATTGCCCATAAGCCCCGAGGGTTACCAGCATGCATCCTTATCATCTATCAAAAACCCTTATTCCTGTCCCCAGGCTGCCCGAGCAGCCCACCCCACTTTCACCCTTTACCCAACCGATTGAGAACATTCCGGGTGATAATGGCTACCGGTGAATCATCGTGATACAGTCCATGGCCCCATTCAATCGTTGCGGCATTAAAAATCGTCCCTTTAAATTCCGTTTCATTGACACTAATCGTGGCATAGGCATTCGCTTCACCAACAATGTCATCACGAACCTTGCGACCGCTCGATTTAATCAATCCACTCACAGCGGAATCCGCCAAGGCAATGACCTTGTACTCCGGTGATACGCCATCACGACCTGTATAACGAGGCTGGCCATCGACAAATTCAAGCTCGGCCGCATCGCATTCCACACCCACAATCGAATCTTCACGCCCAAATTCATCGCCTAATTGCAAATTGGTCCCCTCAAACGCCCAGTGATCCGGGGCAACCACTCGGTAAAATCCGAATTCAGATGTCGAAGGAGCTATAAACACTCCCGGCCTATCCGTCTTGGCGTGAACAAACGAGGTATACGAAATACCGATGGTCCGTTGGCGTTGATTGTCAATGAATTCGAGAAAGGATGTTTCCGGCTTCTCGGGGGTCGGCGGATCATGGTAGTGCGGCTTCGCGCAGAAAAGTTGGTTCCCACCACTCCGCACCTCGACCAAAGTACAAAAGGCATTGCCAGCAAACAACAACAGGTTCCCACCCCGTCGTGTAAACTCCTGCAATTGATTGCATTCATTGACACTGTTGTATTCATCGTGCCCAATCCGCATATTGGCGCTGTAAGCCTCAAGCAAACATGGCTCAGCATCGTGATCAGCGTTTACGCAGTAGTCCACTTCATAACCTTCTCCCTCAAGCCATGAGGTCACAAACTGATCCCAGATATAAAAGTTACCAAGCATGTTTGGCTGCAACGGCCTTTGGAAACTCACCAACTTGGCATGTTGGCGATCAGTGGAAATATAGTCGTAGAAGCTTTTACCGCCAACGTTGTTGTAGGCCGCATAGGTATTAGCCGCAAGCGTCAACAGAAGCGGCGCCTGTGGCTCTGCTGGACGCACCACAAAAAGAATTTCACGCACCCCTTGCGCAGTGGCAAATGACGCAATGTAAACACCACTCTTCCAATCACGCGGAACCGTGAATGACACCACGGGCTTCCAGCTAAATCCATCCTGGTAACCCAGTTTAGGCACGGGTTGAAGTTCCCCCCGCAACCTCTCAATCGTCTTCACAAGTTTTCGGCCAGCACCCTCATGAAACACAAACACATCGTAATAGGACCGAGAGTTCGAGATGCATAATGTCACCAATTCACCCTGCCGCACACTCATGCGCTCCGCATACCCCCCCTCAGCAAGCTTCCAACAAATCGTCGCATCCTGCTCATGGTGAACCCAGAGGTGTTCTCGCTTCATTGTATTTCTTCCATTTGCCTTCTAATCTGATGGCTGAACTAGTATCTATTTCCTCATTGGATACTGGCTCAAGTCCAGCCTAAAAAATTTACATATGCTGGCGTGATCCGCAAATACCCCGTCACGAGACCACATAGTTCCCGCTACAATCGTGGCAGTGATGATACACCACAGCCCCTTTCTCCGGAGGTCGGCCCCATGAAAAAAACCAATGATGCAAAACAGAAGTTGCCACAAACTTTCAAGGACTTTGTCGCGAAATATCCAGAACTGGGCCAAGCACACGAGCAAGTCGCCGAGTCGGTTGCTTCTGCCGGCGGACTGGACGCTAAGAGCTGCGCTCTGATCAAGATTGGCATATGTGTTGGTGCCAATTTGGAATCTGCCCTGCGTAGCCACGTACGCCGGGCAATGCAACATGGCGCAAGCAAGGAGGACATCGAACAGGCAATCCTTCTGGGGATGAATACCGTGGGCTTTCCTACCACTGTCGCGGCATGGACGTGGGCACACCAGCAATTCGAACGTGGAAGCTAATGTTGCACAGGCACATCTCCCCAAAGTCCACAGCACATGAAAATGCCATGAGCCAAGTGTCACCACTATTCACATCCGCGGATGTGCAATCCTATCACCGCGATGGCTTTTATCTTGCAAGGGGCATATTCCACCCACAGGAATTGACTGCACTGAAAAGTCATATCGTGAAGTTGGTGGCGGCGGAGGATCCACAACGGACCGCCAAAGGTATCCGGGTCTGGTTCGCTGATGAACTTGACTCGTCACTTCGAAACTGGGTAGTCGATCAACGAATGATCACTGGATTACAATCACTGGTTGGCCCCGATGTGGAATTTTTAAGCGCAAAAACCATCTTCAAGAACTCCCGTGTTTCGTTCGCCTCACCTTGGCATCAGGATTGGTTCTACTGGAAAGGCAGCCATAAAATCACGGCGTGGATTGCTCTTGACCAAGCGAACAAAGCCAATGGGTGCCTGAAAGTGATTCCTGCCAGCCACCATTCCATTGCCCAAATGGTTGACGTGAATGACAAAAAAACCTTTAAAAAACAAATGAAGAGCGAAGAGGTTGAAGGGCGCCCCATCTTGTGCCTGGAACTGGAACCGGGAGATGTCCTTTTTTTCCACGATCTTTTGGCCCATAGTTCCTATCCAAACGCCAATGGCCAGAACCGCTGGTCCTTCGCACCAACCTATCGCAATGCAGCGATCCCAGATGATTCAACCACATGGAAACATTCCATGCTGCTATGTGGCTCAAGTATCAATCCAACCATGCAGACCTGAAACAATGATCATTGATATCTGCAGTTCTCCGAAACAAAATCCGGAGGCCACAACATATCGCGATACAAGATGATGTTTTGCCCTGCCCAAGATCAGGCGTCCCGCCAAATTCTTCAATCATTCACAGACCATCTTGATCTAAATGGCAATATGGTCTATGCAAAATCCGGCTTGGGCACATATTCAAAATGACCGTACCGATCTTCACCACAAACCAGTACAGGTCGATCACGAAATGGGTACTCCCCTGTCTTGACAGGACGTACCGCCGGGATGGAAAAACGTACGGTCATCCCGCAACGCCTCCGCCGGGAACAGTTGGGGTTTGATCCATGAATCAATTCACCATGATGTAATGACGCACTGCCCGCCTTGAGCACGAAATCTACAGCCGTTGACGCATCGAATTGCGCCAAATCAATCTCCTGATTTTGGCCTAATACATTCCCCTGCTGCTTAGACTCGCAATGCGGCAACAAGCCCAGCTTGTGACTGCCGGGAATTACGCGCATGCAGCCATTTTCAACATCTGCATCATCAAGAGCAATCCATGCCGTAATTGCAAATGGGGGCTCCAGCCCCCAGTACGTGGTATCTTGATGCCAAGCTACAAATTGACCCGTTGATTCCGGTGGTTTGACAAAGAAACCTGAACTGACCAGTACGATATCAGCACCCACAATCGACCCGACCCACTCAAGCACACGTGGATGTGTTGCCAACTCCCAGATTTCCGCATCCTCCAAATGCATATTCGTAATGCGACCCTTGGGATTTCGCAAAGAGACCTCTTTTTCAATCCTTTCATATGCGCGACGATATCGGGCCACTTGCGTATTGTTTAACAGTTCAAGGCCAAGCACATAACCATCTTGTTCAAATTGTTCTTTTAATAAATCATGCATCACGCTTAATCTGATTATATTATCCCGCCTGTAAGCCGCCATTACCGGCCTCCCAAACCCGGCTTGAACGTGCCCACTGGTAGGCGTGTGGCTCCAAACGACACTTCCACAGAAACCCACATCGGGCGTCGATAGAATACGGTAATGAAGTGGCATATTGCACATGGAATTGCGCCGACTAATCGCGTCTTATCCTGGACCCATAATTTCATCAATCAATATGACACGTCTAAACTCGAATCAATTCGAATCAGCCCTGGGTCCAACAGGTACGAAGGTGTTTACGGTCATTGCCACTATCCCACCAAGAAGCGCCCAACATACCGCATCAGTTGCCAAGTTCCAGGTCCATTCCCGTGCGATATTTCAACACGCAAACGCCCGCTTTACGCCGATCCCAACGGACTGTTTCCACGTGCCCCTCGTGGCTGCCGCCGCGGCGCCCTGATCGTTGACCCCAAAAGTGGAAAGAAATGGTACCGGGTACATGGAAAAACACGGGTTAAAACGCTCGACTCAGGCATCGCTTGGATATTAGACCACGAATCATTTCACTTTTTGCGCAAGACACGCCAAACCCCCGGACGCAATACGGAAATTGAGGCAGATGCCTTTGCCGACCAATGCCTCCCGAATTTCCTGAAAGGTGGGCCTCCTCCCCAGCAAAGTTTCGTAAAGAGATTGACCCGACAGCTACGATTATCTTGGGTCGGCACACTAAAGGGTTCTCAGTAGGCTTGCCGCCGTCACCGACGGCGTTAAAATCCACTCATTCCCTACCCGCCGAGGCAGTCCAATCATGGATCCCCAACAAATCACATCAAAAATTGAGACTCAATTTCCTGATAGCATCATTGAGTCACGACCACAGGACAAACACCCCCACGTCCGAACGACAGGCAACCAGTGGCGGGCCATTGCCGAATACTTGAAAGATGACCCCCAGTTAACATTTGATTTTCTTGGCTGCATTTCAGCGGTTGACTACGTGGCGGATGACCAACTCTGTGCCGTTTACGATCTGTATTCCATGCAGCACAATCACTGGTTTGCAATCAAAGTGTATGTAGACCGTAATAACCCCCACATTGATACCGTCAGTGATTTATGGCCGGCAGCTGAGTGGCATGAGCGTGAAGCATATGACCTGATGGGAATTAACTTCAACGACCATCCGGACCTTCGCCGCATCCTACTGCCCGAAGACTGGGAAGGGCATCCTTTACGCAAGGACTATGCATTCCCACGTGAATACCATGGCATTCCCGGAACAACCGAACTGGATTGGCACCAGAAGGCCGACTACCCGGCATAAGCCAGTTGACATTTGCGGGTTGAGCTTGATGGCCGCGAACACCTACGGGCAATATTAAATCTGCCACTTAGCCTACACGACCTACTTCAACTGAAGTAGAACATCAACCAACAACCGGACCTATTTCATGGATGACTGATATTCATTGTTGGGCCTGGAATCAGTCCGTATGTCCGAAGCCGATGATTGATCCGCGGATTTCCAGGCTCAACTTGGTAGGCCAAGTAAAGTTGTTCAAGGGCTCGCTGACGATCACCAATCGATTCGTAGAGATCCGCCAGCGCAAGGTTGGCTGATGGATCGTCCTTGGCAAACCGCGCGGCCTTTCGGTAAGCCAGTACGGCACCATCCACATCGCCCATTCGAGCCAGGTAATCACCTTGGCGACGAAAATCCTTGGTCTTGCCATACTGCTTGGTCGCATCCTGTAATCGTGCTGCCAACAAGTCATACTTATCCTGACGGAAAATCGCCTCGGCCAGATCATCCAAAATCTGCGGGGTCTCGGGGCCATCAGGATTCAACGCCAATGCCTTTTCTAAAGCGTATTGCGCATCGAGCGGCTGGCCACGCTCCAACAACACCTTTCCCAAAAGATAGATGGCCTTCGAATCCGTTGGTTTTTGCGAAACGGCCCGGTCAAGACGTTCATATGCAACATCAAGTTGCCCATCATGCAATGCATCACGAGCCTGCTTACGCAAAAGGGGGCTGGACGATTGACACCCGGCAACAAGCAGACCAACCATGCTGATAAAAATGATGCAAAAGCGGTAATATGACATAACAACTTCCTCGTTAACCTGATCCGGTTTCGACCCGACATAGGGCCCGAGTAATCCAAGTCATGAGGATAAGGAATTCATGGGCACCAGACAAGGCTCTGGCCTGAATGGGACCACGAACACGACAAATAGCACAAGAATTACGAGCGGCCCTGCTCAAAATAGCCAATTATTTCGTGGACGGGGCGTGACCCAAGTTCGTGTGCGGGCCGGGGATCTTCCAAACGCCTAACAGCCGGGTCATTCAAGTTACAGAGCCAGTGCCAAGTCCGTTTGCGTCGCACATGCTCGCGGTAAGATTCGGAGGCGCCGGCATAGGGGAGACTGGGGCGTTTTTGATAGACGGGGGCTTGGTCGCAATCGATGAGCCAGTCGCGTTCGGGAGGGGCCTGACGGAAGTAGGAGTATTTGATCATGCTGCGGGGGGTATGGTTTAATTTGGGGCCGGCGCGGTGCCAGATGCCGTACCGTGTAACGACAATGGTGCCGGCGGACACATTGAGGGAGATCTGGCCGGCGATGTCCCCGTAGTGGGCAATGGCCTCGCGGTCGACCGCGCGGCAGTGGGAACCGGGCAGGATGATGGTCGGGCCGTCCGCCTGCAGCACATCGCGTGGGTAGTAGTAACACTGCAGTTCGGTTATCTCGTGGCCGCTGCCGGAGAGGCCGTCGGAGTGCCAGGTTTGACCAACGAAGGGCTTAGTGAACAGGTGGTGCTGGGCTCCAGTTGGTACCCGGAAGTTTTCCCCCAGCAGTGAGCGAACGATACCGGACGCTTGCGGATGCAAAAGGACTTCCTTGATGAACTCCGGGGTTTGGGCCAGTGTCTCGGCGGGACCTGAGGGGCTAGTTGCGCAAGTGCGGTTCCAAGTGTCATCGATGATGCCCTCAAGGATGACATAACCCTTTGCGACAAAGTCCATGACATCGTCATCAGTCATGGTGGGCTGTATGATCGTCACTTTAAACTCCTCCGTCAGACCCATTTTTCCAGGATAAATTCATACCCGATGTAGTCGTTTTCATCCCGGTACTCATATAGTTTGGAGATAGGGAATTGCACGACGCGCCAACTGTCGGCGATGGCATCCAGTACGGTATTGTAAAGCGAATTGGGTGAAGGGGGTTGGGGATCATGAGGTTGGGTTGGGTCGTAGAGAACCCAAGCGGAAATAGGTGATCGCATATTGGTGGACTGGGCGCTCAAGTAGAGGACCAATTGGCGGCGCTGAGCCAGCAAGTGTTCCAATTGGTCGAGATCCGACAAGGCGAAAGTACCGGATTTCACCTTGTCGCGACCGAATTCGATCCACTGCTCTACTGGGGTTGAGGGCAAAGGGTTTTCCTCCACAGGGTGTGGCCTCGCGAACAAAACAATTCCAGTTTCTTACCGCCGGAGTGTACCACGGATAGAAACCGAGAAAAACATGACCGCCTTTTAGGTTTGACCAGCACAAAAGAGGCCTGAACGATTGACACCCGCCAACAAGCAGACCAATCACGCTGATAAAATTGATGCGGAATCGATAAGATAACGTCACAACTTCTTCGTTAACCTGATCCGATTTCGACTCGACATGGAACCCAAGTAATCCAGATTATAAAAATCAGGAATCCAAGGCCATCAGACAAGGCTCTGGCCTTAATAGGGCCACGAACACGACAAATGGCACAAGAATTACGCACGGTCCTGCTCAAACATGATGCCCCAGCAGGTATCCATTACGACTGGATGCTCGAACCGCCTGGCACAGGATTACAGCGATTATGGACCTGCCGAGTCTACTGGCCCGTGGCACAATGGCCTACCAAGGGAACATGGGAGGTCGAGGTGATCGCGCCACACCGACGTGATTTTCTAGATTATCAGGGACCACTGACCCACGGGCGAGGCACTGTTAGTCGCATTGAAAGTGGTTTGTATACGCCATTGACCTGGCTGGATGACCGGCTCGAACTCGATCTGGCTTTCTCATGCTGGTCACACCATATCCATCTAGAGCAGATTAATGGCGCAAGGTGGCATGCAGCAATCAACAATTGCTGACCGACAGGAACCGCTTTCAGGCAAGATCAGATATAATGTTAGCATGTGATCTTATATCGTAGAATCTCATGTTGGGAGCTTGAATTATGGGTAACGACGACGACTTACTAGCTAACGCTATTCCAATCGAGGACCCAGATGATCAGGACAGTTCATCAGATCCCGAAGGGTTGGAAGCGATCGACCTCATGGAATCCGGCGATGACGACGATGGCGAAAATAAGATCCAGTCGTTTGATCAGCGTTCAGCCTACCAGGAGAAATGGAAGCGGCCGGTGACAAAAAGCGGACAGGGCGCATCACATGTCCGCACCTTTGTATGCAAACTTCGGCTCGATGCAATCGAACACCTTGACGAACAGGTCAATGAATGGCTCGACGAACATCCAGAGTATGAAGTGAAGTTCGTGTCAACAGCCACCGGCATCCTAACTGGAAAGCTCAAGGAAGAAGCCATCTTCATGAATGTCTGGGTTTAAGATAACGACCAGAATCACTCCGGCATTCTGGTTCGCTTTCTCTTCTTTCGTGGGCGGGTACCTGGAACCCCAGGCGTCCTGCTTTGAGCCCGTGGATCTTCACAGGAAAATTCCGGCATCTCCTTGATCTTTTTGATCTTGTCGCGCAATTTTGCAGCTTGCTCGAACTCCAGCCCCTTGGCGGCATCAAGCATCTGCCTTTCCAAACTCGAGATCAGTTCATCCCGATCAATCTGTGCATCGTCGCCCCCTATTGCATTACGAGCCGTCTGGAAGGAACGGACCTCCAACTCAATCCCACGCCGCATCGCCTTCTTTATCGATCGGGGTGTAATCCCATGTGTACTGTTGTAAACAAGTTGCCGTTGACGGCGACGATTAGTCTCGTCAATCGCCAGCTGCATTGCCGGCGTCACCTGGTCGGCATACAAAATAACCTTGGCGTTGACATGACGGGCCGCTCTTCCAATCTGCTGAATCAAGCTCGTCTGACTGCGAAGAAAACCGGCCTTGTCAGCATCCAGAATTGCCACCAATGACACCTCCGGCAAATCCAACCCCTCTCGCAACAGATTAACCCCGATTAACACATCAAATTCGCCTGCACGTAAATCACGAAGAATTTCGATCCTCTCCAGGGTCTCGATCTCACTATGCAGGTAGCGGCACCTCAGGTGCTGTTCGGCCGTATATGTCGCAAGATCTTCGGCAAGGCGTTTGGTCAAGGTGGTCACAATGGTACGCTCACCATCTGTAGTCCGTTGCCTGGCCTGGTCAAGCAAATCACCCACCTGGTTCGATGCCGGCCTGATCTCGATCACAGGATCGACCAGCCCGGTAGGACGAATCACCTGCTCAACCACCTCACCACCGGTCTGCTCCAATTCATACGGCCCGGGTGTCGCACTCACAAACACCACTTGTGGCCACAGACTTTCTACCTCTTCAAACCGCAAAGGCCTATTATCCAGCGCACTGGGCAGGCGAAAACCATGGTCGACCAAAACCTGTTTGCGATTCTGGTCACCGTTATACATTGCACGCATTTGCGGAATCGTGACATGACTCTCATCAACCATCATGACCCAATCACCATCACGAAAATAATCCAAAAGTGTGTATGGCTTGCTTCCGGCGGATCGCCCGTCCAAGTGTCGACTATAGTTCTCAATCCCCGAGCAATAACCGACTTCCTGGATCATTTCTAGATCATATTTTGTTCTCGCAGTAAGACGCTGCGCCTCGAGCAGCTTACCATCACTGCGAAGCTTCATGCGTTGAACTTCCAGTTCTTCACCAATCGACCCGATAGCCTTTTCAACCTGATTTTCATCAACGACATAATGCACGGCCGGATAAATGAATATTTGCTTATCCTCAGCTAGCGTCTTGCCGGAGATCGGATCAATCAGTTGCAGCCGCTCCACCTCATCACCGAAAAGCTCAATACGGTAGGCATGTTCCTCACCGGCAGGGTGAACCTCTATGACATCGCCACGAACACGGTACGTTGCACGTTGGAGGTCAAAATCGCCACGCTTGTACTGCAGATCGGATAAGGACAGCAGGAATTGCCGGCGATCAAGATGTTGGCCCACGGTCAAACTGACAATCGACCTGGTAAACTCAGCCGGTGAACCCAATCCAAAAACACAGGACACGCTGGCTACCACAACCACATCACGTCGGCTCACCAAATTCACCGTGGCCGCAAGACGCAGACGATCAAGATCGTCATTGCGCGATGCATCTTTTTCAATGTAAATATCCCGCTGCGGGATGTAGGCTTCAGGCTGATAGTAGTCGTAGTAGCTGACGAAGTAACAGACGGCATTGTTGGGAAATAGTTCTCGAAATTCCTCGTAAAGCTGGGCAGCAAGCGTCTTATTATGACTGATCACAAGCGTGGGCTTGTTCACCCGTGCAATCACATTGGCCATCGTGAATGTCTTACCTGACCCGGTAACACCCATTAGCGTCTGGTACTTGGATCCCTGCTCGATTCTGGATACCAGCGCATCAATTGCATCCGGCTGGTCGCCCAGCGGTTCGAACTCACTGACAAGTTGGAAGTTTTGATCTGACACGACGTTTTATTTCATCCAAAAGATCCATGCAATGATATTGATGTACGGCATTTTTCCCCATCCCCCTATGGCGAACCGGTTCTTTTATTAAAGCAGTAAGGCTTTAGATTAATTTTCCCCACTGGCCGGATCACCGCCAACAACTTTCGCAGGCCAGACCCAACCATCTTTATTTCAAATCCCCGATGCGTTCAATTGACCACGTCCTACGAAAGCATTCCACGCGTATCAACTGGTACCTGCTCAACAGCTTCATGATCCTTAAGCCACACGTGATTCTGAAGATTGACACATACACAAATGTGATTGGGGATGACGTGTACCCGCTCACCAAGCTTGGGTGCCTGATCACATTGGGTCACATCAACACGACCATGCTCTTCGGTAAGATTATCGATCGTTGCATGGGGATACTCAACGATGAATCCGTGGCCACCGCTTGGCCCACCCACAAAACCATCCATAGCCAATGTCTTGCTGCCACAGTCCAGCACCACCTTGCCCGGCACCGCATTACTGACAACGGTGGCCACCACCTGCGCCGCACAGGCACCAAGCGACTGCCCCGTCACGGTGGCGTAGTTGCGATCAAGGTACGCGTAGGTACCCGGTCGGATTTCGGTCAATGCGTCGTTGAAGTGTGAATAATAAGCAGTAGGCGTCGAACCACCGGACACAATTGGCGACTGAAGGCCATGATCCCGCCAGAGTGCCAGGACCTCATTAATCCGCATGGCAACCTGGCGCAACTCGACCTCAATATGCCCGCCCTCACCGGTAATATTACCCTGATATGTGAACAATCCGTCAAGCCGCAGGTTCGGCTTGCTGTCAATACACTTGGCTAACTCAAGTGCCTGAGGCGGCTCCTGCAATCCAGTGCGATGTACCCCGGTATCAAAATCCACCAAAACCCCAATGGTCGCTTTACCGGTGGCAGCCGACGCATCGAGATGATCAACTGCAATTGTCGAATCGACCGCCACACGCATTGTCTTTGACTTGGCCAACTGGGCAATCAAGGAAACCCGCGGTGGATCCCAGGCTGGATATGCAACCAGAATATCATCGGACACGGTCGCCATGACCTCCGCTTCACCTGCCTTGGCAACGCTCAAGCCTATTGCCCCGGCCTCACACTGCATCCGAGCGACACAAACAGATTTATGTGTCTTGGTATGCGGACGCACTGAAAAGCCATGCCCGGCCACATAGGATGCCATCCGCTCAATATTTCTCTTTACCGTTGGCAGGTCGATTACCAACGCAGGCGTTGGAATATCCACTTCTCGCATGCCAAAGAGTTTAGAGGATGGCCCCCACGGCCGAAAGTCAGATGACAAAAGTGCCCTAGAAACAACCGAAGGTCATTGCCGACAATTCCCCGAACATTGGCTTCTTGATTCCAATTCTTCAACCCGTCCGTATCCTGTAAACCATGGCGAATCAGCAATCCGCCCCGAACCTCAACCCTTGGTTAAACCCCCACCGCAACCCTTGCACCAACCGTTTCCACGCGACCGCGGGCCGTTATACGTTCAAGCATTGGCATCAGGCCGTTTTCAACAACCCGGTTCCAGTTCATCTGATCAGCCAGCGCCTGGCCGGCGTCAAGCAGCAACGCACGATCGCCATCGGTCCATGGCAGGCGATCAAATAGTTGCCGAGCCACCTCACCAGCAACCCGGTGCTCAATGTGATCCCGTTGGGCCTGAGTCATTCCTATCAGTTCATCAAGGCAATGCACCCGATCAAGTTGGGTAAAATCTGCTTTAATCACATTTGGCTCATCCTCAGAACCACTGACATGATTGACGAAACCCTGACACCCACAGACGCTTGAGACCACACACAATGCACCACACCCCAATGGCTCAAGCGGGCTTATGCCAAATGGCTCATAGGTTGCCAGCCCAAACTCAACATCAGTCGCACGGCGAAAATCTCCCATCGTCATTCCTTCAGGCAACCGCGACCCAATGCGGTCCCGCGACCAACCAAACTGGTTGACCAGCACCACCCGGATGGCCTGGTGGTCATTATTAAAGGCCTCAATGTCCCTGTTTAGAGAAACTTCGGGGCCCACCAGATCAGGATAGCCCTCACGGTGTACCATCGGCCAACCGTAGTGTTTTTCCATTGCCTGAATATCTTGGAATCGCCGCACCCCACCGGCAGTGGTCAAAACATAGAGGACAGCCGTCTTGTCCATTGCTACAAACCGTTCATCAAGGGCATGGCAAACCTTCAAATCACGCCATAACCCCTTGCTGATAACCGGTCGGGTCACATGGGTCATCAGGACATCAGGCTGTGACCCGACCAGCAATCTAGAATAGTCGAGTAACATCTGCCTGCATTCCAATTTAGACTCGATATTAACACGATCAACGGGCAAACCGTTATACACCAGATCGATTGGCACATCGGAAAAATGCGGGTCCAGCCACAGCAGTTCATCGCGCGTATGATCTCCGACTGCGATAATGCCGTCACACAGATGGGCCCGCTTGACCAACGCATGTCGAAGCAGGTGGTCATGATCACCAAACACGTCCTCTAGGTAGAGATTTTGATGCTGAGACTCGTTCAGAACATTGTAAAACATCGTGTCATGCCCGGATGCCCTTCAACAATGTGGCGGGCTGTCGCACATTCGTGCGCGTGAAACACAGTCAAAAACTTTCCCTGACCATCGAGAATAGCTGCTAGGGCAGCAGGCATCCCCATGAACTCGTGACCGAACATGATGCAAGGTAAATCCTGATCATTAAGCAATGCAGTCAGAGCATATAATGCAGGTTCCGCCAAACGCACATATTCTTCATAGTCCCATGACTTTTCATACCGACTCGAATCAAGGCCAAAGGTCTGCCATAGCCGAAGCTTAAAGATATTAAGACGATCAGGATTTGTCTGAAAAACATCAATTAACAAAACCTCCGCTTCACCTGTCACCTCTTCACCATGCAGGCGATACGGCCTCTTACCATAGACAATGGCCACATTAAACGCCCACTCTACAGGCCTTAGTTTGCTGGCAAGATTCACACGATCAATCTTGTCGATGGAACTGTACAACACGGTGCCACCATCACCGAGCCGAGACTCCGGGTCAGTCGCCAAGTGGTCCTGAATTGGCCCTACTAGAATGGTCCTACGAACCTGACTCTGATAATTTTTGCTGGTGATCAGACCGGCAAGGACCGTACCAATTCCACCAATATGATCTACCGCCTCATGCGTGATATGTGCCAGCGTGAATTTTTCTTTCGCCATCAAGTTGCCTCTGAACCCTAATCTTGATCATCAGATTACTCTAATCCGATGATTCATCGATGAACTCCTGGCCGGTCAACCATGAGGAGCATGGCCGCCAACCGGGATCACTCATCGGCAACAATTCGTTACTGGCATCAACTCGGCGGCAGATCCTTGGGATCAACCGTCGGAGCCGGATCATCGTCATCAGAACTAGCATTGCGTCTTAGCCGCAATGCAGCCACCGAAGTCCCACCCGACCCTGCCAATCTGCCGCGTGGCATGGCAATGAGCCCGGTTCGCGCCAACTCTAAAATCCCATATGGTTCAATCAAATCAATAAAGGCTTCGACCTTATCCGCGGTACCACTTATCTCGATCATCAGTCGATCGCCCCACACATCAACCACTTTCGCGCGAAATAAATTGGCCAATTCGACCAACTCACTACGTTTAGAGCCCGCTGCAGGCTGATCCCCCGCCGTGGAAACCTGAACGAGCATCAGATCCCGCTCTACAAATGCTGAATCAAGGTAGTCCACCACTTTGACAACGGGCACGAGTTTCTGAAGTTGTTTACGTACTTGCTCAAGGACTGCATCATCGCCATTGACGACGATCGTCATCCGCGACAAGTCCGGATTCTCCGTACGACCAACAACCAGACTGTCGATATTAAACCCCCGGGCAGCAAACATGCCGGCAACTTGAGCCAAAACACCCGGTTCATTGGTAACCAGGGCCGCAATCACATGCCGCATCACAGTGGGATATGGCTCGCTCAAGACGGTCCAATGATACGCATCCAGTTGACTAAACCCAAGTCCCCCCCCACAGCGCCCCACCCCACCCTCTCTGCGGTCAGCCCAAGGTGACAGAAAGCCCCCTTTTTAGAGTTGACCAAAATAGCTGGAACATTCATGATGCGCAACCATCACAAAGGTTACCTGCCCCATGACACCCAGTGAAAGAATCTACCTTGCAATCAGCGGCCAGGTACCCGACCGGGTGCCCGTTTTCCCAAAAATATGGAGCGATTTGGCGGCGAAACTCACTGGGACTGAATTTCATGATGTTATCCAGGACCCATTAATTGGCCTACGCGTGATGGTGGAGGCGGGGCTTCTTGTCGGCGCTGACGCGGTTCGCCAATTCCATGCACCTCCGCGTAAAATCAAACAGGAAAACGGAAAAGTCATAGAAATTGATAAAACCGGGCGGCGACTTGGTGAACTGGATATGGACGGCGGTTGGGCAACCCACCTGGACGACCCCGAGGGTTTTAATTCCCAAGATCCATACACCATGGCATTTCACTGGTACTGGGTTCACTTTCATATCCCCTTCATCAAGAGTGTCGATGATGCAAAAAAAATTGCAGTTCCCGAAAAATCCTTTTACGAACAGGTCGGCTGCGGCGATCGGCAGAGACAGATCTTTCGAGATTATGCAGACCGCATTGCATTGGTAGGTGATCTCAACTCGGCAACACTTTCCTTCCATGTCATCATGCGGGGCTTGACAACCGCAATGCTGGACCTTGTAGACAATCCGGCGTTGGTCCATGCATCCATGGCCAAAGGGGTTGCTATTGCAATTGAACGGGGAAAATTCCTGATTGATCTTGGCCACAAGGTTCTGCGGCTTAATGATTCAACTGGAACCATGTCACTGGTCTCCCCTCAAATGTGGCGTGATTTCGTCTTCCCCCACATGAAACAAGTTTGCGACGAACTGCATGGTTACGACGCCGAGGTTCGGATCTATTGCCATATTTGCGGTGATGTAAATCCCATACTGGAAGATCTCGTGGAAGCCGGCTTGGATTGTATCGGACCACTTGACCCCATGGGCGACATGGCGCCAAGTACTGCTCGCCAAAAGATTGGTGCCCGGGCATCGTTAATGGGAGGGGTTGACACTTTATCATTTATCAACAAATCACCACAGCAGGTCGAAGAAGAGGCTTTCGAATGTATCCGTGGGGGTGGACAGCACGGCGGTTACATTCTCGGATCCGGGTGCGCGATTCCCCGCGCAACAACCCGGGAACATCTACTGGCGCTTCGCTTGGCAGCCGATCGACACGGCATCTATGACCAGGGCCAGCTTGCAGAAGCTCAGGAAAATCCTGGCAAAAGATGATCCAACGGCAAACGATTACAGCCACCGCACCTTGCGTGGATGTCGGACCGAAAACCGTTAATTCCCACTACATCCTCTTGGCAAAGAACGCCTTGCGACTTAATCGTTCACGACTAAATGGAACCGGATCTCGATTTCCATGATAGAAAGGACGCAAATCGTATAAACGTTTCCTGATCCGAGGATCCCAAGTTGCCACGTCATCCGGTTCATCTTGAAATCGCCGCGCCACATAACCTTGGATGGGCTCGGGCAAGGCGCCGTAGTTGGGAAAAAACCACATGGTGACAACCGTTCGCCGCCGATCACTATTGTTGGCATGAGCGCCATGGATGAGGCGTGCATCACCAACCACCAGATCGCCTGCCTGCACTGCCACATCCACATCATCTGAGTGTTTTTGAAACTCCACGGCAGACAAATCTGATGCTAACAGCAGTTCCTCAGTATGGGCATCCCTCATCATTTCATGCAGGGGGTGGTCTTGAATGTGCGAGCGTGGGATGACCCGCAAACACCCATTACCTGGATTCGTATCCACAAGATAGGCCATGACAAACACCTGAGTCGGCATCCTTTCATAGCTAAATGGATGACTCCAACCACCCCAGTCATAGTGCCAGAACAACGGCGGACTATCCGGCGGCTTGCTGATGATATACCCACTGGTATACCGCCAATCACTGAATCCCAGACCTTCAAGTGCCTTGCGCATATCACAATGCCCAACCAGTTCACCACATGTTTCACATTTATAAATGGGAACCATGCTACCCGTCGATTGCTGAGCCTGGCGATGATCATGGGCCATCGCATCGATCGCGATATCCGTTGCCTCACGTAATCGATCGACAAAATTTGAGCTCAGTACGCTGGGGATAATGCAATACCCCTCAGCGAGCAATTGCAACTGCAGATCATCCATCAGTCCATCCCAACGAAAACACTGCGGCGTAAAATGGGCATCACAAATCAAGCACCAACACCAAAGCGGCCTGCCACCTCGAACTTACGATCGACACCAATCAGTTCGTTAAACTCATCAAATAACATGAGATGCTCCTCTTGCCCCAAAGTGGTATCAGCTGCCAGTAATTTCTGATAGGTGTGCTCCAGCGCCTTTGCCGTCGAGAACAAGCCTGACAACGGATAGACGATCAAAGAAAAGCCCATCTGTACCAACTCGGCTTTAGACAGGACCGGGGTCTTTCCCCCTTCGATCATGTTCGCCACCAACGGCTTGGGCGCGTTTCGACCGATCTCCCGGAGATCTTCCAACTTGCCGGGGGCTTCCACGAAACTCCCATCAGCACCAGCTTCCCGGGCCGCCTCCATGCGGGCCAACGCCTCATCCAGATTGACGGCAGCAAGAGCATCCGTGCGGGCGACGATGAAAAAGTCTTGATCACCCCGCGCCTCAACCGCGGCATTGATCTTGTAGATATACTCATCACGATCGATCACCTTCTTGCCCCGCATGTGACCACATTTCTTGGGCCATACCTGATCCTCTAGAAAACAGCCCGCCGCACCGGCGGCAATCAACTCATGAACCGTACGAATGACGTTGAGTGGATTGCCATAACCGGTGTCGGCATCCACGATGATCGGAATCTGAACAGAACCACAAACCCTTCTTGCCTGATCGAGCATTTCAGTTTGGGTGAGCAGGCCCATATCTGGCTCACCTATCGCCGTGGCCGCAACGGAATAGCCTGAGATAAACGACATGGGAAACCCCACCCGTTCGACAATCTTCGCTGAGAGCGTGTCGTACACACCGGGAAACACAATCGCTCCCTGCTCATCAAGAATGCTTTGAATTCGCGTCTTGGACATATTGAAAATACCTTGCCATAAAAGAAATGCAGATTGTAAAACAAACGGGCGGAGATTGCAGTGATGAGCACCTGAAAAAACAAGCACCCAGACAACATGAATGACCTCTCGCACTCGGGTAGAACCCCGCAAAACACCCGGATCCCGATGGTTTCAAGGTTTTATTACTGACATAGCGGCACCGTACACCAGATCACCGAATCACCCCACAAAGCCACCCCTTTCGGTACAACCATATTTGAACCAATTGTAGAATCATGTAACGTCAACCATCATTCATTGACTGGAAAGGCTCCTGCCCATGACTCGTTACTGCCGTATATCTTTACTGGCTGTTCTATTCCTGGCTTCAGCATGCCGTGACACCGAAACAGAAAGCACGCCTTCAACAATAATACACCATAAAACCACGCTGAAAGTCGCCAGCGAATATCAAGAAAACATGCCGGTTCTCGGAACTACAATCAGGTATATCGCCGACCGACTAGAAATTGCCAGCGGCGGCATGCTCACCATGAAGGTTTATGAACCACGCGAACTGGTACCATCCCTTGAATCACTTGACGCCGTATCAGCCGGCAAGGTTGACGCCTCATATTCAGCATCCGGCTACTGGGCCGGCAAGATGCCCGCCGCCCCACTGTTCTCATCCGTCCCCTTCGGACCTGAAACAGCCGAGTACCTCGCATGGATGTTTGAAGGCAACGGCATGAAGCTCTACCAACAGATGTACGACGATGCTGGCTACAATGTCAAGGCCTTCGTCTGCTGCGTCCTGTCGCCGGAAACCTCAGGATGGTTCGCCAGGCCCATCGAATCAGGCGATGACCTACGCGGATTAAAGATGCGGTTCTATGGACTTGGAGGACGCGTGATGGAAAAGCTTGGCGTAGCCGTAACACTTATTGCCGGTGGCGAAATTTTCCAGGCACTTGAACGTGGCGTCATTGACGCCACGGAATTCTCGCTGCCAACCATCGACCAGCAGCTGGGACTCTATAACATCGCAAAATACAACTACTTTCCGGGATGGCACCAACAGGCCACCCTCCTCGAAATGTTGATTAATGGCGATGCGTGGGAAAGCCTGGCGCCAGATCAGAAAATGTTAATCGAACTTGTCTGCCGAGACGGAATCGTGCGTTCGATCACCGAAAGCGAAGGCACCCAGTTCAAGGCGATGCGCGAAAATGCAGATCGACATGGTGTTCACATCAAAACATGGCCACCCCAGATGATCGACCTGTTTCGCTCAACTTGGGACCAAGTGGTTAAAGACGAATGCGCCGCCAATGCATTTTTCAAAACAGTTTACGATGATATGACACAATTCCGAGAAAACTATGATCTGTGGGAAAAGACAGCGTTTTTACCACGCAATTAATTGACTGATGCACTCTCCTGATTCGAATCCCAAGCAATCGACTTCGCCCCAGGCCGAACCCGAGGGCCTGATCCAAAAAGGCGTCGGACACATCGGCAATCTCTGCGCCTGGACCATGCCGGCACTGACACTGCTGGTCGTCACCCAAGTTCTCCTTCGATATGCCATGGAATACATCCCGGCATTAGACCGGTTGGTCAGGCACCAGATCAAGCTCGAAGAACTCCAATGGCACCTGTATGCAATCGGGCTCATGATTGGCTTGTCTTATGCATTATTGGCTGACACTCATATACGAGTCGACATCATCTACCAGCACCTTCCAAAAAGATTCCGAACCGCCATCAACATTTCCGGCACGCTTCTACTTCTGCTGCCATTTTGCAGCTTTTTATTTTGGAAAAGCCTGCCGTTCGTCGAAAGTGCCTGGCGCATCGGCGAACGATCCGATGCGCCTTCCGGACTGCCCGGACGTTGGTTCATCAAGGGATTCATTCCCTTGGGCTGCCTGTTGCTATGCGTGACAGCCTTAAGCCTGCTGGCGCAATCACTACGCCTTGCAAGGCATGCCCGGTCCAAGCAGAACAACAAACAAACCCACGCACAGCAAGAACCAGCTGTTGACCACAACGAAACCCGGAAGAACTGACATGGATGCCAACGTAGTTCTCCTAATCACCATGTTCCTCACCTTCGTGGCCTTGCTGTTCACCGGCTACCCGGTTGCATTCGTTCTTGGTGGCGTGGGCATCCTGTTTACTGCAATCAGTGTCAGCTACAGCCATCTCACCGGCATAAACACCGGCCTTGACTTCACGATCCTCAGCCTGGTGGTCGAGCGAACCTATTCACTGATGGACAACCAACTACTCGTCGCATTACCCATGTTCATCTTTATGGGCCTCATGCTGGATCGTTCCGGGATTGCCGAACGACTGATGTATGCCATACAAGAACTGTTCGGCTCCGTTCGTGGCGGCCTAGCAATCACGGTAACGGTGATTGGGGTAGTCCTAGCGGCTTCAACCGGCATTATTGGCGCGTCAGTGGTATTGCTGGGCTTGCTCACAATCCCAGCGATGCTGCACCAAGGCTACGGAAAAGAGCTATCGGCGGGTGTGGTCTGTAGTTCGGGATGCCTTGGCATTCTAATTCCACCAAGCATCATGCTGGTCATCATGGCTGACCAGCTAGCGCTATCCGTTGGACACCTTTTCATGGGTGCAGTGGTTCCCGGATTCATTCTCGCCACCCTCTATGTAGGTTATATCGTAATACTAGGCATCTGCCGCCCCAATGTTGCCCCCCTTGCGGAAAACCGCCGACCACTATCACCCAAAGTCCTCATGGAAGTCCTGAAGACCATCATACCGCCGGTTCTTTTAATCGTACTCGTCCTCGGATCGATTTTCCGTGGCTATGCAACGCCGACTGAAGCCAGTGGTGTCGGCGCCATGGGCGCATCAGCCATGACGTTGTGGAATCGCAAACTCAACCCCACCGTAATCAAACAGGTCAGCCGTGAGACGCTCAAGACCACCGCGTTTATCGGTGGCATCCTAATCGGAGCCACCTGTTTTTCTTTGGCTGTACGGGGACTGGGTGGCGATGAAATGATAGAACAGACACTTACCCAATTGGATTGGCCCTCCATGGGAATCCTAGCAATTGTATTGGGCATTGTATTTCTGCTTGGCTTTGTACTGGACTGGATCGAAATCACCATGATCATCCTACCCCTGGTAGCACCGGTCATTGCCAACCCCAAGTTCCAGTTTCAGATCAATGACCATGGCACACTGGCCAAACCGGAATTGATATGGTTCACCATCCTTGTCGCCGTCACGCTACAGACTTCATTTTTGACGCCACCCGTAGGATTCGCGTTGTTTTACCTCAAAGGTGTCTGCCCACCACAGATTCAGGTCAAACATATCTACCGGGGCGTGGTGCCGTTTATTGTTCTACAACTGATTGGATTGGGCCTTTTAATCACATGGCCATCTTTAGTGACATGGCTACCGGCCATCTCATATGGCGGCTAGCCAAGATGCATATCGTAGTATCGGTTAGCCAGCCCCGTCATATCCTTGTGATAGGCAG
>PBAS01000022.1 GCA_002716625.1 Phycisphaeraceae bacterium | reverse complement strand
TCTTTAATAATTTTTCTTAATTGTTCGGTTGTTAATTTCATTTCTTTTTACTCCGTTTCTTTGCTTTCTTGCCCCAACTCTTTCCTTTGCCTCGCTCTTTACAGGCACCCGGTGTTGGTCTACATGCGGGATATTTCTTTCTTTTTTCTCCGGTTGAGCGGCCACAAGATTTATAGCCGCCTTTGCCATCGGGAGCGTTACAATCAACCCAGCCACCTTTCTTTCCTTTGGCCCCTTTTCTGCCAAACCAATCACGAAGAGAAGATTCTTTGCTAGATTCTGTTCCGGCTTTCTTTCGCTTTTTGCGTTTTTCAGCGAGAACGGCGTAGATCTCTTCTTCAATTATATTAATAATATCTTCTGTTGTAATATCCATAATAAAGCCATCCATAATAAGTAGTTATTTATTCTTTCTCATCCTCTTGGTCTTTTCTTTTCCTAATGTGGCCTTTTCACCATAAGTGCCACCGTAAAACCAGTTTGGCTCATTCCGGTGATATGATTCTGCTTCATCTTTTCTCATTCTCTTGGTTTTTTCCTTCGATGCTTCTTTTCTTTTTTTAGCATAGTCGTAAGCTTTTTTCAAACGTGCCTTGGTATCTGGGTCTTTAGCATTTTGGTAAGCAGCCCTAACTCTCTGATGAATAAGATTAATTATTTGAGATTGCCGTTTGTGGCTCTTGTTTTTAAAACTGTCTTTAGACAAAGTGTCACGAATGTCAGACACAGTTCTAAATTTTACAGACACTGTATCTGATGGGTTCTCGTCGGTGTAAAGTCTTCTACCTGATCCCTTGGGTTTTTTACCCGTCCCTTTTTTTGGATCTGCTTCAGTAATGCTTTCGTTTTTTTTCTTACCTCTGTAACAGTCTTTTATACCCTGCGACTTACAGCTTGCCTTTTGAGTGAATCCCATCTCATCACAAGGAGTTCTTTTACAGTAGGCCGCCGATGCGCCCTTCCTATCCTCTTTCTCCTCTAATTCGACCTCTTCGTTTTTTTTCTTTTTCTTTTTCTTCTTCACACAATTTGGATACATCTTGCCAAACATCTTCTTCATGCCCTTTTTTTCATATCCGGGCCAACACTTTTCAGTCAGAATTTGTTCAAGCTCTTCATCGATCATATTAATAACATCTTCTTTAGTAATTCGCATGGTTTTTTTCGGTCCTCTAAATTGTATTCCTATAATTTCACAGTCACCAATAAGTAGTAATTCTCTTTCATGCGGGTTTGGATTTAATTTTTTAATTGGTTTTTCATCATCATATTGGTAGATACCACCCTTATAAGGTTTGAAGCCACTAGTGCCTAAAAAGAAACCACTACTACATTCGGCATGTAAAATGACAGAAACAGAGTCTGGTTTATATTTTGTAGAGAATTGCTTTGCTATTTTTGAGTCTCCCGTCCAAGAGCTTATCTCGCCATACTGACCCTGCGGTTTGTATGTGAAATTTACCGGTATCACTTCACTCCAATCAATAACACCCCTGTCGGTTGGGATACTATTGTATGCTTCTGGGGCATGTTTCATCACCCATTCGATTGGTGCTTTTATACCTCGTTGAACGGTGCCTTTGGGGCATCTTTTAAAAACATGTGCATAATCACCAGAGCTAAGGATCTGTTTGATTGCGTCAACACTCTCACTGTCTAATGGTGGGCCCTTTTTTAAAATAGCACCAAAGTGTTTGTGTAGCTGTTTATATAATTTTTTTTCAATCTCTGTGTCCGGCTCTAATTTTGGCCACGCATCGGGTGAGTCTCTCCAAGTCGCTGTTGCCGTTGGCCAGACACTTTTGCCCAAAATGCCATTGGACTCTGTAATCTTGATTTTCATATCTATAAATAGAATTTAGGCAAGAAAAAAGCCCCTTTCGGGGCTAAACTTACTGAATCTGAATCACCATTGATTTTTTCTCCGCAATGGGTGGAATTATAATCTTTAGTAAGCCATTTTCAAACGTTGCGGTTGCGGAGGACAGATCGAAGTTGTTGTAATAATCAACAAATGATCGCTCAAATGATCTTTTTGCGATTCTTCTTGGGGGCCGGTCCTGTCCGTTCCATGCCTCAGCTTGATGGCTAATTGAAATTTTATTTTCTTTGACCTCAATCTTAATGTCCTCCTTGGTAAACCCAGCGAGGGCCATCTCAACAACTTGGTTTTCATTTTCATCTTTGTAGATGTCCGTGATCGGATAACCAGATGTTGATTGTTTGATCATGTTCCTTTGATCTCCAAAGACTTGATCGAAGATTTGCTCAAATGCGGTTCTTCCCATGAGCGTTGGGGTTCTTAGTGTTAAAGCAGTCATATTTATTCTCCTTATTAGCAAGTACGACTTGGTTAATATGCCCCATAAGGCGGCACAATACTATTATAATCACATATTATTATTTGTCAAGTTATTATTGTAAAAAACCTGTACCGACAACTTCCCATTCCATATGGGTTTCGATATAGGAATTAAAAATATCTGTCTCCACTAATTCCACCTTGTGTCTCGCCAAATGAATGGCAACCAAAGAACCAGCGGGAAACATGCTGAGATATTCTGCGGGAATCAAAAGAAATCCGTTGTCCTCCCCAACACAAGTGGCATGGCCAAAGAACACAGTTCCGTCACCAGAATATGCTGCTATACGAACCATAAATACAGAATTGACACTGGTCGGGGCCCAGCTAAATGCTGCCCCTGATCTGTTTATTGGCGCAGCAAAAGCGTATGATGGGTCAACATAGAACATAGTGTATGGCTCAATAAAGTCAAACCCATGGCTGGAAAAGAAAGTATAAGAACCTGCTTCTGTTTGAACTTGATAGGGCGCATCTCTTTGTAGCTGACCTTCATAAATATTCTCTGTTTGAAACAAGCCAATCCCAACTTGGTTCGCCATGAAATTATGACTTGTGTTGGAAACACTAAGAGAAGAGCCAACATCTGTTGGGATGGTCGAGGGGTTGATGCCTGTCAGGGAGTTGGTGCACTCTCCAACCTCTGGTATCCATTCGGTGTGGTTGTCGGAGATGGGTTGATGAAATTCAGCCGCAAAATTAATTCTAATCTCTTGAGTCTCACCAACACACATGGGACAGGCAACCTGTCTTAAATGAAGGTGCGTGTATCCAGATATCCCTAAACGCTCACCCGAAGGCTCAGAGCTTGGCTCTGCTCCGGGCTCAGATGGCTCCATTGATGGTTCTGCTGAATCAACTACCACAACGGTGGATGTATCTTGTTGTTTGTCTGTATATCCAAGCAAGCCAACCTCTGTTGAGCATGCCATCATTAAAATTAAACTAATCATTTGTTCTCCGTTTAAAATGGAGCGGATGATGGGATTCGAACCCACGACATTCACGTTGGCAACGTGCGAGCACAGCGTGGAAGCACCGCCAAATCAAGAGGTTAAATAGGCATCACCAAACGCTTGTGCCAGTGCTTGTACCGACAAGCTGGATTTGGCGCAAATCAGGGCCGCCGATGGCGACTTTGCCAAGGCTTTGGCAATGATTGATCGACTGCCGCTAACGGATGCCGAGAAGGCCGAAGTGGTGCGCCGCCTGCTGGCCGCGGGTAAGCGCTGATCGTGCTGGGAGGAGCAGGCGGTGAGACGGAGGCGGGGGGGAGGCCGGGCTGCTTCAGACACCCCCACACTTCCGCGGTGGGTCCCGTCCGGGGGTGATGTATAGGTCAGCATACGCGCTGACCCACTTTCACAACGCAACAGGTTACTGCGGCCAGCGCCGCCGCCTTGTCAGCATGCCGCAACCAACTGCAAGCAGTGAGATCTGAGATATACTGTACGAATACCCACGAGGGACCCAACATGCAAGGCGAACGCTTCTGCCGCTTCTCGGTCTTAGTCATCCTTCTGCTTCTGTCCCCATCGGGGTTCGCGGCCGAAACGATCTTGCTCGACCCCTGTGAAACGGCCGAGCGTTGGTCGGCGGCGGGAGAACCCCATGGGCGGGTGGTCATCACGGCTGGGCCCTATGACCCCAAGCTGGGTGAGGGTTGTCTGCGGCTTGGTTTCGAATCCTGTCGGATCTCCTGGTTGCGCTTCGAGGCCCCGTGCGCCTGGAACCGGAGCGACGCGATCACCTTTTGGCTGCGCGCCGATCGGGCCGATGACACGGTTTGGTCGTTTCGGATCAACGCTGACGCGAGCGACGGGTCGTTCAGCATCGATGCCAAGATTCAGCTCGACTTCGACGGTTGGCAGCGTGTGCGCCTCACGCGCGATGATTTCACGATTGGGGTGCGGTCCGGTGG
Organism: Phycisphaeraceae bacterium; assembly: GCA_002716625.1. Lineage (GTDB taxonomy): Bacteria > Planctomycetota > Phycisphaerae > Phycisphaerales > Phycisphaeraceae > UBA6626. The sequence continues at coordinate 52,176 of PBAS01000022.1, read as the reverse complement.
GGCGGAAGTGGATTTCTCAAAGATCAAGGACCTCAGCTTCGGGCTGATGGAAGGCTGCGGCAAGCCAACCCTGTACGTCGATGACCTCCGCTACGAACGCCGCAGGAAACCGGACCGCCCGTCCGCTCCTGACGTCGTGGTCGTAGACCGGTGCGACAGATTGGACGGCTGGCGTGTGGTGGATTTGACGGCCCACACGGTGGCGACGCCTCGGGCTGAGGGAACGGGCGCCTTGCGCTTGCATTTCGACGGGCTGACCGATGGCCGCGTCCATCGATACCTGGGCCCAATGCATTTGTCCGATCGCCACGCGCTGGGGCTTTACTTGCGCGGCCCCGGCGTGAACACGTCGGCGACGTTGCGCGTCGTTCTCGAGACACCGTCAGGGGGGCGGTTCACCAAGGAACTGGCCATTCGCAACTTTGAGATGCGCGAACTGCTCTTGTTCCCGGCTGAGTTCCGGGCCCACGCCGCCCCCAACGGCAATGCCCCCAAGTGGGCGGACGTGCAATCCGTTTCGTTCGGCCTCCACAGCCCGGACGAAAAAGATTCGGGCAGCATCATTATTGACCATATTCGTTTCGAGAAGATGGCCGCGCCCCGTCCGCGCCGGGCCCCCGATCCACGGTTCTGGTGGTGGGATGGCGGATCTGATCCGTTTGCCGCGATGCACGTCATTCATGCGGACTGGCCTCATCTGCGCTCTGATCCGAGGCCCGCGCCCATCAAGTTCAGCGATATCGTTCTGGCGCCGTTGATGCCCTACACCATTGAGCTGTTTGGCGGCGAGCAGGTGGAACGGATCCATGTGACCCTGACCGACTGGCAGACGACGGTGCAGGACCGTTTTGAGGCCCCCATCGGTCCGGCCCCGTCCGTGGTGCGCCAGTTGGTCGCGCCACCCCGTACCGGGTCGTACGTTTACCACGTGGAACTGCGGGATGGCGCCGGTCAAACGGTGCAGACCTACCAGACGGGAATCAATGTCGTGGCCAAGCGTCTTAGGGAACCGCGCGGGCTCTGGGGTTTTCACGGCTACCTCGGCGACAAGGGATCCAGGTGGCCACACCATGAGCAACTGCTGCCGATGTTGCGCGATTTCGGTGTGGCCTTGCTGCGCGAGCGGCTTCCGTTCGGCCCCATCACCGCCGCGGATGCGACCCGGCCGACGCCGCAGCGCCGGGTGCTCAAACTCGCCAAGACCCTGGGCATGACCACCGTGGCGACGCTCAGCATGCGGCACCGCGGCGATCTTTGGGCGGCAAAGGGTCGGTACAACGTGGACGGGATGAAACCGGCGGCGCGCGGCCAGATCGTCGACATCATGGCATCGTTGGCTTCGGCCTATCGGGGGTTGGTCGACTGGTGGGAGATCGGCAACGAGCCCAACGAACACCCCATTGGCCCCTACGCCAAGGTGCTCGCCGCCTGTTACGAAGGCGTTCAGCGCGGTGACCCCGAGGCGCGGGTGGTGATGGGCGGCAGCCACGTGATTGATCGCTGGCAGGTCCAAGCGTGGGAGATCGAACGGCGCACCGGGGTGCCGCACCAAGACGCGCTGGCGACTCACTTGTACCCTGACCCCGCCAGCCTCGAGCAGACCATGCGCGCGTGGATCACAGAGCAAGGCGACGCCCTGCAGGACAAGGGCATGCTGATGACGGAAGCGGGATGGCCCACCTTTCCGCCCAAGACACAGTCGCTGCATCGTCAGGGACTTCTCGCCCCGGGATATTCCGGTGAGCGCGTCGCCCAGGATTGGACCTTGCGCTACGCCCCGGTCATCCTGGGTGAGCACTTGAAGCTGGGAGCCAAACTTCACGGGGTCGGGTTCTTCCGAACCACCCCGTCCATGGGCGATTGGATGTTGCGCGACGATCAGGCGGGGGAGCTGTACGTCCATTCGAAGGGTCACTTCGTGGCCCGTTGGAATGATCGCGCGATCACCATGGGCCGGCCCATGGCCTATTCGCACAACACGATCGCGCGCCTGTTGACGCACGAGGTTCGCCGGACCGATGTGCAGATGACCTATGACGAGCGTGAGGCGCTGGTTGAAAATTATGCCTTCGCTCGACCGGGCGAAACCATCGTCACCCTTTGGATCGGTGTCCGCGCGGGTGGGCGCGCCGACCAGGTGCCGGTGACGGTGAGAACACCTCGGGATGTGGGGCTGGCACTGGCCGTCGATATGGATGGCAATGAGCAGGTCGTCGAATTGCGGCATCACGAGGTTGAGGTGGCGTTGAAGCGGGATGAGCCACAGTATTTGCGATTCATTGCCGGTGATCAGTTCGGTGAGGTCTTCGTGGCCCGGCACGGGCGCGAGGCATTTAACTCGCCGGCGGACCACGGGCAGCTGATGGTCGCCGCCGACCTTCAGATGGAATTGGCGCCGCAGCTCGCCTTACTGGCCAAATCAGTTGATGGGAACGGGCCGACGGCCGACGAGGGGCAGGGGCGGGTCTATGTCGGAACGCCGCGCTCCTTGCCCGCGATGGCTGAGTTGATCTCGCTTGACCGCAACCTTCCGGTGATCAGTGACACCGTGCCCATCCCTGGCCGTCCGATGGTCCTGTTTTCCCCGGCCCAAGGTGCGGTTTTCGTGGTGGGCCAGAACGCAGAAGACCTTCGATCCGCGGTTGCGGCCCTCCATCGCATGGTGCTGAAGTCAGGCTGAGCATTCAGTCGCGGTGCGAAGATGGCGCCGGTCGCGCGGGTGGCGACGGTTCAGCTCATGACCCCCAATAACGGCAGCGACGGTGCAACCATGAGGATCGGGATGAAGGCTGCCGATGGCAGCAGCGGTCTGGCGCATACGGTCGACGTGCGCGCGGCGCGGCCAAACAATACCTGGGAGAACCTGGGCGGCGCTGGCGATGGTGGAATTCTCAACCGTGACCTTGCGGCCGCGGGTATTCCGAAGCGAGATGATCGGGGCCACACCGTAGGCGTTCACGCCATGCGGCACACGTTTGGTACCCACCTGAGTAAGGGCGGCGTTGCGCCACGCACCGCGCAAGCTGCGATGCGGCACAGCAAACTCGACTTGACCATGAACGTTTACACCGCCCCACGCTTGCTCGACGTGGCTGGCGCACTGGACGTGTTGCCGTCGCTACCGCTTGATGACACTTCGCGCTCCACACCGGCAACGGCGACCGGTACCGACGCGCGAACGCTTGTACCAGTGCTTGTACCAACTACCGGTAATCAGAGCACACAAGAGGCAACCGTTGACAAAACGAGCGCAGACACCAGCGCTCCGTCTCAATCTGTAAACGATGTGCTTGGCAAGAGTAGTGAACGATTGACAAGAGATGACAAAAAGCGGGTGATGGGATTCGAACCCACGACATTCACGTTGGCAACGTGACGCTCTACCACTGAGCTACACCCGCACGGATCGTTTAGTAACCCTGTACCTATCGGTCAGCCCGATGGGTGTTCTTTTGCTGGGTCACAATTAATCTAATACAGATAACCGATTCGGCCGCTCAAATCAATGGAGATCAACGGGCGCGTCACTCGTGGCGGCGCCTCAGTTGGTTCTGGGGCGTTACTTCAGGTATTTCTGCCAAGGCATCAGGATGGCGTAGCATTACCTGCCCCAACGCGGTGCGTGCTAGCGCCGACGATAGAGGATGGCGAGTGAACCAATGGCGATCAGCCCAACGGTGGCTGGCTCAGGTACAAAATCGATGATCAGCAATGGACGGGTTGCAATATCGCCGGGCGATGCATTGTCGCCACCGTATTCACTGGAGTGGTAGGCCTGACCGTAGTTGATGTCCAGCGTGGCAAGTTCCCCTTCTGGGTTCAGCGCGGTAATGAATACACCATTTTCAGCGATCTCATTGACGAGCCCGGTTACATCGAACGTTTTTGTGCCAGGATCAGCATTTTGTATGACTTCGATCGCGCCCGGATGTTGCGAGTCATATTCCACGCCGTCGGCTGGGCCGCATGTAAATGCATTGACGAATGGGTCATTGGGGGCGAAATTTCTTGCATCGATACAGACTTGTGACCAGGGTTCCTTGTCCCGTCGCTTTTCCTTCGCCGTGACCCGGCCCTTGGTGGCAGTACCGTCATCATTACCAAAGACCACCGGGACCAGCATAGGGTAGATGCCCATATTTCCGGCATTAAGCTTTGGGGCTGCCGTGGGGTTATCCAGCATGATGCCCCCTTCACCAGGAAGGATATCGGGGTGAACTGCACCGCCTGCAGACTTGGCAGAGCCCAGGTCATAGGTATTGTGCAACTGGAGGGTCGCCCTGGTAATTGGTGCATTAGCGGGTACTTGGTTTGCCCCAGTACCGAAGACATCACGAAAACGCATAATCGTTCGTGAGTAGCGATAGGAGGGGCCTGCTTCCAAACTGAATAGTCCTGCACTAACGGTTCCTAGCACTCTTTGGAAAAAATTTCCGGCTTCTAGGATGGTCGATCCACCTCCGCCGGTCGACCACATCTCATACGAACCTTGATCGCCTCCGTGTTCATGTTCAATGGTTGGTGTGTCACCAAAATTGGTCGTTAGGGACCATCGAATCGAGGTGTCTTGTGCTCGGTTGTAACCGTCGGCGCCTTGTTGGAATGTTCTAACGTCTGCTGTTGCCGTGCCAGTCACAGCAAGTACGAGGCCGACAACTAGAATACTAATATTGGAAACTAAAGACTTTGCCACAGACATTTCCATCTCCCGTATAGAATGTCAGCTTACTTCGCTCCCAAGAGGGGTTTTCGACTGAAAGAGACAAAGGTATTTTAATGCCAATAAGCCCTGTGGGCAACCAAAAATCAAAAGGCACGTCGAACGGATTGTCTGCAGGATCACCTACGAGTCATCTGATTTAGTCGAAAGGTCCCACCCCCTTGGAAAAGGGCGCGGGAAGGGGGTTTTGGCGTGTGACCGGCCGCTGGCAGCCTTGAGTGGGTATTTTTCAATCAGTTCTGCAGGGATTTCAACGCCCAGGCCAGGTGTGTCTGGGGGGTACAGGTAGCCGCCTTCAAAGCGGAATGTCTGTTCGAGCAGGTCACGCATTACGGGATTCGAGGCGGTGGGATACTCGACGATAAAAATGGCCCGACTGGCAAATGCCACGTGGTAATTAGCTGCCATGCCAACAGCGCCGCTAAAACAGTGGGGAGCAACACGCATATCGTGGGCCTCGGCGGCGGCCACCATCTTCATGCACTCGCTGATGCCACCACACCAGATGGAGTCAGGCTGGGCTACGTCAATCGCACGCTTTTCAAAAAATGGTTTAAGGTCGTGCAATGTTGTGCCATTTTCACCGGCAGCCAACGGCGTCGAACAGATCTGGCGTATGCGCACATAGTCATCTACGTTGGTCTGTAGGACCGGCTGCTCCATCCATAAAAGGTGATAAGGGTCGATGGCCTGTGTGACACGAAGTGCCACATCACCAGACCATGGTGCTCGGCTAAACGGCGCGGCCGGATCCATCATTAGATCAATATTATCCCCCAGCGCCTTGCGTACGGCTTCGATCTTTTCTTGTTCCAGATCAACCAGTGCCGAGATGGTGGTTGGTGGTTCCTGCCCGAAGTAACCCTGCCCCACCTTGATGGCGGTGAACCCCTGATCAGTCAGTTTCTTGAAATAATCGAGACTGCGTTCAATGGGATAGGCCAAGCCGCCGCCGGCACTACCATAGCAACGCATTCGTTCATGTGCTAAACCGCCTAATAGCTGATACACGGGTGTTTGAAGGGCTTTGCCAAGAATATCCCACAGCGCAATCTCAATCGCCCCCAATACCGTGATGGCAGGTCCCACATGTCCCCATCGGACAGCCTTGACATGCATGTCCTGCCACAGACGATTGATTTCAAAGGGGTTTTGTCCCTCCACCACGCCACGGAAGTGGTCAACTAGAGTCGGTACTAAGTCCGGTGTGTAGTAACCCAGCAGGGTTTCACCGTAACCTACCAAGCCGCTATCTGTTGTGACACGGACAAAGCTGAAGCAGTGGTCCAGCGTGCCATACGCCCATTTTGATGGAAGCGTCAGGAGAATCGGTTCGACTTTTTCAATCTTCATTTGTTAATCAGGCGGTTGCGGGCGAAAGGATGCCGTATTCTTCCAGGACGTGCCGGCCCTGCTCGACTTCCTCTTCGGTGCATGGGACAAATGGCGCATGTACGTGGCGCTTGCAGATGCCGAGCAGTTCAAGAACCATTTTTTCTTCCGCTGCAAACTCGGTGTTATCCGGATGCGGTAGAGCCTTGATCATACGTCCCATCCTAAAGGCCATCTGTCTTGCCTCGTCGTGTTTGCCCTGCTGCCATAGGTCGAACATCTGGCAGTAATAGCCAGGATACGATGATGCGGTACTGGCGGTGTGGGCGGTACTGCCCAAGGCCAAAAAGACCAGTAGATGCCCACCGCCCGATCCAATCACCTGGAAGCCGTCATCTGCCATTGCGCAGAAAGGCACAATATCCTGAAGGTCGTAACCAGCAGCTTTGATCCCATGGACTTTTGGATTGTCCTTGAGATCGCGAACAACCTCCACGGGAATCTTTAATGCACGTTTTTCGTTGTTGTATAACCAGACAGGCTTGGGGGCTCGTTCGGCAATCTGGCTGATTGTACGATACGCCATTGAGGGTTTCATTTTTCGATCATTGGGCAGCAGGTGATATGCATCAATCTGCATATCAGCTGTTTCATCAAAGAATTGATGAGTTTCTTCAAGGCCAGGGCAGCCACAGCCCACAATAAGATGGCTTTTGCCTGCTAAGTACTCGGAGACGATCTTGGTGATTTGGACACGATGCTCCAAGGACATCAAGAAATCTTCACTTGCCGAGCCGAGCATCCAGAGCCCGGCTACAGGATGTGCGTATATGTGGTCAAGTAACTTGTGATATCCATCCTGATCTGGGCTGCCATCTTCGTTCATCGGACTGACTAAGACTGGGACGATCCCGTTTAAACTCATAATTTGTATCCTGAATGATTAAAGTGGTATGTGTCTAGAGGTTTAATTTTAGGTGCTTAGTGACGACTATAGTAAGTCTTCAGGTGGGTTTTTGCAACAAGAAAATAATCATGAGCACGGTGGTGTGTCGCCCATGGATGTGAATAGATTTGCGATGGCATATCATAGTAGGTGTTTCGATATCATATTTAGATCAAGGGTGCCGCTTGGGGACATGGGCTGTTGCAAAAGTTGAAGTCAATTGAAAATCCCTGCTTGGCCAGTACGATGTATGTTGGCGTAACCGGCATGCATCCCGATTTTTATTCACGAATAAAATTATTTTGGAGATTTCAGCCTTGCAGAAAGTACGTGTTTTAGCCACGGTTCCGGAACTGGAAACCAAACCACAGTTGCTTAAGCAGATTCAAGATCTGTCACCACATCTTGAGGTGGCCTACCAATTATCAACAGATGACAAGGTTACCGCAGATGCTTTGCGCGATGTAGAGGTGCTGTATACCCAGCGACCACCGGCGCATCTGGATAACGCGAACCAGCTCAAGTGGATCCAATTCAGTTTCACCGGTGTGGATAAGATGATCAATCGTCCCTTCTTTGATCCCGATCGCGGGATTATCATTACCACCGGCGCCGGTGCGCATGCCGGTTCCGTGGCGGAGTATTGCCTGGCCGCGATGGGTTTGCTGTCGCGGGATTTTCTGGTGTTCTACAAGGATCAGCAGTCCAAGGTCCGGGATCGCAGTCACAGTCACATGGGAGATTTGCACGGCAATACGCTGGGGGTTATCGGCTACGGTAATATCGGTCGCGAGGTGGGGCGGCTGGCCCATAACCATCACATGAAAATCCTGGCCTTAAGTCGTCGTCCAGATCACCGCGAGTCGTCGGGGATGCAATGGCCAGATGTGGGTGATCCGCATGGGGTCCTACCTGAACGCTATTACGGTCCAGACCAGTTGCATGAAATGCTTGCGCATTGTGACTTCGTTGTATCCAGTGTGCCGTTGACGCCGGAAACGGAAAACCTCATTTCGGATCGTGAATTTGCTGCAATGAAACCCAGTGCGTACTTCGTGCACGTTGGTCGGGGACGTACGCTTGATGATATGGCATTGGCCCGTGCGCTTGAGCAGGGCGAGATTGCAGGTGCAGCGGTCGATGTGTTTCGTACAGATCCAGAGGCATTATCGCCAGAGCATCCATTGTGGGCTGCAGAAAATTTTCTCTTGACGCCACATATTTCAGGTAATCGCAATGAACTGTACTTTCAGAGAATGAATGACATTATCTGCGAAAATCTGCGTCGTTATCTCGATGGTCGGCCACTGTTGAATGTCGCCACACGCGATAGTGGGTATTGATGCAGCCGGCGCATGCATCTGTCCTGGGCCGGGGAAGGTGTTCGTCACCGTCATTGGGATACTTTTGCCACCGATGGTGACTTGCTTTAAGCTTGTTTGCTGAGTGCCATGGGGCTATGACCCCGATATGCCAAGCGGGAATTTCCTTGTCAGATCATCGGGCAAACAATCCTTACCTCAACCCGGATATTGCCACCTGGATGGGTGGGTTGGAAGGCGTACCGGATCCAATCTCGCCGGTCGAAACACCTGCCGAGCAAGCGGCTCGTGCAGGTTGGCAAAACAAACTGAATGATCAATTCGCCTTGATCGGTGTGGTTCTTCCAGGGTTAGGCTTGGCTTTGATTCTTGCATTACTGGGAAAGGTTTTGGCGCAGTTTGTGGGCGTCAATCTCTTGGGATTTGATCGCAGCCCGGTCAGTGCAATTTTCATTGCGATCATTGCCGGTCTGTTGATCCGGAACGTGATTGGTTTGCCAAGCGTCTATAGCGAGGGGTTGGACCTGTGCTTGAAAAAAATTTTGCGGTTGGGGATTGTCCTTTTGGGTATTCGCCTGAGTCTGGCTCAAGTCGGTGAAATCGGCGCCATGGCCATGATCGTAATCGCGGGTTGTATTATCGCGGCGTTGGTCCTAGTGACCTTGATTGGCAAGGCCTTGAAACTACCCAAAAGGTTGGCAACACTCATTGCGGTGGGGACGAGTATTTGTGGGGTCAGTGCGGTTGCTGCTACTGGACCAGTGATTCACGCTGAAGAAGATGAAATGAGCTACGCGGTTGCGACAATCGCGTTGTTTGGCATGCTGGCGTTGGTATTACATCCGTTTATTGCACATGGTATTTTTCCAGATGACCCGAAACTTGCCGGGGTGTTTCTTGGTACAGCCGTTCATGACACGGCCCAGGTGGCTGGGAGTGCATTGATCTATGAGCAGCAATATGATGCTCCTGAGGCTATCGATTACGCGGTGGTAACCAAGCTGCTTCGCAATCTTTGTATGGTCATTGTGATTCCCCTGATGGCCGTGCTATATCATCGTGGCAACACGGGTGATGGGAGAAGTCCTAAGGTATCCAAATTGATTCCACTGTTTGTCTTTGGGTTTTTGGGGATGACAATCTTTCGGAGTGTGGGTGATTTGGGACTTGGGGGCAAGGTGTTTGGCGTGCTTTCGCCGGAGGCCTGGAGAAGCCTGATCACTATGTTCAAGTCGGCAGCTGAGTGGTGCCTGGTCCTGGCAATGGCTGCAGTCGGGTTGGGGACCAGCGTGGCCAAGTTGCGTACCCTCGGTTTACGCCCATTTCTAGTTGGTTTTGCTGCAGCTAGTCTTGTGGGCTTGACCAGTGTCCTGTTGATTCGCACAGTCGTGGTGGCTTGGGGTTTCGGTTCCTAGCGGGAGGGTCTGGTGATTCCGGCCAGTCCGTGCAGTGTTCACCGGTTATTGCAGCCCGATCCAAGATCCTTTTTATCTAAGAGAGGATCGGTGCGGGGTGGACCATCGCCAGTGTTTGTTGCGATTTATCGGTTGGGATTGAGGATGGCAGGCTATAGGAAAGGGTAGGCTTTGTCCGGTTCATAGCCCGTGATAAGAGGTCCCGTTGATTTCCCCGTGATCAGTTGTTTGCCGTCGGTAAACCCCTCGGGTCGTCCTGCAAGAAAACCGATCATTGTTTTACGCCATTTGGCCATGGTGTCCTGTTCACTTTGCACTGGTGCCAGGTCATGGGTTTCATTGGGGTCGTTATCAAGACAGAACAACTGTTCCTGTCCGGTGTTGGCGAACCATATGTACTTGTAGTGTCCGTCGGTAATATATTGATTGGCCGCATAGTCAGCGTAGGTTCCTGCATGTTCGCCGTGAAGTACTTGGCGGACACTGGTGGCTTGTCCCCTAAGGATTGGGGCGAGGCTATGTCCAGTGCAGCTATCGGGGATGTCCAAGCCTGCTGCATCGAGAATTGTGGGCATGATGTCCTGCAGGCCGACGGGACTGCTGCAGACCGCCTGATCTGGCAAATCCCAACTTAGTGGGGCACGGATAAGGTAGGGGACACGTGCAGACGATTCATAGGGCCATCCTTTCCGGAATAAATTGTGATCGCCGAGCATATCGCCATGATCCGAGGTGAAAATAACCAGGGATTCATTGAAAATATTGCGGGCATACTGCATCAGCCGTCCGATTTGATCATCAATGAAATTGATCATGCCATAGTAACCAGCCCGTGTGCATTGCATGGCTTGTGGGGTAATGGCGCCTTCAAATGCATTTGGGCTTAGTCCCGCTTGGGCAGCATCGTATGGTTTCGCCCAGTTACCAACGACGGGTGATGGCAGGTCACGGTTGATGTATCGGTCGTAATAACACGGTGGCGGTGTGAATGGTGGGTGCGGGTCGATGAACGAGATGTTCAGGAAGAACGGGACTGTGGGGTCGCGCTTCTGCAAAAATTCCATCGCCTGGTTAATGCACCAAAAAGAGTGCATTTGGTGTTCTGGAAGGTGATGGGGTCGCCCTACGAAACTGTTCGAGGACACGCCGTGTGCCATGGCCGGATGTATTTCGTGGCGATGGTGCTGTGACCGTAGCCAATCGGTGTAATCGTTACCGAATTCAGGCATGTCAGGGCCACCAGCACCGCGCGTGCCATCCGCCTTTTGCATGTGGTCGAAGCCGTATCGTTTGCGATCTGGGAAGAGATGGAGTTTTCCGATCATTTCCGTCTGATAGCCGGCTTTTTTTAGTTCTCCGGCCAACGTGTGAGCCGGTTGCCAGGGAATACCACCTTTAAAACCAATCATGCCATTTGCGGCCGGTGCCATTCCACTCATCAATGATCGACGGGCTGGGATGCAACTTGGAGACTCGGCGTAACCACAGCGAAATCGAGTGCCACTGTGTGCAAGGTGATCGATGTTGGGTGTTTGCACAATGGGATGCTGTTCAATGCCAAGGCAGTCGCCTCGCTGCTGGTCCGTCATGATCAAAATGATGTTGGGTGGGTTTTCTTTCAAGATGTTAGGCCTCGACTGCTGCCAAGCGGTCAGCGTGCTGGGCAATCTTACGGATTGCAGCAATGACATTCTCAGCGGCGCCCTCGATGGGGTCGCTTAGCATCGGCAACATGATCAGTTTGTCCCATGCTTTTTCCGAAATAGGCAGATCACCTTCCTTGTAGCCCGGATAATCCCCGCCCATTTGTGGTGTGCACAATGGTCCACGACCACCGGTAAAGATATCCAGTCCATCTGCAAATAATGGTAGTCGATGCAACAGGGGATAGACCTCCGCGTATGCTTGAAGGCCTTCTTGACGTAATGCATCTAAAAAACGTTGTTTAGACAGCCCCATCTTCTGTTCATCGTAGTGTAGGCAGAACCCATAGAATCCACCACGCTGGGCCCCTAGATGGCTGGTGATCGGTTCAAGTCCATCAATTGATTTGACGGCCTGTTCGACGGTCTGAATATATTGGGATCGGCGGGCGTTTAAGGCATCAAGTTTCTTTAGCTGGACCAGGGCGATGCCGATGCCCACCGGGTGGGCGCGAAACTTGATGCCGAGTCCCAAGGGTTGAAGCTGGCGATATTTATCCGTGACCAAATCCATCCCCACCTTGCGGTTGACCTGGCCAATCAGGCAGGACCGTTCGAACACATCCACATCATTCGTGGCGACAATACCACCCTCGCCCGCGCTCACGGGCTTGCTGCCTTGAAAACTCCATACGCCTGCATGTCCAATACTTCCCACGGGGGTGCCGTTGTACGATGCGCCGTGCGCATGAGAGCAATCCTCAATGATTTTGACACCCGTTTGCTCACTCAGTTTCATGATTGCGTCCATATCACATACATGGCCCCACAGGTGAACGAGGACAATGGCCTTGGTGCGTTCGGTGATCTTACGCCGAGCATCTTCTACGTCGATCAACAGGGTTTTGGGATCAATTTCACAGAAGACAGGCCGTGCCATGAGCATGAGGGCTGGCGCAATTGAACAGATCCAGTTGCCCGTGGGCGTGATGACCTCGTCACCGGGTCCAATTCCCAGGCCATACATGGCACTATGGATGGCTGAGGTGCCGTTGATGGTGGTGATGGCAAACTGGGTGCCGGTGCGTTTTCGCCACTCATCTTCAAATTCGCGTACCACGGGGGTGCCCCCTGACAATTCATTACGCAGCGTCATGTCATATGCCAGTTGGGCTTCATCCTCACCCATCTGCTGCCATCGATCGAGTTTTCCCTGGGTTTCAGCTGTTTGTACAAATACCGGCGCACCACCAAGTGCTGCAGGCAAATTGTCGCAATGATTGTCGAATTCAGGCATGGGGTACATGATCTCCTTTAGCCCCAGACGCTGAAAAGAATGATTGTCCAGGTATTGCGTGAATACTAAATCTATTCAAGCTCATATTTTATCTGCTTGGTACCAGTCCGTACAGTAAAATCAAGTACAGTTGGCAGTAATTCGCTGGCGGCGAAGATGATTCATTGAGTATCCTCAGGATAATCCGCCGACCAACGGCGGGTATGGTAATTTGTCCATGGCGTAAAATTTACGCCAATTTTTAATTGGAAATAGGGTAAGATCTTTGTCCATGGAAACCGGATCACGATTTCTGGATGCGTTACAAACCCATGTGTTGGTGGGTGATGGTGCGATGGGAACGCAAGGTCAAAAAATAGGTTTAGAGCCAGGTGGCAGTGGGGAACTATGGAATATCGAAAAGCCAAGAAAAGTACTTAGGATTCAGCGTCAATATGTGGAAGCCGGAGCCGATTGCCTGACCACGAATACTTTTGGTGCAAGTCGTATCATGCTTAAGCGACATGGCTGCGATGATGTGTCGGGCGTCAATCGTCGGGGCGTGGAAATCGCCCGTCAGGCCTTCGGAAATCGCCAAGGATTTGTACTGGGTAACATTGGGCCATTTGGCGGTTTGATGGAACCCCATGGCGACATCGCTGAAGGGGTGGTGCGTGATGCATTTGAGGAGCAGGCGGAGAGTCTGGTGAGTGCGGGTATTGATGCGATCATTATTGAGACACAAACATCTTTCGAGGAACTGGGGTTGGCCATCGAGGCGTCCCAAAAAGCTGGTGTGAGTTGCGTGATTGCTTCTCTGGCTTTTGATGAGATGCGCAATAAAGGTGACATCAAGACAATGATGGGCATTAGCCCCGATGATGCGGCTGTCTTTATGCGAGATGCAGATGTGGATGTATTGGCGCTTAATTGTGGATCTGGCGTCGATGTGCGTTGGGCTGCTGATGCGGTGACACGATATCGTGCGGTATGCGATCGCCCAACGATGGCCCAACCCAACGCCGGGTTGCCTGAACTGGAAAATGGCCAAGTTGTTTACAAGATGGACCCGGAAGAAATGGTTGCCGACCTGCAGCAGTTACTTGATGCGAAAGTCAACGTGGTGGGGGGGTGCTGTGGAAGCACCCCCAGTCATATTGCGGCCATTCGCCGGATTGTAGATGTGCATAACAATGAGCTTGCAGCCATGGCGTGAAGCTAGATTGCTGGTTGAATGGGCCGTGCTGGATTCGAACCAGCGACCGATCGATTATGAGTCGACTGCTCTAACCACTGAGCTAACGGCCCGCCTCGTATTGGCGATGATACCCATTTCTGATTGTCTGGATATTTCCTTTGGGCCTAAATCCTTTGCTGATCTGCACGAGCTTGGTGCCGAATATGCCTAAAGCGGTACTATCTGCTGGATACCCAGTCAGGTTCTGTCTGAATCAATAAAGTTTTTGACAAATGCCTCGTACTGTTGTGGTGTATCAATGCCATGGTGGGGAGTCTGGGTCTGTATGACCGTAATTGGAAAGCCATTCTCAAGGGCCCGCAACTGTTCTAGTTGTTCGGCCTGTTCCAGTGGTGTTGGCGGTAGCGCGACATACTTGAGCAGAAAGTCACGGCGATAAGCATAGACTCCAAGGTGCTTGAGCGGTTTGATGTTCGTCCTGTCCCGGTCGTAGGGGATGGCGGAACGTGAAAAATATAATGCGTGGTTCTGTTGGTCCACGACAACCTTGACGATATTGGGGTCCTTGGAATCCTCGTCGTCACCAAAAGGACTCGCGACGGTAGCCATGGGCGAAGTTTTGTCTTCTGCCAAGGCCCGCACAAGCTGGTCAATGACTTGTGAGTCTACTTGCGGTTCGTCGCCTTGGATGTTGACCACGAGTTGGTCATTCTGCTCGGGTAAGTTGGCGACAACTTCTGCAATACGACTGGTTCCATTGGCATGGTTGCTGCGGGTCATGACCGCTTGGCCGCCGAAAGCTTTGACGGCACGCTCAATACGTGGATCGTCGGTCGCGATGATTATCCGGGTGATGGCCGAGGCAGATTGGACTGCTTCAAATACATGCTGGATCAGGGGCTTGCCGGTCTTGTTTGCCAGTGGCTTACCCGGGAAACGGGTGGATCCGTAGCGGGCGGGGATAATCGCGATAGCGGGCTGGGTCGCCATGATCTTGGTCACTGTTCTTGAAACGCACTAGCGTCGGCACATGCTCAACCTGCCTGTGAACCCGGAATTGTTTCAGGGGCATCACCCGCTGCGAAGCTTGGTAACCAGTGTCTTGATTCGATCCATTCTGTCGCGGATGTCTAGGTAGTTGATGTCGGTCTGGAGAATTTTGGAGGCGGTCTTTTGCGCGTCTATGGCCAGTTCAAGGGATTGAGATTCGTCGGCCGCCCGCTCTAGGGCATCCATGAGGGCGTAAAGGATTCGCATGCTCAACTTCGCGTCATTGGCGGCGACGGCTTTTTCGCCTTCGCGCAAGGTGTCAATCGCTTCATCAAACCAGCCGCGTTTCGTGTAGCATCGGCCTAGGTAGTGCAGTGAGGCCGGGCGGTGTTTGGGGTCGGCCTGCGCCTTTTGGAACTCTGCAATTGCTTCGTCATATTTTTCGACGCTAAAAAGGCGTCGTCCCAGTTCAAAGCGGTAGTTCATGTCCGTTGGATAATTCTTGGCCCGCTCGGTGAACTCAGCCAGTTGGAGTTGTGCTGCTTCCGCGTTTAGTTTCTGGAATTCTTCCTTTGCTGATATGTCTGTCGGGTTTGTCTTGCAACGGGCGCGGGCTTCTCTCAAGGTTCGCCGCATCTGCTTCATCCGAATGTCACCAATTCTTACCTTGTAGGCGTATTGATCGGTTTTCTTCCAAGCATTGTCCAGTACCTCAATAGCTTCATTTTCCAGTGTGGATTCTTCCTTGGCCAGCAATGCATCGACGAGCCGAATCATGCGTGTGGCATCGTCAGGGGCCTCGTCGAATTCGCGGCGGCGTCGGTCGATGGTTGACTCAACAACTTCGTCAGTCTTAACGATCTCATCGTCATCGGCCAACGCCTTCTGTTGCTCGACATCCTTGATGTTTTTACGGAAGTCACCATCGGCGCCGTAACTACCCTCCTGCATTGATTGCTCGGCTTCAAGGTCTTTGAGGCGGGAAAGCATGACTTCGTCTTGCGGTTCCATCATGAGGGCCATTCGGCACGCTTCTACAGCCTTATTAAATGCGGGTATCTGGGCGTATAAGTCACACAATTGAACAAAAGCCTTATGGTTGGGTTTGTTGGTCGTCTGGTTTTGTTCCATGATGATGGAGCCGATCCAGTACGAAACTTCCGAAAGGTCAAGTTCCGTGGCAGTGGCCTGCGCCTCGGTTGCATGTTGCATGACCTTTAATGCCAGGTCCATATTCAAGGGATCTTTCGACCATAGTTGTTCTTGGTGAAGCATTTTCTGAATCGGCTGCTTGCCCCGATGGCTTATTTTTTCCTTGAGCGAGGCAGGCTTGCCGCCATTGACTTTTCGCCGCTTGGCAACCTCGCGCAGTTCTTCATGTCGTTTTACATTATCCGGATCAAATTCCAACCCGTTGATATAGCATTCAATCGCGTAGTCGTAGGAACGTGAAGCGGCTGTAGACTCGGCGTGTTTGAAGAATGCGGCAGCCTTCCGGGCGTCAGGCTTGAAGCCATCCTCATTTGTGGAGCCACCTTTGCCGGTGCCTTTGGCGTTTTCCGCGCTGCCACCGGATTTGCGATTGAAAATGAAGTCAAATGCCAAAGGGCTGCTCCATCAGATCGTTGCGGGTTTGCCAAGTGGGTTTGGGGTGATAGCAGCGGTCTAATTTATGACCGCAGATGAATTTGTCAAGAATCACCGCGTACCGGAGCCCGCCGGGGGTGTTTTTGTTCTGCTTGCGAGACCAAGCGACAGAAACTATGTTCTTATTAGGTTTTAGGAGTTCATCATGATTACTGTAGGAATGAATTACCATGTATTACCGGATAAAGGGTCTGCTTTCGAAGCGATGTTCAACAAAGTCCTGGAAGTGATGGGTTCAATGTCCGGGCATGCTCACTCCAGTCTTTACAAAGATGTTAATAATGCCAATAGTTACCTGATTATCTCCAAGTGGGATGATCGGTCGGCATTCGATTCGTTTATTGGGTCCCAGCAGTTTCGTCAGGTTGCCGACTGGGGCAAGGAACAGATCTTGGCTGGCCGGCCCAGTCACGATTATTACGAGTAATTACCAATGGGTGTTGCGACACGCATTGCTATCCACGGTGCCGCTGGACGTATGGGATTACGTTTGGTGGCGCTGGGGCATGAATCAGACGCCATTCAGGTTGTGGGGGCGATCGATTCGCCGGGACACCCGCAACTGGGGTGCGATGTGGGGACATTGGCGGGTGTGGGCGCCATGTCCGTTCCACTTGAGGATTCGCTGGCTGCGCCAGCGGACGTGGTGATTGATTTTAGTGTGCCCGCAGCCACTCGCAGCGGCGTGCCACAGTGGGTCAAGGCGGGGTCACGAATTCTGATTGGCACCACGGGCCTGACCGCAGAGGATCAGGTCCTTCTTGACGAGATGGCACAGCAGGTTGCAGTCTTACAAGCCGCCAATATGAGTCTTGGTGTAAATGTCCTTTTGGCCCTGTCAGCACAAGTTGCACAACAACTGGGTGACGACTACGACATTGAGATTGTTGAATCCCATCATCGTTTCAAACAGGATGCACCCTCGGGCACCGCTCTTGCCTTGGCCGAATCAATCTGTGGGGCGACGGGTAAATCCGTAGAGCAAACGGCTGTGTACGGTCGTCATGGAGATCAAGTTCCTCGATCAGTAGGCCAGATCGGAATTCATGCGATTCGAAGTGGAGATTTGGCCGGGCGGCACACGGTCAGTTTCGGCACCTTGGGCGAGGAACTGCAGCTTTCGCATACCGCGACGACGCGTGATGTCTTTGTGCATGGGGCCTTGAGAACCGCGGTGTGGTTGGCGAGTAAGCCTGCCGGCCGGTACACAATGCGTGATATGCTGGGCCTGTGACTTGGATCTGTATTAGTCTTATTGGTGTCGCTCTGATCATTAGCCTGCCAGCATCATGGCTAATGATTGGCTTTGGCCGTCTTGTGGGCCAAGTGGATAGGCCGGAATCACAAAACCATAAAGTTGATGGCCGTGCCATCGCCACGACAGGCGGGGCAGCGATTTTCATTGCTTTAGTGGGACCACTTTTGGCAGCCGTTGCTGCAGTATGGTTCTTGGATCAATCGATCTGGCAGGATTGGGTCAGGTCGTTGGTGCCACATCTCCCCGGTTTGCGGCAGCAGACCCCTCTGGCACTAGGGATCATGATGGCACTGTTGTGTATGCACATTCTTGGCTGGGTTGATGACCGCCGGGGGGTGTCCGCGGTAGTGAAATTGATGGCTCAAGTTCTTGTGGCGGTCCTACTGGCCGTAGTCTTTGATGTGAGGATCTTTCATTTTCTCGACCAGTTTATGGTGGGTGGCTGGTTTCTTAGTGTTTTGGTGAGCGTGGGTTGGATCGTCGCAATAACCAATGCGATGAATATGTTGGACAACATGGATGGATTGTCGGCAGGTGTGGGCACGATCGCCGCCAGCGTCTTTCTTGCCGCGACATTACTCAATGGGCAGTGGTTTGTTGCAGCATTATGCGCCTTGCTGATTGGCAGCCTGTTAGGATTTCTGGTTTTCAATATGCCGCCTGCGAGACTCTATATGGGTGACGGAGGTTCGTTGGTGCTTGGTTTGTCCCTCGCAGTGATTAGTATTCGTACAACGTATTATGTTGGTTCGGGTGTCGAGGGTCCAAATGCGGCATCGATGGACTTCTGGTATGCCGTGCTGATGCCCTTGTTGGTCATGGCGGTACCACTGTACGACCTAATCAGCGTGATACTCATCCGGGTGGTTGCAGGCCAGCATCTCATGGTTGGTGATCAGAACCATTTTTCCCACCGCCTTGTTCGGCGTGGGTTGACTAAGCCCGCCGCGGTGTGCGTTGTGTATTTGGCGACTTTGGCCACAGCGACAGCCGGCGTGATCTTACCGGTTCTCAATGGGTGGCAGGCGATGCTGGTTGCCGGGCAGGTGTTGTCAGTGATTGGTGTGCTGGTACTGTTGGAAAGGACCTGATCGGTCCGCTGAAAGCAACGGTCTGTTGGAACCGAAATACTGATCCATGCATCTGAGGGAGATTTTCCTAGCCTGACATCCGTGGCCAGGAATAAAAAAAAGACCCCGACATGAATCGGGATCTTTTCTGTTCTGTGTATTGAGCCGGAGGGGGGGATACGCGGCCCCGCATGCCATGAAGGCGATGCGGTTTTCTAAAAATTGACCTGTGGGTTCACCCCAAATTCAGCCGGATTATCAAGCAGACCCGGGAAGTTCCGGTCCTCTTCTTCGTTTTGCATGATAATGGTGGGTTTAATCAGGATGAGCAGGGTCCGCTCATCTTTGATGGTAGTTCGATTTGTAAAGAATCGCTTGAGGTAGGGGACTTTGGAAAGCACGGGTAAGCCGGCTTCAATCTCCACCTCGCCCATTAATTTCTGACCACCCATCAGGATGGTTCCTTTGTCAGGCACGCTCACCGTGGTGCGGATCTGGGTTACTTCGATTTCAGGGGCTTCAACAAATGTCCCCAGCATGATGCTACCCTGATCCTCGCCGGTATCGTCATCATTATCGAAAATATCGTCAAGATCGAATACTGCATTCTGTTGGATTCGCCTGATGGGCTGGAGGACATTGGATAGATCTGGCGCTGCGGTCATGGTGACGTACCGGCGGTCTGCACTGACGGTGGCTTCACAATCCAGAACCACGCCAGAATTAACAACACTAAGTTCCGGGTCAAAGCCAACTCCGTCACTGATCGGCTCCACATCACTGACGAATGAGATTTGGCGAACGACCATGACGTAGGAGCGTTGGCCATTCATAAGGGTCAGGCGTGGTGCGGAAAGACTGATTGATCGTTTGTGTGATTGGGTTGCACGGACAAGAAGGGTCAGTTGGAGATCGTCAAGGTAACTCAGCGACAGGTCAAGAGAGCGGCCCGAAGAATCGTCGCCACCCAGTGCTGCGCTGCCAAATGAGCCTGGCAAGCCGGTTGTGGGGCGGGCGGTGAGTCCGAAAGTATCCTGCGAGACGACAATCGGCCCATAGTTTCCCCCAACGTTGTTCACGGTAAAGTCCACATCTAAGCCGACTTCGTCAATGAAGTTTTGGTCAACCAGAAGGAATCTGGTTTCGACGTGGATCTGAACGGCTCGGGCTTGACGCAGTTGATTGAGCAACTCCACGACGCTTACCTGGTTGTCCGGTGTTGTTTTAACAATCAGGTTGCCGTTCAATTCCTGTAGGCTACTGATATCTCCGCCATTGAAGACCCAATCCAATGGATCACCAACCGTGTTTCGCACCAGTTCAGTAATGCTCTCCACCATCTCTTCCCGCGTGGGTAGTGCGTTGTCGCCAGCCGAGTCGCCTTCACTGCCAAACAGGCCACCACTACTACCACCACCGTCACCGCCGGTATCACTCAGTGCCTGATCCAAGTCGAATTCGGGTGCATTCTCGAATCTTGGGACCTGAATCAACAGGTCATTGATGTCGTAGGTTCGCGTGGTGGTCGTGGTTGTCAGGTCACGTTTGGATGAAATCTCGACAATGCCGCGAATGATGCTGTAGCCAATTGGGTCCAGATCGGCAATGCTGACTTGCTTGAGGGCCAGTTCCAATGCTTGCGCGGCCGCCACGTTATTCAATTGGAAGCTTACGGGCGAATCACGTTCAACGCCTGCATCGCTCAAGGCGTTCCAGTTGACCGTGATATTCACCCCAGTTGTAATCCGCAGAAAATCAATAAACTCTTCAATGGGTTGCTCGTCAAAGTCAACGCGAACCGGATCCTGCAATTTCAATGCAATACGCCGGTTCTCGCGGCTTTCAGACGTTTCCTCGGCGCCGCCAAGTAGCCGGTCCCGGGTGATTTGCGGCCAGTCAGGTGGATAGGCAAGGAGTTCTTCTAGGGGTTGGGCCGATTCTTCAATCTGTAGGCTGTGGCCAGTGATTGCGGTGGCGCGTTGTTTACGGAGCCGGCGTGTTTCAAATACGCGTTTGTCAATCTCGATCATGTCCTTTAGGGGCTGGGCAGCAAGGTTGTTCGGGTCGCGGAAAAGAACGCGATCAATCATCGCTAGTGCATCGTCGAATCGGTTTTCATTGCGGAATTCAACGGCACGTGCAATCAGCCGTTGCGACTCTTCCTGCAGTTCCTTGGCCGCTTCGATTCGCCGTTGGGCTTCATCGTCCCGCTGTTTCTTTTCAATCTCAATAGCGATGAGAGCTTCAACATCGCGTCTTGTGTTGTCGATTTGCGCGTCCAAGTCTTCAGCTCTTGCACGCAGGCCGCCATATTCCCGCGTAGGAATGAACGTCTTGTTTTGATCGAGGATACTTTTGGCTTGCTGTACGGCCTCCAACGCTTCACCAAAACGATTGCCAATGAGTAGCCCTTTGGCTCGTGTCATTTCCTCTTCGTATTCGGCCACGGCTTGTTGATGGCGTAATTTACGTACGCTTATTTCGCGTTCCAGCGGCCCCTCGGGTCCGGTGGCATTCTGTTCAGCACGCTCGCGTGCGGCCAAGGCCTGTTCGTTGCTGGGATCGACACCCAGTGCCGCGGCGTAGTGCTTGGCGGCAAGATGGTATTGTCCTGCGGCTTGCGCTTGGTTTCCCTGGGCGATACGCTGCTGGGCGTAGAGCTTCATTGCCCGGGCCAACTGGTCCTCCAAGGCTTGGGCTTCCTGCTCGGCCTGTTCTCCGGCAAGTCTCTGGGCTTCAGCTGCTGCAGCTTCTTCTGCTGCGGCCTGTTCTTCGGCGAGTTTCTGGGCTTCCTGTGCTGCTTGCTCGACTTTGGTGGCACGGGATTCTGCGGCCTGTGCCTGCTGTTGAGCCTCAGCGGTTTGTGCTTGTGCCGCCTCAGCTGCCTCAGCTGCCTCGGTTGCCTTGGCTTCAAAGATGGCTCGCGCGGCCTCGGCCTGTTCTGCTGTTTTTTCCAGTTCGGTGGTTTTGGCCTGTGCTTCAGCGATCAGGCGCTGTGCTTCGGCCAACTCGGCTTGTGAATCGGCAATGGCTGTTGCGGTTTCTTTTTCCTGTTGTGTTCGTGCCGCCTGTGCCTCGGCGACTATTTTTTCCAATTCGTCCGCCCGAGTCTCTGCCGCCTGAATCGATTCTGCTGCTGCACGCCGTTCGGATTCCAGTTCAGCGGCCATGGCAGATGTTTTTTCGTTGGCAGTTCGCTGGATTTGTCCTGCTCGCTGTTCTGCCATCTGGGCTGAGCGTGCAGCAGCAGTGGCTTTTGCTTGAGCTTGTTCAGCGGCCTCGATCGCCTTGTCGGCGCGTGACTGGGCTTGTGCAATGGCCGCAAGCGTTTCTTCGTTTGCGGTATCATCAGCAGCTTGCGCTATTTCGGCAGCCGTTGCCGCCAAGTCCTTGGCGACATTTGCTGCTTCGGCCGCTTGGGCGGCCGCTTGAACCGCCTTGTCCGCTGCTTCTATTTCCGCGGTTGCTTCTAGTTGGCGGTCACGAAGAACGGCGAGCCTGTGCTGAAGCCGATTATTATCAAACCAACCTAGATCAACACCACTCTTTTGTACCTCATTGAGTTTCTTTTCTGCGTCGGTGAGTTGTCCGTCGCGGATATCAGCCGATGCCGATTTAATCAGGCGACGCATTTCAGTAAGTGTTGCGTTGCGGCTTCGTTTGATGTCTGAGAGGCGTGCGATGGCCAACGCCTTGTGTTCATCGGTTGCATCTGCGTGTGCCAGAACTTGTCTGTACAGGGCGTCGGCTTGGCCTGTGTTTTTTTCCATAAGTGCCAAGTTGGCTTGGTCTACCAGTTGTTCTGCGGTAACAGGTTCCGGCTCGGTTGGTTGTGTGTCGAGTGTTTGCAAAGTCAACCAGAAGGTTTCCTGGTCTTGCTCGGCAATGTCTTCTGGGTCGAGCTCATCAAGAATGCGGCCTAAGGTCTTTTTGGCTTCTTCATGCTGGCCGGCATTGAATTGCTCCATTCCCTGTTCATAGATTTGCTGGGCCGTTGGTGGATTTGTTTCCTGTGCCAAAACGAGATTGCAAACAACCAATACGGTGAGCACGAGCTTGGCGATAGACGATTGACATCGTTGCACGGGAAGCCTCCGTCATGAGGACAGTTGCTTCGCTGTGTTTTGGCATGCGAAGCAACAGTGTGTGGGGTGGTAGCCGATGGTCGAACCCACTATTTGGTCCGTCGTTAGGCCTTTCTTTAGGTTAGTCCCCTTGTCAGTGTATGGCTAAGGTCTATGGGCTGCAAGTGTTAGGAGGTACAGCCGGCAATGGTTCAGATTCAGGTGCCAAGTGGTGATTCTTTCAGGATGTCCAAGGGGCTGGGGTGGGTGTGGCCATGGTTCGATATCTGGGCCTATGCAACCATAACGGCTGATTACTTGTCGGTTGCTGCATATGGGCTAGTCAGTACCCGCACGCGGTCCCAGACGCCTTCACTTTCAGCGATAAGTTCAGTTTGGGTGGGGCCTACGGTCATTCGGGGAGCCAGCCGCCAGGCCTCAAAAAAAATCTCATCAAAACGGATGATATGTAGATAAAGATCGCGGCTACGCGCCGCGGCAGATAGGTCCGGTACGCCGATACGTAGGCCCAGAATCCCACGAACCTGTCGCATGTCTCGTGGCAGCAGCGGTGACCAACCTGTTGGTTCTAGTTGTTCAGCCGTGACGCCGATGCCATACAGAATGGCGCTCGCGAGCACCACATGGCCCATCTCGTTTAGAAGACGCTGGTTGATGCTCAAGTCGCCATGGTTTTGCCCCTTGCGGTTGGCTGACAGGAGGGCAAGCCGCATGGGAATAAAACTATCCACGAATCCCACCTGGTGGTGTTGGGCGATCTGTTGGCTGGCGATAGCCATCTTGTGCAGCTTGGTATTTTCATGATCTACGGTGAGATTGTGGATCCCGGTATCAACTGCAGGGGCGCTAATAATCACCAACTGGCGTGCATGGGGTTGGATTTGGTGAATAAGGCTGTTTAGGTCCTGCTGATATTGCTTAGTTCCGGTTTGTGGGCCAGGCAAATTCATGGCATCGTTGAGCCCCAGGCATACAAAAATGACGGTGGGTCTGGTTAATTCAATCAGGCCATAAATCCAATCAATGGTGCTGGCCGCTGTAGCGCCAGCGTAGCCACCGTTGAAGAAACGAAGGTTAGCATCCGGCATGATGCAAAGCAGCGCAGAAGCAACGGCTCGCGTGTAGAACCGGTACTGCGTAAGTTGATCACCTACAAACAGGATTCGATCGCCGGGTTGAATGATCTGGGCGAATGCCAAAGGTGACTTTTGAATGAAGTCAATCGTCGGTGCCAGCGGTTGGGTATGATGAGGCGGGGGTGATGGTTGGGTGGTTTGGCCGTTGGCCTGGCAGCCTAGGATCAGGAGGGCCATGGTGGCGGTGATAGGCATAATCTCCTTGATCCACATATTGAGAGCCTACCACATGGTATTTGGCTTACGCTAGGCCAGAGGGTGCAATGGATCGTGGGCTGCCGATTTCATGGATTGGCGGTTGGAGGAATGATTGACCGACGAAGTGGTAATCGGTAGTATTCGCCAGCGATTTGGCAGGGAACTATCGTAAGCGAGGCGACCCATGGCACATAAAAAAAGCGGCGGCAGTACGAAGAATGGGCGGGACTCCAACGCGCAATATCGGGGGGTTAAGCTCTACGGCGGTCAGGTGGCTCGTACAGGTTCCATTATCGTCCGCCAATGTGGGACGCACTTTAAGCCCGGCTTTCAGGTGGGTAGGGGTCGCGACGACACGCTGTTTGCGTTGACTGAGGGTGTTGTGGAGTTCCAAGGGCGTCGGGTGCATATCCGGGCAGCGGATTCAAGTTAGTGATTCGCAATACGACTGCATTGTTTGCAGGAACGGATCCAAAGACCATGTGATTGGGCGCCTCTGCGGTGCCTTTTTTTGTAATCGTTGTCGGGTAGGTACGTAGATGCCCAAGGTTGATTAAGGCGATCGATACATGGCTGATGAAAAGCCAGTGAACTTATTGGCGATCAACATTGGCAATACCCGCACGCAGTTGGGGACGTTTGCGTCCGGTCAACTGGAAAATACTGAAGTGTTTTCCAATTCCAATCCTGATATTGCTGAGTATCTCAAACGTGCTTACGAGCCGATCCGAGATGCGGCCGATGCGATCGTGGTCTTGGCGTCAACCTGTTCGGAACAGGCGGACCTGATGTCCAACGCCGTGAATTCAGTTCTTGATATGGGCGTGGTGCGGATTGAGGAGGATGTGGTGGTGCCAATCGGCCGGCAACTTGACCCCGAGGCGATTGTTGGTCAAGACCGACTTCTTAACGCGGCGGCGGCATTTGATGTGATGCGGCAGGCCTGTGTTGTGGTTGATGCGGGTACAGCGGTCACGGTGGATTTTGTCGATGGCGTCGGTACCTTCCATGGTGGTGCCATCGTTTGTGGCGCCCGCATGATGCTGGATGCACTGGGGAAAAACGCGGCGCAGCTTCCAATGGTTGAACTGGAAAAGCCCTCGGAGTTGATAGGCCACAGTACGGTGGAGGCGATGCGGTGTGGGGTTTTTTACGGAATACGCGGGATTGTGCGGGAATTGGTTGAACAGTATGCCGAAGTTGCTGGGACTTTTCCGGTGGTGGTGGCGACGGGTGGGGATGGGGAATTCCTGTTTGGCGATTATCAACTGGTTGATAGGGTGGTGCCCGATCTTACGTTGCTGGGTATGAAGCTGGCGTTGGCCGGACCGAAAAAAAGCAACTTGGACGTTGATCGTGAAGAATCTTGAGATCTTTTGGGCTTCTTGGTTGGCGGTTAATTCGATCCCTGTTTCTGGGTGATGCCGGCGATGGCACAAGCTGACAAGCCATGTGATAGGCCGCCGACGCCAAAAATAACCCTGGTGACCACCCCCAATCCAGGGGCAATTGCAATTTTACAATTGCATGGTTTTGGTATTACCCGGTTGCTGGCTGAGCTTACCGGCGTGCAGTCTTGGCCATTGGCACAGGTTCGTTACGTTCAATTTGGCCAACTTGATGATGGTTGTGCCACACTGCTACGGGGCGAACCATATGGCATGGCGCAGCTTATGCCACATGGCGGTCCCCGGGTTGTGCAAAAGCTGATCGGACAACTCTGTGATCTGGGTGGTCAATGGTGCCAACCCGTTCCACCCCGCCAAGCCTATCCTGAAGCTCGCAGCGAACTTGAGGCAGACATGCTGCAGACGCTGGCCCAAGCGGCCAGCCCGGCTGCAGTAGACCTGCTACTCGCACAGCCGGATCTATGGCAGCACGCGATCAATACGGGGTTTGAGGCCCAAGCGGTGGTGGCCGGCAGTCGTGGGCTTGATCGGCTCGTCATTCCGGCAACTGTTGCCCTTGTGGGCCCGCCAAATGTCGGTAAGAGCACTTTAACAAACCGCTTGATGGGGCGAACGGTCAGTCATGTCAGTGAATTGCCGGGTACAACACGGGATTGGGTGGGCGGGTTGGTGCAACTTCGTCCAAGGTCAGGGTCTCGTTTGCAGCCCGTTGCCGTCAATTGGCTAGATACACCCGGACTGCGAGCTAGCGGGGATGCTATTGAGCAACGGGCGATCGGCATGGCACAGCGGCTAGTGATTGAAGCGGATGTGTTGATCGCCATGCGTGATCCACAGACCCAGTGGGCAGTTGACTGTCCACGCAAACCGGACCTCTGGGTTGTCAATAAGGTAGATGATGAAAGGTCAAGGGATTCAGCGGCTTATGATGATGCAATGGCGATAAGCGCCAAAACCGGATTGGGTATCGAAAAGTTGGAGGCTGCTGTTGTGGGGGAATTGGGCTTGTCCGCAGTTAAAGGCCCCCGACTGTGGGCGTTCTCGCCGCAGTTGAAAAACTACATTGAAACGGGTGATCGCGTGGGAATGCGACGCTATGCGAGCGACGGCTAACTACCCGAGTTCGGTGACCCATCTTCCTCGCCAGCAATATTAGAACGCATTGATGTGTCAGCTTGGATATTACGCATTTTGTAATAATCCATGATGCCCAGATTGCCACTGCGGAATGCTTCGGCCATTGCCTTGGGAACCTCGGCTTCTGCCAATACGACCAAGGCCCGGTTCTTCTGTTCCTCGGCGCTGTGCTCTTGTTCTTGTGCCACAGCCATGGCGCGGCGTTTTTCGGCTTCCGCTTGGAAGCGTCGTTTATCTGCTTCCGCCTGATCGGCCTGGATTTTAGCCCCAATGTTGTCGCCGACATCGATGTCTGCGATATCAACGGAGAGGATTTCGAAGGCGGTCCCCGCGTCCAGTCCTTTTTCCAAGACTGTTTTGGAGATGTTGTCAGGATTCTCAAGCACAGCCTTGTGGCTGGAAGCGGATCCGATTGTCGTCACGATACCTTCGCCAACACGGGCGACAATGGTTTCTTCCGTGGCGCCGCCGATGAGGCGGGCGATATTGGCTCGGACCGTTACGCGTGCCCTTGCTTTGAGTTGAATGCCATCCTGTGCAACTGCATCAATGGTCATGCGACCGCCGTCCGGGTTGGGGCAGTCGATGACTTTGGGGTTAACGGATGTTTGGACTGCTTCGAAGATGTCACGGCCAGCTAGATCGATGGCACAAGCCATCCGCCATGGCAACTCGATTTCAGCTCGGTCGGCGGCAATCATGGCGTTGACCACATTGGGTACCCGGCCACGGGCCATGTAGTGTGTTTCTAGTTCCTTGGTGCCGATGTCCAGCCCGGCTTTCACCGACTGGATCCGCGTCAATACAATCACGGCCGAGTTTACCTTTCGGAATCGCATGGCGATCAGATCCCAGAAACCAACCCCCGCTCCAGCTGCAAAAGCCTGAAGCCATAGGGCGAACTCTCTGAAGATCAAGGCCAAGATGAAGAGGGTGGCCAAGCCGACAAGTACCGTAACCACGATTAGTATGATGTTGCCCATGTGTCTACCTTTAGTTGGTGGCGACGACAAAAAAGTCGTCGTCATAATCTGATGCTGCTGTATGATGGCATTAGGCAACACGGAAGACAAGTGCCCTCATGGGAGCGGTTATACTTATCTGTAGCCATGTGGGATTTAAAGTGATCAGAGGTTCTTGGGTTGGTTGGGCCTTGCAGGGATCAGGAGTAGAGCCATGCGAGTGATGGTTACTGGCCAAGTGGGCGTAGGGAAGAAAGGTTATTTGGAGGCAGTTCAGCAACTGGCCGGCCAGGAAGGGCAGGCGGTGGGGCTCTACCACGTCGGTGACCGGATGTACGCCGAGGCGCCGGATGTGAAGGTGCCTCATATTCTCGATTTGCCGTTATCTCGGCTCAATGCCCTTCGGCGGGCGGTCTTTAAAGACATTATCAGCGAATCGGTTGGCCAAGAACACATCATGGTCAATACCCACGCGACATTTCGGTGGCGGCACGGTCTGTTTAGTGCGTTTGATTTTGACCAGGTTCAGAAGCTGCAGATCGATGGTCTGATCTGCCTGTTAGATAATATTGAAGTTGTTCACCACCGCCTACATGGTGAGCATACGGTCGATGCTACATTCAAGGACCTCATGGTCTGGCGGGAAGAGGAGATTATGGCAACCGAGCTTTTGGCACAGGCCTTGGGGTGTTCGGCCCGCTTTTACATTTTGTCGCGAGGCCGCCATGTCGAGACCCACGAAACTTGCTGGCGGCTGATCAGCAAGCCGAAGATGCGTAGGGTCTATTTGTCATTTCCGATGACCCACGTGGTTGATATGCCTGAGATACTCGCCGAAATCGACGCATTTCGTGCCCAATTAGCTAAGCAGTTTATTGCCTTTGATCCGGGTGATGTCGACGAAAAAATATTGCTGGACTCCGCCATTTCGGCAGCAAAGGACGGAAAGGATTTTATTTCAGCGCCTGCCGGCGCCGAGAGTGGTGGGCAGGACAGGATTCGCGTTGCCGTCAAGCAGGTGCTCGACATAGCCGGCGATATTGATGGCCAGATCTATGCGCGTGATTTCAAGATGGTGGATCAGTCTGACATGATTGTGTCCTTGGTGCCCCAGCTTCCAGGGGGAACGCCAGGGTTATCAAGCGGGGTCGAGCGTGAACTACATCATGCCTTTGAACATGGCAAAGAGGTGTATGTTATTTGGAAGCCGGAGCGTCATCCATCACCATTTGTTACCAAGACCGCAACCAAGGTATTTGCCTCCACCGATGAGGCGTTGGCGTACTTCGCCCAGAGTGGGATGTTTGGCCGGGTGAAGGTGGGGGGGGCGATAAAGGGTATTTCCTTCGCTTGACCATAACCTACCCGCAGTGATCCCAAACATGCCGCGAAAAATTCGAGCCGCCATAGGGGCGATCTGCTGTGGCGGTTGAGGTTCAAGGCAAACGTTTTCTGCCTGTTGATTCAAAATTTCCATCTGGTGCCTTACGGTTCGATCATTTCGTTTGGAGTGTTCTGGCGGAGGCTTGACCCATTGGGCCATTGAAAGTGGCCAGTTCGCCCAGTAGTGCGGCATGAGTGCGGCAGCCAAGATTGAAGCAGTCGAGGTTCAGTTTTTCGTTTGGTGCGTGGATGCAATCATCGGATAAGCCGAAGCCGATCAATAGGGTGTCCACGCCCAGGGTTTTTTTGAAGTCGATCACGATCGGTAGCGTAGCGCCTTCGCGAACGAGGGCTGGTTCGCGGCCACTCGTGACCTTGCAGGCCCGACGCGCTGCGGTGATGTAGGCCGAGTCGGTTGGTAGCACGATGGGGTCACAGCTCCCAAACTGCTTGATCTCCCATTGGCAGCCATGGGTGTCATGGTTAGTTAGCCAAGATGTGAAATGGTGGGCAATTTTGTCAGCCACCTGATTGGGGGCGGTCCGAAAGCTGACTTTAGCGCCAGCGAATGACGGAATGACCGTCTTGGCCCCTTCGCCACCATAGCCGCCGTAGAGCCCATTGATATCGCATGCAGGCCGAGCCCAACGCCGTTCGAGAGTTGAATAGCCATCTTCGCCAAACGGGACTTTTATCCCGATGGGATCAAAATACTCGGAAGTTTCATCGAAGTTGAGCGTAAGCCATCGCCGATGTTCTTCATCGGTAACAGGTAAAACGTCATCGTAAAATCCGGGGATCGTGACTCGGTGCTTGTTGTCAAACAGTCCGCCTAAAACGCCAGTCAAAATTGTTGCCGGGTTAGCCAGTGCGCCACCATAGACGCCGCTGTGTAAATCGCGGGTGGCATTGTGCAACTGCACATCAAAGTAGACCACGCCGCGCAGGCCGTAGGTGATTGCGATTGTCTGGATATCCCACATGGTGGTATCGCTGGTGATGGCGATGTCGCTGGCCAGTTCTTCTCGGTGACTGTTAATGAATGTCGGCAGCTGTTCACTTCCGCATTCCTCTTCACCCTCGATGAGGCATGTGACGTGCACGGGAAACTTGCCGTGCGTCACCTTCCATGCGCGAAGTGATTCGAGGATGGTGCAAAGCTGGCCTTTGTCGTCGCTGGCGCCACGAGCGTAGATCGCGTTATTTCGGATGGCTGGTTCAAATGGTGGAGTGGTCCATTGGTCTAGGGGGTCGGGTGGTTGGACATCGTAGTGTCCGTAGAACAGTACATGAGGTGCGTTGGGATTTAAGACGTCATTGCCATGACTTTTGGCAACCAGAATCGGATGGCCTTTGGTGGTGTGGATCCGTGTTTGCAACCCCATCTGGGGCAGTGTTTTGCCAAGCCAGTCAGCGGCACGACGAATATCCGTGGTGTGGTTTGGGTCTGTGCTTATGCTTGGAATGGCGAGAAATGCTTCAAGTCGTGCTAAAGCTGCGTCGTGATTGTGCGCCAGTTGTTCAAGTACAGGTTTTAACAATTTGCGGCCCTTCCAGTGTTGGTCTTCAATACGTACGATTGAGGTCTTGCGTTGAGTAGGGTTGGTTCCAAGCTGGGGCAGTTTTGTCGATCCGATTATCTGGCATGATGCGATTGATTCATGAAAAAGCTTATCCGATATCGCCAGCAACTGGCATCACTGGCTGAGCAAGGTTTAGACGATGCGGATGGTCTGGCTTGTGACTCCGACTCGGTTTTGATCGGTATCCCCGCGGCCAGGTTGCTGTTGGCGGACCAGCCGGACATGTATCGGGGGTTGGTGGAGGGTTTGAACCGACTTGGCGTGGTTGCAGTTGACGGCCAAGCGCCCCGGTTATCTGATGCTGGCGGCCAGTGTCGCGATGTCTATTACCCTTTTGTTCTCTATCTTCATCTGGTGGCTTTTGGATTACGGTACGAAACCTTGCCGGTGTCCCTTTGGGGTGCTTGTGAAGCCGCGATCCCAGCCGCCTTGGCACCGGTGCGGGCCTGCGAAGCATTCAGTGATCGCATGCCACCGCCGCAATTTGTGGATACGGTGCTCTGGCAGGCATTGTGTGTGTTCAAGCAGGCGAAGCTGCTGGCCCGGGATATCGATGCGGAGTGGGTGGGTGGTGTTGTCCATCAAATCATTAGCCATCCAGGCCCTGGGGGGTCACTGCATCCGTTCGATATGCAAACGGTTGGTTTAGATGTCTGGACCTGTCGCGAGTTGTGTGGCCTTCATGCTTTGGTTGAATTGTCTTTGCTGGCCGGCACATCCCGCTGGATGGAGCGGGTGGACCAGATTGCTGCGTATCACTTTGAGCATACTTGTTCGTCTTCCTTGGTGAACTGGCCTTGGGCAGTTCATGCATTTGCCCGGCACTCCCATGCATGCAGTTTTGCAGACCAGCAGATCCAAGACGCGGTTACGCATGGCGGGGGCCGCATGGGCGTGTTGGGCGCCATGTTATTTGCCAGTGCTGTTAAGAGCATGTATGACCGATGATGGCTTCCTGGTTTGGCTTGTCAGTGTGTTTTATTCATGAGGCCAAGTCGGTATGGTTGGTGATATTTGCAACTCTTGCGAAACGAATTAGGATGGGAATTGGGATCTGATTAAAGTGTCATGACAAAAGAATTGGAAATAAAATGACGAATCATGCAAAGCTGAAATCTTGGGTGGACGAGGTGGCGGCGTTGACTAAGCCTGCGGACATCTATTGGTGTGACGGTTCTGAAGCTGAGTACGACACCATGGCCAAGAAACTGGTGGATGCCGGTGCGTTTTTTAAACTGAACGAATCAAAACGCCCTAACAGTTACCTGTGTTGGTCGGATCAGGCGGACACCGCGCGTGTGGAGGACCGGACTTTCGTCTGCTGGGACGATGAAATGGATGCTGGCCCGACCAATAATTGGGGTGCTCCGGACGAGATGAAGAGGACGCTGAGCGGCTTTTTTGATGGGTGTATGCGTGGCCGCACGATGTACGTCATCCCGTTTTCCATGGGGCCAGTGGGAAGCCGCATTGCCCATATCGGTGTGCAGTGTACGGATAGCCCCTACGTGGTGTGCAATATGCGGATCATGACTCGCATGGGGCAGAACGTGCTGGAGACGCTTGGTAGCGATGGCGAGTTCGTGCCCTGCCTACATTCAGTGGGTTATCCGCTGGTAGACGCTGATGGCAAGGCTCGCGACGATGTGGCTTGGCCTTGTGATGGCGACAATAAATATATTACGCATTTCCCGGCCACCAAGGAGATTTGGTCCTATGGCTCGGGATATGGCGGCAATGCACTTTTGGGAAAGAAGTGTTTCGCTCTGCGTATTGCCTCGATCATGGCTCGTGAGCAGGGGTGGATGGCCGAGCATATGCTTGTCTTGAAACTCACCAGTCCTGACGGCGATGTGAAGTATGTTGCCGCAGCGTTTCCCAGTGCATGCGGCAAAACCAACCTTGCTATGCTTGAGCCCACGGTTGATGGCTGGCAGGTTGAGTGTATTGGCGATGATATTGCTTGGATGAAGTTTGGCGATTCAAGCAAAGGGCAGGATCCAAAGAGACTATACGCGATTAATCCTGAAGCTGGATTTTTTGGTGTTGCGCCCGGTACAAGCGATGACTCAAATCCCAATGCGATGAAGACGCTTGAAAACAACTCGATCTTCACCAATGTGGCGCTGACGGATGATGGTGATATCTGGTGGGAAGACATGTCGGATCCACCAGCCCATCTCAAGGATTGGCGTGGCAATGACTGGGCGCCGGGTAGTGATACGCCTGCAGCAAATCCCAATGGTCGATTTACCGCGCCCGCCTCTCAATGTCCGGTCATTGCACCGGAGTGGGAGGATCCCAATGGTGTGCCTATTGACGCGATTCTTTTTGGTGGTAGGCGGGCTTCGGTTGTGCCACTGGTCATCGAGGCACGTGATTGGAAGCATGGGACATTTCTCGGGTCTATTATGGGGAGTGAAAAGACGGCGGCAGCTGCGGGGGGCTTGGGGCAGCTTCGCCGCGATCCCATGGCTATGCTTCCATTCTGCGGCTACAACATGGCTGACTACTTTAAGCACTGGCTTGACATGGGGGCTCAGAGTGATGCCATGCCGCGTATTTTTTACGTCAATTGGTTTCGCAAGAATTCAGATGGCAAATGGTTATGGCCTGGGTTTGGTGAAAACTCACGAGTGCTTAAGTGGATTGTTGAGCGTTGTGCTGGCAAGGTGGATGCAGTTGATACCCCGATTGGTCAGATGCCTGCGGAGAACGCGCTTGATGTCAGCGGTCTTGATTTGCCAGCGGAAGATCTTGCGGAACTGCTCCATGTGGATGTGGACCAATGGCTTGGTGAACTTCAATCAATCCAAGAGCACTACGCCCAGTTCGGTGAAAGATTGCCAGAGGGACTTAATGATGAACTTAAATCCCTTGAAGAACGGTTGAAGGCATCAAAGTAAGCAGGGTATTGCGCCCTCACGCCAGTTGTGGGTAACCACCATCCATATTCCGGTGGCGTATTCAGCAAGACCATTCCATGCGGTCGTGCCGGCGTCGATATTCATCTGCGCGGTGATGGTGTCCATGCGCAGATGCCTGGCGGTGACGAATTCTTCGTTCCCTATACGCAGTGCCATGTTGAGATTGGTGGCAGTAGTGGGCGGATGGTGTTCTGCGGGAATCAGGACCGAACGCTTACCATCTTCTGCGAGCAGAAGGGGTTTTATGATGCATTGGGTCGGGAATCGGGAGGGATACTGCTTGAGGCATTGGGGCAACAGCGTGGGTGCCGACGAGCCGAGCGTCGTCGTGGATGGATATTGCTGGCGGCATGCGTTGTGGCAATTGGCGGCATATTGGTTGGTGGCTATCGCGGGTTTAAGGTTGGTGTGCGAGTCGCGGTGAATGCACTTCCGATGAGTGTGGATGAAACAATCGGCACTTTGGCGATTGAAAGGATGGATGTAGGCGAACTTGTGGTGGATCCGGTTATTGTGGGTGCGATTGAGAAAATTATCGCCCGCCTTTCACCGCACGCGGTTTTGGACGAAGTTGTATTTCAAGTACGGGTTGTCGATTCGCCGGCCGTTAATGCGTTTGCTCTGCCCGGGGGATACATTGTCATATATACTGATTTGATTACCGAATCAGATTCCGCTGAACAGGTGGCGGGTGTATTGGGGCACGAGATGGCCCACATTACATTGCGTCATGGGTTAAAGCGGGTGGCACAGTCGATCGGACTGATTGCTGCAATCCAGTTGTTTTTGGGTGACACGCAGGGATTGGTCACGCTTGGCGCCAAGATATTGCAAACAGCAACCCTCAATAGCTACAGTCGGGCGCAGGAGAAGGACGCAGATTTTGAAGGTGTGCGGATGTTGTATGCGTCGGGCATCAACCCGATGGGATTAGTTGAATTCTTCGAGAGCCTTGGAGGCGGCCCCGATGGCCTAGCGGATGCAGTTTCATGGGCCAGTACTCACCCGGAACATGGCCAACGCATTGAAGCGATTCGTCGTCAGCTTGCCGAGATGCCAGCCAAGACGTATCTTCCTGTCGACGTTGATTGGTCTCGTGTTCAACGTAGCGTTCAGGGGCTTGAGGTGAATCTTGAGAATCCCCAAGAAGCATCGTAGATAGATCTAATCGTGTTGCCTCATTGATTGATCATGAAAGTTGAAATCCGCGATAAGCCATCGTTTGCCAATATGCGGGTGCACCTGTCGCCAGGCGATCGTCTTGTTGCCGAAGCAGATGCTATGGCAAGCATGAGTTCGACGGTTTCAATGCGCACGCGTTGGAATGGCGGTGTGGCGCGGGCAGTTGCCAAACGCATCTTTGCCGATGAGACGCTGTTTGTTAATGAGTATACGACTGCTTCGGAGGGTGAGGTTGTGCTTACGCAGCCTTTTCCTGGTGATATCGAATGTTTGGAATTAAAAGGTAGCAGTATCTATCTGCAGCCCGGTGCGTTTGTGGCATGTGATCCAGGTGTTTATATGAAACTAGGCTGGGCTGGTATCCGAAGTTGGATCGGACGTGAAGGTTTGTTTCGGCTTTGCGCAACTGGAACTGGCCGTGTCTGGTTTGGGGCCTATGGAGGGATCTTTTGCCGTGAGGTGGAGACCGAATGCGTTGTAGATACGGGCCATTTGGTTGGTTATGAACCAACGGTTCGACTTCAAGTTGGTATGGCCGGTGGTATTGTTTCCAGTTTTTTAAGTGGTGAAGGGCTGGTTATGCGGATCAAGGGCCCGGGAAGGATTTACCTGCAGTCCCGGTCCATGGAAGGGCTGGCGGCCTGGGCTAATTCCCATTTGTAGCACGTTGGCGATGATTGGCAGGTCCGTGGCCTGACGGGCATCGAAATTCAGAGTGTGAAATGAAATATGAAGTTCTATGTCAACCCGCAGCTTCGGTGGCAAAGTTGACGCTCGATGCAGGAGAAACGGTTTCATGCGAGGTGGGTGCGATGATCGCCATGTCGGATGGTTTTGATGTTGAGACGACAATGCGAAAAAAAGGTGGCACAGGCGGGTTGATTAAGGGGATTAAACGCGTTCTCGCCGGTGAAAATTTGTTTCTTAATCACTTTACGGCAAAAGATGCCGACCAAACGCTGATCATCGGTCCAAGGCTGATGGGTGACGTGATGCATTATCCCATGACCAGTGGTACGCTTGTAGTCCAGGGGTCAAGTTGGCTTGCGTCGGGCCCCGACATTGAAATTGATGCAACATGGCAGGGTCTTGGCAAGGCGGTTTTTTCTGGTGAGGGGATGTTCTGGGTTAAGTGTTCGGGGGTTGGCGACCTTCTGCTCAATAGTTTCGGGGCGATCTATCCGGTGGAAGTGTCGGGTGAATATGTCGTCGATACCGGGCACATTGTGGCCTTTGAAGATACTCTTGAATTTAGTATCGGCAAAGCGGGTAAAAGCCTTGTCGGTAGTTTTCTGGGTGGTGAGGGCCTTGTTTGTAAGTTTAGTGGCCACGGGAAACTGTATTGCCAGAGTCATAACCCTCCGACTTTCGGCCGGCTTATTGGCCCGAAACTTGCATCTCGCTAGCGGGATCCGATTCCAATGCCCAATGGTCTTGAATTTAGTATCAGCCAGCGACCAGATTTTGCGATAGTTGAAGTGATATTGCAGCAGGGGCAAAAGGTGTATGCCGAGCCATCCGCCATGGCATCAATGGATTCGACAGTTACATTGAAAGCTGGTTTCAAGGGTGGTTTTGGCAACACGTTGGGAAGGGCACTGGGTGGCGAAAGTTTGATCATGAATACTTATACAGCGTCGCGAGGACTGGGGCGGATTGCCTTTGCCAGCGGCCAACCTGGTGATGTTGTTCATTATGCTCTTGATCGCACAACCCTCATGTTGCAGCGAGGTGCATTCATGGCTCATGGCGATGGGGTTGAACTTGCAGGCAAGTGGCAGGGGGCCAAGGGTTTTTTCAGTGGGGAGGGGTTGGTGCTTCTGAAGGCCTCCGGAAGTGGTGATTTGTTCTTTGGTTC
Organism: Phycisphaeraceae bacterium; assembly: GCA_002716625.1. Lineage (GTDB taxonomy): Bacteria > Planctomycetota > Phycisphaerae > Phycisphaerales > Phycisphaeraceae > UBA6626. The sequence continues at coordinate 15,499 of PBAS01000022.1, read as the reverse complement.
GTATGGGGCGATCCTGGGAATTGATGTGACGGATAGTTATATCGTTGACTCCGGGTATGTCGTGGCCTTTGAGGATACGCTAGAATATTCGGTTAGCGCATTGCCTGGGCTTCGTTTGGGTAGCAAGATCAAGACATTCTTTTTTGGTGGCGAAGGTCTTGTTTGCAGGTTTAAGGGACAAGGTCGAGTGTGGATCCAAACCCGCCATGTTCATTCTTTCATGTCCTGGGTCAACCCTTATCGGCCGCGAGGTAGAAATTAAAAGGTTACGTGGCAGTTACTTGGCGGCCTGTTGTGTTTCAGTGAACAGCATTGTCGACAATGAATTGGATTGCAAAATCAGCAGGCCGCGCAACTTCAATGCCCGCCGATGTGATGCTGCTGGCGTCATTGGTGTTATTTATGGCGCGGGTGCCCCTGTTATTTGTTCGGAAATTTGATCAGGATGAGTTTGAGCACATTCACGCCGCCTGGAATATATTTCGTGGCCAGGTGATGTACGTCGATTTTTTTGAACACCATCCACCGCTTATTCACTATCTGTTGCAATTGCCTCTTTACATGACCGGTGAATCATTGTCGACGCTTTTCGTAAGTCGCATGCTGATGTTACCATTTGTTGCAGGGATTTTTTGGTTGACTTATCTGATCGCCAGATCAGTTTGCGGTTCCCTAGTTGGGGCGCTATCAGTATTACTGCTGAGTACAATGATCATGTTTTGGGAGAAGAGCCTTGAGGTTCGTCCCGATGTGCCGATGACCTTCTTTTGGCTGCTTGCTCTTCATGCTTTAGTGGCCAGTCGTCATCGTGGCGAGTTGGCGGCTTACATCAGGTCGGGGATGTGCTTGGCGTTGAGCATGCTATTTCTGCCCAAGTGTATATTTGGATATTTCGCATTGGTTATTGGGATATGTGTGCTTGGGCGCTTTAAATCTCAATGGCCGTGGCGGCAACTGGTGATGTTCCACCTGGGTATCTTGATCCCAACCGTTGTTTTTGTGATTTGGATGCTGGTCCGTGGGAGTCTGTATGACTTTTGGTGTACCACGATTTTGCTGAATGCACAGATGGGGGCAGATCTTAGGTACCCAATCTTGGTGAAATATTTGACCCAGTCACTGATCCAGAATCAGCTGTTCTGGGCCGCAATGATTCCTGGAGTTCTTTTGCTCATTGGGAGCCGGAATGTGTCGGCGGATCAGAAGACCATTCTGGTTTTCAGTCTCTGCGGGCTATTGGTGGGGCTTTGGTTCAACCCAGCGCCCAATAGGCAGTATTACCTGCTGTTTATCCCAATTGTCTCAATTGGGACAAGCTTCTTTGGGGTCGTCGTTCTGGCCGCGGTGTTTCGATGGCGCCGCATTGCGGGCGTTTTGTTGGGGGGGGTGGTGGTCCTGTTCATGTTATTGCCGTTACGTCACTTAAAAGAACAATACGCCGACAGGAATACGGTCCAGTTGGAGGTGATCCGGTATGTTCTGGAGCGGACCGGTCCGGCAGATGCAGTATTTGATTGCTGGACCGGCCTTTATCTATTTCGGCCCAATGCGTCCTACTACCATTTCCTGAACTGGGATTTGATTGAAGTCCTCGATAATCAGGCGTTACGCGATGTGTTGCTTGAAGATCTGGCGGATGAAAGCTGTCGAGTGGTGATTCGTGACCGTCATCACCAGTTCCTTCATCCAGATGTTCGGCGTGTGATCGCAGAATGTTTTGTTCCATCACCTGAGTTTAAGTACATCCTGTTTCGTGATGGCGACTTTGATCTTAATCATAATGGTAGGCCATAATAAACGGATGTTGATTTATAAAACTAATATTTTGCATCGGCCGTCAACATCGGAACTTAGATATCTGCCCGAGGGCCCGTATTCCTGTAATCAAGGTTGCATAAGCTGGGTTGCAATCCAAAACGGTACGGATGCAAAGGTTGGGTCATTGAATGTTCTGAATTTGGAGCGGGATGAAAACGAATCATTTGCGATGGATGGTCGTCCAGGATTCGCGTATCCCACGGATGTGGCGGGTGTGTTTGTGGTGGGTTTGGAGCGGCAGGTCAAGCTCTACAATACGGCTACTGGCGAATGCCGGGGTATTTCCGGTCCGGTGGAATCTGAGGTCGAAGGGACCATTATCAACGATGGGCTGGTGTTTGACGAAGGTTTGATCTTTGGCTGCAAGGACCTAGAGTTCAAAACGCCTAAGGCGGGGCTGTATTTCTGGCGGTCATCTGATCGTCAATTGTTTCAATTGCGAGATGATCAATTGTGTTCAAATGGCAAGGTGATCACTCGGGATCAGGGTCGTTGGGGATTCCTTGATATTGACTCGCCGACCAAAAGGGTCGTTGCGTATGAACTGGATGTGGATGCTGGGGTAATCAGTGATCCTCAGGTCATTCTCGACTTCACCTCACGTGTGGATATTCCCGATGGCATGATTGGCGTGCCAGGCGGCCAAAGTGTGATTGTCGCGTTTTATAACCCTGCTGACGCGGCATTCGGTGAAGCTGTTCAATTTCGATTGGCTGATGGTGAGGTTGAGGCGGTATGGCGAACAGATCATTCGCCGCGTGTGACCTGTCCGCAACTGGTTAGATATGGCGGGGGTGTCAAGCTCGTACTGACAACAGCGGTTGAAGGGATGTCGCCTGATCAACTGGGACGTCACACAAATGCAGGGTGCCTGTTTTGGGGAGATACAGACTTTGATACGGTTGGTGAGCAGCCGGTTTTTAAGTTGCGTGGTTGAACTCCATGTTGTGTATGGTCTTCGGTTTACAATGATTTGGCCTGTTAACTTGATGGCCTCTGTGGGTTGTCGCCTTGGTGTCCGTGTTAGGCCAATTCTCGGGATTGGTACTCATGATTACGCGAATGTCGTGGGGGACGGTTGTTTGCGATTGTGACTGGTGATCACAACGCTTGATGGATGCTTGTGTCGAGAATTGCCATTAATGCTGATTCAACCGTGGTCCTGTGCCTACAGTTGGAAACGTGCTCGGCAATTGACATGGTGGATATGCTGAATATTTCAAGATGTCGATTGCTTGAATGAAACCGCGGTTTCTTAAGGGGCTTGTGGGTATAATGGCGATGCTGTGTGCAGGGTGAGTTGTCGCTACTGTCGCATTTGACTTGTATTGTGATTGGTATTCGAGAAATTGGAGTAATTCAAAACATATGACAGCAGAACTTCTAAAGGGCCAGCCCGTTGCAGATGCTGTTCTGGATGATGTATCCAGGCGGGTGATCCAATTGAAAGATCGAGGAGCCACACCTGGCTTGGGGACAATTCTTGTCGGAGAAGATGGGGCGAGTGCTGGCTACGTTCGCAAAAAACATGAAACCTGTGAAAAAGTGGGTATTGCATCCTTTCATGAAACGGTGCCCAGCCAGGCAACACAAGCTGATCTTCTTTCTGCGGTGGATCGTTTCAATGAAAATCCACTGGTGGATGTGTTTTTGATTCAGCACCCGCTACCTGGTCATTTTGATTTTGGTGAAGCCCTGTTGCGGATGTCTCCCGCCAAAGATGCCGATGGTCTTCATCCGGTCAATCTTGGAAAATTGGTTCTGCAGGAGGATGGCCCCGTTCCCTGTACGCCGGCAGGGATTCAGGCGATGCTCAAGCACTATGGCATTTCATTGGCAGGTCGTGAAGTCGTGATCATTGGCCGTGGTCCAACACTTGGTCGACCGCTGTCCCTGCTGCTGACTTTGAAAAATGACCTAGCCAATGCCGCGGTGACGGTTGTTCATACCGGGGTTGAGGATATTTCGATATATACGCGCCGTGCGGAGATTTTGGTGGCAGCCATGGGCGTGCCAAATTTTGTGCAACCCGAGATGGTTCAGCCCGGAGCGGTTGTCGTTAGTGGGGGTATCAGTTGGGATGGTCCGCGGCTGCTCGCCGATGTGGATGAGTCAGTGGGGGACATTGCGGGTTGGATTACGCCCCGCCTGGGGGGGGTGGGGCCAACCACTGTGGCAATGCTGTTACGTAATACCGCGCAAGCTGCCGAGAAGCGGGTCTGCGGGTGATCAGCAGGGATCCTTTGTCGGACCCTTGATTTGCAGTTTTGGTTGAGGAATGTGTTCTTCGCTGTTCTGGGAAGCGGCATGTCTTGTTATTAGCTGCGGGGATAGATACTTCCGATGGTGGTGACCTGTGTGGGGTTAGACGCTGACTTGTGGTGTGTGATCCAGGTCGTCAGCATACCGCTTGCGAATGGGGGTCACGATCTGGTCGATAAACTTATCGACTTGTTGTGGAGCGCGGCCGATAAATTGTGACGGATTTAGGGCAAGGTGAAGATCAACATTTGCAAATGCGGATTCTTTGGCAAGGCGTTCGAGTAGGTCGTTGGTTTCTCCATCCCTCTTGACTCGTTCGGCGGCGGCCAGGCTGTGTTGGCGAATAATTTCGTGTACGTCCTGTCGGTCGGCGCCGTGCTCAACAGCAGCCATCATCAGGTTCTCACTAGCCATGAATGGTAATTCGGCATTCAAGTTTGCAGTGATGGTCTTCTCGTAGACCACAATGCCTGAAGCCACATTGATTACCAGTTCTAGAATACCATCGGTTGCCAGGAATGGTTCAGGTAGTGATAGCCGTCTGGTACTCGAGTCGTCAATCGTGCGTTCGAGCCACTGTTCGGCCGCAGTGGTGAACGGTACACCAACCAAGCCAATGACAAACCGGCTAAGGCCACAGATACGCTCGCTGCGGATCGGGTTGCGTTTGTAGGCCATGGCAGATGAGCCAACCTGTCCAGATTCAAAAGGTTCTTCCAGTTCCTTGCGGTTTGCCAGTAGCCGCAAGTCGGTTGCAAACTTCTGGCATGTTGAGGCAATGGCAGCCAATGTGGAAACAACCATTCCATCTACAACGCGTGGGTAGGTCTGGCCAGTTACGGTTAGCGTATTGTGAGTGTTCCAGCCCATTTTTTCGGTGACTAGTTGATCTAGCTTTTCCACTTTTTCATGATCTTGATCGAAGAGGGCAAGGAATGACGCCTGGGTGCCCGTTGTACCCTTTACGCCGCGGAAGCGGAGTGACTTAAGGCGATATTCAACTTCTTCAAGTGCCAGCGCCAGGTCCTGAGCCCAAAGCGTGGCCCGCTTCCCCACGGTTGTGGGTTGAGCTGGTTGGAAATGGGTGAATCCTAATGTGGGAAGGTCTCGATATTGCGATGCGAATGTGCCCAGTCGATCGATCGCGTTGGCCAGTTTCTTTGCCAAAAGCTGCAGGCTACTTCGGATTAATAGGAGGTCGGTGTTGCAGTTGACGAATTGGCTGGTTGCTCCCAAATGAATAATGGGTTTTGCCTTTGGGGCAACTTCTCCCAAGGCGTGGATATGTGCCATGACGTCGTGGCGGGTTCGTTTCTCGTGTTCGGCCGCAGATTGATAGTCAATATCGTCGAGATGATTCCGCAATTCATTGATCTGCGCATCATCAATATCAAGCCCAAGTTCCTTTTCGGCCTCGGCAAGGGCCAGCCATAATCGTCGCCAGGTAGAGAATTTGCACTGCGGAGACCAGATGGAACGCATTTCAGCCGATGCATTGCGGGTTGCCAAGGGTGATTGGTATTCTTGTGGGTCAGCCATGACGGTAGAAGATAACATCCTTGGCACGGTACTGCTAAACTGGAGCCACCCGTAATTATCGAATCGTGTATGGTGATGGAACCATCTACCGAGCAGCATCTCATCGAGGCAGTCAAGACAGGCGACCGTGGGGCGTTGGGGCGGCTGCTGTCTGAGTACCAGTACAGGATTTATAACGTGGTTTTGCGCATGGTGAGGCACCGTGATGATGCCGCCGATGTGACGCAAGAGGTGATGCTCAAAATTGTTGAGCATATAGATGAATTTCAGGGTCGTAGCCACATTACGACCTGGATGATCCGTATCGCGATGAATCTAGCCATCTCGCATTTGCGGCAAGGGCGGGTGCGAGCTGCTTTAAGCCTGAATGGCATGGGAACAGATCAGGGGAGTTCAGGAGGCAATGTCGATCGGCACCGATCGCTGGTCAGTCATATCCCTGATCATCGGGAACTTCGACCGGATTTAGGCGTCGAACAGAAAGAGTCAATTGCTCTGCTTCACCGAGCACTGGCCAAGATTGACATCGATTTTAAGGCGGTTCTCGTGTTGAGGGATATTGACCAAATGGACTATCAACAGGTTGCCGAGGTGTTGGATGTGCCGGTGGGTACCGTTAAGAGTCGATTGTTTCGGGCACGTCTAGCACTCCGCCAACAGATGATTCGTTTAACCTGAGAGAACTTCAATGGTAGGTCGGTACGATCAACAAGCCCTGCTTGATTATCTCGAAGGCGATTTGGGCATCGATGCGCGGCGGCGTTTTGAGGAGCAGTTGTGGCTAGATGGGCCATTACGCAAATTGGTCAATCAGATGGTTCAGGATCGGCAGCAGTTACGGCAGACGCCGCAAGTCCAACCGCCCTTGGATTTACTCTGTGAGGCACAGGAGCAGATCAATCAACATCTAGAACGCCAGCTTCTCCTGTCAGAAGTCCCATCGGGTACTGAATTGCGCAGGCATCAGGGGGATTATAAACGCCTGTGGATCTGCAGTGGCATTGCCGTAATCGTGATCATCAGCGTGTCGGTATATTTTCTGGTTGGTTTGAATCCCTTTGCGTCATCAACCACAGCGGGTGACGAGTCCCTGCTTGTATCGCAGCACGGACAGGTTGAACCGCCAGTTTATCCGCTGCCCGATGGCCCCGTAGTGGGCGTTGTGGTAAGTCGTGTCGATCAGGAGAAATCTAAGTCGAGGGCAAGCGATGGCTCCAGAAAGATGCAGCCAGTAGTAGGGGCAGCATTGGGGGGTACGCAGTTGGACCGGGTGGAAGGCACGGCGTCAATTCGGCTGGATTCAACGGTGAAACAAGAGTCGCACGAAGATGTTGTGCCAGACAAGCCAATTGGGTCGCCTAGTCTCGATGCCGAGTACCTGGCCGCAGTTTCATCCCTTGTGACGCGATCATTCTTGGAATTGGTGGAGATTGAAAGCCATACGACTTCGGTCTTGGCGATGCATGCCAATCCACCCCAAGCGGTTGCGTGGCAGTTGGTGTTGACTGGGGCAAGTACGCGAAAATGTTTGGCAACCCTGCGGGAATTTGCTAATCACAGCAAGCAGGCTCGATTAAGTGTTGTGGAGCCATTCCGTGTGGAGGTGTCCGGCGCATCATGTCGGATTGTTGATGATGAAGATGGGGCCCCAATCCCCGAGGTGTCTGCCGCCACGGATTTACTCACAGTTGTGACTGAAAAGTCCTATCCAGGCAGTTCCCAGATTGCCGGATATCAATTATCCGTCGTGGATTATGAGGGTCGTGGGTATGTTTTACATGTGCGGGGTGACCAGATTCAATCCATGTTGGAATTTCTGAACGCATCTGGGGACCAATCTGCGAGCCTACAGCCGATAGGCCATTTGCCGCATACAGATTCAGTTAAACTGTTCTTGGCCCCGGCAAATCATTCAAGGGGGCCAGTCGATGGGATGCGTCAATCGTGGTACGAGAAACTTCCTGCTGAAAATCAGGTGGATATCGTATTTGATTGGTCTTTCTTGCCCGATTGGCAGCCGTTACGAGACCCTGTGTTGCGACTATTTAATATGGAAGTGGAGGTGGCCTTGCGTGTCATTATTAACGAACTGCCCGTTGAAAAAAACAGAGTCAATGCTGATGTCATGGTGATTCAAGAGTCTGGAGTGGAGGGTAAGCGGGAACATCAAGAGTTGGTGGTTGAGTGAATTCATGTTGCTGGTCCGTACCCCCCCCCTAGTTTGGTTATAGTCAGGTTTAAAGGCTGGAGTAGTCGATCGGTTTGGTATAATCCAATGTGTTTTCGACAGGGGCAAGCGGATATTTCAGGCCGGTGGCACAGTTGAACAGAATTACCGATTCATCCTTGGTAATCAGGCCTTCAGCGAGTCCCTGCTTGTAAGCTGCGTAGGTTGCGGCTCCCTCCGGGCACATAAGAACGCCTTCTTTGCAGGAAATTTCATGGCGTGCCTGGAGGATCTGGTCATCGTCAACAGCAATGGCAAACCCATCGCTTTCGCGAACGCCTTGGAGAATCAGGAAATCACCAACTGCTGCTGGAACGCGGATTCCAGCAGCGACAGTGTGGGCGTTGGCCCATGGCGAGGCGTGTTTGGCACCTTCTTCGAAGGCCTTGACAATGGGTGCGCAGCCGCTGGCTTGGACGGCGACCATTCTCGGTTTCTTGCTGCCGATCCATCCGATTGCCTCAAGTTCGGCGAAGGCCTTCCACATGCCGATTAGGCCGGTACCGCCCCCCGTGGGGTACATAATTACATCCGGCAGTTCCCAATTGAACTGTTCGGCCAGTTCCAGGCCCATCGTTTTCTTGCCCTCAATCCGGTATGGTTCTTTAAGGGTTGACATGTCGAACCAGTTCATGGCCGCCTTGCCATCGCCAACGATCTTTCCGCAGTCGTTGATGTAGCCATTGACGCACCAAACACTCGCATTTTGTGCTGCGATTTCTCGGATATTGATCTGCGGGGTGTCATCGGGGCAGAAGACAAAACATTCAATACCCGCCCGCGCTGCGTAGGCAGCAAGCGCTGCGCCCGCATTGCCATTGGTGGGCATGGCAATCTTCTTGACTCCCAGTTCCTTGGCCATCGAAACGGCAAGGCACAAGCCCCGGGCCTTGAATGATCCGGTTGGCAAACGACCTTCATCCTTGATGTAGATTGCACTGCCGCCAGTCTGATCCTGAAGGTTTAGGCATGGTAGCAGTGGGGTCATTGATTCCCCTAGGCTAACTATGCTTTGTTTTTCACGGACAGGGAGAAATTCCCGGTACCGCCATATATCCTGTGGTCGAGACCGGAGGACATCACGGTCAATTGCCAAGGATAATGCCGGCAGATCATAGCGTACGAGCAGTGGCTTGCCGGCGTCAGATAGGCCGTGCAACTGGTCAGCTGGATATTGTTTGCCCGTCTCACTGCATTCGAGGTGCGCTACGAAGGTTGGTTGGTCGTCAATGCGGTTAGTCATATATTAATCATATCATGGTTCAGGTTTTTATCGCATATGGTGTTGCCATGCCGACAATACCAGTCCGACTAAAACTATTTTGGAATGCAGGTATTGAAAATTGAATCAGTTCAGAGCCTGCAGGTTTCGGAGTCGAATCGCAACGGCGGAATCTTGTCCATGTGAAATTCCAGCTGACTCTTGGCTAACTGGTAATGAGGGGGGGCTGTATGAACCTAGTTAGCTATCTTTAAAGGTAAGGCGTCACCGTGAATGTTGCATAATCCTGATCGTGGCAGATTGCAGTGCCAGCAAATAAGCGCATCGCATCTTCGGCGCGTGATAGGATTTGGTCGTGCAATTGGTTTGCCTTTTCGCTGCGGTTCATTGCTAGCCGGGCCATCTCCAGGTGCTTTTCTTCATCGGTTCGTTTTTCACCATCCTCGGACCCTTGGCTGGCGTGCTCCTTCCACCAAATCAAAGTGGAACGGCCGGGGTTAAGTTCCTCGCGTTGGGAAACTCCCGGATAGACCGATTCGGAAACGACGCTGTAGATGATGCATTCGACAGCGGTTTGGCATGCGAAATGTTCCCAGTAATGAATGGCCGGATCAATCGCGGTTTTATATAGGTAATGGTAGAGGGCCAGGACCGGTTCAGGTACGACCGGGTCGGGGAATGCGCCAGGTGTTACCTTGGTAATGTCGATGCGAGCGGCCTCAAGGACCTGTTCTGTCATATTATCTAACTGTTGGTCACTGAACTTGGCAAGGTAATTTTCAAGATCCAGATAGAGAGCCTCATGGTCAATGTGAAGTTCTTCCATCTTCCGGCGCCACATGGCATTGTGGTCCTGTTCTTCTTGGAGTTGTTCGCACAGATACTTGACCAGCCGGTGTTCGCGAACATGGTCGACCTTTGCGATGCTGCGAATAAGAGCGCGATTGAAACCCACGACAATGGGGTACATGGCGGCGACATATCCCTGATAACGGACCTTGGACAATGTCAAGTTTCTACAACTAATCGCCAACTCAGACTGGTTGACGCGGTCTGCGTACTGTTGAGCCTGATGGCAAATATGGTCGCCGAGGGCGTGTTGTCGTGCTGTGCCGATGCTCATGGGCAAATATCCTTTGCTGCTTAAACCCGGATTGAGGTTGCGAATGCCTGCGGGCGGATTGTGCCCTTCACGTGACCTGCAGGGCCTATTAGCTGGGCTAGACTCGCATTTTAGGGGTACAAGCACCTCGGTTAGGGGTGTAGGTTTGCATGGGGCAATTCAGTCTTTGAGCGGTCCACCCAGCCCCCAAGGTGTCCGCAGACGAATAAGTATACCGATTGATCTTTCATTGTGCATGTCGAGGTTAATTATCTAGGGTTGTGTGCGGTAATCGGCTGGGAGGATTGTGTAATTGGCCCATGGCAGCCCCAATTTTACCGGGAATGACCGATTATCGGCCGTGGTCGATTCTAAATGCCAGTACTCTAATTCCTGGCCAATCCATGGGTTTTTTCCGGTCGGACCCCCACCGCCCGCCTTCACCCTATAAATTCTTTCTCCAAACCGATTGGATTTCTCCCAGCCAGCTATCGCCATTGGGGCGAATCTAATGCAACGCCTCAGCGCAACTGCCGCGTGCATCCTGGCACCGTTTGTCACGCTTATTCACAAGCCAGGGAAGCGGCCGTTGTTGATTTTGAACAGGTCCCCCGTACCACTCGGAAGGCTGATTGCCAGGCCCTCTGCGGAATTGGCGTGGGTATCATGCAGGGATAAAAAGTAGGATGTGGGGCCATAATTGACCAAGGAATTCGAAAACAACGTGGCCGCCGTGAACAAGATTCATGTGATTAAACTTGGTGGAAGTCTGCTTGATCTGAGCGGCTTGGCCGCACGATTGGGGCGGTTTCTGCAAAATTGCAGTGCCCATCAACGGTTATTAATTGTTGGCGGTGGTGGTGTGGCGGATTTGGTGCGGCAGTTCGATACCCTGCATCATCTGGGCAAAGAGCATGGTCACTGGCTGGCAGTGCGGGCAATGCACTTCAATACGCATCTGGTGATGTCAATGGTTTCGCGGTGCCGTTTGGTTGTTGATGTTGACAGTTGCAGGGCAGCGTGGTCTGCGCAGGAAATCGCCGTGGTTGATCCTCTTGCGTGGCTGGCTAATCTAAAAGGTACGGTTGCGGATGTTCCACATCAGTGGACATTTACCAGCGATTCAATTGCTGCTCGTATTGCTATGCAGGTATCAGCTGATCAGCTGGTGCTGTTAAAGTCGACGAGTCCTCCAAGGGGGTGTGGTCTGAAATCGGCTGCTGCTATTGGTCTTGTCGATCCGGATTTCCCAGTTGTTGCAGCTGGGGTTCCAGTCATCGAGGTGGTCAACCTGCGCGGCGATCCAAAGGCTGGTTATGTGTTGAAATGATTTTAGCTATGTCGACTACGCGATTCAATTGGATTTGACTTGTACGAATTCCCTCGCCGCAAGCGGCGCCACGTACGGCGACGATATCAGGATTCAAGGTTATAGCATGTTGCAATGCCGCGCCATGGAGTGAGCCGGCGAGTCCGATCATTAAGTTTTCCTGTTGGGTTTTTTTGATTAGAAAGCGGACTGAGGCGCTGTCCAACCAATTAAATAGGTTGCTGGAATCCTTGACCGCGGTGTCGATCAGCAGCCCGGCGGGCCGATGCTGTATTGCCCATTGGAGTACCTGGTCAACCGCAGGTGCCGAAGTCCGCTTGGCATCGGCATAGGCAACGACGACGGCACGGGCCGGGCGCAGTCGGCCGAATGCCCTCGTTAGATGCTTTTGCCAATGGGTTGGTGCCTGGGCCAAACCTATCTTCACGAAATATAAATCAGGCAGGACTTGTGGTGGGTGAGAGATGTTTAAATCTCCCAACGCGGCACTGACCGGTGCTTGGCTGCCCACGGTAGCGGTGATGGCCTGAATGATGGCGGCATCTGCCTGCCCCATGGGGCCGCGGTTCGGCTCCTTAATGTCGATGATGTCGGCGCCTCCGGCTAGGGCTGACTGGGCTTCGGCCGCAGTCCGGACACTGACCAGTAATCGTACCGGTCGGTTGGTCATAACTGCTTGCTCCGGTTGGCCGCTGGTGATGCTGGCGAGTCGATGTTTTTGTTTTTCATGATTTCTCTTAGCAAGGTGGTGGCAAAAGCGCCGCGAGGTAAATCAAAAGCGAGACGTACATAGGGACCGTGGTCATCGGCCCCGCTACTGATATCTGCTTGATCGACAGTCACGCGCAGTGGCCGCCGTGTTCCCTTGGCATCAATATGGTCAATGCAATTGAAATCTTGTTCTGAAATCTTGAAATCATGCAGTGCCTCTGTTTCCCAAGTACGTACCTGTCCAGAGGCCTTGAGCATTTTTGCACCCCACATGGGGCCGCTTGGTGAGACTTCGAGGTTTTCAACTCGGCCACCTGAACCATTGTCCTTGGTCGCGGTTTCCTGGTCGACGGAAAAGACACTGTGGTTTTCATGTTTCCACCCCAGGTCGCCAGCAATTAACTGCCTGAAAAGGCCCGCCCGGATTCGTTGGTCAAGTACATGGTTGAATATTTCACTCTGTAGAGCGCTGATTAGAAATCCTCGCTGTTGGCGGTCGATGCCCATGACCGCTTCCTTGGGTAGTCTGCCTTGCCGCAGATGGTCCAAGGCTTGTCGGTCGTGGCGCAGGTGCTTGGGCCACACCTCTAGGGCGGCTGAGTAGTCACCCTGATCATAGAACTCCCGTCCTGTTCTCGTCGCTTCGGCATCCGTTGGTTTTGGCCCACCAAGTAGCAGGTCCAGTAATTCCTGCCATCGGCACAGCAGGAGTAGTCTGCCTAATTCGTGATTGGTGCCACGATAGCCGAACCGTTGGTGCCCCACGTAGTTGGGCAGCCCCGTTTGAATCAGGTGATCCAAGATTTGTTTCGCATCAACGACGGATGCCGGCTCTATATTGCGGATGTAAATGATGAAACGATTGGCTCGAAGGTGCCCTCGCCGCAACTTGTTAATGTGTCGTTGTGACCAGATTAACTTCATTGGCGTGAATTCAAATCGCGAGAGAAATTTTTCATCGTTGCTCCTGTCAGGCAGGTAAACCGATAGGTGCTGGCGTGTTATAGCGTGCTTGTCCTTGAGCCCGGCATAGCCAATGTCTCTGCGTCGGACGCTAAACATTTTTGCGACTCGCCGGATAATATCCGAGGTCGTCTGGCCACACTTCTCAACGAATAGGTAAAGATGTTCTCCCTCTCCGTATGGCTCATAAAGAGGCTGTTCTTCAACAAAGAAATCTTCTCGGCGCTGTCGGATAACCCCGTCGATGCCTGGCATGTCATCAGTGAGATATGTCAGTGGTTGGGACTTTGGCATGCGGCGGCAAGAGTCAGGCAGTTCTGGAGATGGGGCTGGGTGAAGGTCACGGTTGTTGGCTGGTTGTGCTCCTGTCCTGGTATTTCTCCTGAAAGGCGGAAGAGGATTGGTGGTATTTGTGACTATGCATCGATATTTCGAGAAGTTTTCCACATAAGGTTTCAATGCGGCTGTTCAGGGTGAGTTACCAAGGAAGCCATTTGGGTTTGTGCCCCGTTGGGGTCAGTCTTCCGGCGCATTGTTTTCAACGAGTTGGCGAAATGCATTAATAAGTGCCCGTGTCACCTCGCCCGGTTTGCCATCGGATATCTGTCGGCCGTCGACGGCGGTCACCGGAATTACTTCCGCCGCAGTGCCAGTGAGGAATATTTCGTTGGCAGTGTAGAGATCGTGTTTGGTGAGGTCGGTCTGCAATACTTTGTATCCGGTCTCGTGAGCAAGTTGGATAACCGTGTTGCGAGTGACGCCCTCAAGGATACCAGCATGCAGTGGCGGTGTGATGAGTAGCGGTGGGGTATTCGATCCGGTGTTCTTGGCGATGAAAATGTTATCACCAGTGCATTCGGCAACGAACCCTTGGTGATTGAGCATGACTGCTTCCAGCATGCCAGCGTCAATGGCCTCGGCTTTAGCTAGAATGTTATTGAGGTAATTAAGGCTCTTGATCCGTGGACTGATGGCTGAGGGGTGGTTACGGATAACCGAGGAAGTGATGATACTCATCCCCTCCTCATATTGTTTTTGAGGATAGAGCGTGATCGAGTCGGCGATAATGAATGTGCAGGGTTTGGTGCAGTGGAAGGGATTAAGCCCAAGAGTACCTGTGCCGCGGGTTACGCAGAGGCGGATATAGCCGTCATCAAGACCGTTGGCGTGGACTGTTTTGTGTATCGCGCTGGTCAATTGTTCATTGTTATATGGGGGCTCCAGTCGGATTGCCCTTGCCGATTCATCCAGCCTGCGGAGGTGGCTGGCAAGTTTGAAAACTCGCCCGCCATAGACTCGAATTCCTTCAAATACACCGTCGCCATATAGCAATCCATGATCAAAGACACTGACGGTTGCCTGCTTCTCGTCCACCAGTTCACCATTGATCCAGACGTGTTTCGTCACTGTTTTTATCCGTGTTGGCCGATGGAATCGGGTGGTCGTGTCACGGGCCCATTGACTCAGATTGCGGGAAAGTCGCCTTTGTTCAGTTGGCTACGATTATAACATTATGATATTGTCCGGCTGCCATCGTTTATTGAGCAACGCCATGCCGCCTTTGGTCGTCGTGGCGACTGCTTGGGCTCATGAAACTTAGCTTCACAACCTTTGCATGTCCAAATTGGCCGCTTGTGCAGGCCATAGAAGCAGCAACTCAATATGGATATCAGGGGGTTGAATTTCGGTGTGATGCTGGTCCCGTCATGGGGTGGAAATTACGGCCCCAAACAGCCAACGCATGCATTTTCGGGAGCAGTTGGAACAGGCTGGGATCGCTGCATGTTTTCTCGGTTTAAGTCTTAAACTTGTGGCAGATGATTTCCTCGTGCAGTTGCCGGCATGACTGGATCTTGCAGCGGATTTGGAGTGTCCAGGGATCCGGGTGTTCTGTGGGCGGCCTGGCGAATCAGTTGGCCGACAGGATCATGGAGCATTGTGCGTGAAACCTGCAGGCTGCAGCACGCCTTGCATTCGATGTGGGTGTTGAGGTTTGGCTTGAGACCCATGATTGGGCAAGTTGTGCGACCACTGCCGCTGCAATCGTTCGGATGGCTGGCGATGGGGATACGGGTATTCATTATGACAACATGCATCCATACAGGATGGGTGAACCCCTGGACATAACCATTGCTGATCAGGGTCACCTTGTACGTCATACGCACTACCATGACGCGGTGTCAGATGACCGAAAGATGGTTGTATGCCCCGTGGAGAAAGGTGATCTGCCGATTGACCAGATGTTTGCCGCATTGATCAAAATGGGGTTTGATGGCTACTTGGGCGGGGAATGGTTTTACGACCAATATGGCGAGAATATTGGCG
>PBAS01000021.1 GCA_002716625.1 Phycisphaeraceae bacterium | reverse complement strand
GCTGAGGCAAGGTCACGGTATCCAGGTGACACGTTGATGGCATCATCGATTGAAGTGAGTGTGCTGTTGTTGTCTTCAAGGATCTGTTCTCCCAGTTCCTCGGTCACGAGGTCAGTGGCATCCACTTTCACAAGCAACTGGTAATTTCCGTCCAATCCTTCCACGGGCAGTGTGGTACGCAGGTTGACCCGTTTTATCTTGCCGGGTCGCAGGTTACTGATGGAGACATTTTCAATTCGGTCGATGGTAATTTCATCGCCCCCTGCAGTTGGCATGGCGATGATATCAACGGCGATCCTGGTACCACGTTCAATGGCAATATTGCCCAGGTTGGTGATTTCTAGTGGGACCGTGAGCTTGGTGCCATCCCCGGCCACAACCTGGTCGGGTAGCTTGATCTTGGATCCGATGGTCGCTTCAAGATCATGATAGGTATCTATTCCATAGGCAATGACAATGTCATCTCCTTCCTGCAGGACGTAGTTTTCGTACTGGTCATTTAGTACGCCATTGACATACATGCGGATTGTGTTCTGGCCATCAGCGACATGCTCCATGATCTGCGACTGGTTGAAGATGGCATTTGGATTATTTCCAGCAAGACCTGCATGATTCTGCCAGGTATTAAAAAAGTCGCCTAGAGTGAGATATTGCGACGGGGTCTGTCCGTTGAACAATGGGTGAATATGGACTTTGTTGTCCGCGTCATGCGTATGGGTGAATGATGTGACGCCCTGTGCACTGACGCCAATGTGGGACGGAATCGCGATGGTTTGACCATGAATGCGGATGTCCAACGACTGATGTACGTGTCCATTGCTTAGTGAGTAATTGCCCACACGGACGGGGACGACCTGGTAATCAACCGCACCGAGTGCTACGGCCGTGGCAACAGAAACTCCATCGTATGTGCCCAGCAATGTTTCGTCAGCCTGGATCATGATCTCGCCGGAATTGAAATCGACGGCATACTCGATGCCGTCGGGCGCAATGGTTGGAACTGCCAGCCCGTTGGAATTAAGCGTATCCTGATCTAAGTAGAAAGCGGGGTCTGCTTCGGCATCCAATATGCTCAGCTGGAATGAGGCGGTGCCGCCGGCTGGTACGCTAAAGGCCTCAATGTCGGCAAGAAATGGCGCGGCGTTATGGGTGTCAGGTGTTACATCAACGATAAATGATTGAGTTGTTTGGTCGCCGGATATATTAGTGGTCGTGACATTGATCTGGGCACTGGTTGTCGTGCCTTCAGGTGCAGATAACATGAGAATGCCATTGCTGTCATCGATAAATATTTCAGCAGAGCTAATGACTATGGGAGTGGTGGGGCGGTCCTGGTTGTCGGTTTGAGCATTACTAATTGCTTCGCGGACATCATCGCCCTCCACGAGTTGGCCAAAAATCGAGTGGTTGAAGTCCAGGTATCTTGTTGGCACCTCGGTGATAAAGAACTGGGAGTCGTTGGTGTCATCGGCGGACTTGGCCATCGATAGGACACCAACACGGTTGTGTTGCAGTTCAACATGGAAATGATCGTCAAAAGTGCCGAGTTCCGACCCGCCCTGCCCGGTTCCGGTGGGGTCGCCGCCCTGGATCATGAACCCATTAATGACGCGGTGGAATATGATGTTGTTGTAAAACCCACTTTCAACCAGTTCAATGATATGTTCGGTGGCTCGAGAAGCACGCCCTTCATATAACTCAAAGATCATGGACCCGTAGGATTCAACATTGATTCTTAAACTTCGGTTCCCAGTCAATATTGTTGTATTGACTGTTTCATTGTTGCTTTGGGCTGTGAAAGTAAGGGGCTCGCCATTTGCATCAGAACCATTCAGTGGCAGATGATAAGGAGATCCTGACAGCAGGGAGATGTCGTCGAGTGGGTTGAGCGAGATGGTTTGTGCTTCCATGCCCAAAGAGGTGGTGTCCTGTGGAATCGCAATGCCAGGATTGGCTGATAGCAGGATGCGTGGTTCCAGTGGTTCCAGGCCAGCAAGAAACGGTTTGACACTTGGTGCTTTGTCCAAGTCCACTTGTGGTTGAAATGATTCTAACCTGAGTAGTTTGCGTATTTGTTTGACAAGCATTGGCATATATTAGGTTGGGGTAAGTGTTTGTGAATATTTGTTCTTGAAGAATAGTTCTACCTATATAGTGCTGGGTGAGCTCCAGATGGGGCTAAATAAAATAGTGGGCAGCCGGTTTGGTTAACCCCCTTCAAGGCCGGTTGGGGCAGGGATTGAAAATAAAACCTTAGGATATATATTCGCATAGTCAACAATTTTTAAAAGTTGGCATCCGATTAACTCACATCGAGTCCAGATATTGAGTCCAAATGCAATAGAAGGTCGGACGCTCGGCCCTGGCAGGTGCTTTCCACGAGGGTGGATATCGTCATGATTTATGCCCAGTATTGTCATCAAGCCATGGTGTTCACAAAGATTCCGATGATCTGAAGAGGCCCGCAAACCAAGGCCGGATTAAAGGAGCCGCAATGCAACTGGCATGTGAAGGTCATCCTCAAATTGTTTCAGTCACACCCGGGATGCAGTTTGTACAGAACCGTCCCTCGGTTCGTCCAGAGCCAGTGCTGAGTCCCGGTTCAGATGCCGATGGGATTGGCACGATCATCTATGGCGCAGTGATTCGTGATGGTGGCCTGTTCCGTATGTGGTATCAGGCAGTTCCTGCTGATTGGGACGGTACCGAGGATAGTGCCTGTGTGGGTTGTGTGGAAAGCGATGATGGCCTGGTATGGCGCCGGCCGAATTATGGTTTACGCGAGGTGTGTGGCTCCAAGAACAACCATCTCACGGACCTTCCTTTTCATTGTCCTTCAGTCTTTATAGATCCCGGTGCGCCTGATTCAATGCGGTACCGGGCATTTGGATGGGCCAAGCCTAAACCGGATGCCTACCGGAATATCACCCAGCGAGGTTACTTTACGGCGCATTCGGCAGATGGGATTCATTGGCAGTTGGATCCTGACAAACCGTTGTATGAGGGGCATGATGTGATCACCGCGACATGGCACCCTTACACGAATGATGCTCTGGTAATGATGAAGCGGCTTCAGTGGGTTGGTGGTTTGCCGCGCCGCACATTCAGGACCTCGCGATGGACACGGGAGTCGGTTACGCAGCCGGTGATCGCGCTTGTGCCCGACGAGTTTGATGATGTCGTGGCTGTATCACGTGGTTTTCACAGCGCTGATTACTATGGTGCTGGATTATTGCCGACACCTGGTGTGACGGTTGGGTTTTTGTGGCACTTTCGTCATACATTGCCACTGAGTGCGGGTGTTAGTCAATATGGTGTTTATGGCAGGATTGACGTCAGCCTCATTTACCAGCTTGGGCATCGGGGCAAGTGGTTACACTTGCCTGGCCGTACCGATTGGTTGTGTGGTCCTGAGATGCCCCCATGGGCAAGGCATGGAATTCATACAGCGGACTATCCCATCGAGGTGGGTGACCAAACTTGGTTTTATGTAACGGGCGCTTGGCATCGGCATGGCGCATATTTAGATACCTCATGGAAGCCGGATCCGAAGCGTACGGCAATGTTGCAGAAAAAAGGTATTGGTTCAATTGGAGTGGTGACTTGGCCCACAAATCGCCTTTTGGGCTTTGAGGCACCGTTGGCTGAAACGATTGAACTGTCTCCAACGGAAGTCATCGGCCCAGGCGATATGGGCAAGTCATCCAGTTTGGTGCTTAACGTGACGACTGAGCAAGACGGCGGTGTGCGTGTTGCCCTGACGGACGCTGGGGGTGCACCCCTCAGGGGTTACGCAGTAGAGGATTGCGACCCAATCATTGGAGAGCATTCGGCTGCAAAGGTGACTTGGAAAGGGAACTGGGAAATACCCGATCAACCCATTCGGGCGAAGGTTGAAATCACACGCGGTACCATCTGGGCATTTGATTTCAGGGAGGTGTCATGACAGTTGGGGGTTTTGATTGGAAGGGTCATGAATGAAAGAGGATCGGCCCAATATTGTTCTGATCATGTCGGACGAGCACCACTCGAGGTTCATGGGTTGTGCGGAGAATTCAATTATCCAGACTCCTGCCCTGGACATGTTGGCCAGTCAGGGTACGCGTTTTAATAATGCCTACTGTGCCTATCCGCTCTGCGGTCCATCGCGGGCTGCATTCCTTACAGGCCAATACCCCAGCCAGTTGGGTATTTATGACGGGGAGGAACTTTCGTCTCACGTTCCCACATTTGCCCACAGTCTTATATATGGCCGGATATTACACGGCGCTTTGTGGTCGTATGGGGTGGTGGTGGGGTCCTGATCAGTTCTATGGTTTCCAACAGCGTCTTCACGGCGATGCCATTCCAGTTGACAATGTGCTTACGGCAGAATTAAAGGGCAGTGGTTTCAACAAGACCTCAGGTCAGACACGCTACGCAGTGCAAGTGTCTGGTTACGGTCGTCAGGGCAACCAGCTTTTTGATCAAAGCGTAACCGATACCGCGTGTACATTTATCCAATCACAATTCGAGTCTTCGGAACCTT
Organism: Phycisphaeraceae bacterium; assembly: GCA_002716625.1. Taxonomy (GTDB): domain Bacteria; phylum Planctomycetota; class Phycisphaerae; order Phycisphaerales; family Phycisphaeraceae; genus UBA6626. The sequence goes on along the minus strand of PBAS01000021.1, from coordinate 10,995 downwards.
GCTGTCTGGTGGTTGGCTTGATGCTGCCACATTGCCCACTGATTTGTCAAAAGGAACAGTTTGATTACTACATGCAGCGGATCGAACCGCCCCGGCCGGTTTCCAAAGAATATTTGGAAACCCTGCATCCGGCGATGAAACGGTGGCGACAATGTCGGGAAATAGATGAGATTTCTTCGGTGCAGCACCAACGGGCTTTGGCCGCCTACTACGGGCTGGTCACGGAAATGGACAGTAGTGTCGGGAGAATTGTAGAGGCGGTAAAACAATCATCGCAGGCCGAACGTACCGTGATCATTTACACCTCGGATCATGGTGATATGGCCGGTGAGCAAGGAATGTGGTGGAAGAGTAATTTCTATGATGCATCCAGTCGCGTGCCGTTAATTATTTCATACCCCGGACAGTTTTTACAGGAGCAGATGATCGATTCAATTGTCAGTCTCATTGATGTAGGACCTACCATGCTGGACATTGCTGGTGCCTAACCACTGCCCCATGTAGAGGCACGATCCCTGCGACGATTTGTGGATGGTGGCCAGGAGCCTGTCGATTGGCCCAATGAAATCTATTGTGAATACCGCGGCCTCCAACTCGATCAGCCAGCCTACATGGTACGCAGTGGCCCGTGGAAACTGAACTATTACCATGGGTTTCGTTCGTGTCAGCTGTTCAATTTGGAAGACGATCCACAGGAGATTAATGATCTAGGTCGTGATCAGGCCTATAAGGGTGTAGTCGACCGCTTGTATAAACGGATTGAAGCACGTTGGTCAGGTGACGAGTATTTGGCTGCAGCCAAGGCGCAGGCACAGCAACGGCGGTTTCTCTTGGATGGTGCGGCGGGGGGTGCTCCCCATGTTATTCCTCATCCGGTAACCCATTTCTCTGCGCCACCTGGGTACAACCAGTTCGATTACTCACAGTTGCCCGAACCACCAAGTCCCCGGCGGTAAAAGATTGTATTATGAGGCCAAGTGATTTGTTTCCAACTGGCCGTACGGTTCTTCTTGGCGGTAATTTTACCCAAGGGTAAGTCATTCTGTATCTTTGGGATGGTTGGGGATGTCTGTCTTGGTCCATTTATAAATCAATAAGCAAACAGGTATAAAAGTAAGGTAAAAAAATGTCCCAGGATGCCTCCAAACGAACTGTTGGGGCCGGCCATGTTGAACTGCGTGACGTCGAGCACATTCGCGTTCATTACGATGAGAACCTTTACTTGTGTGCTACGAACCGTGGTGGGATCTGGAATTTTGGTGATGGCGAACTTGCGGTGGCCTATTTGGCATATCCAATGGACTACAAAGCGGAATTGCCTGCAGGATTGACGCGTCATGTCGGTGGTGCCCGTGCCTTTCGTGGTCGCCATGAACGATGGGGTGAACAGTCCGGCGTCATGCTCAGTCGCTCGTTGGACGGCGGTCAAACTTGGCCGGAAAGTGAGCGTCAGTGGATCTGGCATAATAATCGGTCGGTGGACGAAATCATCAATTGGCTAAGGCCAATGCCTGCCGTGAAAAGAGAGCAGATCGATATGGGTGATCCCAATGCAATTATTCACTTTTGCCACGGTGAATATCTCAAGCACCCTATTGGTGATTATCCATTTGAGGCATTGGGTGAAGCCTTTAATTTCCACCTTGGTCGCAGAGACCATCATGTCAGTTTGGCCCTGCGTAGTGCGGATCGTGGTCGTACTTGGGAGAGCCACGCTTCGGTGATTGATAGCCCCCAATGGGCGGGTAAAGAAGCCGGCATGCTTACGGTCAACATGGGTCATGTTAGGTTCGACAACGGCGTGCTGGGCATTGCGGGAGGGATCTATCGGCGGAATATTATTTCTTTCTATGCCAGCTACGACAATGGTGTGACTTGGGAATACATCAGTGATATTGCCCGCACGAAACACTGTGAACCTGGGAAGGGAAGTCGCCTGCTTGGTTGGACTTATGCGGGGTTGCACCGCTTGCCTGATGGGAGGCTGATGTGCTCTATGCACCAGTCTCCGCCGGAAATGCCCTGTGTAACGTTTTCTTGTGATGATGGGATGACGTGGTCTGAAATACAGTATGTGGGCAGTCCAGGCACGTTCTGTGGCCCCGTTACTGGGCCATTGCCAGAGCGGGCGTTACTTGATGATACCCACGGCGACTCCGTGCGACAGCGATCACCTGTAGCCATTGTGACAAGCCAGGGACGTATCGTTGTCATCTATGCCCGTCGAAGACCGGTGCGAGGCGCTCGTGGTATTATCGGCGTGGTCAGTGATGACTTGGGGGCGACTTGGAGCGACGAATTTGTGATTCGTGGTGATGCCTACTGTTGGGATTTGGGGTACCCGGTAATTACTGAAATGCCTGATGGGCGGCTTTTTGCCGCTTATTGGTTCAATACCAAGGAATCTGATCAGCCGATTTCCGAGGCCCAGGTCGTGCGCTATATCGCCGGTACATTTTTCAGGCTGGACTGATCCACAGATCAAAGTCGATTGTTTAGGGTGGTAAGGTCCAAACACATCACCACGGCCGCGTTGGCTGCCGATAGTCAAAAGAATTGGGAATCAACTGACCCATGGTCCGGCACTCATTGGGTTATTGCGACCGTCATGGACGGCCGCATGAAACTGCGGCTGGTATTGCTTTCGTGCATTGTCGACAGCTGTGACCAGGTCCTGGATTCGCTTGCTCACCAGTTTGGTGGTGATTCTAATTCCTGCATCAATGTCCCCCTTTAGAATCAGGTCAAAACCAGCACTTGTTAATACGGCGCCTACCTTGATGAGTTGTGCTGTCCGTTCAGCGGTCATTCCGCCCGTAACAAAAAATGGCAGGCAGAAATGAGTTGCCACCCGGCAGTCTACCACCATATCAGCACCCGCAGAGCTACCGACCCCAACTTTAAGAAAATCAGCCCCCAACTCCAGTTGCTCGATCCCTTCATTGGGTGTTGATACGCCGCAGATCATCACGAGTTGATTGCTGTGGCATTCAAATGTTTGGGGTCGAAATCGGAGAAATGAAACCAGTCCATCAATGCCAAGGTCAACCATTTCGTTGATGGTTATGAAGTTGGGATGGCGTTTACTCAAGAATGCCGTGGTTCGTGATCCGTCGATCATGGTTGCCCCCAGGACGGCCACATGAGGGAATTCCTTTTTGATCCATGGGATCATTTGGCGTGCGTCATGCCGGCGGCATGTGTATTCTAAAACCATGCAGCCAGCATCCACTGCGCCTTCAATCAATGTTTTGGAGTCCTGGTCGTCATGAACGTAGATGGGTATGTACCCCTGGCGGACGAGATTGTCTTTCACCAGTTGTTTATTTGTGGTATTGGTTTTTGTCGCAGTCATGGTCGTTTCCCTCGTCACACCCATTGCATTTATAGATCGTGAATCAGATCATAGCAGCGGGTATTTTAGGTGGCTAACTGGCAATCTCATCTTGGTACTGACTTGATTAAACAAGTGCTGGGTGATTTCAGCATTCGAACCTAGCCGGGTCAGAATAGGTTATTGGTGGCAATTGGAATTGAGCCAGTGGGGTTGCAAGGGCGGGTAGTGGCAAGGATCACCACATGTGATTGGGGACAATAGCGTTCACGGGCTTTATTGTCACAAAGATTGTGTGTGAGCCGAAGATAAACTGATATCATAAAATAGTTAAGCATGAAGTGTCGCCGTATGACACGGCTAAGGCCGCGTGCCCGAGTGGACTAAGGGAGCGGATTGCAAATCCGTTGGCTAACGCCAATCGTCGGTTCGAATCCGACCGCGGCCTTTCGATTCTTGATTTTGTGGTCCTAGATCCTAATAGTGCTGCAGTAAATGTATAGCTGCCAGTGAGATTGGCCGACATGAGGAAGGCGGGGAGCGACCACCCATTGGCGGATCTATAATCAGGAATATGGCCCTCAAACCCATAATAACTGGAATCGTTGATGCCCAGAGGCGGTATGGTCTGTCTTGGATTGGGTTGGCGGTTTTGGTATCCCTAGGCAATTTATTCATTGTGCCAATAAGTAGGGGGGCTCCGTCTAAATCAGCACAACCGGCAGGTTCGGTACTCAGAATGGATGATCGTGGTCGGCCCCAAACATTGGCGGATGAGTTGGTTAAGCGTGATGACCCCAAGAAGGATATTTGGGACAGTGAATATTTCAGCCAGGTAACCAATGGTCAACTCAAGGTGTTGAGTGGCCTACTCAAAGAACCCAATCTGATCGGTGTCGAGACCGTTTCGCCCCTGATCGCCCCAAATTTCACCTGTAGCCAACTGCGTCCGGTGGGTCTCACCGAAGTCTTCAACGATGGAACAATCGTTGTTGCCCGCTCTGATGAGCAGTCACGTCCACGGCGCGAGTATGTCGGAGCGGATGGTTTCGTGGATGCCCTGCGTCATCTGGCGGGGGGACTCGGGGACGGGGGGGATATCCGCGTAAAGGTAAAGATGCATCGGGTGGTGAAAATGGATGAGATCCTCAAGACCCGGATATTATTTGAAGCCAGTAACCGGGAGGTTCAGCGCGGCCAGCAACTCAATGCCGAATGGGTGGCGCATTGGACCTATCCCACCGCAGAAAATGACAACAAGTCACAGCTTGTCTGGTTGGGCTTGGAGGGTATTTTTGAACAGGCGGAATTTCGTGGTCCGGATGGCAAGATGTTTACCGATTGCACTGAATCTGCGATGAAAGCCAATGATTCGTATGCCAAGCAGATTGTACCAGGCGTGGATTATTGGGTGACACGTATCAGCCATGTCGTCGACATTACCAATTTTGCCCATCATGGAATTGCGGTTGGTGATGTTAATGGCGACGGGTTGGAAGATGTGTATGTCTGTGAGACCGGGGGGATGCCCAACCGTTTGTATATACAGAACATTGACGGCACGGTGACGGACATATCCGAACGATCAACTGCCAATTGGATGGAGTATACGTCGGCGGCACTTCTGGTTGACCTGGACAATGATGGTGACCAGGACCTTGTGGTGTCGACGCGGCCGATGCTACTAGTGGCCGAAAATGATGGCACCGGGCGGTTTCGGACACACAGTGCCCAGCGGGCTGTCGCCGATTCGTCCTCAATCAGCGCCGCTGATTATGACGCAGATGGTGACCTGGATATTTTTGTGTGTGGTTATCGCAATGACCTGATCTCCAGTGGTCCGCCGGTTCCTGTGCCCTATCACAATGCGACGAATGGTGGTCCCAGTTCCCTGCTACGAAACGACGGTAACTTTGTGTTTACCGATGTTACGAAGGAATCAGGTATTGGTGACCAGAACGACCATTTCAGTCTGGCCTCTTCCTGGGAGGATTTCGATGATGACGGTGATCTTGATCTTTATGTAGCCAACGACTTTGGGCGTAATAATCTATACCGTAATGATAATGGCCATTTTACAGATGTGACCACTGAAGCGGATGTGGAGGACTTCAATCCCGGCATGTCAGTTTCGTGGGGCGATTACAATCGCGATGGATTGATGGACCTCTATGTTGGCAACATGTTTTCTGCTGCGGGTAGTCGAATTACCCATCAGCCTCGGTTTGTCAACGCCAATGACCAGCAGACGGTCGCCTACATTCAGAGGACGGCACGTGGCAACTCGCTGTTTGCCAGTCGGGGTGACGGGACATTCTATGAGGTGAGCGATACTGCGGCCGTGACCATCGGCCGCTGGGCCTGGTCATCGAAGTTCATGGACCTCAATAATGACGGGTGGCGTGACTTGTATGTTGTAAACGGGTATGCCACCAATGATTTGCCGGATGACTTGTGAAGTTTTTGGTGGCGGCAGGTCGTGCCGCGTTCCACGCGAGCTGCAGAGGATAAAAGTGAGCTGGAGGCTTACATAGAAGCTCATCACGCCATGATCCGAATGATCAAGGAAGGCAAATCGTTCAGCGGTAATGAGCGTAATTGCGTCTTCCTTAACACAAGTCACCCGCGGTTCGCCAATGTTTCTTCTGCTGTCGGCCTTGATTTCAAGGATGATGGGCGTGGTATGGCAGTGCTTGATTGGGACCAGGATGGTGATCTTGACATGTGGTTACGCAATCGCAGCGGGCCGCGACTACGCCTTTTACTTAATCGAACGGATTCACTTCTTCCCAGGAACCAGTGGGTGTACTTTCGATTACAGGGAACAAGTTGCAACCGGGATGCAATTGGGGCACGGGTCGAGGTTCACCTGAAAGATCCACGGCAGGGACGCCTGGTGCAGACGTTGCACGCAGGTGATGGATATTTGTCACAATCGAGTAAATGGATGCACTTCGGGCTGGGTACCGATGCGGAGATTGACCATGTCACCGTCCGGTGGCCGGCAGGTAAAACGGAGACATTCGGTGATATTCAGCCGCAGCGTCGTTATCTGTTGATTCAAGACAGTGGTGAGCCGGTCGAAAGCCCGGTGTCCGAGCGGCAGTTGTCGCTGGTGGAGTCAGACCAGCCTAAACCCCAATACAGTGAAACATCGTCCTCGTCCTTACCGGATCCATTCCCGCTGCCGGTTCTCCGTTACACCAAGTTTGATGACCCGGCGCCACGAGAAATCAAGACAAATTCAAGGCCACTACTGGTCAATTTCTGGGCCAGCTGGTGTTTGCCATGCCTTGGTGAATTGCAGGATTTTACTGAGCGACAGCAGGAGATTCGTGCAGCGGGGTTAGATGTGCTTGCGATCACGGTCGATGGTATTTCCATTGACCATGACACGACGCCAGCCAATGCCCAGCAATTAATTAACCGGCTTGAATTTCCGTTTGATACCGGGGTCGCGACATCAGAGCTGATCGATAAGGTTGCTCTGATCACCGAGATTCACTTCTATCGCCGTAGCAGCTTTGACCTGCCGTTCAGCATGCTCCTGGATGCAGAGGGCCGCCTGTTGTCGATTTATCGTGGGGTGGTGGAAATTGATGCCTTGCTTGAGGACCTTGACCAGCTGTCCAGTGCCAGTCCTCTGGAGATGATGAACTTGTCAGTGCCGATGCCCGGTCGCTGGTATGACGAAATCTCAACTGATTTACGTGAAATAGCTGGATCATTTAGGGGTAGGTACAATGAGGATTTTGTGCGGTATGTCAAGGGCGCAACCAAGCAGATTGCCAAGATTCGAGAATTGACGCTGCCCGAACATGAACAGAAGCGTCTGCAGAAACTCCACGCGGATCTATATGTCTCACTGGCGAAAACTGCTTGGGAAACAGGTGATGCAGATCAGGTTATCGAGCAGTACCGCAATGCATTAACAATTCGGCCAAACTATGCCCGTGTTCATTATAACTTGGCAGTTGCGCTTGCAGGGCGCCGACAGGTCGAGTTGGCGGCGGAACATTATCGCCAGGCAATCAAATCTGATCCAAAGATTGCCGAAGCTCACAACAACTTGGGGATGATTCTGGTTGCTACTGGCTCCGTGGATGAAGGCGTGACGCATTTTCGCCAGGCGATTTCACTCGATTCGGAGTTTGGCCGAGCGTACTTCAACCTAGGTAGGGCGCTGCGGCTGCAGGGGAATTTCTCGGAAGCGGGCGATCAGTTTCGGGCGGCACTACAAGTCAATCCCGGGTATTATCAGGCACACTTCTGGCTTGGCATGATCCAACAGGGACAGGGCGATGATCAGGCTGCAGCAGAATCATTTGATCGTGTTCTGTCGATTGAACCAGAGCATGAGATGGCGCATCGCATGCTCGCCACGCTGCGGTATCGGCAGGGCAAGTATGCGGTGTCAGTTAATCATTTTCGCCAGCTTACCAAGGTGGTCCCGGATGATGTGGAAGTGCTCAATGCGTTAGCTTGGTTGCTGGCAACACAGCCACAGTTAGATCCAAGTGATCGACAAGAAGCCGTGCAACTTGCGCAACGCGCTATTGAACTGGCCGAACAGTTGGATCCATCCTTGCTCGATACCCTTGCGGCTGCCTACGCGAGTACCCAACGCTTTGAAGATGCAATTACAACGGCTCGCAGGGCATGGACGCTTGCGGAGACGCGTGGTGACGCACAATTTGCTGAACGTATTGGTGACAGGGTCAAGCTGTATGAGCGTGGCCAGTCATATCGCGAGACGGCAGCTGGTGGTTCGGATAAATAGCGTCAACCCCTTTCGCCTTGACCGTCTTGAATTTTATTTGTTAGTTATTCAGGTGATAGGTGGTCAATGATCCGTCTAGCCTAGGAAGTCTGGCGCTCGAGGCGATCTTTGGCCATCTTTATAAAACCGATGCCCATGACGGTCAGTGCCATGGGAGCCACTGGGTTCTGGAAGAAAACACCATTTTCGTGAAGCAGACCCAGATAGAGCAGTCCAGTGGTGACCGTGGCAAAAGCTGTCGTCTGAAAAATACATAGCATGGCGTGCCTTTCCATTACTTGTGCAACTTCTAGATCCCCAACCCTCTAAATAGACGATATAACCTCTTTGGACTCAAGTGTAATTACGAATGTTTTTGTGAAGAACTGAAAATTTGGGCATTAGAAGTTGATATTGGGGGATAAGTTGAAAATTCAACAAGTGAGTGCAGTAGGCTTCAGGGTCGGTTCCGGCAAGAATATGTGTCGACAACCCTAGTGAGGGGATCCACCTGCGAACCCGATCAGGTTTGGCCTGCTTGACCGAAATGCATGTGGGTTGAACAATGACTTGTAATATGTAACGCCGTGCGAGTAATTTACTGATGCCCATAACAGACGAAGATATCATCGTGGTGGACTTGCCTGCAGCAACGGCGGCGGAAGCCAGTTACCTGCCCGAGGTGTTTAAGGGTCTTGGGACGACATTGCGGCATCTGGTCGGGTCGATTGGACGTGGCGACCGCAGTAAGACATTGTGCTACCCCGAGGAGCGGCGTGATGGCATGGCTCTGGAAGACGGGGGCCTTCCCAAGGCCAATTATCGAGGTGTGCACCGGCTGAATCGGGATGAGGATGGTCGGGTCAAATGCGTTGCATGTTTCATGTGTGCAACCGCCTGTCCTGCAAACTGCATCCATATCGAGGGTGAAGAATCCCCGTGGGATGACCGGGAGAAGTATCCAAGCAAGTTTGACCTTGATGAACTTCGCTGTATTTACTGCGGTATGTGCGAGGAAGCATGCCCGGTGGATGCCATTGAATTGACGCCTGTCTATGATCTTGTCGGTCTATCACGACAGGAGATGGTTTTCGACAAAGAAAAGCTGCTTGCTGTCTATGATCAGACCATCGATCAGAAGCCCATGTGAAACCAAGGCGTAAAATGGGAAATTTGGGATTTGCGAGGAACTCACTGATTTTTTACTTGAAAAATGGGTGTCCGTTTGCTATTTACAAGTGCTTGCAAGCACGAAATCTCTCTCTCTCTCTCTCTCTCTCTCTTCCCACTAGCACCGCAGCTCGGATGCACGGTGCTGTTTTTCAATGTTTCATGACCAATTTTGGGATCGAAGAATGACCGACTATTGTCGACCGGTTTTGAACAATGTTATAGGTCTGGGAATTGTCCGATATCATGAGGGGGGCGCAAAATGCGACGCAGATGTGACTGCCACATGAGTTACACTTAGGGAAGTTCACTGTAATGAGCAACCAGATGGCAGGAATGCAGTGTGCGGCAGCGTTAAGTGACCTGTCCGATTCGGATTCAGCACTACGCCATGTATTGGATCAACTCGATGGCCAGCTTGCTGGTACGGCCAAGCTTGTCACGGTTTTTGCGACCGAACATCATCGTGAACATCTTGGCCAAATGACTGATTCACTCGGTGCTATTCTCGGTGCAGAGGCCACGTTGGGGATCACCTGTGGAGGTGTTCTTGGCGGGGTACAGGAGCTTGAGGATGGGCCGGGACTTAGTGTTTGGGCGGCGTCAATGCCCGGTGTAACCATTCGCCCCTTTCGGTATGAATTGCAGGATTGGCCCCAGATCTGCCAATCTCCAAATGGGTTGGCTGATTATCTTGAGACGGATCCTGAGGCTACTGGCAGTGCGGAAATACCGGTTGCCATTATGCTTATGGCAGATCCGTTCACTACCCCACAGCAGGAATTGGTGTCCGCATTTCAAAAAACGGCGCCGGGGGTTTCCATTATTGGTGGCATGGCCAGTGCTGCGCAGCAACCAGGTGATAACCGCCTGGTTCTCAATGGAACTGTAAGCCATGAGGGAGCCATTGGTGTTGCAATCAGTGGTGAGGTTCGGGTTGATTGTACAGTCAGCCAAGGATGTCGGCCCATTGGCAAACCATTTGTCATTACTAAAGCGGACCGTAATGTGATTCAGAAATTAGGTGGACGAAATGCATTGGCTGTGGTCCATGAGGTCTTGGAATCACTTGATGAGGAGGATCATAATTTGGTCGCGGAAAATGCCATATTTGTGGGTCGGGTGATCAATGAATATAAGGATTGTTTTGGACGAGGCGACTTTTTGATCCGCAATATTATTGGTGTTGATGAGGACGCGGGATATATGGGCATTGGTGATCCCCATATCCGGGTTGGTCAAACGATCCAGTTTCAGGTTCGTGACGGGTACAGTGCGGTAGAGGATTTTGAATTACTTCTAGAAGCGCAGAAACTTCATGGTTCGGCAGCGGGTGCTCTGCTTTTTACCTGTAACGGAAGAGGCAAACGAATGTTTACCAAGCACCATGTTGATGCCAACCTAGTCCAGGCGGCTTTGGGTGAGCTACCTTTGGCTGGATTCTTTGCAATGGGCGAGATTGGTCCGGTGGACGATCAGACTTTTATTCATGGCCACACCGCAAGCTTGATGGTATTCCGTGACCTTACCGGTGCGGAGAGTTTGAATGGCACACCCGACTGCTAGCCTAGACCTTTCCTTAATAGTGTTCTTTGGTTGATTGGAGTCCGTCGGTCCCATTTTGCACCGGCGGTCCAAAACAGTCCTTCGTTTCGTAAGTTATTTATTTACAGTTATTTGCCACACCCTCTTTTTCGATCTGGTACAAAACAGTCCGATTTTGGGGCTACTG
>PBAS01000020.1 GCA_002716625.1 Phycisphaeraceae bacterium | reverse complement strand
TTCGTCATTTATTCCCTAAAAGAAACTTAGTCACAAAACAAACCGCACTTGACATTCTACAAGCAATAACAAATCGTGATCGCCTGATAAAGTAAAACACCATGCCAACACCCCTCATTGAAGATCCGGATTAGGAACTCTTCTGCCGACAGCGGCTTTAAAATCCATATCCATTGTTTGCCCGCCTCCGCGAACAGGATTCAGTTCACTGGTGCGAACCCATGAAGATGTGGTTGGTGACCCGATACGACGACGTCTTGGATGGCATTAAAAACACGTCACGCCTTTTCTCCAGCCGCCAGGGCATGTACACAGACCCGCTGCGATCTAAAAACCGAGAAACCGCACGTCCCATGATCGAACACCTTAACCGGTGGCTTTTAAACATTGATCCACCGGATCACACGCGTATGAGAAGGCTTGTCAATCTGGCCTTTACGCCAAGATTTCTCCAAAGGTTGGTGCCGAGAATCGAACAGATCGTCGAACAGCTCATAACTGAAACTCGCATGCATGATCAAATTGATTTTATTGAAAATTTCTGCCTGCCACTTCCACCGATTGTGATCTGCGACATGCTTGGCATTCCACAGCAAAGCCGTGACCAGTATCGTCGCGATGTAGATGGTCTGCTGTATTTTAGTTCAGCTGGCGGGGTCGGACTCAACGATACGATCGGCCATGCACGTGCCTGCCTGGATGACCTGATCACCATTTTTGATGAATTGATCAGTCTGCGGCGTGACAAACCAACAGATGATCTGCTCAGTGCCATGGTAAGGGTTGAAGCTGAAGGTGGCCGCCTCAGTCGTGACGAACTTTTTGCCCTGTGTATATTCCTGTTTCTAGCAGGACACGAAACCACCATGGGCATGCTGGCCAGTGGCACCTTGGCATTATTGCAAAATCCCGACCAATTTGAACTACTCAAAGAAGATCTTGACGGCCGGGTCACAAGTGCAGTCGAAGAGTTCGTGCGGCATGAATCATCCGCAACACGTGGAGTACGCCAGGTCAATCAGGATTTCGAATGGCGCGGCAAGCAGATCCGACATGGCCAGACGGTGACCATGCTGATCGGCGCAGCCAATCGTGATTCTGAACAATTTCCAAATCCAGATCGGCTCGATATCACGCGACACCCCAACAAACATCTTGGCTTTGGCCACGGCATTCACTTTTGCCTAGGGGCACCACTGGCAAGGCTGGAAGGCCAGATTGCCTTTCGTTCAATTGCCCGGCATCTACCAAACATGCGGTTGGCGACTGACCACGTTGAGTATAAACCGGCAATGGGAATCCGCTCCCTCATTTCACTTCCCATTGAAACATCATAATTAAACCAATCGCCGCAGAGGATGATTGCAGATCAACCACTGGCGCCGGGTAGACGCGGTTGATGTTCAAATCCAATTAATTGCTCAATGACAGCACCTGCGGCCAGCAATGCTCGGTCATTCATCCTGCGGCCAATGACCTGTACCCCTAAAGGTAGACCATGTTCCCCCAAGGCCACCGGCAACGTCAACGCTGGCACCCCTGTATAGGTTGCCAGCAGATTCATTCGGGGATCACCTGTTGAATCGAGTCCCCTAGGAGCAATTCCGGCCGCCGATGGCAGCAGCCAAATATCATTATCATCAAGCAATTGATCAAATGCGGTGATGGTTTTTTTGCGGTGCTTTTGAATACCCTGCAACTGCTGACTGGTGACTTGCTGACCTCGTTCAATCGCCTCACGCAATCTCGGGCGGTAGCCCGAGCCATATTGGCGAAAATACTCTCGGTGCACATCGGCCACCTCGCTGCGAATCAGGAGAAAGTGCAGTTCATACGCCTTTTTTACAAATGCCGGCAACTCGAGTGAACAGACACGGTGGCCTGCATGGCGGAGTTTGCCAGCCACTGCTTGCACAGCATCGATCATTTCCGGATCTGCAGCCTCACAGCCCAGATTGGTAACCACCGCAACTTTCAGAGGCACAGACGGGTTTCGTACAGCCGACTCTTGAACCACGGCTTCAAATACCGCCTGCATATCACCTACATGACGAGTAAAAAAACCCATCGTGTCGACACTTGGCGAAAACGGGAACACCCCTTCCGTGGGAATTCGGCCATATGTCGGCTTGAAGCCCACCACACCACAATAGGACGCCGGCCTATTGACTGAACCAACGGTCTGTGACCCCAAGGCCAGACGAGCCAAGCCGCAGGCGACCGCTGCAGCCGACCCACTGCTCGATCCACCTGGTGTGTGCTCGAGATTCCACGGATTACGCGTCGGTCCTGGATCGAGGTAGGCAAAGGTGGTGGTCACTGACTTGGCAAGGATAAAAGCACCCAAACGAACCAGGCAATCCACAATTGCAGCATGCTTGGGGGCTGGCTGGGCGGGAATAAAATCAGCATTGCACCGCGTGGGCTCTGCGGCGAGGTCAATAATATCCTTCACCACAACCGACCAACCGGACAGTGGGCCGCTGATAGCAGCAGCTGCACGACGAGCGGCGGTGGCGGGACACCAGTCAACAAATGCCTCGACTAATGGGTTCCATCGCTCGATGGCCTCCAGTTCCGATTCAAAGGATCTGGTTACCTGGTGGCCACGTTTGGTGGGCTCAGTCATGGTAACAAATTAGAATAGTTAGAATAGAAGGACACTACTTGAATCATTACTAAAGTCATTCCACGAACCCGCCTTACCCCAAAACCGTATATAAATAAAACTCCGAGATATCATCCAACCCCAACACCCCTAAAAAGTTTTATCATACTTCCCCACGACACCAACCCAAAATCAATTGAGGCAACACCATGACTTCTATTGCTCAACTGGACGATCGACTCTCTGGCTTTTCACGCCTAGCAACCAACCTGACTGACGAGATTGGGCGAGTATTGGTAGGGCAGGAAGCAATGGTTATACGACTACTAATCGGGCTGCTCAGCGGAGGTCATATCTTACTGGAGGGTGTCCCCGGACTGGCCAAGACCCTAACAGTTCGACTCCTAGCACGCTGTATTAATACCGGATTTTCGCGTATCCAGTTCACACCGGACATGCTCCCAGCCGACGTCATCGGCACTGAAATTTTCAATCCCTCAGATGCAACCTATAGCGTCAAACAGGGTCCAATTTTCTCCAATCTAATTCTCGCCGATGAAATCAACCGAGCACCGGCCAAGGTACAGGCATCCCTCCTGGAAGCCATGCAGGAGAGACAAGTCACCATTGGTGACCAAACCTATGTATTTCCCGAGCCATTCCTTGTCCTGGCTACACAGAATCCAATTGAGCAAGAAGGAACATATCCTCTGCCAGAAGCACAGGTTGATCGCTTTATGCTCAAAATAAAAATCGACTATCCCAGCCGCGATGAAGAACGAAGAATCGTCGACCGAATGGGCGATGGTACTGCCAGCACGCATATCGATGACGTTAATACAGTTATCGAACCACAACAAATTGCTGAAGCCAGAACATTGCTAAATGACGTCTTTGCAGATGAAAAGGTACGTGATTATGTTGTTGATGTTGTACGGGCCACACGTGATCCAATAGGCGCCGGCATTAAAGAGTTACAAGGACTCATTGAAGTTGGCGCTAGTCCGCGTGCTACCATTAATCTACTCAAAGCCGCCAAGGCTCATGCGCTTCTTCAAGGCCGCAACTACGTCACACCACACGACGTCAAAACCTTGGCCCCAGATGTACTGCGACACCGTGTTGTTCTTTCCTATGAAGCCGAAGCTGAAGGCAAGTCCTCAGATGACATTGTGAATACTATCCTCGATAGCATTCTTGTTCCCTAAGCGTGATACTAACCCGAAATATTATCCAGCGTGTTCGCCAGATCCAGATCCGTACCGGCCGTCAGGTTGCTGACGTTCTGGCCGGGGAATATGTATCTACATTCAAAGGCACTGGCGTGGAGTTTGATGAAGTACGACCTTATATCCCCGGTGATGACGTACGCACAATCGACTGGAATGTTTCAGCTCGTATCGGCCAGCCATACGTCAAACGGTATGTCGAAGAACGACAACTGACCGTAATGCTGTTAATTGATGTCTCCGCTTCGCAAGACTTCGGATCGGGGCATCGGACCAAACGTGAGACAGCTGCAGAATTATGTGCACTTCTGGCTTTTTCTGCGATCGAAAATGATGACAAGGTCGGGCTCACCCTCTTTCATGCTGGAATTGAAAAATACATCCCGCCACGCAAAGGGCAGAAGCATGCATTACGTGTAATCCATGAAATCCTGGCCCATCGCGGGAACCTTGGCCACGAACAACCTTCATCCTACAATCGAATTCTTGATTTACGTAGCCTCCTACCCCAGAAAAGACGCCGTTCGCCACGTACAGCACAACAAGCGACGAGCATTTCCACGGCACTTGAATTCCTCATGCGTAGCACCAAACGCAGATCCGTCTGTTTTGTGGTCAGCGATTTCTTTGATCAAAACTACGAGCACACCATACGATCGGCGAACCGCAAACATGATGTCATTGCAGTTCAGATTTCCGACAAGAGAGAATCATATCTACCAAGCGTGGGGATGATCACACTAACCGACCCGGAAACTGGCGATATTAACGTCTATGACACCAGTTCGCGACATTTCCAAAAAACGTTTGAAGCACTAGCAAAACAACGTAACACCAAACTTGCACAGCAATTTCGAAGTAGTGGCATTGACTTTATACAAATCGCCACATCTGAGTCAGTCGTAGATCCATTGATCAAGTTCTTTCGGGGAAGGGATCGGAGATCGCGTCAATGATTCACAAGGCGTGGGTACTGATTACCCTCCTCTTCTTCCAGCCTGCTTCTGTTACCGCGGACCCCGTAAACCATACGGTCCACAAGGGTCCAGTCAGTGCCACAGTCACCGCCAAACCCTCCGATCTACTTATTGGCGACACAGTAACACTAGAGCTGCATGTTATAGCCGATAAGGATGTCGAATTGCTGATGCCTCAATTCGGTGAAGCACTAGAACGGTTCTCTATCCTAGATTTCACAACAGATGAACAAATCGATAGTGAAAATCGAACCAGGATAGTTCAAATCTATGAACTGCAACCGCTTCGGTCTGGCAAACAGAGCATTCCGCCGATCATGATTGAGTTTGTTGACCACCGCGATGGCCAGCAACCGACACCCACAGGCATGGATGCTTACGAGATACTTACCCCAACTGTCGTATTCGAAGTCAAATCCGTGCTGCCCAACAATTTGGATGCCGAACTAAATCCCCAATTAGATCACCTGCCACAGCTTGTAACCCGTCAATCGGGAGATTGGATATGGCCTTTCGCTGGTTGCACTACACTGGCCTTCATAACGGTTGCATCATGCTTGTGGCTACGCACTCGCCGCAGAGCCCAACAGCGATCCAGTTACGAAATTGCGCTAGACCGCATGCAGGGGCTTTTGGATAGACCGAGAAATAGTCCTGAACAAATTGATACATTTTTCGTTGAGCTATCAGCTATCATTCGCCAGTATTTAGAAACTCGATTTGATCTGCGAGCCCCCGAACTGACTACAGAGGAATTCCTAATAGCAATGAGTCGTTCGCCAGACTTGGACAGTGAGCATCAACCCCTTTTGCGAGATTTCCTTCGTCGAGCGGATCTTGTCAAGTTCGCAAACTTTGTGCCGAACAGTACTGACATTGACAATTCTGTTAGTTCAGCTCGACGATTCCTAGATGACACCCGTGAAAGCCAACCACAGGAAGCCTCTCCATCCTCGCAGTCGGGAACCACTAGATCAAAGGAGGCGGCACATGTTTGATTGGGATTTTCGTGATCCATGGCTCCTAACCTTGGCACTGCTAATCCCGGTCGTTTACCTGATGTGGAAACGCAACCCATCAGCATCAGTGGTCTATTCCTCACTGACGGTTTTCGATCGAACACCACGTTCGCTACGTGCTCGATTCATTAACTTGCCTATCGCCATGGTAGCAATCGCAGTCCTTGCCATGATCATCGCTCTTGCTGGACCGAGGACACCAGATGACCATACACGTGTCCGACGCAAGGGCATCGCAATTGCCATGATCGTTGATCGCTCGGGATCTATGGAAGCCCGCGACATGGTCAAGGGGAAAATGGATATTAACAGGCTCCAAGTGGTCAAGAGTCTGTTTAAACAATTTGTACTTGGCAACTCCTCCACAGAACACTTCCAAGGCAATCCCATCGGAACCGGGAGACCTGATGATGCCATCAGCCTAATTGCATTTGCGCGATATGCTGATGGGCTATGTCCGCTTACACTTGACCATGGAAACCTTGTCAACATCCTCAATGACGTGTCGATTGTCCGGCAACGAAATGAAGATGGCACCGCCATTGGGGAGGGCTTGGCGCTGGCTGTTGAAAGACTACGCCGACACCCGTCACAATCAAAGGTTGCTATTTTGTTGACCGACGGCGTGAATAACATGGGCGAAATTTCCCCCCTACAGGCTGCTGGACTGGCCGCAGCGCATAACATAAAGGTCTATTGCATTGGAACTGGCTCTGAGGGCCGTGCACTTTTCCCAGCTACGGATCCCTTCACTGGGCGGCAAGTCCTTCGTCCCATACAAGTTGAGATCGATGAAAACACGCTCAAGAAAATTGCACAAAAGACGGGAGGATATTACTTCAGAGCAACTGATGCTGACAGCCTGGCAGAAATTTATACCCAAATCGACAAACTTGAACGTACAGAGATTACAGAGATTCATTATCTGCAATATCGCCAGTGGTATTCCCCATTCGTAATCATTGCCATGGCAATGATTGCCACCAGCGGACTGTTGTCCGGTACGATTTTCCGAAAACTACCATGATTGACCTACACTTCGATCAACCTCAGTGGATTCATCTCATGTGGGCCGTTCTCGCCTTTGTTTTACTGTTACTCTGGCTAAATCAATGCAATAGCCACCGCTTGAACCAGTTCCTCTCAAACGCAATGCAACAACGATTGGTTAACCGACCAACCAATTTTCATCGCATAGTAGGAATTGCATTTTTAGGACTAGCAGGCATCTTCTTGGTGCTTGCACTAATGCGGCCACAATCCGGCCTTCGATATGCTTCGACACCTCGAACCGGAGCACAAATCATGATCAGCTTGGACGTCTCACGTTCAATGCTCGCAACCGATGTGACTCCCAATCGACTCAACCGGGCCAAGGCTGAAATTCAAGATTTACTCACCTATCTAGACCAAGATCATGTAGGCTTGATAGCCTTTGCCGGAAAAGCAACTGTACTTTGCCCCTTGACCCCTGACTTCGGCTTCCTTCGGCTCATACTCCAATCAGCCGGACCGCATAGTGTCAGCCGTGGCGGAACAAATCTCGAAGCCCCTCTGCGGAAAGCCATCGATGGATTTCACGGCCAATCCGATCTGTCTCGAGCCGTGATTCTCATTACTGACGGCGATGACCATGATTCTCATGTCCTTGATGCTGCCAAGGCAGCTGGAGAACGGGGAATCCATATTATTGCGATTGGACTTGGCGACAAAGCCGGCAGCCAAATCTTTGTCACCAACTCACAGACCGGCATCCGCACCCCAGTCCTTGATGAAAATGGAACCGCGGTTGTGAGTCGCTTAGGGGGTCAACTGCTACGCAAATTGGCCTTGGAAACTAATGGGGTTTATATCCCAGCTGGTACTGGTGCACTCGATCTGAAATCCATTTATGACGCCCATATCGCACCTTTAACACGTGGCCGCCTAGATGACCAAGGCCGTTGGATCAAACAAGAACAATACCAATGGGCTATCCTGCTGGCATTATGTTGCCTAACCGCAGCATTGGTTATCAGCAACCGAAGATCTACTTTCAAACCGAGGACCCCCAACGGCGTTTCGGTAGCTCTTGGCCTAACACTAGCGACGATCCTCATACCAACACCTGCCAAGGCGGTAGACCGGAAAGAAGGACAAAACCACAACCCGCGCAAACTCTATAACGAAGGCTCTAATCTACTCAATCAAGGACAACTCGAAGAGGCAAAATCCAAGCTCGACTTGGCACGCCAACACGCGGGAGCCGATGGCCAGGTACGTTTTCGAGCAACTTATAACCTTGCATGGGTAGACATCAAGCAAGCTGAGGTCGCCCTTGAAGATCAACCCAAGCAAGCGCTAGAATCACTTTACACCGCGGCTTCTTGGTTCCGTGAAGCGATCCGCCTTGCACCCGCTGAGATGATTGCGCGTGAGAATCTAGAAATCGTGAGCAACCGTGCATTGCAACTAGCTGACAGCCTCGCACACACAAACGAGAGTACACTGGCCGAAGAACTCGACAACCTCATCAATCAGCAGAGGCAAGTAGTAGAACTCATCCAGCCTTTGGTTCAAAATTCAACTCATCTGGACCAGGAGAAAGTTTCTAATATCCTCCGCGGTAAATTCCGTAATATCGAAGTTGAGCAAAGAAAATGCCTCGCCCACACAAACCAGATCGCACAATCGGCACGTGATGAGAGTGAAAAGCTCAATACTTTTGACGATCAAAAACAACACACATCCCAGCAGAAAATCCGCGCAACTCAACTCCACGGGGTACAAACCTATCTTCACCAAGCCGCACAGCGAATGAGTCAAGGCCGCCAGCATCTAAGAGCGTCTCATGCTGACCGTGCGTATCGTCGCGCATCCGCAGCCATGGGAGAACTCAAGCGGGCACGAGACCAACTTCGCAACCTTGCCGAGTTACTCACCACTCTTATCAGCGATGCAACACGGTTGGCGCAACATACCGCGGTGTTCACCTCCGCAGTACCGACGCTATCCATGAACCAAAACAAGGATCAACACAAACCCGATTGGTTAACAAGAGGGTACCTTAGTGAATCACTGGCAACGGTACGCGCACGCACTAATGAACTAGCAACACGCATCGAATCAGGCTTAACCAGTCAAGGGCTACCACCTAAAGCAGAAGACCCCAACACGGACGAGGCTAATCCACTCGACAATGAAGGGAAACAACAGTTCTTGGATATCCTCCACGAAGCACTGCCCCTCGTCCAAGGCGCTTACGAAGCTTTCACTGTTGCCAGCAATAACCTCGCATCGCATCAGGACACAAAAGCATCTCAATCCAAGATACGCGGAATTGGCCTGCTATCACAAGCACATGAACTGTTTTTAGATATTCGCGGCTTAATCGAACTAGTCCATAGTAATCAGAGACGAATTCAAGGCATCCTCCAATACAACCAAGAAGACCAGAACACACCTGTTACCAACCCAATTGCACTGATAAAAAAAAACCAATCAAAGAACACCGGCCGCTTGAAGCGATTGGACGCTTTATTCGACTTGAGCCTTGCCAAATTAGCCACAGCTGTACCGTCTACCCCAGATACACCAACAACGCCAAAAACATTTCCTAAAATTGAACGTCAACAGTTAGAACTGGCCAAGCAACTGGTTGGGCAGATCCAAGAAACTTTCAGTCGTATTAGCCAATCCGGTGCGTCCTCCGAGACAGATGAATTTGATCAAACCAATAGCCACCTAGCCATTGATGTCAACCAAAGCATTAACCAAATTGAAACACTTCGGCGTTTATTTTTTTCATTGGTCGAACACCTGCGTGACACCATACGCCGCCAAGCAGAGGTCATGGACCAGACTCGCGACATCTTGACACTGAATGACCCTGCACAGGCTGTTAAAACCCTCATGCCCTTGGCAACCCGACAGAAGGATTTGGCCAATATTTCTGACCAGATTGCCCAGTCTTTGCAAAAACAGTCCGAGCAATCTCCCCTGGCAAGACAACCAAATCAAAGGGCCCATAATCACACAAAACAATCAACGCAACATGGCGACGAGCAGATACAACAAGCCGCAAACCATGTCACGCACGCAACCAGGGCGATGACATTAGCCCATTCAGAAATGGAACAAGACTCCCTTGATGCAGAAAGCATCCATGACCACCAACAGGAGGCACTAGATAATTCACTTGCAGCCCTTAAACTACTAGAGCCTTCGCGGCGCAAAAATCCTCCCGAAGAGAATCACAATCAGCAAGAGCCCGGCGGCGAAAACCCACCTCATAATAAATCAGGCCGAACTAAAGAGGACAAACAACAACCGAACCAACGCTTTGATCTAAACCAGTTGCTCCAAACGGTACGTGACCGAGAAGCACGACGTCAACACAACCGAAATCGCCAAGCGATGGGGCATATACCAGTGTCGAGAGATTGGTAATGAAATCTCGTCAGCAATCCATGGTTTGCCTTGCATTGACCCTATGTATCAATGCGTTTTCTGCATATGCACAACAAGTAGATATCACAGCACAACAAGGACCGTATTACGTTGGTCGACCGACCACACTACAGGTTACAGCTCAAGGATTTGCAGAGGATCCACAACCCACTTGCCAACCTGGGCAGTCTAGCGCGGTGTCACTTGAACTTGTGGGTGTAAGTCCACAAGTTTCCGTCTTTACACAAGTTGATTTTTCTGGACGCCAAACAGTCCAAAAACAGATAACCTACAAATTCACTTACCAAGCCACCGCTCGACGTACCGGAAGTCATATAATTCCTGCCTTTACAGTCAAACAGGATAAGAAAGTAGCGAAAACGCGTAGCGTTGAATTACGCTTTGAGGAAATTGAAATTGACCCCAATATGCGAGTCGCCCTAACCCTTCCCAAATGGCCTGTATATCCTGGCCAACGGGTGCCTATCACCGTAGAGTGGTGGCACGGCGGCACAGCAGATGAAATCCAAGCTTCATTTGAACACCTCGTGATTTATTCTTCCTTTTTCGACCAGTTTTCATTTATTGACGACCCGCCCAAACGTGGGGACCAAGCCCTTTCGCTTTCCACCCAAAAGGGGAGAATCCGGATCAAAGCCGAGGTATCAAAACGCGTGCTTGATGGACGTGAATATCTGGTTGTATCCGGCACACGCAAGTTAGTCGTTACAGAAGAAGGGACGTATGACCTACCCCCCATCACTGCCTCGACAAAAATTGTCACCAAATGGCGTCGTACATTTTTCGGTCGGGAACCACTGGGCTATAAAATGCTGCGAGCGGTGGGCGAACCCCAAACACTTTTAGTCCGCCAGATTCCCGTTGACGACGCACCGCCGAGTTTTGCTGGGGCAGTAGGCCACGGGTTTTCCATTGAGACCAAGACTGATCGATCTGTCATTCAGATTGGTGATCCAATTACGTTGATCGTCACTATCCGAGGCCATGGCAACCTAGACCAAGCTGGGTTACCCTCAGTAAGTACCCCCACAACCAATGAAAAGAACAGGTTTGATCCCCAGCATTTTCGGTTGTCCAGCGAGGACGCCGCCGGCGTGGTATCTCAAGATGGCACCAGCAAGCAGTTTTCACTCACTTTACGGGTCATGAATGAATCCGTAAGCCAGATTCCACCCATCGCTTATTCATGGTTTGAGCCTCAGCAGCAACGTTTTGAGGTAGTTCATTCCGATCCAATCGCAATCCAAGTGCTGCCCACCCAAATGGTAGGTGCCCAAGACGTGATTCATGCAGACCCTCTGGACAAGCCGGCATTCCAACCTACAAACCCACCCATCCGAGCCATCGCAAGTCACCAGAATCCTAATCCCTTGATAACGACCGGCGCCGACTTATCAATTGAGACAAATACCATTCTGCTTCTGCATAATGAATCTGATCGATACGGCGGAAAGACAACATTATTCATCCTTTACACCACATCGATTGGACTGATATTCCTTGCATGGCTATGGCGGCGGCATACCGACATGGATCCACAACTAGTTATTCGGCGCAAGATCTTTAGACAGCAATTGGCTTGTATTCATCGCGCAAAACATTTGCCAAACCAATCAGCAGCCACAGAAATCGCCGATGCATTACGACTGATGGCAGGTCATATAACCGGTGAGCAGCGAGTGGAACTCGATCAAGTAGTTGCTGCATGCGATGTTGTAGCATACAGACCAACGATCGACAAACACGAACACATTGATCCCGATTTGTACCATCGGGCAATCAATATTGCCCAACATATGGTCGCCACAACATGAACAATCTACCACTGACCTTTTTACTGATCACCTCAAGTATTACAACCTCCCTTGTAGATACCAGATCTGCAGACAAATTGCTCAACCAAGCTATCGCGGAATACCATGAAGCCCTGAACACTACCCCCCCCCAAAAAAAGACCCTCGGTTTTCGGCGTGCTGAACATTTATTTGATCAGGTGCTCACCAACTTTGGCATCAACAATGTTGCCTTATACATTAACATGGGAAATGCTGCCTTACAGGGCGAACATATTGGACAGGCCATTCTTGCCTATCGTCGCGCCCTTGCCATTACACCGAGACATGCCAAGGCACAGAAAAACTTAGAACATGCCCGCGAGCATCTACCCAGTTGGGTACCTCGGCCACAACCGAACACACTTCTCGATACGTTTTTCTTCTGGCGCACAGCTCTTCCAAGCGCCGCACTCACATTAATCGCTAGCCTATGCTTTGCTATTTCATGTATCCTGATTGCAATTTCAATTTGCTGGAAACACCTCTGGGCAAGAAACTGCTCGGTCATCTCAATGGCTGCTTGGCTTGCTCTATTAGTGGTATCCACTGCGAATCAGTGGGACCCAATATCCAACAATGCGGTGGTTACCACCCCACAAGCCATTGCCCGCGCTGCCGATTCAGCAGGTGCGCCAATTCGTTTCGCCGAACCGCTACCGGCTGGTACAGAGGTAAAAGTATTGGAACAACGTGCCGATTGGGCACGTATCCAAATCGCCAATGGACATGATGCATGGGTCCGTCTTTCAAGCCTCACATTTGTCGATCCGAACCAGATCTAATTACCCCAACAGAGCGAGTCAGATTTTCATTTCAGACAAGGACCGCTTGGAATCTTCCCGTTGACCTCTAATCCAATGCGCGTATTCAACAATCGCATCTTCTGGGCTATAAGAAGGTTCCCAGCCCAGCCCGCTTCTAGTTTCGTCCAGATCGGCACAGGTGTACGCCTGGTAGAACGAATATGGATTATCGAAATAGTCCGCCGATAGATCGGTACCCAATGCAGTATTGAGTTGCTCAACAACTTGGTTGAAGGACGTGGCAACACCCGAACCGACGTTGTAGATCCCTGCCTTCGCATCGTCTGCTGCAGCAGCTATTGTCGCAGCCACCACATCTTTGACATAGACCTGATCACGTGCCTGCGTACCGTCAAAAAATATCCGCGGTTGCTGTCCGTCAAGCATTTGCATCGCCAACTTATAGACCATGCTCGCCATCTTGCCCTTATGAGCTTCACTAGGACCGAATACATTGAAATAACGCAAACCCACCATGTGAAAATCTCGATGATCAGCCACTGCCCGCCGGTGCTGGTTCTCCATCAGCCACTTTGAAAACCCATACACATTGGCCGGGTAACCGGCATCCCTACAGACAAAGGGGCGATGCGCAACAGTAGCACCACCCGCTTCAATGCCATAAGTTGCCGCGCTAGATGCCCAGACAAGGCGGCTACCAACTGATTGGGCCACATCGATCAACGTGTCAAATGAATCCGCGTTGTCATTGATCATGGTCGCTTCATCGGTCACGGTTGTATCAGTGATGGCAGCCTCATGAAATATCACCTCAGGCTCAAACCTAGCGGCAATATCCCTTATATCAACGGCAGCAAGTGGCTTGGCAATCACGGTGCCCTTAAACGGACCAGCCTTGCCAAATGGATCCTCTACAAGATTAGAAAATGTGCCGCAGCGCATATCATCAATGACGACTATCTGCACATCGGGAACTTGGCGTTGCAACTGCCACACAAGTTGCGAACCAACAAACCCCGCACCGCCTGTCACGATCGCTCGCCTGATCATTGCGTTAACCGCCCCAATACATCCACACAATAAATCAAAGCTCGCGGCAGGTGGAACGGATCTTTAACTGGAAGCGCGACCACATCCGTCATCGGCTTGCCCTCACGATCCAGTTTCTGGCGCCATT
>PBAS01000019.1 GCA_002716625.1 Phycisphaeraceae bacterium | reverse complement strand
CCTGCATTTTTGTGTCGTCAGACAGATCTACTGACCGCTGCCGCCGAAACAGGGAAACCGGTCAACGTTAAAAAGGGGCAGTTTTTGTCACCCAAGGAGATGCAGTTCGTCGTCGACAAGCTCATCCAAAGTGGCGGCCAGGAGGCGGGCATTATGTTGACCGAGCGAGGCTCTTTTTTTGGATACCACCGTCTGGTCAACGACTTTGCGGGTGTTGGTGATCTGCTGGATCTCGGATGGCCGGTCTGTTTCGATGTGACACATTCAACACAGCGGCCAGGAGCCGGTGCGACCACGGGCGGTAACCCGCAGCGGGCTACATTGCTGGCTCGTTGTGCTGTGGCAACGGGTGTGCAGGCACTATTCATTGAGACGCATCCCCACCCACAGGTTGCTCTTTCTGATGCTGCTGCAATGTTGCCACTGGAGGTGACCCTTGAACTGCTGCCACGTTTGGTGAAATTGCATCAGGCGGCTAGTTTGTAGGTGCTTTGAGGTTAGATTCGCCATCGTGCGGGTCCGTGCAGTTGCAGCCACTGGGGTGGGTAAAACATTAGGGTGTGGATTTTGATCTGATTGGTGTTTAGTGGCATAGGGCAGGTTGGATTCTATGTATCGTCACGGAGTTCTCCTGTTTGCTCGACCGGTATCAGAATAGGGTAATGCGCGGAAGTCGCCGCAAATGGATACACTTTGAGAAGATGAAAAGCAACTCGCTGACCTATGCTGATTCGGGCGTCAATCTTCAGGCAGCCGATGAACTGGTTGACCGTATCAAACCCTACGTACGCAGTACGTATGGACCACGTGTCCTAGGTAAACATGGTGCATTTGCAGGTTGTTTTCGCCTTGATTACAACGAAAGGCTCTTCCAGCACAATTACAGGGATCCTGTTCTGGTCAGCTGTACAGACGGGGTCGGTTCCAAGGTGCTACTCGCGAGCAAAATGGGCGTACTGGATACCGTGGGGCAGGATGTGGTGGCGATGAATGTCAATGATCTAGTCGTCCAAGGCGCTGAGCCTTTGTTCTTTCTGGATTATATTGGGATCCACAAGATTGATCCGGATCAAATTGCCCAGATTGTTAAAGGGATCGCTGAGGGGTGTAAATTGGCTGGCTGTGCCTTGCTTGGCGGCGAATCAGCCGAATTGTCAGGCCTGTATCGTGCCGGTGATTTTGATCTGGTGGGTATGACTGTGGGGGTGTGTGAACTTAAGAAAATGGTTCATGGTTCACGCGTTGAAGCGGGCGATGTCATTCTGGGGCTCAGTTCCAGCGGCATTCATTCCAATGGGTACAGTCTTGTGCATCATATTCTCAGGCATGCGAAGCTTGGTCTCGGTAAGACCTATAGCGAACTGGACGAGTCGCAGACGCTCGGGCAGGTTCTGCTGAAGCCAACGCGAATTTATGCCCGCCAAGTTATAGATGTGCTGAACCGGTACAGTGTTAAACAGCCAATTCGTGCTATGAGCCATATTACCGGCGGAGGTCTTCCAGGTAATATCATGCGTACTTTGGGAAGTCATCTTAACGCTCGTGTGAATCGTAAAGCGTGGTCAGTCCCACCTATATTTTCATTTTTACAGGGTCATGGGCAGGTGAGTGACGACGAGATGATGCGTGTTTTCAATATGGGTATTGGGTATGTTTGTGTGGTACGGCCTCATTTCGCAGATTCGATTGCTCATCAATTCCGCCGGGCGGGTGAACAGGTCCACATACTTGGCAAGATTTCACGTGGGACTGGGCGGCTGGTCATTGTCTAATGAATCCCATCACGGACAGGGCTGATTGCCCCATGCCTGATGGTACATGTTGTTCACGACATGCATCTGGCGTAAGTGTTTTTTTTTTAGTGGTTTATGACGAATCGCGTCGGCGATTGCCATGGGCTGTGTTGTACTCAGGCAACGCACCGGACTGACTGTATTGAGCAGTTCAGAGGGCATGGCATGGTGGTTTATTTATAAATAACTTAAACAAAGCAACTTAAATATCGTATGGATCGCCCCTGTCGTTTGATGGGGCTCTGGCAGGGGGTTTGTAGGAGGTTGTTGGTGTCATCTATATCTTAAGCTAGATGAGAAGGGAATAAAGGACCAATGGACGAAGCGAAATTCCAAGCAAAGCTTGCTGAACTCATGAGCGAAATATCCACCTTACCCAAGGCCGAGAGAGATAAACTCGCCGCTTTGGCTGCCAAGACTCAAGAACGTCATAAAAAGCTCAAGAAGACCGTCCACGATCTACAGGAAAGCCTCGACTATCTTCGGCTGGCGATTAAGTATCTGGTTTTCGATCTCGAAGCCACTCGGCGGGAGAATAGCTATCTTCGCAAGATGCTTAATCAGAATCGGTCCGGTGGTGATGGGTAGACCGGATATGCCTAACCTCAAGAGGATCTCCACGGCCCAATGGATTTGGGGAGTATTGATCAGATCTTTTGGGTTGAAGGTGAATGTAAAAACTAATTGGTAAAGGGGTTACACACTTATTTTACGTCTTTGGACAGGTCGTTTTTTAAGGTCCTGGCGTCATCACTACCACGTTGCGCGATGCATAGCTATGATGGGCGCTAATGCGTACCACCGCTGTCGATAAACAGCGGTTACAACTAACCATTTAATTCAAACCAATGAGAACGTGGCGATGAACCCACCCTTCGATCAGACCCCCCTTGGTTCCGGTATCGATCCTGGAAATATTCCCGTATCTGCGCTCACACACCAGCAGCTGACGCATGATTCTCAACTTGCGGTGGCACCGCCCTATCAGCGGACTCGTGAGATGACAATTGATGAGATGCTGTTGGAAAATCGGGTGATTTTTCTTGTCGGTGAGATTCACCATGCATCTGCGGCAGGTGTGATCATGCGGATGCTGCATCTGGTGAACCTTAAAACGGACATGGACATTAGCCTTTACATCAATTCGCCAGGCGGCAGTGTCGACGATACGTTGGCGATTTACGATACCATGCAATATTTACCCTGTGATATCGCCACCTATTGTGTTGGCCGTGCTTATTCGGGTGGGGCAATTGTTCTGGCAGCTGGTGCCAAGGGAAAACGTTTTATTCTCCCCCACGCTCGCATCATGATTCATCAACCCTATGGTGGTGTGACTGGTCAGGCCAGTGATGTTCAGATTCAGGCAGAAGAAATTCTCAAGAACAAAAAGCAATTAAATGAGATTTTAGCACGTCATACAGATCGCGATCTAAAACAGATCGAAGAAGATTCCGAACGGGATCGTTACTTCTCTGCTAAGGATGCCAAGGATTATGGATTGGTTGATGAGGTGTTAAATCAGGATGAGAAGAAATAGCCCAGATTCGACGGCTCAATGATAATATTCCGGTTTGGTTTCATGCTGCACCGCGTTTGCAGGAACGACCGATGAACACCTAATGTTCTACGGTGTCTTTGGAAGTCACGACTCACGCAACCTGAGTGAAAATGGAATACTGGCCCGTCCAAGCGTGCTTTCGGCTGGGCAGGTTATCCAGTTGGTCACCATTGGTCTTTTGGCACTGGGGACGGTCATGGTGCATTCGGCGGGGATGAGTGTTGGTGTTGGCAATGGGTTCTCCATGCAGGGGCTGTTGGGTGGCCGCCATGTGCAGTATGCGTTTCTTGCTAGTCTGGCACTGTTTTTGACCAGCCGGATGAATTGGGATTGGTTAGCCAACGGCCCGATCTGGCGCAATCCAATTCTTTGGCTACTGGCTTTTGGTGTGGGCTTGGTCGCATTGGCGATGTTTCCGGGTATGGGACGAGCAGCCCATGGCGCGCGGCGATGGTTGTACCTGGGACCATCGAGTTGGGGATGGTCATTCCAGCCAAGTGAGCTGGTGAAGTTTTTGATGATTGGTGGTGTTGCGCTTTGGTGTACTCATCGACAGCATGTCATAGGTCAGTTCTGGCGGGGCGTGGTACCGGTGTTGGTTGGTGTGTTGATCATTTGTGGTTTGATTGCAGTAGAAGATCTAGGGACAGGCGTGCTGATCGCCATGGTTGCCGTGCTGCTTGTTCTTGCCGGTGGTGCAAGGCTTTGGCACCTTGCCTTGTTGGGGCCACCAGTGCTGGGGATGTTGGTTTTAGCGGTGATGTTTAGTCCCTATCGTTTGGCGCGAATTGTCGCCTTTATGAATCCATGGGATGAGCCGGAAGGTATTGGCTATCATGCCATTCAGTCCTTGGTTGCAATAAGTGGTGGTGGCTGGACTGGCCGTGGGTTGGGCTACGGTATTCAGAAATTTGGATATCTTCCAGAGGACACCACGGACTTTTTATTCGCCGTGATTTGCGAGGAGTTGGGTTTTAGTGGTGCCGCCATGGTGATAGCTCTTTATTTGATCTTGTTGTGGGCCGGTTTCTGGGTGATGCGTGGTTGCAGCACTGTGTTTCTTCGTTTGGTTGTCCTGGGTGTGATTCTGACAGTAGGACTGCAGGCTTTGATGAATATCGCAGTTGTAACCGTGACGGTCCCGACCAAGGGGATTGCACTGCCACTGGTCAGCGCGGGTGGCACCGGATGGGTTGTTACTGCGGCGGCTCTTGGCCTGGTGGCAGGTTTAGATCGCACTGCTTGGGGTCGTACATCACATTAACTCCAAACAAGGGTTGGTATTTGACGTACGGTTCAAAGCCCCTACCACCAGCTAAAATTTGGGGACTATGGTAGTCTTGCCGGTGTGGGACCCCAAAGAACCCTATTCTTGGCCGGGGGAGGTTCAGGCGGGCATATCTGTCCGAACATGGCCATCCTCGAACGCCTGGCGGAGACCGGTGATGATTGGCAGGCAATCTTTCTTGTATCCCGTAGACCCCTAGATGGATCCATGCTGGCCAGCCAGCAATCAGCTTTTATTCCTCTACCGGTGCAACCGCTGACGAGGCGTCCATGGGCATGGCCGGCTTGGGGATTGAATTGGCTGGCCAGTGCCAAGCAGGTTAGATGTTTGTACGAACGCCATCGGTCTGCCGTTGTTGTTTGTACAGGTGGCTTTGTAAGTGGTCCAGCCGTAATTGAAGCCAATGCAATGGGCATGCCCATTGCATTGGTAAATCTAGATGCTGTGATGGGCCGTGCCAACCGCCTCTTGGCTCGGCGGGCATCGGTTGTTTTTAGCAGTTATCCAATTAACGCATGGCCTAAAGCGCGAAAGATTGGTGTGCCTCTGCGTCGCAACGTGCTGGGTCGTGGTGACCGTGCAACTGCATGCTCGCGATTGGGCTTGGAGCCTGATCGACCGACGTTGATGATCTGTGGTGGCAGCCAGGGTGCCCAGACTATTAATGACATGATGTTGCACCTGGTTCGCCAGCGTGCAATCGATTCACGCTGGCAGCTGGTTCATCTAACGGGTACGGCGGATGCGCAAGGTGTCAGGCAAGCATATGCTCGAGCTGGCATGGCAGCCGTGGTTCTTGCATTTAGCGATGCCATGGGATCACTGTGGGCAAGTGCTGATCTGGCGATCTGCCGAGCAGGTGCGAATACAGTGGCAGAGGTTTGGGCCAACGCCGTGCCGACCATCTTTCTGCCTTACCCATTTCACCATGATCAGCACCAGCATCTTAATGCAAGACCATTGGTTGAACTGGGTGCTGCGAAGGTGGTTGAGGATTTGATTGATCCTCAAGAAACTGCCAAGCATATGGCACCGCTTTTGGCCAAGCTGATGAATGATCAAGGTGGCCGATTGAAGATGGCTGATCTAATGCGACAGAAGACCCCTAGTGACGGGGCGGCTGATGTTGCCGACTGGGTTGTTCAGGTTGCGGCTCGCAGCTGAATTGGGTCGGCAAGTAATGTTTGTGGGGGGGTGAGGCGACACCTATAATTATTTTTTTAACTCCAGAATTCAGCGAGGAATGTGTTGAGTGTTGTGATTG
The DNA here is from genome assembly GCA_002716625.1 of Phycisphaeraceae bacterium. Classification (GTDB taxonomy): domain Bacteria; phylum Planctomycetota; class Phycisphaerae; order Phycisphaerales; family Phycisphaeraceae; genus UBA6626. The sequence continues at coordinate 37,921 of PBAS01000019.1, read as the reverse complement.
ACAGAATGAGTCCGGTGACAGACATTGATCCGCAGGCCACCATGTGGGCTCATCAGGTTGAGGAATATGTGGTGTCGTATTTAAATCAGCGACAACTACCAGCCAATCTTGTCAATGCCGTTCAGTATTCCTTTCTTGCTCCTGGTAAAAGATTGCGGCCCATCCTGGTCCTGCAGGCTTGTCATGCGGTTGGTGGTCAGTTTGAATCAGGCATGGTCTCTGCCGCTGCCATTGAGATGGTTCATTGTTTTAGCATGATTCATGATGATCTACCGGCGATGGATGATGATGATCTTCGTCGAGGTCGGCCGACTCTGCATCGACATACTAATGAGGCGATGGCGATTCTCGCTGGTGATGTCCTGATGGGGATGGCATTTGAAATGGTTTCAAAGCGGGTTAAACCTCTTGCCTTGGCTGCTCGTATTATCCGGGAGTTGAGCACGGCAACAAATGATATGATCGCAGGCCAAGTCTACGATACATTACCCGATTTTGCTTCGGATCTTGATGGCCTTACAAAGCTAAAGACCATACATGTGAATAAAACTGCGGCGTTGCTGCGAGCTTCAGTGCGTATGGGTGGTCTTTGTGGTGAGGCCAGCGAAGATGAACTCAAGTGCCTCACCGGGTATGGCGAAGCCATTGGGCTCATGTATCAGGTGGTTGATGATTTGCTCGATGTGACTGCTAGCGAGAAACAGATGGGCAAGGCAACCCACAAGGATGCGGGGCAGGGCAAGCTGACCTATCCCGGCCTTATGGGAATCGACAGCAGTCGCCAGCAGGTTATCACCCTGCAGACCATGGCTCATCGAGCCTTGGCGGATTTAGGCAAACCTGCCCAAAGGCTGAAAAATCTCTGCGATTACATGGCTGTGCGGACACAGTAAGATGCGGGCAGTAGGCTCAGATGAAGGTATCTGGTGCATCGAATCGCGTGATTGCGGTAGGCATTGGGGTCCCGCAAGATTGACGGGATTCTTTAGGGTTGAATCGAATGACGAAAGATAGTTCCGTATCATCCAAGCCTATTTTGCCCACGATTGGTAATCCGGCTGATTTGCGGCGGCTAAACATTGATCAATTGCCGCAACTGGCCGCGGAACTTCGCAGGATGATCTGCGAGCAGGTGGCAAAAACAGGTGGACACTTGGCTTCAAATCTTTGTGTGGTAGAGTTGACAATAGCTCTCCACTATGTGTTTGATTTTTCCCATGACCGTCTTTTGTGGGATGTTGGGCACCAGTGTTACCCACATAAATTATTGACCGGCCGCCAGCATCTTTTCCCCAAGCTTAAAAAACGTGATGGGATGGCTGGTTTTCCAGAGCCACGCGAATCGTCTTACGACCTGTTTAGCGTTGGGCATGCTGGGACGTCAATCTCTACCGCTGTGGGCATGGCATTGGCAGATACTTTACAGGGTGAGCCAGATCGTCGAGCCGTTTCCCTGATTGGGGATGCTTCAATCGTCAATGGCGTTGCCATGGAGGGTCTTAATAGTGCTGGCACCTTAAATCGCCAGTTCCTTGTTGTACTTAACGATAATGGAATGGCTATTGCGCCGCCCCAGGGTGCGGTTGCTCATTATCTCGATCGGGTGCGGGTCAATCCGGCGTATGGCGGTTTCAAGAAGCGGGCCCGCCAGGTTCTTCAGCATGTACCGGGTGGTGATCGACTAGAGATCCTGTATCACAGGGCTGGAGAGATGATGAAAGCCGCCATTCTCGATGATCACATGTTTAAAGAGTTTGGCTTGCTTTGTCTTGGTCCAGTCGACGGTCATGATATCAAGAGTTTGATTGCCATACTCAATGAAGTCCAGGACTTTGATGCTCCGGTTCTATTGCACTGCAAGACCATCAAGGGCAAGGGCTTTGATTTTAGTGAGCAAGATGCATTCGCCTACCACTCTCCTTCTGGTTTTGTGGTCCAGGATTGCCGTGTTGAGCAAAAGAAGAGTTCGGGGCGTTCCTTTACGAAGGCATTTTCGGCGGCAATGGTCGACGTGATGGCAAAGGATGACAAGGTTTTCGCCGTGACGGCTGCGATGCCTGATGGAACCGGCGTAGACAAATTGATGGAGCAGTATCCCAAACGCACAATCGATGTGGGGCTTTGTGAATCGAATGCGATGGATATCTGTGCAGGGATGGCCAAGGGTGGGATCAAGCCGTTCTTTGCTGTTTACTCAAGCTTTTCACAGCGGGCGTTGGACCAGGTTTTTCAGGAAATTGCCCTGCATGATCTGCCAGTACGGGTGTGCATGGACCGGGCGGGTTATGTTGGTGGTGATGGTGCAGTGATGCACGGGTTCATGGACATCTCGATGTTCAAGGTATTTCCCACCGCAGTCTTGCTGGCACCAAGTGATGAACCGACATTTCGAGCAGCGTTAGAGTTCATGCGAGGGCATGAAAATGGTCCATCATTCATCCGATATCCAAGGGGTAATGTGCCCCAGACTCCGTTGCATGAAGAAGTGGCACCTTTCCAACTTGGGAAAGCGGAGTTGGTGATGCCATCCACCAAATTGCAGTCTGATATCGCACTTTTGGCCTATGGAACGCAGGTGTATGAGGCAGTCAAGGCGATCGGAGAACTTGCCTCACAGGGCTATGATGTAGCCCTCTATGACGCTCGTTTCGCCAAACCCGTTGATACGACGCTGTTACGTCGTCTCGTGGAGTCCGATACGGTTATCTTGACGATTGAAGATCATGCCCTGTGTGGTGGTTTTGGTGCCAGTGTCCTCGAGGCGTGCAGCGATCTTAAGATTTCTTCCGACTCGATCTATCGTATGGGGATGCCTGCGCACTGGGTGTACCAAGACACCCGTGACGGCCAGTTGGAACAAGCGGGTTTAGACGCTGCAGCCATTGCCCGGAGGGTACGGGAAATCCTCGATAGGCCGACAGGGGCCAAAGTCGATATCCAAGTCGGTATTCACGACGCAGAGGTCATGCGGTAAATTGACTATTTATGTCCAGCGGGCCCCGAACCGGATAGGTATTTGTTGTGGACAGCAGCGGTTAAATCGATATTGTTGATGTTGGCTAATGTGCATAGCCAAGCCAGGACATCTGCAAACTCTTCGGCCAAGTTTTCCGGATCGTCACCATGCAGCGCCGTTGCGAGTTCTCCGACTTCCTCCATAAACCACAGGAACGTGCCCGGCGTGCCACGAGCGGCATCTGTTTTGTAGTAACGTTTGCGAATATATTCTTGAAAGTCGGAAATGGGCATTGAGGTGTCGAGAGACATGATATGTTGCGATCCTTTCATCTCGTATGTTGAGTATTTAAGAAGTCCGTTAGGTTTACTTTATCAGATTCGGTGATGGCAGTTACTACGCTCACTATTACGGGTATGCATTGCGCTGGATGTGTCAATTCGGTGGAGAAAGTTCTTGTCAGTGTGCCGGGCGTGGACCGTGCCATGGTCAATCTTGTCGCCGGGCAGGCGCGTATTGAGCACCAGTTCCAACCCGGTGAGGTTGACGCATTTATTAATGCCGTTCACCGGGCTGGATATGGTGCCCATGCAATTGAGGCAGATTCTTCGGATCCATTCGGTCTTGAGGGATTGGGGCAGGGCCAAGCCTGGCGGTGGACAACATGGGCACTGTGTGCAGTGGGTGCTGGTGTCATTGTGGGTTTGAATCAATGGGAGTCACCGTTCTCGGCGTGGGTACAACTTGTACTGGCAACGCCGATTGTCTTGTTTCTTGGAGGGGGTTTCTACCGTGGGGCATATCGATCGGTACGGCGAATGCGAGCAGATATGGACACTTTGGTGACATTGGGAACAGGTGTGGCATTTGTCTACAGTTGCACGGCGACCGTGATGGATTTTGGCCCCGTCTACTTTAATACCGCGGCTGTCATATTGGTCCTGGTGAGTTTGGGGCGCCTCATTGAGCAACGTGCCCGCCACAAGTCGTGTTCGGCTGTGGCGGCTCTACTGCAGGTGCAGGTATCGGAAGCAACGGTTACACGTCATGGCGAGCGGATAACGATACCCGTGGATGAGGTCGTGGTGGGCGACACGGTGCTGGTTCGTCCTGGCCAAGGTGTGCCGGTCGATGGGATTGTGACGGACGGCGAATCAAGTGTTGATCAATCACTGGTGACCGGTGAGTCAGAGCCGCGGGCAGTTTCTGCCGGGGCGGAAGTCATCGGTGGAACGATGAACCAGTCTGGTGCGATTCGATTGCGAGCGACACGGACTGGTAGTGAGACGTTACTGGCTCAGATGGCGGGGCTGGTGCACCAGGCGCAGAGCACCAAGGCGGCTGTGCAACGCGCAGCTGATGACGTGGCTGCGGTATTTGTGCCGGCCGTCATCTTTGTGGCACTGCAGACATGGTTTTTATGGGGATTATTCACAGACGGTTGGGCCAATGGTTTAGAGCCAATGATTGCTGTACTGATCATCGCTTGTCCGTGTGTTGTGGGATTAGCGACACCAACGGTCATGGCGGTTGCTACGGGTCTTGGTGCCCGGCACGGCATCCTGATCAAGGATGCCGCAGCATTGGAACGAGGGGGTCGAATTTCACATGTATTGCTCGATAAGACCGGAACGCTGACGACTGGGCGATTCATAGTTGGTGCGTTCAAGTCATTTGATAAAACAATTGACACCACCGAGATGCTGCAGGTCGTTGCTTCCGTTGAAGAGTTAAGTCAACACCAGATTGGCCGGGCTATTGCGGCTTATGCGAGACAACAGAAACTGCAGATTCTCCAGGTGGATGGGTTTGAAAATCTCTCCGTTGGTGGGGTTAAGGGTCGAGTCGGTGCGAGGTCTGTTTTGATTGCCCGGTTACCGACCTTACGAGACCAGCAGGTACATGAGGTTGAGCAGTTTGTAGAAAAGAGCAAGCAGATGGCCGAGATCTGTCGCACGGTTATCGGGGTGGCCGTTGACGGTCGGGCGGTTGGGTTGATCGGTTTACACGACATGCCCAGGCCGGAAGCCTCTGGAGTGGTTAATACGTTGCGACACCGTTTTGGATTGGAAGTTATCGTGATCAGTGGTGATAGCGAGACCGCCACCAAGCGACTGGCTGAAGATCTGGGTGTTGGGCAGTTTGAAGCGCAAGTTCTTGCCACTGGCAAGCAGGCGCACGTGGCCCGCATTCAGGGTGATGGCGGCGTAGTTGCGATGGTAGGTGATGGTGTGAATGATGCGCCTGCTCTGGCTGAGGCGGATATTGGTGTCGCAATGGGAGCCGGTGTGCGTGCGGGCATGAACCATCTCGGTGGGACAGATATCGCGATGCGGGCTGGTCACGTGGTCCTGATCAGTGGAGATCTGCGAGGATTGGTGAGAATATTGACATTGAGTCGGGCAACGATGCGGCGAATATATGTTGGGCTATTCTGGGCTTTTGCTTATAACGTCCTACTGATACCGGTGGCAGCCTTCGGGTGGCTCAATCCGATGTTTGCTGCTGCGGCAATGTCCGCTAGTTCAATTTGCGTTGTCCTCAACGCGGGTTGGCTACGGTATGCGTGGAAACCAGACAGGTAGGCGATTGCGTACGAACCTTATTATTCAGCAGGTGGTTCTTCGGGTACCGCGTCGGTTTGCTGTTTACGGTATTCAATCAGGCGTTTTTCGATCGCTGGGTCAGCGATTGCCAGGATGGCGGCCGTAAAAAGCGCCGCATTGACGGCGCCGTGGTTGCCCATGCTCAGAGTACCCACTGGGATGCCACGTGGCATGTTGACCGTTGCCAACAGGGCGTCGAGGCCACCAGCCAACTTGCCTTCCATGGGCACGCCTAACACTGGAAGGTGTGTTAGCGCTGCCATGGTCCCAGCCAGGTGTGCTGCCATCCCCGCCGCGGCGATGATGACCTTGATTCCGCGGTCTGCTGCCGTAGTTGCAAAATCATGGGCCCGCTGAGGTGTTCGGTGGGCTGAGCAAACCTTCATTTCCCATGGGATCTGGAGTTGATCAAGTATTTCACAGGATTTTCGCATGGTCGGTGCGTCGCTGGCACTGCCCATGACAATCCCAACGATTGGGGTGTCGTTTTTATCCATAACATGACATTCTACTGGATTTCTATATTGTTGTTCGCCGACGGGATCGCGGATCTTGCACGAGTTTTCCACTGTGGAAAACTCCCTTGAAGGCGCGGTTTCGCCAGTTGGCGGAGGCGTCGTAGAACTTGGTGTCTGTGTTAATGGTTGATAGGAGGACGCCTGGGCGATGGCATGTCAGTCGACCATTGATATATCCGTCAGGGAGGACAAAGAAACTGGGCCAACTACCATGCGGTGCTGACGTATTGTTCGCGCTGATCCACATGTAGTTGTTGGCAGCATAGGTTTGCATCGTTGGCGGCACGATCATGCCCCAGATGTTCTTTCTTGAGTGGACCTGTTTTTTTGTTGAATGACCATTGTGATAAGAGTGGAACATGACTTGCACGCCTATTTTCTTGTACTGGCGGTATAGCTCGTCGTAGCGGAAGTCATGGCAGATCAATGCTCCACAGCGGATACCCTTGATCGAAAATACGCTGAAGTGATTGCCTGGACTGTAATGCTTCAGGTCACCTGTCCGCGATGAAGCATCACCCGTACAGAACATCTTATCATAGCGATCAACGATTGCTCCGCGATCGTTGATAATATAAAGACTATTGTGGGGTTTATGTCGTTTTGAAAGCTGGTGACTTGATCCGAGAATAACCCAGACCCCAAGCTGTTTGGCTAAATCGATAATCAACTGTGTCTTGGCGTGGAGCAACTGCCAATTCAATTCACGGTGCGAGTCGAATTCCTTCCCGGCATAGCCTGACAGGCATGCTTCGGAGAAATGCACGACGTGAGCCCCTTGTCGCGTTGCGGATTTCATTTGGCGACAGATGTACCGGCAATTCCTTTCAACATCTCGATCAACGGGAAACTGGCATGTGGCAATCCGCAATTTCATTGAGTGCCCTCCACATTGATTGTTCATGGTTTGTGCCTTTGTATCATCCACAAGTGAAGCCCGATACACAAGTTGGGGGGGGCACCAGTTGTGCCGGATGGGGTGTGTGGTGCGGATGTGCTACACGCCTTGGAGGTGTCGTGCTGTGGCAATGCGCGGGGAATGGTGTTTGGCGTGACTGGCTGGAAAGTCTGATTGGGTGGGTATTGTAAAGACGAACCTCCATCTCAAATAAATGTGCTGGAATTCTTAGAGGTGCGAGGCGGTCAGGTCAAGCCGGTTGGTCCAGCTTGTACTGCTTGATCTTCTTGTAAAGTGTGGTGCGATTGATGTTGAGTTGGCCGGCTGTTACCTGGCGGTTCCAATTGTTGGCCTCTAGGGCAGCAAGGATGATCTGGCGTTCAGGTTCTTCCATCGCCTTGGTCAGTGACATCTGTGTCCACCCATTTTTAAGTGCAGGGACCGTGATGCCATGATTGGCCGGTGCGGACAGGCTCCCGTCACGGCCGCCAACACTGGCGATGACCGTTTCAGGTAAATCGTCAACATGAATGATTGGTTGACGGCTCAAAACAACTGCTCTTTCAACAGCATTTTCAAGTTCTCGCACATTTCCAGGCCAATGATATTGCTTGAGTATCTCGATGGCGTCATCACTGAACCGGCGTCGTTTGCCTGTTTCCTTCTCATACTTTATTAAAAAGTGATCGGTCAGCAAGGGGATGTCACCGAGACGCTCTCGCAGTGTGGGGACCTCAATGTCAACTACGTTAATGCGATAGTAAAGATCTTCGCGGAACTTTCCAGCAGCAACCAAGTCGCCAAGTGGCTCATTGGTTGCCAGAATAAACCGGACATCTACCTCGACGGTTTCGGTTGACCCCACGGGCTCAAACTGCTTTTCTTGTAGGACTCGAAGCAATTTTATTTGCAACGCCATCGTGGCACTGTTGATTTCATCGATCAGGAGCGTTCCACCGTCTGCAGAAAGTATCTTGCCCGGCTTGTCGGTTTCAGCGCCTGTGAAAGCGCCCTTGGCGTGGCCGAATAATTCGCTTTCCAGCAATGTTTCCGGGATTGCTCCACAGGAAAATGTAACGATCGGTCCCATGCGACGTGGGCTTTGAGCGTGAATGGCTCGGGCGATCATTGTCTTACCCGTCCCACTTTTACCTTGGAGGAGAACGGTGGTTTTGCTTTCAGTCACCGCCTCGATCATGTCGTAGACCTTCTGCATTCGGTAGTCTGCGCCGATCAGGTTGTCCAATGCATTGCGTTCGTGAAGTTGGTTTCGCAAGGTTTGGTTTTCAGCCAATAATGTGTGATGTTGAACAGCTTTGCGGACGGCAATTCTAAGTTCATCATCCACAATAGGCTTGGTTAGATAATCGACGGCACCAAGTTGAATTGACTCGACCGCAGTTTCAATCTTTCCATAGCCGGTGATCACAATGACTGCGATTGATTGATCTCTTTTGGAAATCGTGCGAAGCAGGTCGAGACCATCACGGCGGGGCATGTTCATGTCAGTGACGACAGCACCAAAGCCATTATCATCGGACCTGGTTGCTTCGAGCATGGCCAGCGCCTCATTGCCGTCGCCTGCGGTTGCAGTCTTGTACCCCTCGCGTGAAAGGAATTCGGCAATCGAATCAGCTACAATAAGGTCGTCATCAACAATCAGGATGCGTGTGTTATGGTTCACGGGGATCTACTCGCTGGCAGGTAAAACTAAACGCGCGATCGGGATGCAAATATCCACAACAGCGCCATGTGGGGTGTGATTGGCGATGGTCATTGTTCCATCGAGTGAACGAACGATATCCCTACACAATACGAGACCCACACCATGGCCATCTGGTTTGGTTGTCTGGCCGAATTGAAATGCGCCATCTTCCGTTATCAGGCATTCGTTTAAGCCTGGACCCGTATCACGGATCTGTAGGTGTAACGTGTTGTTTTTGATCAATCCCGTGACCTGGATCTGCTGGGATATTTCCGGCGGGGCATTGCCGTTGTTGATTGCGGCCACACTATTACGAAAGACATTATCGATGACCGGATATAAGGGGCCAGCTGGCAAATTACAGACTGTGGGGGGGATATTAATTTGGATATCAATATCTGTCTCCTGGGCTTCAGGAGAAATAAGTTCCACCAAATGCTTGATCAGGTCTCCCATGCGGTTGCGGGCACGGGGGTGGCAACTTGTCAGGATATTGTGTTGTCTAGATTGGTGCAGCAAAGTTGCCATTTGTGACATGGCGTGACTCACCGTTTCCAGTTTGTCAATCAGAGCTCCTGGGATGGGTTTGGTGTCCTGGTCGTGGATCTCCGGTTCCCGTAATTGCGACAGGATCAGTCCAATATGCCGTAAGCCGGCATCAACTAGATTAGCTAATTCGTGTGTCAAGGCATTCGGCAGTGGTTGCCTCTGCTTGGTGTATACCGCCTCCGTTCCCGCGGTTACCCCAGGTGACGATTGCGACGACAGGTTGTCGTTCTGGTGCGACATCCATTGCGTTCCATCGTCAATTATTCATCGCGCATTAAGCGTTTTGTTGTCTTCACGCAACGTTCATGACATGGTTGAGTGGGTACGGTTTGGGAGCAATTAATCGGAGTCAGATTGCCAGCGAACGGATTCCCAGAATGACTGGCGGACAGTTCCTGGGGTTGTGATCCTGCACTTGGTCATGCCGGTCGCCAGGAGCTTGAGCAGGGCTTTATCAAGCATCCTTTGTGCAAGCTTGGTTTCATCATCCCGGGTCGCAGTCAGCACGAAGTATTCAACAAAACGACCAACTTTGTTCCCGAGGATGGCACCGATAATCCTGCCCTGCTTTGACGCCACAACGCTCAAGCCACTTGGCCGTTTCATAAGCAGGTTTAGATGATCCAAGTCGCCGTCAACAGGGCCATTGTCCAATAGTAGCGAACGGGCCTGCTCTTGATCACTGGCTCGAAATTCCCGTATTTCCAAGTCCATTGGCATTGATCTCCTCTGTCGACAGGATCGATGACCCATTCATTAAATCGGCTAGATATGACCTTGAATTTGTTTGTAATTAGTCCACTACTCAATACCAACAGCTGCGGCGTCGCGGTCCGATAACCAGCTGTCATTGCTGCGGAGTTTGACAGTCCCGTCGCGCTTCCATGATCGATCGCAACGGGGTTCGGGTCTTAGGTCACGGATGGTTGCCTGGGAAAACTCATCACGAAGTTCCACCCGGCTGATCCCGCAGAGGTCGGCAAGGTCAATTAGATCCAAAAGAGCCAGTTTTTCATCTGCTGCCAGCACCAATGCACAGTCAAGCGGGTTGTCGATTCCCAACTGCTGGCGTGCGTCTTCAATTGTTTTGAGCCAGTTGTCACGATTCGCGAACACATGTTGCCACGCATCATCGACCCTGCATTCAGGTAGATCTGGTAACAGATGCAGGTGGACGCTGTCCGAATCCGTGCCGTGCAGCGCCTGCCACGCTTCTTCAGATGTGTGAGGAACAATGGCAGCGCACAGGCGAATCAACGCATCGGTGATCGTGTGCATCGCAGTTTGTGTTCGCCTTCGTCGGTTACTGTTCACGCGATCACAATAGAGTCTGTCTTTCACCGCCATGAGGTAAATGGCTGACATCGTTTCATTGCAGAACTGGAATATTGCTTCCCTGGCCTTGCTGAAAACAAGACTGTCGAAGTGCTGGCGAACGTTCAAGATCAATTCCGCCAGGGAGCCTAATGCCCACGCATCTACACTTGTCGCATCCGAGTCGACGAATGTATGGCGGTGTTGTGCATGATCATAGTCGGCCAGGTTGCCAAGCATGAAGCGAATTGTGTTACGCAGTTTCCGGTATTCATCGCCCGCAACCTTGAAGAAATCAACGTCAACTTTGATGTCATTGTCAGTATTGATCGAGGCAACCCACCAGCGGCAGACATCGGCTCCGAAGTTTTTGAGAAGTTCATCAACATCCAATGCGTTACCCAGCGATTTTGACATCTTCCGCGAATCTTTGTCGACCATAAAACCATGGGTCAGGACGGTCCGAAAGGGACTTTCGCCGGTGACACCTAAAGCAGGTAGCAACGAGAGCTGGAACCAACCGCGATGTTGGTCTGATCCTTCTAGGTACAGGTCTGCAGGGAAAGGGTGTTGGCGTTGGCGAAGCACGGCATTCCATGATGAACCAGATTCAAACCAAACATCGAAAATGTCAGATGATTTGCATAACTCGGTTGCCGGGTTGCTGAAAATGGCACGATGCTCTTCGGAAAGATCCGGATCAATCTTCGGGTCATAATCTGCCAGTAGGTCATCTGGAGTTGCTGAGAACCAATAATCAGATCCGTGTTCCCGCACTTTTACGGCAACCGCCCGGACGGATGCGGCGGTCAGCAGGGATGTTTTACTATCAACTGAAAAGAATGCGGGGATTGGAAGTCCCCATGACCGTTGGCGGCTGAGGCACCAGTCCGGTCGCGATTCCAACATGCCACGCATTCGGTTCTGTCCCCATTGTGGAATGAATCGGATTTGTGACTCGGTTGCATTCATTGCAGCTTGGCGCAAAGATTGGTCGCGGTTGGCAGTGGTAGTGTCAACCCGCATGAACCATTGTTCTGTTGCACGGAAGATGACCGGAGTTTTAGACCGCCAATCGTGGGGATAGCTGTGGGTAAAGGGATGGTCAAAAAATAAGTGACCGGACTGATTTAACTTGTTGATCACAAGTTTGTTGGCGGACCACACGTCAACGCCAACCAGCCATGGCGGCACGCTTTGATCAAAAGTGCCGTCATCCTGTACAGGGCAGTAGACCTCAAGACCCTCCTTGATGGCGGTCTGGTAATCTTCAAGCCCGTGGCCCGGCGCGGTATGTACTAATCCCGTTCCTTCTTCAAGTGTTACATAAGGGGCCAGGACTGTTCGTCCAGTACGATCGATAAAGGGATGACGGTAGGCCAGTCCACGTAATTCTGTGCCTTTGCAACTTCCCAGTTGTACAGGTTGGCCGTCAACTCGGTCGGAACCAAGGGCGCGATCAGCTAGTCCGGAAGCCACAATTACATTCAGTGAGCGGTTCTGATGATTTACCTGGTATAAATCGTAATCAAGGGATTCGTGCACCGCGATGGCCAGGTTCGCCGGTAATGTCCATGGCGTGGTAGTCCAGATCATCAAATAAACAGGTTCATCTTCTGGAGCAGAAAGGGCATCGGGTAATGAGTGATGATCCATCAGCTCGAAAAGAACATAGACACTCGTATCCTCGGTGTCCTCGTATTCAAGCTCTGCCTCAGCCAACGCCGTCTGGTTGGCGATTGACCAGTGCACGGGCTTAAGATCACGGTAAACCAGACCCTGTCCAACCAGATCTGCAAAGACTTCCAGTACCGCAGATTCGTATTGTGGCGCCATTGTCAGATAGGGTTGCGCATAGTCTGCAAGGGTAAGCAGCCGTTGCATTTGGCCGCCTTGGAGTTTGACATATTTACGAGCATCGTCCTGGCAGCGTTTTCGAATTTGTGGTGGCGTCATGTTCTTGGCTTTATCACCAAGATTTTGCATGACCTTGTGTTCAATCGGTAATCCATGGCAATCCCACCCGGGGATGTACGGGCAGTCAAAGCCAGCCATCGTCTTGGTGCGTACAACGAGATCTTTAAGGACCTTGTTAAGCAAATGTCCCAGATGGATCTTGCCATTGGCATATGGCGGTCCGTCATGAAAAACATATTTTGGTGAGCCAGATCGTGCTTCTCGGATCCGTTCATAGAGGTTTTCTGACTGCCACTTTTTAAGTGTGGCCGGTTCACGCTGAACAAGTTGGGCCTTCATAGCAAAAGACGTTTTGGGTAGATTCAGCGTCTTCCTATAGCTTTTGGTGTTATTGGTGGTCTGGTTCATGTCTTATCTCGATTCGGTTCCTTGGATCTGCTTATCGCAACAAAAAAGCCCTGCCAGTGGGCAGGGCTTTGAGTTCGTGGGATCACATCGGCCCTACCGGATCGTACGGGAAATGGTAATGATGATGCCGATGGAATGCATAAAATTGAGGATCATTCGGTCCTGATTATACCGGTTTTTCCGATGTACGCCAGAGTTTGGCCTCGGGGTCAAGGGGGCGGCGGGGAGGGTCATGCCCATTTTCCGTGGGCAATAGCTCCGGTTAGGCCAGCCTTCACCCAGTGTTGTTGGCCTGCAGCAGATCAGGGAGTTGGCTGGCATTGACCTGTGATTGGGTTCCGCTATCAAGGTCTTTGAGGTTTACCAGGTCTTGTTGTATTTGGTCGTTGATAATCACGGCATAACGGGCATGGGCGGCATCAGCTTCTTTGAGCAGCTTGCCCATATTCCGGGTCGACTTGTAGCTGAATCGAATGTGCAGGCCCTGTTGGCGTAGTTGTCCGGCCAATTGGGTCACCTGCCCAGTCATGTCGTCGCCTTCGGGAATGATGAATGCATGAGGTCGCGGGCTGACATCTTCAGGTTTCAGCCCTTTGTCTGCCAGCACGAGCGAGATGACAACATCACCCATGCCGAAGCCAACGGCTGACATCTTGGGTCCACCAAACAGTTCGATAAGGTTGTCATAACGTCCGCCACCGGCAATCGCTCGTTCAGCACCGCTGGTTTCATGGATTTCAAACACCGTGCCGGTGTAATATGCAAACCCGCGCACGATGCCAAGGTCATATTCACACCATGGTGCAATACCAAAAGCAGTCAATTTCTCGTCCAGATCCTCAAGGTCTTCAAGGTTTTCTTCAATACCGATCTGTTGTCGCAACAGGTGCAACTGCCCCGCAGCATATTTCATGCGGCATGTCTGATCGAAGCGATCCAGTCGATCCCCATCCAGTCCCAGTTTAGATGCTCCTTGACTAAATGCCTGGGCTTCGATCTTGTCTCGCTTGTCAAGTAGTTCAAATGCGTTCACCATCTTATCGTCGGCGACTCCCAGTTTACTCAGTACATGGCCGATTGTTTGGCGGTGACTGATCTTGACACGAACGTGTTCTGGGCCAAGGCCAAGTTCCTGCATGAGGTCGACGGCGGCAAAGATTGCTTCGGCGTCCGCGGTCATTGAATCAAGGCCGATGATATCCAGGTTCCACTGCCAATGTTCACGAAGTCGTCCACGTTGGGGCCGCTCTGCCCGGCAGACGTTGGGAATCGAAAACCACTTGATAGGCTTGGGTAGGGTGTTTGCCTGTTCGGCCACCATTCTTGCCAGGGTTGGCGTGAACTCAGGGCGTATTGCAAATTGTTCGTCTTCAGTTTCCGGGTGCCGCACGCGAAATGCCTGGCCAACCATTTCTCCACCACTTTTGATCTGATAAAGGTCGAGCAATTCGATGACCGGTCCGTCGATTTGCTCGAATCCATTTCGAATGGATACCCGCCGCCAGGCATCAAACAGAAAATTCTGCCACGCCATCTGTTTAGGGTAAAAGTCTCTGGTGCCTTTCGGTGCTTGGAATTCCATTGTCACTTGGCGCCGTTTTGCGTTGGTTTTGTGGTATTGGTGTATCGCATGCTACTTATGCGCCACCACATAGCAGATCCACGCCGGTTCACTGGGCGCATGATTGCGTACGCGGAATACATCGTTTCCTTCGCCTGTATCTGGATCAGTTCCTTCCCAGTACACGTCAACATGCTTGAAGCCGGTTTCAAGTAATATTTCCCGGACTTCGGGCAGTGTCCAGAACCGCCAATCATAGCGGAAGGCCTTGGGAAGCTCGCTGCCATCGGAAAACTTAAAATGAATGAAAAAAGTGCAGTCATGGGTGATGGGGTCAAATCGTGCCTGGTCCCAGATATAGGTGAAGTCTTCGTGTTCAGTTTCGTCGTGGCGATCCTCCTCGATGGATTCGGATCCTCCCATCATGTCCAGTACAAGGACACCTTGTCGACGAAGGTTCTTGTGGGCTGCTGAAAAGTAGCGTGCCAGTTCGTCACGTGTCTTGAAGATCCAGAAGGAGAAATTCTGGGCCGCCAGCACGTCTGCCCGACGACCTTGGTTGCCGCGTACATCAGCCTGAAGTAACTCAATGCGGGTGCGGTCAACTGGTTTAAGCTTGTCCAGATTGTGCTTAATCCCCCAGGCCAGGGGTTCCGGGTCAAGATCTACGCCGATTGCATGGCGATTTGGTCGTCCCTTGACCCACTGGCAACATACGGCAAAGGTGCCGCAAAAGTCCTCTCTCAGGATACTAGCTGGTCGGCCATAGGCCTTGCGAAAGACGCGGTCGAAGAACGGCACCTCGTGTTCGGGAGCCTGTACCGCTTGCAGATAGAGGTCGTATCGGTCGGCACAGCTAGCCTTGGTGGCAGATCTCTTTTTCTTGTGTTTACGGGTCATTTTGCCAATGTACAGCATGCATCTGTATTGGGCCAGTGGGCTTTGCAATTGCCCGTGGTGATGGTCCAATACACCAATGCGTATCATCGGCGGATTCCATCGCAGTCGGCAATTGCTCGGCCCCAAGGACTGGAAGACCACCCGTCCGATGACTGATCGGGTCAAGCAAAGCCTATTTGACCGTCTTTGGTCCATGGCATTATTTGAAAACGACGGGGAGGAAGCGGTGGCCGTGGTTGATTTGTTCAGTGGGACCGGCAGCCTTGGTTTGGAGGCAGTATCGCGTGGTGCAGCACACTGTACCTTTGTGGAACTTGACCGAGATGCCAGAGACCGATTGTACAAAAATGTAGCCCTCCTGAAGGCTGAAGACCAAGCCACGGTGCTTGGCGTGGATATTTTGTCCGCGACTTGGTTAGATCTGATCCCCGGTGGGCAGTTGGCGAAGATTGGCTTGATATTCTGTGATCCACCGTACAGGATGTCGGCAGATCCGATACAACGCCCCCGGTTGGTGAATCTTCTGGATAACCTTCTTGCGGTGACGGCAAGCCCTCGTCTTCTTATGCTGAGGACTGATGATCAGACCGAACCGCTGGTGTTAGGACGTTACAGTTCGGCATCAAGCCATCGGTATGGGTCAACCGTACTGCATTTTTATCATTGTTGAGGTGTCGGTGTTAGTGGTCAAAGGTCATCTATCCTAGCACCTTTTCATGACGTTTATTTTGATCTACGATGCGGTGCCCGGTATGAGTTAAACCAATGTTTGAATCATTAACCAGCAAATTCAATGATGCCTTCCGGTCTCTTTCCGGTCGCGGTCGCATCAGCGAATCGAACATCCATGAAGCAATGGAACAGGTGCGCGGGGCACTGCTTGAGGCGGATGTGCACTATGAGGTTGTCGAGTCTTTTATCCAATCAGTGACCCAAAAGGCACTTGGTGAGCAGGTTCTCGAAAGCCTGAAGCCGGGCCAGCAGATGATCAAGGTCGTTCATGATTCATTGGTCGATCTGATGGGCTCTGACGAGGACCAGCCGGGCCTGATGTTTGTTCAGCCAGCGCCGACCATCGTGATGATGTGTGGTCTGCAGGGCTCTGGCAAGACGACAACATGCGGCAAGTTAGCGGCTCTTCTGAAAAAGCAGGACCGGCATGTCATGCTTTGTGCCGCGGATTTACAGCGACCGGCTGCTGTCCACCAACTGCAGGTGCTCGCCAGCCAGGTTCAAGAAGAAGTTTCCGGTGCCGGTTCGGTACATTTCTACGGTGAACCAGCCAAGGTTGCCGAGTATGGCAAGGCCGTGGGGGTTGCCGTTAAGGTTTGCGCCAATGCGGTGAAGGCCGCCAAGGATACAGGTTGCGATGTGCTGATTCTTGATACCGCAGGTCGACTGCATATCAATGATGATTTGATGGGTGAGTTGGGGCAGATCAACCGGGCAGTAGGACCTCACCAGATCTTTTTGGTCACAGATGCGATGACCGGGCAGGATGCTGTCAACAGTGCCAAGGCATTCAACGAGCAGCTCGAACTTGACGGTGTAGTCCTCACGAAGTTCGATTCAGATACTCGAGGCGGGGCGGCACTTACCGTCAAACAGATCACGGGTAAGCCGATCAAGTTTATTGGTACAGGTGAAAAACTTGATGCGCTAGAAGCTTTTCACCCTGACCGGATGGCTTCACGTATTCTTGGTATGGGCGATGTGGTCAGTCTTGTTGAAAAAGCTCAAGAGCAGGTATCTGAGGAAGAAGCAGTTGCTTTGCAGGAGAAAATGGCCAAGGGCAACATGACGATGGATGATTTCTTGGCCCAACTTAAGAACATGCGGCGGATGGGATCAATGAAAAATCTGCTTGGAATGTTGCCCGGGATTGGCGGCCAGTTGGGCGAACTGGATCTGGACGACCGCGAAATGAATCGAACCGAGGCGATCATCCAGTCGATGACTGTTGAGGAGCGTCAGGATGTTGGTGTGCTTAATCACTCGCGTCGCCGTCGTATTGCACAAGGGTCAGGCACGGAGACCCAGAATGTGAGCCAGCTTGTCAAGGGTTTTGGCATGGTTTCGCAGATGGGTAAGCAAATGTCGAGCATGTCGATGATGCAGCGGGTAAAAGCCATGGCCGGCATGGGGCAGATGGACTTGGCTGCGCTGGGTGCCGGCAAGGGGGCGCCGAGATTGTCTGGTGGTGGCACAAAAAAGGCGAAACCCAAGTATAAGCAGAGAAAACGCAAACGCCGTTAGTGGAATGTGGCATGAACCGACCCCTTTCTGGCAAAATCAATGGGTGCCGGGCATCTTTACATGATGTTTTCATGGTCATGAAAACAGCTCTCCCTGTTGCAGTGTGTTTGATTCTGGCCTTGGCTGGGTGTGCTGCGAATCAGGTGCACCTATTGGCGAACAGCAGGAAGTCGGGCGGGCGGTTTGTTGTCACCGGTGTTTTGTGTCCACCGTGTTCCGCGTGCCAGGTTTGCCCGCCCTGTCCCGCCTGTCCATAGACATGGATCTTCCAAGCGGGTTGCATGATGGTTGGTATGGCCCATGGGCTGCCAGTCCAATCGGCGGGATCTGGTTGCAATCATCCGGTCGGGTAGAATGTTTGTCATGCAAAGCCCTCTGCGTGGAGCCCTGCATTTTTGTTACGAACTTTATATATGTTGTTGCAGTGATGAAACGAGCTAGTGAACATATCTTCAGCGTTGCTGTTAGCTGAGGGGACGACCCCCATCCGTTCGCCATGCCGTCATGCACCATGGGACGCCCGCATGATATTTGCCTGGTCATACAGGGGGTGCCACGGTTGCATGGCTGACCTAGAACTAATACATAAATCATGAATTGAGATAGAGTGGTTTTATTATGACCGGGACAATTGAACTAGCCAAGACTTATCAGCCATCTGATGTGGAAGGCGAAATGGCTCTCGCCTGGTCCAACGCCAATGCCTTTGGTGCTGATCCAGCCGATGCGGACCGATCCAATCCCTACTGCATTGTCATACCTCCACCCAATGTAACGGCCGCGTTGCACATGGGCCATGCGCTGAACAATACATTGCAGGACATTCTTATTCGTTGGCGGCGTATGTGCGGCGACAACACACTGTGGATGCCGGGGACCGACCATGCGGGGATTGCCACGCAGACTGTTGTGGAAAAGCGTGTGATTGAAGAGGAGGGCCGGAAGCGGACGGATTTTGGGCGCGAAGAGTTTGTCGCCAAGATTCAGGCGTGGAAAGACGAATATGAAAAGCAGATCACCGAACAGCTCAAGGCAATGGGCTGCTCGTGTGATTGGGCTCGCCAACGGTTCACCATGGATCCAATCTGCGCCAAGGCTGTGCGCGAAGCTTTTTTCCAGTTGTTTGAAGACGGTCTTGTGTATCGGGGCAAACGTTTGGTGAACTGGGATCCGGCAACGCAGACGGCTTTGGCTGATGATGAAGTAGAAATGGAGGAGATAGACGGTTACTTCTGGTATCTGAAATATCCATTGGAAGACGGTGGCGGTTTTGTCACGGTTGCCACAACCCGGCCGGAAACCATGTTGGGTGATACGGCAGTAGCGGTTAATCCCAAGGACCCACGAGCTGAACAACTGCGGGGTAAGAAGGTTCGCCTTCCGATCGTGAATCGCTTGGTGCCGGTCATTGAAGATGACTACGTGGTGCTGCCTGACCAAGAGGGTGACGAGAAGGCCCGGTATTCGTCCGGATTCTTGAAGGTCACGCCTGCGCATGATCCCAACGACTATGAAATAGGCCAGCGGTTTGATCTGCCGGTGATCAATGTAATGGCACCTGATGGTTCAATCAGTGATCAGTACGGCTGGCCGGAGGCGGATTTTGCGCAGGGTAATGCGCGATTTTTGCTGGGACTTGATCGCGACAAGGCCCGTGGGGCAGTGGTACAGTGGTTCAAAGAGAACGGTTTGCTGGAGGATACTAGGGCGTACCGGCACTCGGTTGGTCACAGTTATCGCAGCCATGTCCCAATTGAACCGTACTTAAGTGATCAGTGGTATGTGAAAGTTACCGATGACCGACTTGCCGGGGCGGCTTTGCGTGCCTTGGCAAAAGATAAGAGTGTGGTGGGCGTTGGCAACGACCATGGATGGTCGGGTCAGCTTCATTTCTCGCCACCACGTTATGCCAGGACATTTGAGGCCTGGCACCAGAACATTTGCGACTGGTGCATCAGTCGTCAACTGTGGTGGGGACACCAGATCCCAGTTTGGTCGGGCACAGGCAATCAGGCGGTGCAGTTTGCACAGGGACTTGCGGGTATGGCGGGCGTGTCCATTTGTGAGGACCAGGAACAATCAGTGGTCTATGTGTGTCTGCGTGAAGACGACATGAAACTGATTGAAGCCCTCGAAGCCAATACGTTTGTTCGCGACCCCGATGTGTTGGATACATGGTTCAGTTCAGGGTTGTGGCCGATGTCGACAATGGGTTGGCCGCAAGACACGCCAGAGCTTGATACATGGAATCCCGGTAATGTGTTATGCACTGCACGTGAAATCATCACCCTATGGGTATCGAGAATGGTGATGATGAATCTGTATTTTCTTGACCGCTTGCCTTTCACCGACGTGTTTGTACATGCCATGATTCAGGATGGCGAGGGTCGGAAGATGAGCAAGTCATTGGGTAATGGGGTGGACCCCCTGGACATAATTCACACCCATGGGGCGGACGCCATGCGTTTTACACTTACTCAAATGACCACCCATACACAGGATGTACGTCTACCGGTCAGCCGGGATTCCAAGACCGGCCGCAATAGCAGTGATAAATTTGATATAGGGCGCAATTTCGCCAATAAGCTCTGGAACGCAGCTCGGTTTACATTGTCGAATTTTGAAGATGAAGATCCTACCGGTGCCACGAAATCTTCAGATGCGTCCACTGGGGCCCCGGATTTCATTGATCGTTGGATGGTATCTAGATTGGCCACGGCTGTCCGTGATGCCAACCACGCCCTGGAAAACTTCGAGTTCAGCCAATATGCGCAGGGACTTTACGACTTCTTCTGGCACGATTTTTGCGATTGGTACATTGAAGCAGTAAAGCCAACAGTACATCATTCTCCCGGGCAGCAGAAGGTTTTGGTCACGAGTTTGGACGTGGTTCTCAGGCTCCTACACCCGATCATGCCGTTTGTCAGCGAAAAGTTGTGGCAGCGCCTCAATCAAGTGGCGCCCGTACGTGGACTTGAGGGTGTGATTGTGCCGGGAGGCGAGTTGTTGATTCGAGCTGACTGGCCAATAGCTCATGAGTCGCTGATTGATCCGGAAATCGATGCGGAGTTTAAATCATTGCAATCATGGGTTGGTGCAATTCGAGAGGTCCGGACAAGCCACCAGATTCCGCCACGCCAAACAGTCACCTATTGCGCTCAAGTGGATGACCAAACCGCAGCATTATTGCAACGTCACGGTCACTACTTGAAGGTTTTGGCAAACGCTGTCACCGGTCCTGTAGGACCAAAGATGAAAGACGATCTTGAAGGCCTATCATTGATCGGTACAACCCAGATCGGTGACCATCAAATCCGGGTTTACCGTGAAGGTGAAACCGAGGTCGGACGGGAAACCGAACGGAATCGATTGGAAAACAAAATCGAGGATATCCGTAAAAGCATTAAGACATTACAGGGTCGCCTGGGCAATAAGGGGTATGTCGATAAGGCCCCATCGCACCTCGTACAGCAGACGCGCGATCAGCTTGCCAGCGCAGAGCGGGAAGCACATGTTTTGGATGAGCAACTTCGCAAGCTGGGCTAGTGTTCGTCAGCGGGAACGCAGCACGATTGGAGCACAGGAATTCTAATACGCACAGTGTGAGTTCATGATGGCGGACATGCGGATCGGGATTATTGGCTTGCTGCATGAATCCAACACCTTTGTAGATAGTACGACCACGCGCCAGCACTTTGCTGATACGAGTCTTGACATCGGTTCGGATCTGATTGATCGGTGGTCCGGAACACATCACGAACTTGGCGGGTTTCTGGACGGCGCCCGGAAGTTCGGATTTGAGCCGGTACCGATTTTTGCAGCGGTGGCTGTTCCGTCAGGGCCGTTGGAGCCCAAGACTTTCCATGAGTTCGTGGCTGATATCGTCAAAGGTGTAAAAGATGCCGGAGATCTGGATGGCATCCTGTTGGCTTTGCATGGTTCAACGGTTGCGCTGAATGAGCCAGATGTTGACGGTGCAGTTGTGACGCAGGTTCGTCAGCAAGTTGGGTCGGATCTGCCCATTATCATGACACTGGACCTGCACGCCAATGTGTCGTCGCGCATGATCTCAGGGACCACTGCAACGGTGATGTACCGCACGACACCGCATGTGGATCAGCGGGACCGTGGAGTCGACGCTGCAGGGATCATTGCGCGTACTGTTCGTGGCGAGATCAAGCCGGTGCAGGTGCTTGAGACCCTCCCAATGTTAATGCTGGTTCTTAAGCACGATACGAACCAAGAACCAGCGGCCTCGAATCTACGCGATACTCACGCCGTGATTGAGCGGCAGGGGATTGTTTCTGCCAGCATTGGCTATGCCTATCGCCAAGCGGATGTGGCTGACATGGGGACATCGGTGGTCGCCGTGGCCGACGGCGATGAGCAGATTGCGCGGGATGCAGCTTGCTGGTTGGCAAGGCGCGTGTGGGGTCGACGCGGAGAATTTGTCGGTGATCTGCCGTCTGTAGAACAAGGCATTCGGGAAGCAGCCGCAATCACGCAGGTGCCAGTGGTGATCAGTGATGTGGGCGACAATGTTTCTGGTGGTGCTCCTGGTGACTCCACTGTTTTATTTGATGAGATCATGCGCCAGGGTTTGTCCAACGCACTCGTGGTGCTATTTGATCCACAGGCGGCGGCACAGTGTGCCGATGCAGGTGTCGGTTCAAAGGTGCAATTAACGGTTGGGGCCAAGACGGGCAACCGTCATGGCCGCCCGGTGTTAATTCAGGGCCACGTTCGAACACTGTCGGATGGGTACTTCTACGAACCACAGCCTAGGCATGGTGGACGAAGCGACAATTATCAGGGTCTTACCGCAGTTGTCGAAACACCTGAACAACACACCGTGGTATTGACAAGTTTGCGTATGGCTCCCATGAGCCTGCAGCAGGTTGTCAGTCTTGGCATTGACCCGGCACAAAAGAAGCTGATCATCGTGAAGGCTACCATTGCGCCTCGTGCTGCTTACAGGGCGGTGGCCAATCAGTTTGTTCTGGTCAATACGCCCGGCGCGACGACCATGGATTTGTCTGCTGTGACTTATCGAAATCGTCGTTGTCCGATGTTTCCATTTGAAGACGATGCGACGTATATGCCATCGAATTAAATAGGGTTTTATTTAGGAACGGACTGGTTTGTTTATGCCTTCACCATATACGCTACGCGGAAATGACCGGTTGATATATTTTGCGGACACGGGCCTGCACGCTTACAACACATGGGAGCCGGTAACAGCGGATCAGTTTAGACAGCACATGAACGATTTTGCTGATAACGGTATCGACATCTACTCCCAGCTGACGTTTTCCGCCGGAGCGCTCAAGCCGGGCCTGTTTGTTCCAGACCACCCGGAATTTAAATATTGGCCCAACAACAAGTTTCAATCACTGGTTGAGTCAGGTGTCCAGCCCCTGGAGATCATGATTGATCAGGCCCACAAGCGTGGGATAAAGTTCTTCTGCAAGCTTCGTCTGACCGACTGGCATAGGAAAAGAAGTATTGCAGAGAGTGGTTTCATCGGCCGCCATCCAGAATTCTGCAATCCGGACAGGAAGACGCGTCAGACATTAGATTATAGTCATCAGGAGGTAAGGGATTATCACGCAGACCTCATCCGGGAGCTGTCAAGTCGATTTGACATTGATGGTATCACACTCAATTTTACGCGTGGGCTTGCCTATTTCCCCAAGAACACGAAAGTTGACCGTCATGTAATCCTGACGGATTTTGTACGCCAGATTCGTGATGTGCTGGATGATCAAACTCGTACCGGTGGCAGGAGACTACAACTGAATGCAATTGTTTGGCCACATCTTGGCCAGTGCAATCACTACGGTGCAGACGTAGCCACCTGGATAGGCGATGATCTGGTCGATCATCTTTGTCCAGGCAACACCCACACAAGTGATCCGGCAATGGATCATGAGGCATTCAGTGCATTGTGCCGCCAATCCCAGTGTAAATATTTCCCGATGCTGCAACCCACCCTATGGGCAGGACAAGACATTACACTCATTAGTCCGGATCATGTGCGGGCTTTGGCCAAGGGAATGTACGGTGGGGGTGCTGACGGCATTTCAGTTTTTAACTGGCAATTTCACTGGGATATCCGTGGTGGCAGGGGACCGTCGGGTGTTACCCATGGTCCGTGGTCCGCTTGCAGGGTCGTGAATACCTCGGAGGTGGATTATCCACGGTCACTGCACTGCTTGCGGCAGCTGCAGGATCCTTCTTTGCTAGATAAGGCTCCACGGAAATATTACTTTCGGTCACTGGATCTTAAGGATGAACTTTCCTACGAACTTTTTGAAGATTCATATCGTGTTGTTCTACCGAGAAAAGCAGGTGCAAGTGGCGTGTATCAATTTCAGTTGCCGGAAGATATTGCTGCGACCGGAGGTGCCTACCTTGTTGCCCGCCTCTTTGGTCTTTCGCCTTTAGAGGAGATAGGTGGAAAGACTGTGATCGGTCCTGCGGACGATGTCAGTGGCCCTGAGTTCGCATGGCGTTGGCCCGACGAACTCGATGTCAATGTCAATGGCATTGACATTCCAAGTCAGCTGATTCAAAAGGTCTGGCACAATGATGGTCGCACCCAGGCGCGTGGCAAGCAGATGGCCCCCTATACCTCTTTATGGTTCAAACTGGCCGCTCCACCGGCACGTCGTGGGTTGAATACACTAGGCATTACTCTAAGTAAGCTCGAGCCCCTGGATGCCAAGGAGGTAGTGATTGAAGAGCTTGAAGTCACGGTAATGCCGCCGCCAGTGGGTTAGGTTACCCCCCGTACCCTTTGATGCCATTTGCGAATCGCGTCGAAATATTCGAGTCTCGGGAGGACACCATACCCGCCTATTTCCTTGCCGTGTGTATCACATGCCGTGAAGTGATAGAGGGTGTGGATAAACACGCCGGCAGCACCCGCAGTGCGCCCGAACTCAATTTGTTTAATCACATCTTCTGGTGTGTGTGGATCCCAGTTGAGCAAGCTGAATGGTCCACCGCCTCGATTAATCCAGCGTGCAGTATCAAGCCATGTGTAAAGTGGGAATTTTTCAGGCAGCGTTTTCTGGAACAGTGAAATGTCAGCGCCTTCAATTTTGAGTTCCGGGGGACAGGATGCTTCTGCACATAAGCCGTCAATGCTCCCCTCGGCCGTCCAACGCTCCCAGTCTTTGTACAGCTTGAGATGCGGTGCAATCACATCCGTATGGGTTGGGGCTTTTCCGAATCCGCACATCAGGCTGTGCCGATCCGGTTCAGTGCCAAGGATAAAGGGCTTGCCGGCGGCATGAACCTTGGCCCCGGTTAGAGCGATCATGGTTGAGAACTGCTCACCTTTAATCCGCAACCATTCTTCCTCGTCGTAGTCCTCATAGCGGATGTCAACACCATGGCGCTGTTTATACGTGTTGACAACCGAGTCATTAAAGCCGAACGGTTCAAGGTGCGTATCCCAGCCTGGACTTGGGAAACAGGGCCACCAGCTATGAGAACGCATTGATAGATATAAACCATCCACGCCATAATCGAGCGTTTCCTGGGCCAGTCCCAGCATCCGGTTCCTTACTTCGCCATCGCCCCAATCTGGTGCGCCGCAGTAAAAGCGAGATCCATCGCGCGAACACCAGTACTTGCGCGGGTTGTCGTACCAGACGCGATCATTCAGGTCGAGCCAGTCACGACGGACATTTTGCCACTCATTCCAGTTCCACCAGATCCAGATCGGCACGTTGTGTCTTCGTGCTGCTCGCACCGCCTCGGCCAGTGGATCGCATGTATCCATCATGTCAGGTATGCGTTGCCAGAGTTGTGCATCTGGATTTTCATGGTTGATACTTGCCCGATCAAAGGATGACATCAATTGACTGCGGTAGTAACAGCGGCCGGCAACATTTGCGCGGAACAGCAATGTCAACCCAGTTCCAGCCAGCAAGGACAGCAGCCAGTCGAAATAATCGGCATCAATTGTCTTGTGGTGGTAGCGGGTTGGGTCACACAGATCAAATGTGTAGAAGGTATTAAAGGGTTGCGTCATTGTTTAACCTCGAATCTAGTTGTCTGGATGTGCAGTTATGGCGGTGTTACGTTCCATTCCAAGCCGGGGTGAGGAGGTCATTATAAAGGATGTTTCACAAGTCCTAGTGTCCTGTTAACACGAAAACGAGTATAAGTCCGCGTGGTTCAAAACAAAACGGAAGACAAGTCCGCGTCCAACCGAGGGCTGCCTGCGTGCACTTCCGATCAGTGGCGTAAGATCATCTTGTCCATTCCATGTGACCGGGTGATCGAGCGAATCGGTGGTCATTGGATCACAGTCGGTCAGGGAGAATCCGGGAGCATGCTTGCCTGTTTGGCAGTCGATTACTTCGACAGCCAATGACCCTGCAGTCGCATTGGCATTTACATGAAGTCTATTATGGGCGACACTAATCAGGGAGGTGGTCAGTTCGCCTTCACCAGATTGCGGCGTTACGCTTACCCAGCGATCACGTGGCAGTTTGGTCAGGCCAATGGCCGAGCGTGTCATCCGTTTGCCATCACGGGCTGGTTCGCCCCACATGTGTCCGGCGTTCTTGCCGTAGTAGAAGATGAAGATCTCATCGCCAACCTGGATCGGATTAAACGGACAGATGACGCCATCATTCCACGTTGGCCGGCCATGTTGTGGGCTGATGATTGGTTCGCGGCAGACGCGCGTCCACACCTTGGCGTCGCGGCTGTAGACCAGTTGTGGTAATTCTTTATGCGAGCCGAAGCCCTCACCGTCGTAGCCCGACGCCGCCAGCAGACCGATGTACCCACCGTCAGGCGAGTTGATGCTGCTCAGGCCGTCGAACTCGATCTGCGGCGGGTCGTGCTCATCAGGCACCAACCCAAACTCGGGAAAGGTCCAATCCTCGAAATCCCGGGAGAAACTGACGCCAAATACCCGGTATTTAGGCATAATGCGAGGTCGTTGCCAGAGCACCCATTGCCGGATGCGATCGTCCCAGCCATGCAGGATCGAGCCGTCCATGATCAGCGCACCGGACCCGGCCCAGCCCTCTTTCATGGTCCAGCGCAAGCCATCCGATGAATAGCCAACGAACAAGCCGCAGCCAATGTGGCGGCCGGCGTTCTCGTACCACTCGTCTTCACCGTTGGGCCCGGTCCACGTGATCTCACCCGAACGCACCGGGTGTCGGGTCACACCAATAGCCTTGTAGCGCTTGGTCGGGTCCGGTTCTCGCTCGTCCTTGACGACGTTCCAGAGCAGACTCGAGACCTCGAACTGCTCCACGTTCTCGAAGCGAATCAGGTTGTTGTCGGACGACCCCTCGAATTCAACAAGGCCGAGGTTGGGCCGCTCCCAAGCAAGGCCGTCTTCGCTAGTCGCGTACGCCCACCGCCGCTTGGCGTGAGCGGTCATGTTCGGCAGATTCATGTCATAGCAGGGATACCAGCTTTTGAAAATCTTTTCAGCAGGGTCATAAATAATACCATTACGGCTGATCAGGCCCTGCCCCTCCCATGGCTTTCCCGGTTCAATGACCGGTCCGCGGTGACGTGCTGTGGTCGAGTCGTGACACGCTTCAAACCCGTCATGCGGTTAATGTGAAAATCATCGAGAAACAAATGCGTACGTGGTGGATAGATCCCGGTGTCATGGGATGTAGCAGCTTGTATGGGTAGGGTCATGGCGACATCTCCTGCAATGCATTCCACAGGTCATTGGGAATTGGGAATTTTTTCAACCTGTCAGTGTCCTCCAGTTCAGCCATGGTAGCTGGTCCTGTCATCACTGTACGGATGCGGTCATCTTGCAGGGGGAACTGCAGTGCTGCCGCTCGCAACGGCACACCATGGTCCTGGCAGAGGTCTGCAATCTGGTTTGTTCTTGTGATCCATTCCTGTGCTGCAGGTTGATAGTCAAATCGCGGTGCAAGTTGATTGGGATTTGCCAGGATCCCGCTGTTCATGGGCCCTGCCAAGATGACGGGGAGATTTTTGGCGGCGCAATGCTCAAGTAACAAGTCGGCTGCCTGGATAAGGATTGTGTGTTGCCCGGCGATCATGAGGATGTCAATCTCCAACCCGTCAAGAATTGCCCTGGCATCATCCACATCGCGCAGGCCGATCCCAACCTTTCGGACCAATTTTTCTTGTCTTAGTTTTTCCAGTGTGGGTACAGTAGCGTTTTTGAGTTGATGCAGGTCTCCAGCCGTTGGGTCGTGAATGAACACGATGTCAAGATAATTTTCGCCAAGTTCAAGCAGGCTGCGTTCAATCGATTTTCTGGTGTGATCTGACGAGTAATCTCTAGGTGGATACCGCTTGGTCCGGGGGTCCGCTGTTTTTATCGCGGTCATTGTTTTGGTGTTTGCGATGTACCCTGTTTTGGTGGAGAGCAAATAATCACATCGTGGGACACCTTGTAATGCATGGCCCATCACACCTTCTGCACGGCCCAGGCCGTACAGTGGAGATGTGTCAATCAAGTGCATATCATTTTTAATTGCCAGGCGTACCATCTGTGCGCTTTGTGCGTTAATATCCGGATCTTCCCAATCTAGGGCTGCCGTGCCTAAGCCGTATCGGGGTAGATCGGTAAACATGGCTGTGAGTCTATCCCTTTTTGGCTATTGACACACGATCAAGTGTCCATTGGTTTACTATGAAAGTTGAAGGCGAAGTAGATGGTGATGGGGTTGGTCAAGATGGATCCGCGAAGTCGTGGTTCACATTCCCGTTTAAGTGAAGACAATGTGTCGTAATTCCGAATCCGGATGCATTGGGATGATGGTAGGGGTCCGGGGGCGTACTCGTTTTCGATACCTTGGGCAGTATTAAGCGTGTACTGTATTTTATTCTTTCAGTGCCAAAACAATCATTAATTTGACCGAGGGTTTATCGCCTTCGATCTCAACACGGAGCCGCAACCACGATCCAAAATCGCGCAATGATAAATAGGCTTGCCCGCAGTCATCCATTTCCATCGCTTGGTCACTTTTGTCTGACCAATATAACCCATCGGGTGAAATTTGACCGTATGCCCGTAACTTGACGTTGGAGCCGCTTGTCTCGGTGATTCGTACGAACCACATCGCCTCGCTGGCCCAGCCCACTTCGTAGGGTTCGGTCTCGAAGTTCGACGTGTAAGTCTCGTTTTTTTCCAGAACAGCTGTATGCGATCTTCTAAGCATGGCTACCAATCCACAGAAACAACCACTGAATCCAGGAACAGGAAATTCCGTACCGGCATGTAGGTACGCACATCAAAGATGAAGTTTAGCAGGCGATCGCAACTGTAATACTTGTGATCATAGACGGGGACCGGGATGTTTCTCAGGTCCATGACGCGGTCATTGATCTGGAGTTCGATATTACGCCGGGTCTGGGTGTCGAACTGCCATCTCAGGTAATGCCAGTTGACTTTCGTGGGGACTTCATTGTGGCACAAAGCGAAATTTCCACCAGGAATTTCTTCCCAGTCATCGGGGTTGACTGTGTGCCAGTCTTCGGGTGTTGGTACGCCCACCAGTTGCATCTTGGTGGTGACCTGCAGAGAGGTTTTGTACATCCACTTGTGGACCAGGTTCCCCTGGCGATCGGTATTCACATATCTCAAAACACAGTGATATCGCTGCCCATCGGGTCCATCATTGACATCATTACTGATGGTGAAATCGCCGAACATCGCTTCGACGGGATGATAATTACCATCCCATTGCTTGGGTGTTTGGATGCTATTGTCGAAGACGGCCTCAGCCTTATAAGTGAAGTAGGTTTCAAGTTGCACCAGGCCACGCTTTGCGTAGGTCAAACGCTTAATAAGTTGGGCCATATGGTTTGCCCGTGGCCGGGTGGCGAGTTTGAGGGCGTAAACGCCATCAACACTGCCATGTGTGCCGATGTCAAAAAAAGTACAGTTGCTCAGTTGGGCCGGTCGTGGGTCGCGGGTACGTGGTTTGATGTTGTCAAGATTATTGTCGTGATTCCCGCATAACTCACACCAACCGTTGATCCCTTCATCAAAATCATCGAAGAAAAGTATTCTTGGGAGCGGATTATATTTACTCAAACGCAGGTCAGCGTGAGGTGGGGCGTTGGGTCTTTGAGGTGCTTGGGGCATACACGACAAATCCTTGGGAAAAGGTTTGGATTAACGGGGACTGCAAGCAACTGCGTTGCTGTAGTCAAAATTTCCGTGCGGATTTCACCGTGCTGGTCCAAACCGCTTGTTACTTAATCACCCTTCTATGGTTAATAGAATATCATAACAAGCGATGGCTAAAGCAGCAGATGTTATCGTGATTGGCGCTGGGCATAATGGCCTAGTTTGCGCAAGTTATCTGGCCAAATCCGGTTTGGATGTTCTGGTGGTTGAACGCAGCCACCGAATTGGTGGGGCGTGCATTACAGAGGAATTGGTGCCAGGCTATCAGTTTTCGACGTTTGCGTATAGCGCACACGGTCGGGCGCCCCGCATATGCCGGGATTTGGAGATCCCCCCTGACGCATGGCTGATTGAAGAAGCTGATCCGAGGATGTTTACGCCATTTCCTGATGGCGATCATCTGTTTCTATGGCAAGATGTGAATCGGACGGTTACAGGTCTTGAGCGTTTGAGCCAACGTGATGCCCAGGTATATCCAGATTATTTGCAGTACATGGACAAAGCGGTTCAGATGACAAAGGATTGGTATTTTGAGCCACCCCAGAATCACCAGGCACTGTATGAACGATACCGCGGTACGGAGTATGTGGATGTCCTGGAGGCCATGCTGACACGTAGTCACTGGGATGTCCTGGGTGATTTTTTCGAGAGCGAAAAGATCAAAACGGTGCTGGCTCGTGCTGATGATGTGGGGTCCCCGGCAGCCGTTGGGTCATTCCTGGCAGAGGCTGTTGAAGCAGCAAACTGCGCATCGGGGGTTGAGGGGAAATCGGGTCTGCCGCGTGGTGGAATGGGCGTGATTACGGTGGCATTGGCAGAGGCATTGGTTCGTTGGGGTGGCCAGATTCAGACAAAAACTGCGGTGCAGAAGATCCTCCTGGAAAATGGCCGTGCGGTAGGCGTGCAGGTTGATTCAGGGCAGGTGCTTCGGGCGGATTTGATTGTTTCAAATGCAGATCCCAAACGAACATTCCTGACCCTCCTGGCTTCTGAAGATGTCCCTGGCAGTTTTCGCCGTCAGGTATCCAACTTGAAGACGCGGGCAGGGTATATGAAATACCACGCTATTTTGTCCGATTTTTCCCGGTTTTCCGCAATGCCCAGCGAACATGCGGATGACCCGCGTTGTGCTGCATCTGTTCGCATTGCACCCAGTTTGGAATATTTCGAATCTGCCTGGCACGACGCACAGCAAGGCCGGCCGTCCAAGCAACCGGTGATGAGCTTGCAACTGCCCACCGCGTATGGGTCACAGGAGTGCCAGCTGGGTAAGCATATTTTCGGTGCGTGGGTGCGTTACGGGCCGGCAAGATTAAAGTCGGGTACTTGGGATCATATCCGTGGCAAGGTTATGCAGAACATCGTAGGCCAAATTGAACAGTACGCACCTGGCTTTACCGATGCCATTGAATGGCAGCGGTTATATACGGTGGCTGATGTTGAACGGGAAACCGGTATTACGGATGCAAGTATCCGTCACGTGGACATGACCCTGGACCAAATGCTTCACCGCCGCCCACTGCCGGCCTGGTCAGCATACAAGTCACCAATCGCCAGTCTTTGGATGTGCGGATCGGGACCCACCCTTGTGGATCGGTGACGGGTGCGCCTGGTCACAATGCTCCGCAGGCAATTCTTCGGGCCATGTCTGCCCCTGGTGTGGACAGTTCATGATTTGGGCTGGTGTTTTCGCCTGACATCACCCCTCTATATCGCAAAGACGTTTGTGAAATTGTAAAACGGAAGATGGTTACATGGAGGACGGATGCAGTGGGCGGACAGCAGCAAAGCGAGCGATGCTGTAGAGATTCATGTCGAGGGGAATATTATTTCCGGTAATCTGATCGGCAATAAGCTTGCCGCTGTATGGCCCCAGTTGTAGGCCCGACGCGCCGTGACCGGTTGCCACGTAAACACCCTCGCAACCCGGGATCGTGCCAAGAACGGGTAGATAGTCAATCGTAAACGGCCGCAAACCCACGCGGATTTCCCGGATTCGAAAGGACTTGAGACCAGGAGTAACTCGTAGTGCTTCTCCCAGTGTCTCATGAATTCCCGATGCGGTGGGATATGGATCAAAGCCCGATCCGGTCTCCCGGGTAGCGCCAACGACGACCCGTTGATCCGGCCAGGGAACTGCGTAATGATCATGAAATGCTTCAACGATCGGCCAATGCCCGGTGTCTTGCTGGTCGTGTTCCAGGTGAATGATCTGGCCTCGCTGGGGTTCTACTGGAATCTGAACCCCCAACTGGTCCCCGATTGTTGTAGACCAGGCCCCTCCGGCAATCACCACGTTTGATGCATGATAGCTGGAGCCTTGAGCATTTACGCCTTCAATGCGATCGCCGGAAAGCAAGAGGCGGTCAACATTTTCGTGTACGACCTGAAGGCCTTGTCGTACGGCCGTATGGTAGAGTGAAGCAGTAAAGAGGCGTCCATCCATCCTTGCCGCCTTTTTTGAATAGATGGCAGCCTGCACCTGGGTTAATGGTGGCATCAAATCGCAAGCTTCATCCGGAGAGATTTCATACAACTCGCTTGGAGCCGGATTCTTGCGTTGTAGCTGCCGTCTGAAAATATGCTGTTTTGCACGGTCGAAGGATTCTATTTCATCATCTGATGCGGCGACCAGTAACAGTCCGCAAGGGTCATAACCTGTTTGGTTATCGTGATCGGTTTCAAGATCCTCAATCAAGTCTGGCAGGTAATCAAGCGCATGGATCGCAAGGTTGAACCAAGGTTCCGATTCTCCACCATAGGTTTCAGCCGAAAGAATGCCGGCGCCCGCATCAGTTGCACGACCGGTGTCATGCCGATCGATGAGAAGCGTTCGAGTACCAGACTGAACTAAATGATAGGCCGTCGATGCCCCGACAATACCACCGCCAATAACAATCACGTCAAACAAGTTGAATATTCCCTTCCCAAATCCATGCCTTGATGAATGCTTTCAAAAGAAAATTCCTACTCTTGATCGCTGCGGGCAAGTTCCTCAGCAAGCCATTCCAGCACATCGACCTGTGGGCGGTAACCCAGGATGGATTGCGCCTTGGAGTCATCGAGTGTCCATGAATGCCAGTCTGTTGGCTGCTCTTCGATTGGCCAGTTGAATCGTGCCTTTAAAACGCGGCACAGATCGGTGCTGGAGTAAGGGGATGGCCCGGCAAAATTGAAGTTCTCACCAACGGCAACGTCGTGCTGGAGTGAAAGAAGGATACCGTTAGTCACATCATCAATGTGTGCGTCATGACGTACAAGTGGTTTGCCATCAATGTCCATCTTCTGGCGTATCTTCTGGTTCTCTCGGTCTAGGCTGCCTGCTGCACTTTTGGCAGTTGCGGCGGTCCAGGTCCAGGGAAAGCGTGTAATCACAATCGGCACACCCCAGCCAAGCCCGTACTGGCGGCACAGTTCCTCCTCGATGATCTTGAACAAGCCGTAGTAGTCATCTGCAAATCGCTTGGGGTGGTTCTCGTTGATCGGTCCTTCATGACGCATGGTTATATGCCCGAACACGTTGTCAGCGCTGCCGGCGATGTAACGTTTGACGGGAGACTGCTTGGCGGCTTCCAGCAAATTGACCGCACCGCGCACGCAGCAGTTGAACCACTTTTCACGGGCGCAATCGCCGGGTCCCGTCGCCCGGATGAGATGGCAGACTGCATCAACCCCGCTCATGGCACTTTGGATTGCCGCGGGGTCAAGCGTATTGCCGGTAACAATTTCCATCCCCGGTCGAGGCGTAACGGCAGAGCGGTACTGCAAGGCGCGCACTTCATACCCAAGTTCAAGCAGGGCAGGGATCAGGTGCCGGCCAATGTTGCCGTTTGGGCCAACGATGAGTACCTTCGCGATATCCGGATGCTTTGCGATGTTTGGGTCGGTTGTCATTGCTGGCCCATACGAACATGTACGCTTGTTGCCAACAAGTTGCGCACCTTGGCAAGGTACTGTTGGAACTGAAACCATTGCAGGACGAACTCATCCTGCGCAATCCGGTCCAGTTCAGCGATTGGGTCGTCGGGTCCCAGGAAGGGCAGGCCCCGTTCGTTCGCCGTGGCACGTAATTCGGCGTAGCGTTTGAGCCAGACAACTTCGACACTCAGTCGGGCACGCCGCACTCGGTGTTCGAGCTTGGTGTTGCCTTTGACCTCCTGTAGTGCGCGATCGAACAAAATCATGGCGGTATTTAGATCTTCAAGTTTAAGCCAATCCTTGGTGGTGGGAGTATAGCCGGTTAGAACGAAATTTTCTGCCTGGTGAGCAGCTTGATGTTGCAAGTCGATCCACTGCAACAGGTATGGACCGGCATTGCCATAGTAGGCATGCAGAAAATCAATTATGAGTTTTCGTTCATCCTGTTGGGGATTCCACATGAGTTGGCACCACACATACGCACGCATCTTTCCGAACTCGCTGGCCCTGCCGCTCTTGCCTTCAAGCATCAGGCCGTTAACACCATGCTTGGCATAGAAGCGTAAGTTCTTGGGTACCACGAAGTGATTGGGATGCGGTTCGAGCGGATAGTGAAAGTTGGGTACATGATCCCAGACCAACATGTATTGCGCAAGGTTGCTCCATTTGGCGACCCAGTTTCCTTGTTCAACCTCGGTCAGGGGTAACTTGCGGTTGCTGACAACAGGACATGAATACGCAAGCACGTTGGGGTGTAGTTTCAGGTGTGCCGGGGGCTTTTCATTGTCAAGGAATGCCATGATTGCGATCAGTACGTCGGGATAGTCCTGTACCACGCGTTCAGCAATGGCGTTAGCGAATTCAACCCATAAAGCACTGTTAGAACCCTCCCTCTTTTTGGTTGTTAGGCAGGCGTCACACTTGCACGTCCAACTGCCGTTGTTCTGGGTCACCAAGACCAATTTGGGAGGATACTGCCACTTGGGATAGTCGGTTTCAATCTTCCGCAGCACTGCCTGGGTTACGGCTTCCAGTGCACCGGGGCTTGAAAGACAGGCCTCGTAAGGTAAGCGCCGGGTCTTCTTCGCCATTTCAACGATTTCGGGTGGATGGTTTTTCTTCACGAGTTCCAAAGTTCCGTCATAGCGGTACTCGGGGTACTCACTGGGGTCGGGGTCGACCGGCGGGGCGTACATATACCAATCAGGGTGTTCAAGAAAATGTTCCTTTGGAGGCAACAGCTTGAGGATGGTGTGATCTCCAACGTCAATCTTGTACACATGACCGTTATGGCGTAGCCGTAGTGGGTGGGGTGATTCCGC
Organism: Phycisphaeraceae bacterium; assembly: GCA_002716625.1. Taxonomy (GTDB): domain Bacteria; phylum Planctomycetota; class Phycisphaerae; order Phycisphaerales; family Phycisphaeraceae; genus UBA6626. The sequence goes on along the minus strand of PBAS01000019.1, from coordinate 2,927 downwards.
ATTCAAATCGCCCGTAATGAATTTTCGAAGATCGAACGGTGGGCGATAGATCACATTAAGTGGCGGTGCGACAAGTGATGGCTTGGCGGGAATATGAGTTTCGTCAGATGTCCACCAGCGGACGCCTACCACATCCTGTAGAAATGTATAGATGCTAAAAAGGACACCACGTGGCCGACCACCTGAAAGTACCAGGTCAGATCCCACGGTTCGGATGACGATTCCATCAGTACCCAGTGCATCAAAGTCCACATCATTCAGGAGCCGATCGATCTTGGGTGATCGTCCTATGTAGATGTTGGTGCCAGGGGCAGGTCCATGGGTCAGAGCTGGCCGGTCACCCACAATTTTTTCGATGTGCTCAGCCAGTTCACGTGCCGCTAGCTGTTCGAACTCAATGGCATCAGCCGGTAGGACAATTGTGCAAATGGCCTTGCCGCCTTGGGCAAGTGTTACTGGACTGCTGGCCCCTGCGATGTGGCTTGTCGCGACAACCGTGACTAACACGGTAGAAAGCAAGTGTCTTATATTCATGGTCTTATTCTATGATAGATAGAGTTCAAATGTGTTCCCGTTGGCAGGGAGAATTGAATTCCTGGCAGCGGTGTAGTGTCAAGATGATTGTGGTGTATTCATGATTTATGAAAATGTTGAATTTCATGGTGTGGCCGACTTACGGTCGGTTTCGGGTGAATCGGGCCTGCGGCTTCAGCGTATACCTGAATCGGTTCGTCGGTACCTCAACGAAAAAGCTGCCCTGCGTATGCTTGCGCCCGATGGGGCTGAAATCCGCTTTGTTGCCGGTGGTGAGAACATTGAAGTGACTTTGTCGAGCGCCATGAGTGAATGCGAGGTTGTCGTGTTCTGGGGTGGCTTTCAGGATATTAAACGGTATACCGTTGGCCGTAAGCCAACGACCTTGAAGTTGAGTTACCCGCAACGACTACGCCAGATGATGGAGCCGCAGGCCGGTATCAGTGGTTTTTCGCCCTCTGTCTGGCGGTTGACCTTGCGCGGAAAGGACAAGCACGGGGTGATATGTTTTCATGACATCCAAGGCGACAATCTACGCCCACCTGATCCGAGCGAGTTACCTAAGCAAACGTATCTAGCCTACGGTACATCAATCACCGACGGCTTTGGGGCAACGGCCATGCACATGAGCTTCATTGCCCAACTTGCCCGTCAACTTGGAGCGAATTTCATCAACCTGGGATCTGCGGGGTCGGCATATTGCGAGCCGCAATTGGCAGAGTATATCGCCCAGCGTGATGATTGGGACTTTGCCACCCTTGAGCTGTCACTGAACATGATCGGCGGTGGTTTTGATGTGGAGGCATTCAGCCAGCGGGCTCGATACATGGTCGAAACCGTTGCCGATGGCAATCCGACGCGTCCGGTCGTCTGCATTACGAACTGGAACTATTTCGGCAACCTCTGTCACCATGTACAAGGTCCCCATGGATCAGGTTTGAACGAAGCGTATCGACAGGCATTGCGGAAAATCGTTTCCGATTGCAATCGGGCAAACATTCATCTTCTGGAGGGCGCTGATCTATTGCATGATGTAACCAACTTCAGTATTGATCTGGCGCATCCTGGTGATGCCGGCATGACTCAAATAGCACAGAACCTATCGAATCGAATGAAGATATGGATCAAGCCCAAATAGCAATTAACTGCGCAAAAGTCGATACGTGGCTCTTTGATGACAGGTAGAGTATGCTCCTGTACAGCAGCATCTTAAGCGGGTCTTTCAGCAGATAAATGTGAATAGTTTGGCACGGTCAAGATGAAAGCGAATGGACGTCATTCGCCCGACCGTGCCCTGGTGCGCCGTACACGAGTCTTTTGTTGTACGTGCACGTCATCGTAAAGCACGTAGGTGGTGGGGGGGGTAAACCCCAGTTTCAATGTGCTTGCGTTGTTGTGCTTGGATAGTGGTCATCGTGATTTATAATGGCACTGTAACCCCAACTCCAAGGTTTTCCCCGTTCATGCATTATCGCCGCCGATATCCGAGACATGTCAAGCCGAGGATCATCATGGTGGCGATCGCCGGTTCAGGGACCAGTGGGTTTAATTTGGAGGATTGTAGCGCCTGGAGAACGGTCATTGCTTGCGCCGCACTCCAGTTGGCTCCCAGGATTCCGAGGTCTGCGACGTCGACAATGTTGTCGCCATTAAAATCACCGTCACTGAACACCACGTCTGTCATGTTGAAATTAGCACCCAGGATTCCCAGGTCAGCCACGTCCACCACGCCATCCCCATTGGCATCACCCGGCCCCGGGCCTGAGCCAAAGCCGACGGTGGGGGCAAGGGATTGAAGGCGATAAATGCCCCCCGCGGTGTTGGGGAGTTCGGAAAACGCGCCGGTAACCGGGTTGATGGCGGCGAAGTGGGCATTTTGTCGCCCCTCTCCCATCCTGCTGGCATAAAGGAGCCTCGTGTCCTCATCATAGGCCATCGCACTCCAATCCACATCGCCAAGCTCCACCAGATCATCGATGGTCCCGGTGTTGGTGTCGATGGAGTAGACAGAGCCATGTTCGGTCATGCCCCATAGCTTGCCACCGCCGTGAGCCAAGCCGTCAGATCTTTTAGGTAGATCGATTGCGCGTACATGTTTGCCGGTAGTGGTGTCGATTTCGTAGACTTTCCCTTGCTGAGCGCTCGCCCAGAGAACATTGTTGACATTGTCGAAAGCCAGGCCACTAAGTGCCGCGATTCCATACTCACCGATGGTGGTCATGCCGCTGGGGACAGACGGATCAACGGTATAAATGACCACGCGGCCGTCCTCCTCCCACCACTTGTTACTTAACGCGTAGAGGGTGTCAGTATTTCCATCATAAGCCATGCCCGTGACCCGATGGTTAAATTTCATCCTGCCATGCGAGGTGAAGGTTCCTGTAACCTCGTTG
>PBAS01000018.1 GCA_002716625.1 Phycisphaeraceae bacterium | reverse complement strand
AGGGCGGATTGGATTACAGATCATTGCCACTTTAATTGGTGGTGTGCTGCTGGTTTGTTCTTTTTGTGCCAGCCTGTTGTTCGATAGTCCAGCACATGCCGATATCCTTGCGGCCCTTTCTGCGATCCTGTTAGGGGCACCTTTGGTCGTGGTGGCCTGGCGGGATTTACGATCCGGGCACCATCACATGAACGAACTGGTGGCTTTGGCGGTCTTGGCGGCATTTGCCATTAGCGAGTATCAGGAGGCAGCTTCAATTGCATTTTTCATGATTCTTTCGGTTCTGGTCGAGAGCCGTACTGCACTGGGTGCTCAGGCCAGCATTGAATCGCTGGTCAAGATCACTCCAACTAAGGCACATTTGCTGGTCGATGGTACTGAGACGGAGGTTGAGGCGCATGAGTTGAAACCAGGTAATGTTACCCGTGTTCGTCCGGGCGACAATATTCCTGCCGATGGTTGTGTGTTATCTGGCCAGAGCACCGTCAATCAGGCCACGATCACAGGGGAATCGATCCCGGCAGATAAAACTGAAGGCGATGAGGTTTTTGGGGGTACAATTAACCTTACCGGTGTGATGGATATTGAAGTGACGAAGGCGGGATCTGACACGACATTAGGTCGCGTTAAGGAGCTGATTCTCCAAGCGGAAGGTACGCGAATTCCCATCATGAGGATGATTGACCGTTATGCTCATTGGTATACGCCGACGGTACTCATGTTGGTTTTTATCGTGTGGTTTTTTACGGTTCGCAGCAACACCGAAGGTGGCTGGGAACGCGTTATTTCAATGTTGGTAATTGCCTGTCCGTGTGCATTGATCCTGGCAACCCCGACAGCCATGGTCGCCGGTTTGTCATCTGCATCGCGTTTGGGTGTTTACGTCAAGAGTGTTGTGGATTTAGAGGCGGCCCGAAATTTAACCTCGATGATCTTTGATAAAACGGGCACTCTTACCACAGGCGAACTGGAGGTTACTGCATTGAGACCTGCTCCCGGGGTTGAAGGGGCCCAGTTACTTGCTGCAGCGGCATCAGTCGAACAGAACAGCCGCCACCCCGTTGCGCGAGCGGTAGTTGCCGTGGCACGAAAAGCCAAGATTGTTCTGGGCGAGCCAGCGGGTTTTGAAGAAGTTTCAGGCCGTGGGGTCTCGGCTGCCGTGGATGGTCAACAGGTGCATGTGGGCCGCCCCAGTTGGCTTCTGGCCGCAGAGCAGATTAATCTTAGCCGCAACGCCGAAGAACAGATCAAAATGGCAGTCTCCAGCCCCGAAGCGGAGGGGCTAAGCGTATTGTTTGTGGTTCGCGATTGCGAACTTCTGGGCTGGATCGGGCTGGCAGATAACACGCGGCCGCAAGCATCAGCGGCGATGGACCAACTGCGTTCTTTGGGACTTAAAAGACTTGTGATCGTTACAGGCGACCGAGAGTCCGTTGCAAAGCGTGTGGCTGATCAGATGCACGCCGAATATAAAGCGGAGGTGTTGCCGGCAGAAAAACTGGAACTGGTTGAACAGCTTAAGCAGCGAGGTCACCGTGTTGCGGTGGTGGGTGATGGTGTAAATGATGCGCCGGCGTTGGCCGCAGGTGATGTCTCTATCGCCATGGGGGCAGCAGGAAGCGATGTCGCGATTCATTCGGCGTCGATTGCACTGATGAATAACAATCTCAACCGCATTCCGTTTCTTATTGATCTGTCACGCAAGACCAGTGCAGTTGTAAAGCAGAATCTGGTAATTGGCGTCACCTTTATCATGAGTTTCATGACATTGGCCGCAATGGGGCATGTGAGTGCCATCACAGCAGCCGTACTTCACCTGGTCAGCGGGTTGATCGTTGTTTTTAATTCTGCGCGGTTGGTACGTAGTGGTGAGCAGATTGAACTGGCTGAGTCTAGGCAGGTCCACCCGACGACCCGGCCAACTTCGCCGTCGGATGCCGTACCATCAACTGTGTGACAGAACATGATTACAGCAGAGAGAGAATGCTTTGGTTGGATCTTTGAGAATGAATATAGACTGGCCGTTAGCCAACTTCACGTGTTTGGAACAGGCCAATTGAGAGGAACAGGATCGCGGCGATATATAAGATGCTGTAACAGCTGACAAAAAGGACATGTGATGCCGAAATTGCGTGTCCTGCAGTGAGCGCGTCGGCCTGCCATAGATATTGCAGGTTTGGTACGATCCAATACAGCAGTGCCGCAAGGATGTGTTGTCCGCTTGCGGTGGGATCATAGAGCGAGTTGCTGACCAGCCCCAGCAAGAACACGGCAAAGCATATGACCATTGTCATGACCTGCCCGACACGGATTGACACGAGTACCGCAACAGCAGTCAGTATGAGGATTGCCTCAAACAGCATAACAAGCGCAATTAAGATCTGAAAAAGATGCCCACCTTGCTTGATAAATTCCGTGGCAATCGATTGGAACTCCCAGTTCTTATTAATTACCAGTACCAGCAGCCAAGCCAGGCTGTTCAAGATTGCATAGTAAACCGTAAAGGTCGAGGTGAAGACCCAGTGGTAGAGGTAGTTCCCTCCTGCCGCGATCAGGGTGGAAAGGCCGAAAGCGCCAAATGCGAAAGCAAGCACCGGCCAGTCAATGTTATCGCGGGCGGTTTGCATCACCTGATGTCGCACATTGAGCAGGTAGACCATGGTCAGGGCCAGGTAGGCCAAAGTCAATGCGGCTGCTACACCAAGGTATTTGCCCAGTACGAACAGGGGGCGGGCGACCGGTTTGCTCACGACCGTCAGGGCCGTACCACTCTCGATTTCAGCGTTCAGTACGCCCGTTGCCGTGAAGGCGGCCAGCAGCAATCCAGTCAGAAACAGCGTGCTGAGGCCCAAGTCGATCATCAGTTTGTTGTCATTTTCGAGGGTGTAGGCCGCCAGTGGCGTATTGAACCACAAGCCAATCGAGCCGCTGATCACCAGAACCACGAACACGGGCTGGCGGATCGACTCGACGAAAGTATTAAAACTCAATGTGGTAAGTTGGCGAAGCATATGGATGATTTTAGCTTACATTCACGAGTACGCACCTAATGATCGAAGACCAGCAGACCTACCGAAGAGCGACAGCCGCCGCGTTGATTGGTTTGGCGACACAGGTTGGTTTGACCACGGTGGTGGCATTGGTTGGCTTGTGGGCCGGCAGCCCAGCGTTATGGGCTGCAACATATTACCTGTTTGGCGGGCTACCCATCTGGTTGTTTTTGGCGTTGCTTTACAATCAACATCGGTTGGAACGCCTTGAGGCATTGGAATCCGAGCAACTGGCGACCAATAGTGCCGATGCAGCCGCTATCTTCACTGAACACGGCGAACAGTTGGATTATGCCCGCCGTCGATTGGACAAACTTTACAGATGGGGACTGCCGGTTGCCAGTATGGTGGTGGCGGGGTATTTAACGGTAATCGGGGCCTTCTGGCTTATTCGCAATAGCAGCATAGCGGTCGCCGATTCGTTGGCTTCCGATGCCGATGCCAAGATTTTGCTTGCGCTGGGCATTGCAATCACATTTGTAACATTTGTCATAGCTCGATACCTAGCAGGTATGACCCGTGTCAAGCAGTGGCAATTGCTTCGAGGCGGGGCCACGTTCCTGATGGGAAATGCCTTGGTGGTTGCTTTGGGGACAGTTGCTGCACTGATGACGTGGCTGGAAGTTTCGGTAGCATTCTCGGTCTTAGCCGTTGTGGTTCCGGTGGTTCCGGTGATCATTGGGATTGAGATCTTCTTGGCGTTGTTGATGGGTGTTTACCGCCCTAGGCGACCAGGCGAGATCCCACGTGCCCCGTTTGATAGCCGAATATTTGGTTTGCTGAGCAGCCCTGAATCGATTGGCAAGGCCATTGGTGAGGCGGTTAATTATCAATTTGGTTTTGAGATCTCACGGTCATGGTTTTATCGATTGATGGCCAAGGCGGTGACTCCTTTAACGGGGCTCGCCCTTGTGGTGTTGATACTGATCAGTTCAATCGTGGTCATTGAACCACATCAGCAGGCAATTGTGGTTCGCTGCGGTGATCTGGTCGGTGATCCACTGGAGCCGGGGTTCCACTGGAAGATGCCGTGGCCGGTTTCAAAGGCCAGGAAGTATCCAGTTCGTCGCATCCAGCAAATTTCCGTGGGTTCCGTTGGAATGGTAGACCGGTCCAAGCCAATTCTTTGGACATCCGATCATGCGATTGATAGTGAAGATTATCTGATTACCGGTGCGACCAAGCATGGCGGTCAGATTGTAACCAGTACGGCAATTGAGCAGATTGGCGCCACGCTTCCAGGGATGGCATTGATTGCCGCCGATGTCATTGTTCAGTTTAGAATTAAGAATCTCAAGCAATTCGTTACCAACGTGACCAACCCGGATAATCTGATTGCTGCAGCACAACAGCGCGAGCAGTGGAAGCAGTTGGTGGATGCATGGCAGGTGGCGGGAGCGGAAGGTCGTCACCCGTTAATGGGCAAGGCTGCGATCGACCCATGTCCGGTACTGTCAGCCGTGGCCAATCGGCGTGTCAATCTTTATTTTGCACAAAAAGATATTGACACGGTTTTGGCAGTCGGTCGATTTGAGGCAGGCCAAAAGTTGCGCGATTCGATCCAGCAGGATGTCGATTTGCACAAACTGGGGCTTGAGATTGTTTTTGTGGGGGTGGCGGGGATCCATCCGCCACAAAAGGAGAAGGTCGCCAACGCCTTTCATGAGCAGATTGGAGCGTTGCAGGAACGGCAGACCCTATACGAGGAGGCTGAACGCGAACGGATTGAAAAATTGGCTACAGTGGCAGGGTCGTACGAGCAGGCATTGGCCATCTTTCAGAAGATCAAGCATCTTGAGCGGCTGGATAAGCAGATTCATGAAAGTGAATCCTATGGTGGTGATGAGTCTCTCAGCCGTAAATACGAATCCCAGCGTCGTGAGATCAACTCGATGTTGCCCCACCTGCGGGGTGAAGCTGCGGAGGTCCTGTATGAAGCCTATGCTTATCGCTGGAAAAAGGTGGTGGCTGAACGGTCCCGGGCCCAGCGTTTTCAAGCTCAACTGCATGCATTTGAGCAGGCCAAGCAATACTATCCCAAGCGTTTGTATTTTGATGTGTTGGCTAGTGGCCTGAAGGATAAGAAAAAAATCGTTGTTTCTGCTGATCAGGCACGGAAACTGGAAATCCGGGTTGACTTGAAGAATGTCGAGTCCGCGTTAGGTGAGATTCTCGAACCCCAGTAGTAACACTTTACTATGGACATAGTGCTAAACTTAGCTTGATGTTCGTTTGGAGTTAAAGCGTCGCAATGAAAAATTCAATGACCCTGTTGATCGGCTTGCTGGTTGTTTTGGTGCTGTTGTCGTACATGTTTCTCTTTCAGGTGCGATATGATCAGGTGGCGGTACGGACGACATTTGGTAACGCTACCGAGGCCAGTATCAAGAGGTCTCAGAAATGGCCTTACCTGCGGTGGCCTTGGCCCGTCCAGGGTGTGACCCGCTATCCGAATCGCCTTCAGATTCTTCAGGATCAACTTGAAGAACAACAGACCTTGGACGGTTTTGCGGTGATCATCAAAACATATTTGGTCTGGCGAATTGAAGATCCACTGGCATTTTTCAGCAATATTGAAACGTTGGAAAAAGCACAGGATCAACTGCGTAGTCGCCTGCGAGATGCTCGAGCAATCATCAGCCAATATCGATTTGACCATCTTGTCAACACCAATCCCAAGCAAGTGAAACTGCCCGAGGTTGAAAAACGCGTTTTGGAGCAACTTAAAGGGCAGTTGTCGGGTCTAGGTTATGGAATCAAGGTAGAACAATTCGGTATTCGCCGCATTTTGTTGCCCGAAGGCGTGACTGTCGAGGTGTTTAGGCAGATGCGTACGACTCGAGAGCGAATGGCCCAGGACACGCGGTCGTTAGGTGAAGCTCATGCGAAGTCAATCAAATCAGAAGCCAGTACCATTCGGGAGCAGATTATTCAGTTCGCCCAGGGCTATGCCGCGCAGATCAAGGCGCGTGGTGATAGTGAAGCTGCCCGCTTTATGGCCCAGTTGGATCAGAACGCCGAACTGGCGATCTTCCTCCAAAAGTTGGAAATGCTCAAGACAACCTTGTCACAGCAAACCCAGTTTATTCTGCCGGCGGAAGATTTCCTGTCCCCCCCCAATGTTAATGGTCTTGGTGCGGTTGAAGAGGATAGTAACTGACTGGATTAATAAATCATCATGGCCAAACCATTTAATCCATTTGAGCATCATCATGACCACTCCGATGATATTGCGCTCAACGAGAAATTAGATCCGGCGCAGGAATCACTTGCCGATGCGTTGCGTGTCAGTTTCCTGATTTTGAAAGTCGTGATGTTGGCCTTTTTGGTCTTTTATATTTTTAGCGGCCTTAAGATCGTCAAGGAACAGGAGGCATTGGTTCAACTTCGGTTCGGCAATATTGTAGGCCGATCATCGGATCAGCGAGTGATGCGGCCGCGTGATAAGCCCTATTGGACCTGGCCGCCACCGATAGAAGATGTCAAGACAATTGCCACGACGGTTCGTAGTGTAAATCTGGATCAGGCTTTTTGGTATCGGAAACTGGAGCGGGATGCTGCACGCAAGACCGAGGAGTTGGCGCGACTGGGGTATCTTAATCCTGAGGAAGACAGTTATCTGCTGACCGCCGATGCGAATGTACTGCATATGCGTTGGACGGTGAGCTATCGTGCGGGCGGAGAACCTCAAAAGCAGAATTTTGCATCAAATATCGTTGACTATCTAAGGAATGTTGGCGATCGGCCGTTGGCCGATCAATTGGTTCATATGGTTACTGAACGCGAGATTGTAAATTTCGCTGCCCAGAAGACGGCGGATCAGTTGTTTCATGGGCTATCGACAGCGGACACTGCCAGAATGGAAGCGGGGATTCAAAGGAGCTTGGATGAGCTTGATAGCGGACTGGTCGTGATGTCAGTGTCAGCCACGCGGCCGGATCCTCCCGGTAACCTAAGAGGGGCCTTTTCGGCAGTCAGCTCAGCTGAAAACGAACGAATCAGTATAGAACAACTGGCACGTAAGGAGGCCAATATGCTTCTTAATGATGTTGCCGGTAGTGCTCATGGTTTGTTATGGCAGCTGATCCAGAGTTATCAAGTCGCCTACGAGTCAGGCGAGCAGCAGAAAGCGGATCACCTGAGCCGACAACTGGACCATGCATTTGAGAAGTTGAACATGGGTGAGGAATTTGGCAATGTGAAAATTCGCGGTGAAGTGGCTCGTATTATTAATGATGCACGCAGCTACCGCACACGAATTCGTAACGAGACCTCGGCGGAAGTGGCACGATTCCAAAGCCTACTTGAAGTATACAATCGCAGCCCCGGTATTTTGGTTTCGCAGTTGTGGGAGCAGGCGATGGGACAGATCACCAGGAGTGCGGGTGTGGAGACTTTGTACACACCGAACATGGCGAATCTAGTGATTGGGGTGAACCGTGATCCGGAATTTCGTCGGAAGCGGGAAATAGAGGATACAAAGGGCCGGGTCAATTGATTTGGCTTTTAAGGACGACACACAGTGTCGTGCCGTTTGATGGTAGAACCCTTCAATAAAGACAGCCAGGAGGACCAGACACCGGTTTCAACGGATGCAACCATCCGCTGTATCCAATTGACGAAAATCTTTCGGGATTTCTGGTTTCGCAATCGGGTCCGAGCCGTCGATGGGATCGATCTTGAGGTCCATCGTGGCGAGGTGTTTGGGCTTCTTGGTCCTAATGGTTCGGGGAAGTCTACAACTATCAAGCTTATTCTTGGTCTCCTGCACGCCTCTTCCGGCAGGGCTTTGGTATTTAATCGTCGCCCCGAAGACGTTGCAGTTAAAAGCGATATCGGATATTTGCCCGAAGAGTCGTACCTCTATCGCTTTCTCAATGCACGGGAGACCTTGGAATATTATGGCAAGCTGTTTCACCAGAGCCGCACACAACGCAGGCAACGGATCGATATGTTGCTGGAAATGGTGGGGTTGGACGCGGTACAGCGACGTCCTGTGGGGGAATATTCCAAGGGAATGCAGCGACGCATCGGGCTGGCGCAGGCGCTGATCAATGATCCCAAGTTGCTGATTCTTGATGAGCCGACCAGTGGATTGGATCCCATCGGCACTCGGCAGATTAAAGATTTGATTCTTGAACTCAAACGCCGGGGTAAGACAATCCTGCTTTGTTCACATCTGCTGGCGGATGTTGAAGATGTTTGTGACCGTGTGGCCATCATGTTTGGCGGCAAGGTTCAGAGGCAGGGTACCGTGGACCAACTGTTGCTCCAGCAGAGTCGAACCACAATTCACACCGAGCAACTGGATTCGGCGACGATTGATCAAATTGATGCCCTATTGTCACGCCAGGGTAAGCACATTGATCGTGTTGAACAGCCGCGTCAGAAACTGGAATCATTGTTCTTGCAGATTGTTCATGAGGCGCAGGAGCGTGGCATCCAAACAGCAGGTGTTCGTGCTGGTGGTCAAATCGCTGGTTTCTTGGCAGAGGACGACCGGTTGGCACACATGCCCGAATCGGTAGAAGCAGCTGAGATTATCGATCGACTGACGTCCGTTTCTGATAAGCCCACCCCCGTGAACCAGGTGCCAGCAGTTGGGGGTCAGCAGAGTGACGCCAATAAAGTCCTCAAAAAGTTGGAGTCGGCCGCCGATCAGGCGGACGAGGTTGCATCAGCACCCAGGCAAGCCACGAGCCAGTCGCAAACTGCAAAGGCGAACGATACGCCGGTTGATCATGCCCTGCTGGATAAGCTGTCAGGTCGTGAGAAACCTGATGAACGGAAAAATTAGTGAGATAGGAAAAACAGGGCGCTTTAATCTTTCGGTATCGTATGAGGCGCAAGTCAATAACGAATCGTGCTAACCAAATCCATCTTTAAATGGCTGATCTCGTGGTTGTTGCTGCTCACAGTGAGTCTGGGTGGCAGTTGGCTGCTTGCGCTTCAGGGGTTGGAGGGGATCGGTCAAATCGTAATGGTCGTTGGATTGGTGGCGGCCTATTTGATGTTTACTGCTGGTACCTTTGCCCAATGTCAGTCCCGTTGGGTTCTTTGGGGAGTTGTATATCTTGGGATCGGGGTGACAACTGGGGCAATTGGATATTCATTTAATATTTCAAACGCTTCGACAGCGGCGTTGGCCTCGCTTGCGACGGGGATTTTCCTGCGTGCAATTTGTGTTTTCCGGGCCTACGAAACACTACCCCAATGGCGATGGTCTGCAGTCGGCCTCATTACGACGGTTGATATTGTCGGCTTCTGTTGGCGATGTTTGGTTATTGGCTATATCAGTACTGGCTATGCCCTGGGGGGGGTATGGGCTATGGTGCTTGCATTTTTGGTCGGTCTACGCTTGATTCGTTTCGTGCTGGCACCGGGGCGTCCCCTGCTCGGCATTGCCCGCACGCTTGTGGACGAGGCGGTGCGGATGCGAATCGCCTTGGTTTTTATTGTGGTCATCATGCTCCTGGTTCCTGTGATGCCCTACCTGAATGACCCCAGGGAATTACTGAAATATCGAATTGGTGCATTTCTCAGTTGGTCAATGTGGGTCACCGCGATTGCACTTAGCTTGATGACGATCTTCCTTGCCTGCGGCACGATTTGCAGCGAGATGCGTGATCGACAGATTTATTTGACACTCAGTAAACCTGTCGGTCGGTGGCAGTATCTGATGGGGAAATGGGTAGGAATTATGTTGCTCAATATGCTGCTGCTGGCCGTCGCCGGTGGTGGGGTCTATACGTTTTCCCGCATGATGCAACAGATGCGGGAAAACGACCCGGCAGATCGGAGTGCTATTCTTGATGAAGTCCTTGTGGCCCGCGTGTCGATTCTTCCGAGCATGCCCGACGGCATGACGTTGGAGGATATGATTGCAAGGCGTTTTAGAAATATCCGTGACCAACGTCCAGATCGTACGCCGCAGAAGTGGACAGAAAACCAGATTGTCGAGGCAAGGACGCGTGAATTGAATGCCTGGCACACAGTTGGCCGTAATGGGCGACAGACCTATGTTTTTCACGGTCTTTCGGAGGCGAAGGAAACGGCGAACACGGTACAACTACGATTAAAGACAGCGGCCAATATCCGACCAGATAGCCAGAAGGTCTATTTTAACATGCGGGTTAACGGTAAGCCCTATCCCGTCAATGAATTAGTCATCGATGTTGTACACACCCTTCCCATTGATACCCATCTGATTGATGATCGCGGACAGTTGGAGATTGTGATCAGTAATGACTTTGAGGGTTCGGGGGGGCCATTGGACCAAGAAACAGATATTAGCTTTACGCCCGACGAGGGATTTCAGTTGCTCTACCGTTACGGTGGATTTGGTCCAAATCTTGCGCGTTCAATGGTTGTGCTCTGGTTCCAACTTGGGTTTCTGGCGATCGTAGGGCTTGTGGCAGGTACCTGTCTGGGATTCCCGGTGGCCAGTCTTCTTACGCTGGTCATTTACATCGCGGCTGTCACCAGTGGTTACCTAGATGAATCAATTTCAGCCTATGCTGCAGTGTACGGCGAGGATAAGATGCTCTGGGATCAACTGATGGGTTATCCAAAGTCTTTATGGATGAATATCAAAGACATGAAGTTGTGGGAGGCTGCTAAAGTCCTAATCCGTTTGGCAGGTGAATTAATCACGGCACTGGTCCCGTCGTTTAGCCACTACAACCCCATTCCGCTGGTTGCAGATGGTCGGGTGGTTGAGCCGAGTCTTGTCGGCAAGGCTGCATTGATGATCGGTGTGGTGTGGACCGGGGTAATTGGTTTTGTTGGGCAGTTTATATTTCGCCAACGCGAGTTGGCCAGTGTTACCGCATAAGCCATTTTGGGGTGCGGGTCGGTCAGTCCCTGACCTTTATGTGGTGGCTTGGTTTTTTATATGAGTCGACACCGTTTGATTCAAGTGTTTTGTTTGGTGGCTGCAACCCTTTGCCTTGCGGGGGCGGTGAGGCTCACCGAGCCGATCAATCGCCAGCGAGATGAACTCCAGTTGACGTATAACCCCGATACGGGACATGCGATCCCGGCGGATATCGCCTTGGCGCAAGCGGCGTTGGGGTCGTTCCGTGGTTTGGCCGTTGATTTCTTGTGGCAACGTGCCAAACAGATGAAGCAGGACGGTCAGTATCGGGAAGCCAATCAACTTAGTCGGTGGATATGTAATCTTCAGCCCCGGTTTGAGGGGGTGTGGGTGTTTCATGCCTGGAACATGGCCTACAACATTTCTGTGGCAACGCACACGCCTGAAGAGCGATGGGACTGGGTGAACAAGGGGGTAAGGCTTTTACGTGGTGAGGCAATTGATGCCAACCCCAATTCCGTTGTTCTCCAAAAGGAACTTGCCTGGATTTTCTTCCATAAATTTGGTGGCATGTCAGATGACATGCACTGGTATTACCGACGGAGATTAGCCTCGGAATGGCAAGCGGTGTTGGGATCCACGGAGGGGCGAACGGCTGAACAGATCATCCAGCGGATGCAGGATTTGGTAGACGCGCCGGATTCCCCGGAAGTACTTTTTAGGCATGAAGATGCGGCTCGTGTTGCCGAGAAGATCACCTCGCTCGGCTATGAACTGGACGGCTCCCTGTTGCGTGAACTTGGCAGGATCTGGATGTTTGCCGGGTCAATCGATGCGGAATTCTATGGTTTTAACATCGAACAGGTTTCACAGATGATTGATCTGCGTATCTATCAGGTCATGCGGGATAAAGAGAATCATGCGGGGCTGGCCAAGGTTGCAGCTTTCTTACGTAAACGTGTACTCCTTGACCAATACAACATGGACCCGGCCGAGATGCTGAGGCTGATGGAGAAGTTTGGCCCAATGGATTGGCGGCATCCGGCGGCCCATAGTGCATATTGGGCCCAGCAGGGTATCCAGGCGGCTGGGCGATTGCGTGATGATAGTCGAGTCGACCAGATCAATACCGACCGCCTCGTTATTCTCTCCATGCAGCAACTGTTTGATACCGGTCGTATTTCCTATGATCCGGTCAGCGGCAGATTATCACTGTTACCGGACACCCGGTTTTTCGATGCCTACGAGAAGGCTCTGGGGTTTGCTTCAGACCGGGCCATTGGGACTGACCGGGGTGATCGCACGCTGGCCAACTATCAAGGTGGCCACGAGAACTTCCTACTCAAGGCCACGATGTATCAATACCTCTACGGGGATGAGCAAGAGGCCCGGGCAATATACGAACAGGCCCGGGGACTCTACGGAAATGATGACGATTACGATGATCGTAAGTATCAAGTTACGCTTACCGAGCACGTACGGCGAGAATTGGGTGAACTGGGCGACTTGTTTGCAACCCGCAGTCAGTTTATTGACATGTTGTTGCGGCGGGCATTTTTAGAAGGTCTTACCAAGAGCCAACCGGATATATTCAATAAATTTCTGCAACTGGCCAATGAAGCCCACAGAAGCTACCAGGCAAAACAGGTTGAAACTCCACAAGCCGGTCAAGCACGCCAGCGGATGGAGGATTTTCCGGAGATGGTGGTGACGGTCTACATGACCATCATGCAGGACCCCGCACTGCCATTGTTAACAAAAGGGCGTATTTGGCGGGCGACTGATCCTCGGTTGCTTTACCGGGTTTATGAGCCGCTACAAGAGGCGTTATATCGTCAGATTCGCCAAGAGACTGAAGCTGGTCGCAGTTCATTCGACCCCCAGCGGCTGTTTCCGCGACCACCGGGTATTGAACAGAAGCAAACTGATCAAAGCCCATCGGTTTCACCCGAGTTTGGAGAAACGCCGGGCACCATCCAGCGACAGTAAAGTTACACTATTTCACCTGTGTTGGGGTTAACTGCAGCGTGTGGATTGCTGCTGATAACCGAGGGCAAACCAATTCGATGCCCATCATGCCCGGATTGCGATCATGATGGGATTGTTTTGATGTGGGCGCGGAGGATGTGTTCCTGGCCAGGTTGCAGTGTGACGGCATCATCCTTGGCCGCACATGTTTCAATGCATAACATGCCGGGCCACTGGTCGTCGGGGAAATCGGGCATGTCGCGGGCCTTGTCCAGCCAGGGGTTCCACACGACGGTTGTATTTGAGCCGGACTTTTCAATTACGATCTTTCGGTGACTGCCTGGGTCCTCGAGGATGCAGGTGGCCTCCGTATTGATATACACGCGATCAGTTTCACTGGTAAATATTAGTGGTGTGCTGGGTTGCTGGATAGGTTGATCGACATCGCCCTTGTCGAGGTAAAAAGTGTTTTCAAGTCCGTGAACTTTGACATTTCTAACATCTGAAACCGAAAAGTAGGTGTGTAGGGCTTGTTCATAGGTAAATGGTGATGAGTCAATATTTCGTGTTAGTAGCTCCATGGCTAGAGAGGGGCCAATGGTCACTCGGTGGCGTAACTCAAACTTGTGGGGCCACTGTTCCTGCGTCTTGTGCTCGGCAAAGAAAGCCAGGGTGATTTCAACCTGATCAGCGCCCGTCTGTGTGACCGATTCGACCTGCCATGGATCTAGGCGGGCAAAGCCATGGTTGGGGGCTTGGGGGTCATCAGCTCGTTGACCAAACCATGGAAAGCAGACCGGTACGCCTCCGCGAATTGGTTTGCCAGGCTCGAACCAACTTTTAGTATTTGCAGATAGTACGGGTATTTGTCCTTCTGGTTGGTAATGCCATACGTGTCCGCCCTGCAGGTAAATATGGGCTTCTGCGGCACCAGTGGTAACGATTATCCGTGTCAAGCCACCTTCGCCGGCGTCAAAGTGAACGATCTGGGGAATGGTGAATTTTGATTGGAGTTGGCTAAGTGTTGACATAGAGGGATTATAGGATCACTGTCCATCCCAGCCAGCGCGTTCCTGCCCGGTCATGGGTAAAATAACTACCGAGCAGTATCTGCGGATGGATTGATCAATCGTAACCAGGCATGAATCCATGTTTTTTCCAATACGAACAGACCGTCAACTTCACCACACGCCATGGATCAACTACGGGCTGATCGGCTTGAATGCGGTCTTGTTTTTTATACGGGATGTTCATGCATCGAAACAGATGATTGATCATCAACTCGACCCCCTTGCTCCACAGTTATTGCAGTTTATTACCTATCAGTTTCTTCATGCGGATCTGTCGCATCTTATTGGCAATATGTTGTTTCTCTTTGTATTTGGTAACAGTGTTGAGGACCGGCTGGGGAAGCTTGGCTTCTTGAGCTTTTACCTGGCGGGTGGGGTTTTGGCCGGGCTGGGGCACTGTTGGGTTGAAACGGTTCCCGTAATTGGTGCCAGTGGGTCAGTGGCGGCGGTAACGGGGGCTTATTTGGCTCTGTTTCCCATGAGTAATGTGACAATTGGGTACTGGTTCGTGTTTATTGGTGCATTTGAGGTCTCAAGCATCGTCTTAATTTTTTTCCAGATTGGCCACAATGTGGTCATGCATCTATTGGGGGCCCCCGGTGTGGCTTATATGGCTCATCT
>PBAS01000017.1 GCA_002716625.1 Phycisphaeraceae bacterium | reverse complement strand
GTTATTCAATAGATGTCCTGCGATGATCGAAGTACGAGGCGTGAGTTTAGGATCACGCTGTTTCCAGAAAAGGGCGGAAATTTCCTCCGCCAACCCGGACCTTATAAGAGAGCAAGCGAAGTCCAATAATGGCTACCACTGAAATGAATTTCAAACTTCACAAAAATCGTTTCATACCACTGCCTACTCATCACTGATAGTTTCGCGATCATTGCTTGCCATCTGCCCGTCCTTCGGTAATTCAGGTGACCGATCGGTAACCTGCAATTCAATTGGCTGCGGCACAACAAGATCGTGGGCGTTGAATTTCACATGGGCCTTGAGTGTAATTGGAAATTCGCCGACCGCCGCATCTTCTGCAGCGATAATCGTCAACTTGCCCTGCTTCTGACCCTTCGAAACGGTGATGGATTCACCATCGAGTTGAACACCCTTGGCTTGCTCTAAGCTATCCAGTTTCAGTTGAATATCACCTTCAAAATCAAACAACCGCTCAATGCCCACGACTAAATCAAGGCTTTCACCTTGCCGCAATGACACCTTTGGCGAGTCCACCTGCAGTTCTACGGGGCCGGGCTTGACTTCAAGGACAACCTGCATCACGGGCGGATTGAACTTGAACCATTTTGGTTTCGCATCCTGGGCCTTTTCAAGTGACTGTTGGACCTGTTTTAATGCTTCTTTGGCGCCTTCTACCTTCGCTTTTGTTTCTTTTACAGCTTGCTGAGCAGTTGCCTTGGCTTCTACTGCTGCATTGACCTTGGCTTGCGAATCAGATATCGGAAGATCCGAAGCAGGGGGGGCTTCTCGGAGATCCGCTGATACATCCGCTGGGTTGACCGCGGGAAATTCCCCTTCTGGCCCCTTCTTTTCCAAAGTGGCTGTTGCCTGACCACCTTGTTCTCCAGACTCGTCGACAGAGACCTTTTCAACCTGTTGCACCGAAGTTTCTGCTACCGCCTGTTCATGTTCTGCCTTGGCCTTCTCAAGATTCTGATGGGCCCGCTGTTCGGCTTCTTCTGCCTCCGCTGCCGCCGAGGTCAGTTCCGTAAGAGCTTGAGTGATTTTTATTTTTGCTTCGCGTGCTTCTGCCGCAGCACCTGGATCACGCATCACGGAAACCGATGCTTCCTTGGCAACCAGCATTAGAGCATGCGGTTCCGCATCCGCCTCGGGGCCGATTTCAAAGGTTGCCACCGCGGTATTCTTTCCCTTCTCAACGCTGATCATTTCTGATTTGATATGTTCAGGCAAATGCCCCCTCAACACTTCGATTTCTAGCTTATAATCCTCATACCCATCACGCCGCGTGATTTCAAGAGGAACCTCGATCTTGCCTGCACGAGATACTGAGAACGGCGGGGTACCTACTGGCTGGATTCTAAATGGGAATGGTCGTTCGCCATCAATGTGAAGCATTGTGGCAGCAACCAGCCGCGTAACAGGCCACTCCTTGCGGCCCCAAGAGCCATCCCAATGAATTTCTGCCGCTCGTGCTTCACGAATAACTTCGATTTCACCAATTCTTGCCTTCCCTTTGACCACAATCGGGCCAGACCATTGCTTTGCATCTTCTCCAGCCCGCAGAAAAAGCTGAGTATGGTTGCGACCGGCCTGAATTGTTACAGCTTCGCATGTCACGCCTTCTGGCAAAGACTCAATCCAAACATCAATCGACGCCTCGAATCCATCACGCCGAACTGCATACACATCAATCATATTTGCCCCGCCACGGTGCAGCTGGACGGGACGATAATTGCACTGGTTTGGTCCATCATTGCCGGGGCCCCAGTTCAGTTCATGCCGCTGGGTAATCAGTC
Source organism: Phycisphaeraceae bacterium (assembly GCA_002716625.1). Classification (GTDB taxonomy): domain Bacteria; phylum Planctomycetota; class Phycisphaerae; order Phycisphaerales; family Phycisphaeraceae; genus UBA6626. The sequence continues at coordinate 147,089 of PBAS01000017.1, read as the reverse complement.
GGTAATCGGGCTGAGGCTCATGGATCGATAGGCGGTAGGCGGCATGACGTCCAGGACTTGATACCTGATTGCGAACCATTATGCGATAGGAAGCGTCAGCTGGTGCTGTAAAATCCACGCCCGGATCAAACGAATCCGTGTAAAACAGCGTCATATACTTAAACCGACGACTAAGACCGCTCGGCAAATCATCGATCTCATGCAAATCCTTAGATAACCGTTCATCCTGGTTGTCCTCACCGGATTTTTGGGACTTCGGGTTTTGCCCCTGCATGTCCTGCACAACTTCTTCTTCAACCAGTTGCTGAATCAACATGAAGGCGTCACTTGAATGCCCCATGCGATGCGAGAAAAGGTCGATCCGGTACACGTCACCCTTGCTGGCCTGAAACGTGAACCAGTCAAAATCACGAAGCGAATCAAAATTGCCTTGAATTTCAGCAGGCACTTCGATGGCTTGCGCATTGCTCGGTTGATCATTTGGCTCTTCTTCAAATACAAGCGGTGCCGACGCAAACCCTAAATAGACTGAATTTGTCCATCCACCATCGGTCTCAAGCTGGTATGACATCGCATCAACCAAGCATTCTGAACCATTTACCAAACGAGATCGCATAATATCCGTCTGATCCATCTCTTTGGAAAGATCAATCGACACCGCTGTTTGTTCAAGCTGCACACCATGAATTAAAACGCCTTCTGCTGGTGTCCCACCAGGCAGATTACGCCCGTAGACCATTAAGTCCACCGTACTGGATGTCTCTTGCGTTAGAGAAATAGCCGATGGTTCGACCCAATCAATATAGGGGCCATCACTGAGATTTAATCGGTAGAAATATTGTGGCCCGCCGAGGTAACCCACATCGTGGATTTTTATTACATAAGTGGCATCCGCACCAACCACAAAATCAATGAAGGGGTCACGAAGATTAGTGTCATGATTAGCAATAACTTCTGCACCAGATTCATCACATAAAATCAACGTGGGATCCATGCGTGATCCAATCCGATCAGCATAACAATCAATCAGTATTCTCTGGCCTTTTGTTGCCTTGAATTGGTAATAGTCAATGCCGCCGTTCTGCGAAGCACCATTGACTACTGTTCCAACAGAAATTTCCTGGGCGTTTGTAAATGATTGATTGTTATCTTCCAGATGCTCTTCACGTGCGCCTACTATGAATAACCTCGCATTTGAGATGCCATGCGTACCGATCACCCAAACATCGTGAGCGCCTAATGGGACATCCTCGGCGATGGATACGGTGTAGGTTTTGTCAAGTCGCTTGGGAATAGGCCATTTTGTTTCAGCTTTAATAACCTTCGCCTTCGCCGTAATCCCTGGATGGGAAAAGACCATTTTCTGCAAACCCTGCAGATGAGTTCCGGATGTCACTACCACATCAACATCCGTTCCCGTTTGGCCACCAGCTGGCATCACCGCATGAAGCCGCGTGATGGGATATTCCTTCTCATCATCCTCAGCCAGACCGAGCGGAGCAACTAGGCATACAACGAGACCGCTCCACACAAACAAACTTGGAGGTGCAGCCGCGAATTTCCACGCAGAGGCTATATGGTTACGTTTTAGTTTCAATGATTAAACATGAATTGCTTGGTATTGATCATCGCCCAAAGAACATCTTCATATAACTCATGCTTCTTGTCCTGCTCGGCATTGCTTAGATAGGCTATCGCATTAGCCAATTCCATATCTCCTGGCGGCCGCGAGAACGCCAGAAGATAGAGTTCGCGGATCTTCTCCGGATCGGCACGGCCCTGATCCGCACCCAGTTTTTTGGCGCGGCCTGAAGTAAGCTTCTGCTGCAACTGCTGTGCATTTAACAAGTGCAGGCTCTGGGCTAAATTAGCTGTGTCCGCCCGCTCGCATTCACAAACACTCGAACCAGCAGGACGACCAAATATCTTGAGGAACTGGAAATCACCTTCTTCATCTTTTACGCCACTATCAGGCAACTGTACGGCACGGATATTCGGCGGAAGCCCCTTGAAGGACGATTTGCCTTCAGTTACCGTATTGATCGCGTCCAATAGAACTTCTGCATTTAAGCGACGTGGATAGTACCGTGCAAAGTTCTGGCGATCTCGACCATTGCTGCTATTCGGCTGGGATGCCAGCTGGTATGCCGTGGACCGACAGATCAAGCGGACCAACGCCTTCAAATCGTATCCACTGTCAACAAAGTGTGCCGCCAATTTATCGAGTAGCTGCGGGTGTGATGGTGGGTTCGTTGCTCGCAGGTCATCTTCTGGGTGTACCAGCCCCCGATTGAAAAAATGTTTCCAATAGCGATTCACCAAAGCGTGGGCGAAGAACGGATTATCCTCTCGCACCATCCAATCCACGAGGGCTTGGCGTGGATCGGAATCCGGCGACAGTTCCAGTGGCTCATCACCTAAAGGAGTGGGATGAACCATCTCGTCTGTTTTGGGGTTCTTTGTAGAGGCGATGCCGCGCTTGTGATAGAAGACCGCCTGGTCAATACCGGGACCCTCCTTGCGGCCGACCTGGGAAAAGAATGCTGCCAGCCCGTAGTAATCCTGCCGGCTCCATCGTTCAAATGGATGATGGTGACATTGAGCGCATTGCATACGCACGCCCAAGAACAACTGCGACATGTCCTCCATTTGCTTCTTGATATCTTTCGTGCGGCTATACCAAACTGTTGGCGGATTCGACACCACTTTACCTGAAGCCGCCACGATGTCGCGCACAAACTCATCATAAGGCTTATTAACCGCCAAGCTCTGCTTCACCCATCCGTGCAAGGCGTAGTTGCCCCGTTTCTGCCGGTCATTGAAACGCATGTTGCGGAGAATAGCAGACCATTTATTTGCGAAATAATCAGAATATCCTTGGCTGTCGACCAGACGATCGATCCACTTGCCTCGCTTGCCGGGATCCGTACTGCCTAGAAACTCAATTGTCTCATCGACACTAGGTAGCCGTCCCGCAATATCCAAAGCTGTTCTACGCAGAAAGGTTGCATCATCACAAACCGGCGAGGGCGGCAGCCCAAGCTGCTGAAGTTTTTCGAAAATATGTTCGTCAATAAAATTCTTTGGCTCCGGCAGTTCACCGACATCTGCACCAAGTGGAATGGTCGCGGTAAAAACAGACATGGAAGTTGAGTACCGCACCATCACCGCAATGTCTCCAGGAGTATCCCCAACGGTCATGTGGCCGCTTGGAGACCGTTCCACTCCAGCCATCTCACTCGCCTCATATTGCGCCATGCGTGTGACATCCTTAACCGATCCATCCGAATAATGAGCCAGCACTGAAACTTGCTGGCTACCACCCGCTGGCAGAATACGATGCTCAGGCAACACCTGGATTCTTTGAAGTGTCGCATCCTGTTGGCCACGGTACGGCATACCCTGCGCAATCCACTGCCGCAACATTTTATAGCTCTGAGAATCCTCCTTCATCCGCACGCCACCGCTATGAGGAACCGTCGCAGTAGCTTTCAACAATAGTAGGCTTCGTTGTGGTGAAGCTGGAAATAACCGACGACCCCGTGCCTCTTGAACCAAGTATTCATAATCTTCAGACGGTTCGAAACCGAGCAGCGACAACTTGAATCCATTCTGGCCGTCAGATTTGCCGTGACAACCACCTGAGTTGCACCCCAGCTTCGTAAACACAGGAACCACGTCATCTGCAAAATTGATTTCCTTTTCAGTATCAAACTCCACAACCGTCACGTTCGCATACGCATTTCGACCACCAGGACCAACCACGCTAATCGTGGCTTGCCCGTTGGCCAGTGGCTTTACGTACCCCGTCTCATCAATCTGCACAATCCCGGCAGGGGCAGATTGGTAAGTAACCAGCCGCGTCATATCTCGTTTGCGTTCAGCAACCGCAAAGGAGCCTTCACTTGGTTGCTGACGCAAGGTGACAATCAGCTGGTGGCGTGATTCTGGGCCACGAAGAAGAAAAGTGTGCTTCTTCGATTCACCAAGATGTGATTCAATCCACAACTGCCCGGCATCCGCATGGCTCTTAACCGCTTGGCCTTGTGAACTGTATGCGGTTGTCGGGAAAGAAATGACTGATAAAAACACTGATAGACAAACCACAATGGTTTGCGTTACCCAATATATGCTGCCCCAACTACAAGACATCATTTTCTTCCACTTCAGCAAACATGTTACGATGCCCAAAATTGGCATGCCACCGGACGATTTTACAGAAATTATAGGCAGATTACCATAATCCATTAATATTTTTGACCATTTTCAACCTACAATGGCAGTAGAGTCGAAAAAGAGCATCCCTAACAAATGACTCATTTCATTCACCTACACCTGCGCCAGGCCACCCTCATCACCACAGGGTTCTTACTGTGCATCTTGGCCACCCCTCTGGCTGCGACAGATGAGACGGCGAATGACACCGCCATTGTACTGCCACCTGATGGCGTGCTCATTGATTTCCAGAGCCAGATCTTGCCTATTTTTCAAAAGAGCTGCCTTGCCTGTCACAATACCACCCGATCCAAGGCTAACCTGATCCTAGAGACCCCCGAGACAATTGCTAAAGGCAGTGAATACGGGCCGGTAATCATTCCGGGCAACGGCAGTGAAAGCTTACTTTTTCTCCTGGCAGCAGGCCGCGAAGAGCCGCTCATGCCACCAGATGACAACCGGGTTAACGCACCACCACTTTCACCCCAAGAGCTAGGAACCCTCAAGGTTTGGATCGACCAAGGTGCAAAAGGACCGACTAAAACTCCAGCTCCTGATCACACCACCACCCACATCGATTGGCAAACTGTACCAAACCACCTTGGTGCCATTTTGTCGCTGGCGATCTCCTCCGACGGCCAATATGTGGCGTGCGGGCGTGCCAACCAAATTTCAATCTATCACATCCCCTCTAAACGACTGGTACAGCAATTAATCGACCCCGGGACCGAGAATGACGAACGCAATAATCATGCTGCGCACAATGACATGGTCCATTCCCTGGCCTTTAGTCCAAATGGTCGCGTCCTGGCTTCGGGAGGCTATCGCACCATCAAGCTCTGGCGCCGACCGCGAGAGGTTCGAAAGTGGCATAAAGAATTACTGCAAGCCGAAGAAAGCCACGATGCTGAAGAATCCACCAAAGAAGACACGCCTCTAGTCCCACTTGACATCAGTCCAAACGGCAAGTGGATTGCGACAGCCGGACCCAAGCACAGCATTGTCCTGCGGGACTCGACCGCGCCCGATCAAATCAAAAGCCTGATCGGACACACCTCACAGGTTCGTAGTATCTGTTTTTCGCCCGACAGCACACAGCTAGCATCGGCTGCGGCCGGAGAAGACAAATCGATTCGCATTTGGCGACTTGAAGATGCAAACCAGATCGCCGCAACGCAAGTTGACGAAGATCTATATGCAGTCACTTGGATTGGTGGGGAAGCTGATTTCGGCACTTATACAGGCGTCGCTTCAGGTGGCGCCGGTGGGGAGATCTCGATTTGGAAACTCGATCAGTCCCAAGAGGTCACACTCCTGCCCGTACGAAGCCTTGGTGGACATGGTGATCCAGTCACCTGCCTGGACACCATCTGGCCGTCAGGCGAAAAAATCGTATCGGGCAGCAAGGATGGTACAGTCCGCATCTGGAACATATCGAGCGGCGAACAACTCCACCAACTTGAACACGGGGCGGCAGTTACTGCTGTTTCGGTACGACCTGATGCCCAAAGGATCGCTTCGGCAGGATCTAATCACATCGTGGCGCTTTGGAATGCTGTTGATGGTTCGCGTATCGCCGAACTGCAAGGCGATCGATATGCCATTGAACGAGTAAACGAACTAGAGCGCTTTACTGAATTTACTAAACAACAAAAGAATAAATGGTCAGAAACATTAAAAACTTCAGAAGAACACCAGAAAACATCTGCATCAAAGCTGGTGGATTTAGCAAAGCAGCGTACTGAAAAACGCAAGGAGTTGGAAGAAGCACAACTGAAACTCGAAAACACGGAAAAGGACCAATCTGAGGCAGAGGAAATTAAACAAAAAGCAGATAAACGACTGGAACAAGGTCAAAAAGATGTAGAGCGTGCGGAGGAGGCCCTTAAAAGATCCGCGGAACTGGTTCGCCAACTCGATGAGTTGGCGAACACATTGCAAGCAAGATCCAATCAGGCCGAAGAAGCCTACAAATTAAAATCGCAGGCTGCATCTGAACTTGAGGCGTCATTAAATCAAGCGAATGCTGTAGCCGAGGCCGATCAGATCGCCCGCGACTTGAAGGTGAAGCAGACAGCAACTGAACAAGCACAAAAGCAGATGAAGGATGTAGATGAACGGGTCGAAGTGGTACAGAAAATCGCAGAAAACATATCAGAAATCCTGAAAACCATCGAACATGTCAAAGAAGATACCGCAAGACATCAGGAAGGCTTCCAAGCCAAGGTAAAGCAGGCAGAAGATCGACTTGATGCAACTAAAAAGGCGACGAAGGAAAATAAAGACGCGGTAAGAACTGCCGACCGCGCAAAAGAGAAAAGCGAACAAGCTTATCGCAACGCAACGGTAGACGTACGTGACATGGTAAAAGCAACACTTGATGCAAATGACAATCTAACACGCACCCGGGTTGAACTTGAGCATGGTGAACGGACGCTGAAGGACGCACGTAAAACATCCAAGGATCGCCGGAGTCCACTCCATACTGTTGCATTTTCACGAGACATCCGGATTTTGGCCATGGGTGGCGTTGCGCCATTCGTGGCAACATTCGATGCCGAAAGCGGAAACGCCTTTGAGACCTATCCGGTTGCCAGCGGTGCCGTAACAGCTTTAGCCTATACACACGAAGGTGATTTGACAGCCGCAACCACCAAATACACGACAACCGCATGGCAACTCGATCCCAACTGGGAACTCGATCACGTCATTACGCCTTCGGAGAATACAGATGGGAATTCGCCAGCATTGGTGGGGCGGGTATTGGCTCTAGCATTTACCCCAGAGGGGGAAACGCTGGCGGCCGGCAGTGGGGTGCCATCTCGAAGCGGAACCATTAGCCTCTGGCGTGTCCCTGACGGCGAACCGGTAAAGCAACTGCCAGAATCACACAGCGATACCATCTTCAGCCTTCAATTTTCGCCCGATGGACGATATCTTGCCAGCGGTGCGGCAGATAAACTTGTCAATGTATTCCATGCCAGTAACGGTGAACTCGCCAATACGTTTGAAGGCCACACACACCATGTCCTTGATGTAACCTGGCACCGCGGCAGCCAGCTGCTCGCTAGTAGCGGCGCAGACAAAGTCATCAATGTCTGGAACACCAAGGATGGTGAGCGGGTTGAGAACTTTTCTATTTTCAAAAAGCATGTGACATCAATTCAGTATTTAGCCTATAAAAACGAGCTGGTTGTCAGTGCGGGCGACCCCAAGGTGGGCATCGTCAAGCACAACGGTAAAGACTTCCGCGAACTTCCCGGACCTGACAGCTACATGTACTGCACCGATGCAACCACCGACGGTAAAATCGTTGCCGCCGGTGGTGACGATGGCATTTTGTACATTTGGGATCATGAAGGCAAGCTGATTGCAGAGTTTCATCCCGATAACACCGGGGCGCAAGCTGAAGAGCCAGATGGCGAAGACGAGTAATAGTTCCTGTAGCAGTTGGCTTGGCTACCTTGGACTTTCCGCCATTTCTAGAAGACACCCCACACCACCGAATCGACTTCACCATACGACCTCGCCAGCGAAGTATATTTTCATGCTTCCATTTTTGGCTGGCATTGCATCGACCTCAGCCGACACCCTCACCTATCATGCCCCCCCAAAACCACTGCCCCCCCAAGCTGTTACAGCAGACTGGCCAGGCTTCTTGGGTCCTCAGCGTAATAGTATCTGTCGTGAAACTCGACTGCTTAAAATCTGGCCCCGAAGTGGGCCAAGCCTAGTGTGGGAGCTGAAAAAGGGACGCGGGTATAGTGCACCGGCGGTTGTTGGCAATAAACTCGTGTTTTTCCATCGAGTGGAAGACCAAGAGAGGGTGATTTGCCTTGAATCCGAAACAGGCCGACATCTCTGGCAATATGAATACACGACAAATTATCGCGACCGCTTTGGTTATAGCAATGGTCCACGGGCAACTCCATTGGTCGACGCCCAATACGTTTATACCTTGGGCGCTGAAGGCAAGCTTTACTGCTTGAATCTGCACACTGGAGAAAAAATATGGAACCGGGATCTTTTCTCGCAATACAAGCTCAAGCAGGAGTTTTTTGGCATCGCCAGCACGCCGTTGATCGAGGGCGATCATCTCATCATCAATGTTGGTGCGCCCGGTGGACCATGTGTTGTGGCGTTAAATAAACATACCGGTGACCCCGTATGGCAGTCCGGAAGAGAATGGGGAGCAAGTTACGCTTCTCCAGTGGCAGCGCAGGTACACGGTGAACGGCGGCTTTTTGTTTTCACCGGCGGCGCCACCAACCCACCAACCGGTGGATTGCTCTGCATCAACCCAAGAAATGGCCTCATCAACTGGCGTTTTCCGTGGCGTAGCTCCAGCTACGAATCTGTCAATGCGGCCTGTCCTGTGGTTTTTGATAATCGTGTATTTATTTCAGCCAGCTATCACACTGGCAGTATGTTACTTGGCGTCAAAGAAGATTTTTCCCACCAGAAGCTATGGACCACAAAGCAACTTGGTACGCATTTCAGCACTGCCATCTACAAAGATGGTTACCTATACGGGTTCGACGGTCGAAATGAACCTGACGCTGCTCTTGTCTGCCTTGATGCCAAATCCGGTAAACAAATGTGGCGACTCAAAGCTGAATGGGAGGAGAAATATGAGTACTACGGCCAACAAAGGCAGGCAAGGTACGGTCCTTATCGCGGCGCCTTACTGATGGCGGATGGACACTTCCTTTGCCTTGGTGAACTGGGCCATCTGTTATGGCTGGACCTGTCACCAACCGGACATCAAATCCTCGCACGCACCTGGCTATTCGCAGCATCACAATCGTGGACCCCGCCTGTTGTGAGCCATGGATTACTTTACGTAGTTCAAAATGACCACGACCGCATCAATGATCAGCCACCACGCTTGCTTTGTTACGACCTACGTGATCATGTAGAAAATTGAAATCGCGGTGTTCTAGCGGATCATCTGTTTCACGAAATCCGGCCCCAATCCATGGTAACGGGCATGGTCTTCGGTTTTTCGAATCTTGGTGTGGACGTCCTCATAGTCGACTTGTTTGCCCTGGTCGTCCATATAGATCCGGCAGCCGCAGACATGAAACCAAGTAATCATCTCTTCAACATTATTGCCAACAACAAGCGCATGGGTTTCGCCCGGTGGGGCGTAGACGAAGCTGCCCTCCGTCGCAATCCAATCGTGCTCTAGGTACCGCCAAGACCCCTTGATGACATAAGCGCAAACCGGTGCGGGATGAAAATGCCGATTCAGCATGCCGCTTCGTTTCACCTTCAGAAGATTGATCCACCCACCATTAACCGTATCGAACATCAGCGGATGAAACCAAATATTCAGCGCCCTCGACACCCATAGCCGCTCATCTTCCGGGATCCCATCAAGCACACTCTCCACAACCTGATGGACCGATAGGGCGATGAATCGTTTACTTACCGAACCTTTCCTTGGAGTCTGTAAAAGCCATGTCACTGATCTTGGCCAACGAACCGGACCAGAACTAAATCCCACCCGGAACATTGCCGGCTGCTCGTCGGCATTGTACGATTTTCTACCGTTTCGGAAGAGGGGAACAGATTTTTGGAGAATTATAATGACCAGCGCCACAGCATTTCAACCCCTTCACGGCAGCTGCTACAACAGCATCTTGGCGACGACATACAACACGCCGTTGGTAAAGCTCAATCGGGTGATCCCCTCGGATCACGCAACGGTTTATGCCAAATGCGAGTTCTTTAATCCAATGGCAAGCGTGAAGGATCGGATCGGCCGTGCCATGATTGAAGCAGCTGAGCAGGATGGAATTATCAACCAAGATACACACGTCATTGAGCCTACCAGTGGCAATACGGGTATTTCACTGGCCTTTGTCTGCGCCGCGAAGGGATACCAACTCACGTTGGCTATGCCTGATTCGATGAGCTTGGAGCGACGTGGGTTACTAAGAGCACTGGGAGCCAAACTGGTGCTGACCCCGGCATCTGAGGGAATGAAGGGGGCAATCTTAGAAGCGGGCAAGCTTGTCAATGCAACGGCCAACTCATGGATGCCCCAACAGTTCGAGAATCCAGCCAACCCGGAAATACATGAAAAAACAACCGGTGCAGAAATCTGGGAAGATACCGGAGGCCATATTGACCTCCTTGTTGCAGGAGTAGGAACCGGGGGCACTATCACAGGCGTTGGCCGACACATCAAGCCGAAGAAACCTGATTTTAAATGTATCGCCGTCGAGCCATCCGATTCACCGGTAATCACACAAACACTCAACGGTGAGATACCCAAACCAGGCCCGCACAAAATCCAAGGCATCGGCGCTGGCTTCGTGCCGACCAATTTGGATTTGGATATTGTTGATCGCGTTGAACAAACGAGTAATGATGAAGCCATGGACATGGCCCGCCGCCTAGCCACAGAAGAGGGACTTTTCTGTGGTATCAGCAGCGGAGCCAACGTAACCGCAGCCGCACGCATTGCAGCTCAGGAAAAGGACAAAACTATTGTGGTGGTGCTGCCAAGTTTTGGGGAACGGTACCTTTCCACACCACTGTTTGCACAATATATGGATTGATATGCGGTAGAAACATCAAGTCGGCAATGAACCGAAAACCCGATTTCTAGTAAACCGGCAACCTGCACCTTACAGGCAGGACAACAAATCAACGGTGTACTTAACCACGTCGCCGACAGGAACAAGCTGCGACTTGGTGTCTACCGATGCTCTGCGGGGTTTTATCTCAACACAACCATCCTTGAGGGCCTTGTCGCCAATCGTAATCCGTAATGGGATGCCAATCAGATCGGCGTCTTTAAACTTCACCCCCGGCCGCTCATCACGATCATCCAACAGCACATCACAACCAGTTGTTTCCAGTTCATCAGCCAAACGGTCTGCGGTCTGTTTGATAACACCCTCATATTTGATTGGAGTAATCAAAATTTGATAAGGCGCGATTGATGCTGGCCAAATAATACCATTCTCATCATGGCCGCCGGTTTGCTCAATTACGGAGGCCATGATGCGGTTAATACCGATGCCATAGCAACCCATGATGATTGGCACCCGATTGTTCTCCTCATCAAGCACCGTGGCATCCAAAGATTCTGTGTATTTTGTACCCAGCTTAAATACCTGACCAACTTCAATCCCATGTGATGCCTTGAGTACACCATCATCATTTTTAGGAGATGGATCCCCGTCGATGGCATTTCGTAGATCGGCAACTACTATATTTTTATTGCCCGACACAATATCCACCACATCGCGATCCCAGTTGAAATGCTTAACGTGGTGATTAGCTTTGTTTGCACCAGCAACCCAAAACCCCCCTTGGGCAGCATCTGGGTCAACAAGAAGGGTCGTATCAGTGCGACCAACGAAGGCATGCGGCCCCACAAAACCCAATGCCCAACCGTCATCCATCGCCAATTTCTCCGGCGCAAGCATTACGGAAACCTTCTCACCTAAAATTTTGGTCACCTCAACCGACAACTTCTCTTCATTCACATCATGATCTCCTCGCAGAACCACAAGGATATAATGCAGATCCTGGACATGATGGGGATCACGATGATCGGAGATTTTGCTTGCAACATAGACCATCGATTTAAGCATGTTCGAAGTTTTAAGCCTACTGCCAAGTGACTTGCTAAAGAAATCTCGGACGTCATCGATACCCGGGCAATCAGGAGTGTAAATCTCCTCTAAGTCACCCGTTGGATCGCCTGTGAAATCATGGGAACGATCACCGGTAGGGCATTTTTCTAGATTCGCCGCATAGTTGCCCTTGTCACTACGAAAGATGGTGTCCTCGCCAGTTGGCGTTAAGACTGTAAACTGCTGCGAGCCACTCCCACCCATCTCGCCCGATTCAGCATCAACCACCACGTATTGCAGGCCACAGCGGTTGAAAATACGGCAATAGGCGTCATACATCACCTGGTAGCTACGATCCAAGCCTTCACGCGTTGTGTCAAAGGAGTAGCCATCCTTCATCTGGAACTCACGACTTCGTAGAACACCAAATCGAGGGCGAAATTCGTCACGAAACTTGGTCTGGATCTGGTAGAGATTAATGGGTAGCTGCTTGTAGGACTTTATGTAGGTCCCTGCCAGGCTTGTAATGACCTCCTCGTGGGTTGGACCCAAAGCATGCTCACGATCGTGGCGGTCCTTGACCACAAACAGGTTTTCGCCGTAATCAATATGCCGACCAGTCTGCTGCCACAACTCAATCGGTTGCAGGGCCGGCAGAAGCACTTCACAGGCGCCAGTTCGGTCCATCTCCTGCCGTACAACCGCCATCACCTTATGGAGACTACGAAGGCCCAGTGGCAAATAGTCGTAAATACCTGCCGCCAGTTTCCGGATGAACCCGGCCCGCAGCATTAACTGATGCGACGGCACCTCAGCATCACCTGGGACCTGTCGGCTTGTAGGGATTAACGTTTTGGACCAGAAAGTGGGCACTGTTTTGCCTTTCGTACATCGCCCAATAGCCATGTTCAAGAACTATCTTAGCTTAGCGTAACCAGTGGATAATGACGACTTAGTTGGACGACCCAAGCGGCTGGGTTAGAATCCTCCCATGGCCATGCTGCGGCTAATGTTTGTTTTAGTAACCACATGGTTCATGATCAGTGGTTGTGAAAAAGCGCTTTTTCCACCCGACGCGCAACGTACACCCTATGAAAGGTTTCAGGTACTTCGTGGTCATTATCGGTCGGCGACACAAACCAATGCCTTCGGTGGTGAGCAACCCGCATTACGCGAACGATTACAACCGTTAGAATCACGTTAATTCGTTTTCCAATCACATAAGATAAGGATAGCACGGACGCTAGGTTCTCTTTTCCCAGACATGGGGCACAACAAGGAAGGCCAAGCCCTCAAACCTATCGTCTGCAGATTTTTGTATTTGGTCAGGAAACTTAGAAATTCAAGGTAATTAAGGTACTGCGGCCGATGTTGGTGTAGCCGCGATGGCGTAATCTTTTCTGATTAGGGGTTCTACCTGTGAGTCATAACCATTCGATCATGGTGAATCGAAGACCGCTGATCGTCTTGGGTTCACTGATCACGGCAATGACTTTTTCCAGCGGGGTTCTGCTAGTTTTAGAACCTGGACCGATCAACCCACCACCCAGCGTGATCAACTTAAGCGCCCAAGCGGCATTTGGCCGCGCTGACACCGCCTTATTTGACACATCCAAGCCCATCTCAGGTGACCGATGGAAAGCAATCGTGGTGTATGAAAGTGGTTCCCTTGACGGCTTTTCCATTGGGACGGACGGACAATCCAATCATCGGGAAGCACCGGATTACCACTTTTTAATCAGAAGCGACCACCACGGCTCACCCGGTACGATTCAACGGGGATTCCGCTGGAACCAGCAGAAAAACGGGTCATGTGCGACCGGCCCATACCACCATTGGTACAACCAAAATTCGATTGGAATCTGCCTAATGGCTGATAGCAACCGCCAGGCACTCACTGTTTCGCAAAAACGGAGCCTTATTACCCTGATCCACCGGCTCCAACAGCGATTTCACATCCGCCCCGGTCATGTGTTGCTCCAGCGGGATGTAGACTCAACCATCTCCATAGGCAAGCATTTCCCGGTTGCTTGGTTTCGCGGTCAGTTACTTGCCGACACGCCATAAACGGGTGAAATTGGCCGCTAGCCCCGCTAGTTGAACTGAACAATTACCTCGCTTATGCCATTACAAGCCCCATTGGCGCTTGGTTTTACCTGCCCCCCCAGCCTTGCCTTATCACCATAGCCAGTAATATTACGGCACACGGCGTAATATCCGCCGATATGAATCTGATTTGTCTTTGAGCCGATTATTCAATAGATTAAAGTTTTACGCGATACGAAGACCAAAAACCAAAAATTGCTTGCAAGCGGCCATTCCCACGCGGCCATAATCATTCATAAACTTATTTAGATGCCTGGTTTGCACCAAATCCTAGAATATGATGTCTTGGACACGCTCGGATACGGCGCCAGGAGTACGATCTTTGCGGTCAAGGACCAAGACCGCAAGCTATACGCCCTAAAACGGGTTATTCGGGAATCTGCCAAAGACGAGCGGTTTCTAGATCAGGCCATCCATGAGCATGAGGTGGCCAGCCGCTTTAGTCACCCACATCTTCGTCGTAGCTTCAAAGTGATCCGCCAAAGAAAACTACTTCGCACGAGTGAAATCCTCGTACTTATGGAGATGGTCGATGGTCATACTTTTGAGCAATACCAACCAGTAAACTACATCGACTTGTGCGAACTGTGCGGCCAGGTCGCTCAAGGGCTCGACGTGATGCATCAGGCGGGATACATACACGCTGATATAAAGCCCAATAACATCATTGTGACCCCTTCAAGACAGATCAAGATCATTGATTTTGGCCAAAGTTGCCTTGACGGAACCATCAAGGAAAGGATCCAGGGGACTCCCGACTATATTGCACCCGAACAAGTTAAGCGACGGAAGATTACGCCAAGCACGGATGTGTTCAACCTTGGGGCAACCATGTACTGGATGCTAACCCGCCAGCATGTGCCCACGCTGATTCCCAAACCGGTTGACAAGATTAAACGCAAGGGTGAACAGCGAGCTCGACGAGGACGTGATCCTGATTGCAAGACGCCATCTGAAATCAACCCGGATATTCCGTCGGCATTATCCGTTCTGATAATGGATTGCATCCGAACCTTACCAAAAAATCGCCCAGCATCCATGGCCAAAGTCGATGAACGGCTGCAACTGGCGATCGCCCAGATGCAACGACGCAATCAGCAATCAGCGTAGAGTTCCCCGGACTCAGCCATACAGAAGATCGACATCCCAACTACTACCTGGCCTTGCGAGTGTGTTTACCGCCCGCCAATCCACTTAGAACACTTCCATTCACGGTTGCCTTGCTGTTAATTGTGATCGGATCGGCGGTCGCCCAAACACCCACCAATAAGCCTGTCACGGATCAGCAGGTCGCCGAAGCGATCCAGCAGATGGTGCAGTTCCTTTACTCTCGCCAAAATCAAGCGGATGGTACTTGGGAGCGTAAACTCGACCCTGATGCTTCAAACTTTGGTGGGCACACCGCCTTAGCTGTCAACGCACTATTGCTTGCCGGTGAAACACCACAAAATCCGCCACTGACCCAGGCTATAAGATTCCTTTCCACGGCCAAATTACGCGGGACCTACGAAGTGGCCGTACGTGCTCACGTCTGGGCCCTACTTCCCAAGGAATACCTTCGGCTCCTACAGCAAGATACCAAGTGGTTGCTCAATGCCCATGATGGCCGCAGCCGCTTTCGTTACAGCCCCAAGCCGCGTAGTTTTGACCACAGTGCCACGCAATATGCCTTACTTGGACTCTGGGAGGCAGCCAAACGTGGTCGGACTGTGAGCACCAAGTTCTGGCTCAACGCGCAAAAGCACTTTGTTGAAAACCAAAATTTTGACGGTGGCTGGGGCTACATGTCAGCTGAACCCTCCAAGGGCTCAATGACTGCAGCTGGCCTCACCGTGCTGCTTGTCACCCAGCAACAACTTTATTCACAACGGGACCGTTCACCGCTAAAGGTTCGTGATGCAATTCGTAATGCCCAGCACTGGCTCGACCGGCATTTTAATGGACCATATAACCGCATGGCCTCAGGGCTTATGGCCAGCCACCACTATTATTATCTTTACTCAATCGAACGAGCTGCGCTGGCCAGTGGATTTAAGTTCCTTGGCGACCAGGACTGGTTTGCCACCGGTGCACAACACATTCTTGATCAACTAAAGAATAATGCATCAGAAGATGATTACGGATCAATTGACGGGAATGTGGTCAATACTTCATTCGCATTGATGTTTCTGGTACGCGGTCGTACACAAACTTGGATCACTAAGCTTAAATTGCCTGACCAGCCATGGAATCATCGCCCAAACGATATCAATCACTTGACCGCTTATCTCAGTGACCTACGCGAATCTGAATTAAACTGGCAACTGGTAAATCTTGACATGCCGGCCATGACCATGATCAATGCACCGGTAGCCTACTTGAGCAGTGACACGCAACTGGTCTTCACCGCAACACAGCTGCAGAACCTAAAGGACTATCTTGATTTTGGTGGATTACTTTTAGCCTGTCCACAGAAGCAATCGCCTGAATTCAGGCAATCCATTCGAAAGGTTGCCAACGAACTTTATCCACAATGGCCCATGACGCCGGTACCACACAACCATCCAATCTATGGCGCCCACTATCCAATATTGAACAAGCAGGAACATCGCATTGATCGCGTCACCAACGGCGCACGTGATCTAATCTTCCTAACCCATAATGATTGGGGCAAGAATTTTCAGAATAACCATTCGCGAGACAAAGGGCCTCCATGGAAATTAGCAACAAATTTATTTGCAATCGCTACCGACCGCGGTCAATTATCCGGCCGGCTAGTCATGCCATTTGAACAGCGGATTAACCGCCCGGATACTAAACAGTGCCAAATCACCCTGACGGCGACTTCCGGACAGGACATTATTGAGCCTAGGGCTTGGTGGGCTATGGGACACCACTTATTTAACCGAACCGGAATCAACCTGCAGATCGTGCGCAGCAAACTCCCTGAAATTGGCACTTGCCAAACACCACTGGTCCACTTGGGTGGCGTTGAACCAGTCGTTCTTCAACCCACAGAGCTGGCGGCAATTTCGCAATATGTGAGGCGTGGTGGCACTCTTTTAATCGAAACCATTGGAGGTCAAGGCCAATTCGCCAGTCATATCGAGGCGCAACTGGATGGTGAACTGGGCAGTCTGGCAACCCAGCTAACCTCTAGTTCACCACTGATTAATGGGAAAATGCTTGCCGAAGTTGGTGGTGCTGACATGAGCCATGTGACCTACCGGCGCTACGCTGCAATCACTGAATCACTGGGCACACGTAGCCGGCTGTCAGCCTATTTCCTAGACCGGCGACCTTGTGTCATCGTCTCACACCTTGATCTATCCATGGGGATGCTGGGGCTCAGACAAAGTCGGGTCAAAGGTTACGCCCCAAAATCTGCTCGCGGCTTGGTGGCCAACATAATCCTCAAGAGCTGCCGCCAGCCGTTAAAACCGACCCTGCCATGACCTGCTCAGTCAGATCCTGAGATACACTCTTGCAAATGAAAGCGGCTAGCAACACACCACAAGTTCCCAGTGAAGGGCGGCGAGCCGCCATATCAATCGTGCAGGCGCTCCAAAACAAAGGCTTTATCGCCTATCTGGCAGGTGGCTGCGTTCGTGATCGACTTCTTGGCGTCGAACCCAAAGACTTCGATGTCGCAACGAATGCAGAGCCAAAGAATGTACGAAAGCTGTTTCATAATACTCGCTATGTAGGTGAGGCTTTCGGCGTCGTTTTGGTCCGCATTGGCCGCATACGGATTGAAGTAGCAACTTTTCGAACGGAGTGGGGCTACCAGGACGGACGTCGCCCACAGCACGTGTCATTTTCTGACGCAGAACACGATGCGCAGCGTCGTGATTTTACCATTAACGGGCTGTTTGAGGATCCTATTTCGGGAAAGGTGATTGATTTCATTGGCGGCCAAGCAGACCTTCGCGCTGGAATCATTCGCGCGATTGGTGAACCTAAAACACGATTTGGTGAAGATTATTTAAGGATGTTACGAGCCGTGAGATTCTCTACTCGATTTGGATTCACATTAGAACACCGCACAACAGCAGCAATCGTCCAACATCATTCGAAGTTATCTGAAATTAGCCGGGAAAGAATCGGGCAGGAGATCCTGTCTATGTTCAGCGGACCACGGGCCGCATTGGCAGTTCAACTAATCGAACACCTGGGCCTTGATGCGCCACTTCTCAATGAACCACCGACAATGAGTCGGCTCACCACCCTCAACAACCTTGGAGGCTCGATTCAGTTTGTTGTAACATTGGCGGCATGGGCATTGGATCGCCATATTCTGGAAAAACTAACAAGACAAGACCGCGTTAATTCCATCGATGAATTAGCGACGCAACTCAATGAATATACACAGCAACATTTACCTGAACTTGCAAAACGATGGCGTAAAATGCTATGCCTAAGTAATGAACACCGCGATGCTTTTCAAAACAGCCTTGTGATGCTTCCAAAGATACTTGCATGGCGCAGTCAGTCCGTTTCAGGTCAAAAACGCCTATTGGCCAGTATGCCTTGGCAAGATTCTTGGCCCCTCGCCGAAGCCCTACGTTTCTCGGGTATGGCCCAGTTGCGTAAGACCATCCGCCGACATAAGCAAGAACTCCTCAAGCAAGGCGTTTCGCCACCACCGCTGGCCAGTGGTGATGACCTGATACGACTGGGGCTAAAACCGGGACCTGCATTTAGTCGATTACTGAACTTGGTGTACGATGCGCAATTGGATAGGACCATCGCGTCACGCGAAGAAGCGCTGGAATGGCTTAAGAAGCATCAATAAGATTCGGACAGGCGGTAGGATCTTGCGTCTGAACTTAACCCGACAAAACCACTTGCCTGAATAATTCATCCATGGTCGAAGATCTTTTAGCCTTTTTAACAGCAATAGCACAGAGCCTTTCCTGGGGCGATGTGCTGTGCTATGTAATCGTGTGCGGCCTGCTGTTAGCTAGTGGACTGGGCCTGCCCATGCCCGAAGACATCCCATTACTGGCTGGCGGCATCCTCTGCCATCACGGACACGCTAGCTTGATACCCATGATTATCTTGACTTTTCTGTTCGTTCTTGGCGCAGACTTAATGATCTTTTTCTTGGGAAGACGATATGGCCATCACGTGCCCAGACTGCCTCTGCTTCGCTACTATCTGACCGAAAAACGAATGGTCAAAGCTGAAGGCTACTTCCAACGTCACGGGGGGAAGACATTGATAGCAGCTCGCTTTCTGCCAGCGGTTCGTGCTGCAGTCTGGTTCACTGCCGGTGCATGCAAAATATCATTTTGGAAGATGCTCCTGTGTGATGGGATCGCTGCACTGCTAAGCGTGCCAACGCTTGTCCTGTTGGGTTTCTTCGGCGCTGATCAATTTGAAAAAGCTCGCCAATGGGCTGGTATTGGGCAGTTTGCCATTGTGCTCTGCATTGTGGTGATCATTGGAGCAATTTTGGTATTCAGAATGATGCGTCGCAAAAGAAAATCCACAACAGGGCGCCAGGATCGTGGCAGATTGTCTTCGACTGTCTGATCGCCTATCCTCCACCCCATGAGTTCAACACGTATCGCAGCGACAGCAGATGTAAAAGATGCCTATCGGCGTGTAATGGATCGCGTGGCACAGGCAGCTACCCGCGCAGGGCGGCACCCGGATTCAATCCATATAGTCGCCGTCACTAAAACTGCGAGCCCAGACCAAATTCGCGCCTTGGTCGAGATGGGACACGTCGATTTTGGCGAAAACCGGGCGCAACATCTTAGCCAACGAGTTGCCCAACTTGAAGAGTTCCTAAGCCGCAGACGTGCCTTGAGGCGGGTAACCGCTACAAACCCTGATCAACCGTCGATACCGTCTGAAGTTCGGTGGCATATGTTTGGCCATCTGCAGCGTAATAAGGTTAAACAGGTGGTTCCGCTGGTAAAGCTAATTCACAGCGTCGACAGTCTTCGCCTGGCAGAAGAGGTGCATGGGGTTGCAACACGGATGGACCGAGTAGTTGACGTCTTATTACAGGTTAATGTCAGTGGTGAAGCCGGAAAATCCGGTGTCCTGGCGCCTGCAGCCATCCATCTGGCCGAACAGATTGACACCATGATGCACCTGCGATTACGGGGCCTGATGGCCATGGCTCCAATGACCAATGATCCAGAAGAAACACGTCCGGCCTTTTCACGCATGGCAGAAATCTTCGAGGAAATCGACAAAGAAGGAATTTCAGACGGTCACTTCAATGTCCTTTCAATGGGCATGACCAACGATTTTGAGGTTGCGATTGAATATGGAGCCAATGTCCTAAGGATTGGAAGAGGACTGTTTGGCGAAGGATAACAGAAAATTCACAGGTGACCCGGATCTTATCAATCCACCTCATAACCGCCGGACACTTAACTTACATCAACTCAACTGGATCTACATCCACCGCAGTACGACCGTCCGCATGCAGTAGCTTGGCATTGCGTAAATCTGTCATGAGCCCCTGCAGTGCTGCCGCATCCCGGGCAACCAACTCAATCTGATGGCGAAAAAAGCCCGCTATCCTTGAAATGGGACAGGGCATTGGCCCGTGCAGTTTGATCTCATATCTATGCTGCTGGTTAAAAACATTGAGGTGCTCGGCCAATTCAGTCGCAAGTTGAAAACCAATACGATGATCTTGATGGCGAACCACGATACGGGCCATGCGGCAAATTGGCGGAAGTTCTACTGCGCTCCGCAGTGCAAGTTCGCGAGCAGCAAAAGATTCGTAGTCATGCTTAGCCGCTAATTGGATCACCTCATCCTGCGCATTGAAGGTTTGTACCACCACAATCCCCGGTTTATCACCACGCCCGGCCCGGCCGGAAACCTGGGCGATTATTTGGAATGTCCGTTCGGCAGCACGGAAATCCGGCATGTGCAAAGCTGTATCCGCACTAATCACACCCACCATCCGCACATTTGGAAAATCTAAACCTTTGGCAATCATCTGAGTGCCGATTAACACATCAATTTGCCCTTTGTGAAATGACTCCAGTGTACTTTGGTAATCAAGACCCCTACGCATCGTATCTGAATCCATTCTCGCCACCTTAATCTCAGGAAACTTTCTCGTGATCTCCTCCTCGACACGCTGGGTTCCAAGCCCAAAGGTCGTAACCCTTTTTCTACAAATCGGGCAATGTCGAGGCAGCAGTTGCTCCGCACCACAGTGGTGACACTGAACATAACCCCCAGAAGGCAAGGATTTATCCTTGTGGTAGACCACGCTGGCATCACAAAAATCGCATGACATTAACCACCCACAACGCTGATCCGGGCACGCGATGTAGTTGGCAAAACCACGACGATTGAGCAGTAGTAGAGCTTGGCTTTTTTGTCGCAATGTATACTTCAGTAAATCCTCTAACCTGCGACTAAGTAGATGCACGCCACGGCGACTCCGGCGTTCTTCAACCATGTCAACGATCTGGACTTTGGGGAGTTCAAACCCGGTGATTCGATTGGGCAACTGCAGCAGGTTGTACCGACTGCAGGACACTGTCACGATGTGTTGATGTAATGAGTCGTTTTCTTTGTCCTGCTTAATTGGACCTGCATTGAGGATCGCCGTGGCATTGTGATAACTCTCAAGGCTCGGCGTTGCCGAGCCAAGAACCACTGGAATACCGAGGATTTGTGCCCGCCGAACTGCCACGTCACGTGCATGGTAGCGAGGCAGTTGATCCTGCTTGTAGCTCGTGTCGTGCTCTTCATCAACAATAATCAGACCCACATGGGGCAAGGGCGCGAAAATTGCGGAACGCGCTCCTACCACGACCTTGGCGTGACCGTCGCGGATACGTCGCCATTGTTCATGACGTTGTGATGACGTTAACGCTGAATGCAAAACCGCAACATCATCAAATCGAGCTTCAAACCTTGCAACGGTCTGTGGCGTCAGTGCTATTTCTGGCACCAGAATAATTGCGCCGAGTTGTCGCGATGAATTACCATTGCCTTCATTTTTCGACACGCAACACACACTCTCAAGTACACGAAGATATACTTCGGTCTTGCCGCTACCCGTTACACCATGCAACAGGTGAACAGAAAATCCTCGCTCAGCGCTATGAATAATCTGTTCGATAGCATAACGTTGTGCATCACTCAGTATTCCATCATCTATTCGCGCGGCAGCTTCCGGCTTGGGGGTGTCGTAACTGCTGGCACGTACAGTCATCTGTCGACGTGCAATCAGCACTTGTTTGTCAATGAGCTGCTTAACAGGCATGGCTGTTTTGGCTCCGGCGTAGTCCGCAAGCCTGCGATGCTCCACCCAGGCCACGCCTTTGTCGGCTAACTCCCTCGATGCTTCAAGGACCTTCTTCTGAAGCTTGGTAAGTTTGACGATTTCTGACGACAATTCCGTTTCACTTAACCGAACTTGAAGCTGAACGACCCGTCCAATACCACGCTTAACCGCGGCCGGAAGCATGGTGGCAAATACCATGCCAAGTGGACAGCAGTAATAGGCCCCCAGCCACCGGGCTAGTTCAATCAGATCCGATGTCAGCGAAATCCTCCGTGGATCACGGCACTTGATGGGCTTGACCTTTTCAAGACCACTTTGCTTGTCAATTGCTGTGATATAACCTGTTGTGGGCTTGTTGCCGCGGCCCAGCGGGACGATCACCCGCTCACCGATCTGCAGGTCGCTGATTGGGGCTGGGATTCCATATGTGAGACCATCTGGAGCAATGTCGACGCCCTGCTCCAAGGCCACCTGTGCGTAGCCCGTAATTGGGGCTGATGCCGGATATGTCTCAAATAAGAGCGACATTCTGCGTGAGTATACCCCGCTGGAAATATTGACCCCGACTATGCATCACTTTTAGCCCTTAGTACCATCGTAAACGTGTCCAAACGTAGCAGACCCAACGATACACCGGCCATGCGCCAGTTTCACCGGTTTAAAGAGCGGCATCCAGACTGCGTGCTGTTCTTTCGGATGGGCGATTTCTATGAAATGTTTCATGATGATGCCAAACTGGCACATAACGTACTCGGCGTCGCATTGACCCAGCGCACAGAAGGCGTACCCATGGCGGGCGTGCCATACCACGCAGTAGATGGTTATCTCCACCGAATGATCGGGGCTGGCCATCGCGTCGCTGTTTGCGACCAGGTAGAAGATGCTAAAGTCGCCAAAGGCGTCGTTAAACGTGACGTGACGCGTATCGTAACCCCTGGCACATTAACCGATGAAGGTTTGCTTGATGAAGCCAAAGACAACCCCTTGGCAGCCATCGTATTTGGCCGTAGTGGTTGCGTATCACTGGCCTGGGTGGAGTTGAGCACCGGCACCTTTCAACTGGGCACATTTGGACCCGATGAACTGAGCGATGAAGCAGTACGCATTGGACCTAGTGAACTGCTTTATGCTGTCAGTGATGACGGGCAGAGACCACCGGCGGCAAAAACCCTGATCAACCGACTTGAATGTGCCGCCGTGGCACGTCCGGAATGGCAATTCGGCCAAAAGCAGGCCGTGGAAATACTTCAAAGTCAATGCCAGGTGAAGACCCTAGTCGGCTTTGGATTAGAAGATGATAACCCCGCCCTCGGTCCAGCCGCAGCCATCATCCATTATCTCCATGAAACACAACGGGCTGAGGATGGATCTCAAATTGATCGCATTCCCCACCTTCAGGCGCCCAAGCAATTTCGACGTATTGATCATATGGTCATAGATCACATCTCCCTCCAGAGCCTCGAGGTTGAACGCACGATTCGAACCGGCAGTACAGAAGGAAGTCTACTTGGAGTTTTGCAAGACTGCTGTACGGCGATGGGCAAACGGCTGCTTCGTCACTGGTTGTGCTATCCACTGTCTCAACGCAAACCAATTGAAAAGCGTCAAAAGGTCGTTAGTTGCCTCGTCGACAATAGTCAGTGCCGAAATTCCTTGCAGCGTGAACTGGACGCAATCCAGGATATCCCACGCATGGTCAGCCGGATTGCCGTTGGGAGGGCCTCACCGCGTGACTTGGTGGCGTTGGGACATAGTGCAACGCAAGCATCCTCCCTCGCACAGGTGATCCAAGCCCAAGGTCATCTGGAGGAATATGAACGCCAGCTAGTCAATGTCTCGCAACCATTAACAGAATTGGGCAACCAGATCGGCAACATGTGCATTAGTGCAGCACCTGCCCACCTGCGTGAGGGGGGTCTCATCCGTGATGGTGTCGATACGCAACTCGATGAATACCGCAGACTTCAACATGACAGCCATACCTGGCTCGCAAACTACCAAAAAGAGCTTGTTGAGCAGACCGGGATAACCAACTTGAAAGTTGGGTACAACAAGGTCTTTGGATTTTACATCGAGCTGAGTTCCGCCAACCGAGATCGTGCACCAGTCGAGTGGACCCGCAAGCAAACCCTAAAGAATGCTGAACGATTTATCACTCCGCCACTCAAGGAATATGAAGGCAAGGTGCTCACTGCAGAACAAAAAGCCATCTCGCGGGAACAAGAGCTGTTTACTCAACTAAGTGACATGGCGCAGGACTATCTACCGCAGCTTTACTTGTTCGCTCAACTCGTCGCGGAACTTGATGTTCTAGCTTGCTTCGCCTCAACCGCATCACGCCGCCACTATGTGCAACCCCAGATGGCTGACAAACCAGTGCTTTCTCTCAAGGATGCGCGACATCCAGTGCTTGACACCGTATTGACTGATCGATTCGTACCTAATGATCTCATTCTCGGTAGTGAACCACTTCGTAGCGATCCTACGCTCGCACTCATCACGGGCCCCAATATGGGTGGCAAGTCAACCTACATTAGACAGGCCGCACTGATTGTCCTAATGGCTCATACGGGCAGCTTTGTTCCAGCTTCCGAAGCAACCATCGGCCTGTGCGATCGGATCTTTACGCGTGTAGGTGCCAGTGATGAACTACACGCCGGACAGTCAACGTTCATGGTGGAAATGACGGAAACTGCCAATATTTGCCATCATGCAACACCGGCTAGTTTGGTTATTCTTGATGAAATCGGACGGGGTACGAGCACGCTTGATGGTTTGTCGCTGGCATGGGCCATCGCTGAATACCTAGCCAGCCGAGGCTGTAGAACGCTCTTTGCCACGCACTATCACGAATTAACATCGCTCGATGAACAATTCGATAATGTAACCAACCTGCATGTAACGGTCCGTGAATGGAAGGACGAGATTGTGTTCCTCTATCGCATTGTGCCCGGCGCGGCGGATCAAAGTTACGGCATCCACGTGGCAAAGATTGCGGGCATTCCAAGCGGCGTGACGGATCGGGCAGATGAACTCCTGACCCAGCTGGCGATTAGCCACAAAACACCTACGAAAAACAGTCAAGCCAAGCCCCCTGTCAAGAAAGAGGTGGACCAGTTTAGTTTGTTCACTCAGTATTTAGACCACCCTGTGATCGACAAATTACGAGGCCTTGAACTGGAACAAATCAGCCCCTTGGAGGCCTTTGATACGCTGGTCAAACTCCGCCAATCTCTAACGGAAGACTCCTCGTAATGGATGGGACCCCAGCATCTCATTCCCCGTACAGAACCGCGATGGACAAACCCGCCGACTCAAAATATGGACTTTCAGAGAAACTTTCCTGTAAATACATATTGTGATATCGGTTATAAAACACCAAAGCCACGATCTTCCAGGAACCGCCACAGCATGACCGTTGCGTTTTTATGGGGATAGCAAACCTCACGAACCGGTTACGCGCAAGCTAATGATCAGCCATGCGCCAAATAAAACAGCGGGGATTTCTTGACCATCAAGGCACCTGTGGTACTTCTAGATATACACCACAACTGTGTTCAATAGTACAATCCAACCCATGCCTGAAGCCTTACACCAAGATTCTGAAGAAACTGCACCCAATTCAATATCGAAGCCAGCCGATACGCATATCGAAGTCAGCTTGCAATCCGGGCCCGTTTCAGTAACCCACTTGGATTGGCCAAAGGCCTGTGGCGCTGAAGCAGTTTTCGCGGGCCGCACACGCCATGCAAACCACCGGCAATTCGGAATTCTCAAACGGCTTGAGTACGAGGTTTATGCGCCAATGGCCAAAAAGATTTTAATGGAAATCGCCTTGGAAACCACTCGACAATTCGGTTGCCAAGCGGTACGACTGGTACACGCCCAAGGCCCAATCCTGCCTGGGGAGGCAAGTGTAGTCGTTCAGATCGCCACCCCCCATCGCAAGGAAGCATTTTCAGCGTGCCGGCACGCAATTGACCAAATCAAACAACGTCTTCCAATCTGGAAGCATGAGATATGGGAAAATGGCCGAACATTTGCCCAAGGATGCTGCATCCACTCAAAGCACGTCCCAACTGTCTCCACATAACAGCCAAATACTACGTGATGGAGTTAACCGGCATACACTTTCAAACCTTTAAATCGATTCATTATGGCGACGGCAAAAGCAAGGCAAAAGGAACTCCCAGGCACGCCCGTTTCGGCACCAGACAAGAAGCGTGCCAACCAGATATACACTCGGCTTCAACGCCTTTATCCCGATGCGACGTGCGCCCTATACCACAAAAACCCCTTCCAACTGCTGGTGGCGACCATTCTCTCTGCACAGTGCACCGATATTCGCGTCAACATGGTTACACCATTGCTATTTAAAAAATTCCCTTCACCCAAAGCCATGTCTTGCGCAAAGCAATCAGAGTTGGAAACCATCATCCACTCCACCGGCTTCTACCGCAACAAAGCCAAATCCATCATCGCTGCCAGCCAGACAATCCATGAGAATCACGGGGGGAAGGTTCCTCGATCGATGGAAGAACTCCTCAAACTCAAGGGGGTGGCACGTAAAACTGCCAATGTGGTTCTTGGTAATGCATTTGATATCAATGTTGGAGTAGTGGTCGATACCCATATCGGCCGCCTTAGCCGCCGCTTGGGTTTTTCCCAGCAGACGGACCCTAAAAAAGTAGAGAAGGATCTAATGGCTCTTTTTGATTCAAAAAAATGGACAATGCTCGCACACTTACTGATCTACCATGGACGGCAAGTCTGTAGTGCACGAAAACCACTGTGTAATGATTGCTCGTTGGCCAAGTGGTGCCCCAAGATTGATGTGCCCCAAGTCTAGTGTATTCTGGCTACGTTCATTGATCATAGGCCCCTTCAAGCATCTTCACTCGGGGTTCCCACAAACACACAGATTAACCCAGCCCGCTTCCAGCCAGATCAAGGGATACCAAAATCCACCGTACACTGCCCACACCAATCACCCGCGGATCAAAACCATAGACACGCCATGTAGCACCAGCACCTTGAGATCATCTCGAAACGGGTATTTGATGACATTAACCAACCGCATAACATCTTCTAGGTCAACATGGACCCATTACAAAATTGATTTCGCTGGCTCAACCCAAATGTCATCAATGATTTCGTGTTGTAGGGGTCTGCTCGCCGATGTGTTAGGCGTCCGATGAAACTGTAGAAAAGGTCATACTTTCTACTAGTACACCCCGATTAAAACGGATCTAATAAATTGCAGATGGAAATATTAACTAACCGAAAGTTGTGGCTCGCTACTATCCTTGCGGTAATTTTAGTTATCGGAATCTGGGCATGGCAACAAAGTCACCATCCCCAGGTTGCCATTCGTAACGTATTACTGATTAGTATCGATACCTGTCGAGCAGACCGACTGGGATGTTATGGGTACTGGCGGAACACAACGCCTCGAATCGATGCCATGGCCGACCGTGGCATCCTATTTGAAAATACTATTTCACCTGCACCAATGACATTACCATCACACAGTTCAATGCTCACCGGCACCAATCCCCCTTATCACGACATTCATGACAACCTGAATTACCAATTATCGCCCTCAAATGTGACACTTGCCGAGATCCTCTCCGAACATGGATTTACCACCGCCGCAATCGTCAGTGCCACAGTTTTAGAAGCACAGTTTGGCCTTAATCAAGGATTCGATGAATACATCGACGAAATGGATGGTGCGACCGCCCACGCGAACGAACGTTCTGGAGCCGCTACAAGTCAACTGGCAATGCAATGGCTGGATAAACACCAAGATGAACCATTTTTCCTATTCCTGCACTACTTTGACCCGCATGATGCCTACCTGCCACCACAGCCATTTTCAAATCTTTTTTCTGACAATCTCTATGCTGGCGAAATTGCGTACACAGATCACTGTATTGGGCAGGTAATCGATAAGCTTGAAATACTTGGCCTTTTGGATACGACCCTGCTCATCATTACTGGTGATCATGGGGAAATGCGGGGTGACCATGGGGAATCAGACCACTCTTTTTTCATCTACCAAGGCGCAGTCAAAGTTCCACTGATTATTGTTCCACCGGGAAGACGCACCCCAAAGCGGATCGATCAACTGGCCGGGCTGATCGATATTGTACCGACAATATGTGGTCTACTTGGATTCAAGCCTCCGTCTGAGGTCCATGGCGAAGATCTTTCTGCACATATTTATCATGGCAAACGACAGGCAGATATAACGAATCGAAAGATTTTCTGCGAAAGCTTTACGCCTACAAAATACAATGCAAACCCCTTGATCGGCGTCGTTTCAGATCGCTGGAAATATATCCATACGACACGGCCGGAACTCTATGACCTTCAGAACGACCCACTGGAATCGAAGAATCTAGCCCGCTATAAACCACGGCTTGTAAGTGATTTTTCCGAGTGGATCGAGTGGATCATTGATACACAAAGCCGTCACGAGAGCGATAGCAATGTGGATCTGGACCCAGAGACGCTCACAAAACTTAAGCAACTGGGATATGTCGGTGGAGATGTCAGCATTGATTACAACCTAACGTCTAATGATAAAACCGACCCCAAGGACCTGATTGCCTTTCACATGTCAGGCAAGAAAATCGCGGCACTTGTTGGGGCAAAAAAGCATACTGAAGCCCGGATCGTCTGCCATGCAATGCTTGCCGAACGACCTGACTATTGGACCGGACATTTTTCACTCGCTGAAATGGCTTTATCAGAACATGATTATCAAGCTGCCCTGCCGCACTTACGAAGATCACTTGAACTGAGACCAAATCATTCGCCGACACACCGTAGGTTGGGCGTTGTGCTGCGACAATTGAAACAAACAGATGAAGCAATTGACCAATTTCATAAGGCTTTGAAGATTCGACCAAGTTACACATTGGCACGATTCAATCTGGCTAACCTATTAGCTCTACAGGGCAACTACCAGGAAGCAACGCAGCATTTTCGTCGTGCTTTAGAGGAGATTCCAAACCAGCCTATAGAGCAATACAAATTCGCCCTTTTGTTGCTTGAAGATGACAAGCCGCATGAGGCGATCAAAGAACTGCGTAAGACGGTGCAACTTAGTCCCGATGCTCCAGAGGCAATCAATACACTGGCCTGGGTGTTGGCAACACACCACGATCCTGTCTTGCGAGATCCAACACATGCCCTCGAACTTGCCACGCGTGCCGCCAAAATAACAGGACATGCCGATCCATCCATCCTAGACACACTCGCGGCAGCTTACGCAGCCAACGGTCACTATGAAAAAGCGGTGGCTACTGCTCAACACACGCTGTCCCTGCTTTCAGGCAGCGCCTCATCTCCTCTTGCCAAAAGGCTGAAAACACGATTGGACCTCTATCAGAATTCCATGCCTTACTATGAATAACAACCAAACGATTAATAAGTCCAGATGAAATCGATCGACGCCACTACGCCAGTGCTACCCAGCAACCCGCAGAACAGAATTTTGGATGTTCCAGATCAATCTGCGCAGCCTCGGTACAGGTGGATACTCTTGGGAATCTTCTTGCTCGCACTGGTGGTCCGGGTGATTTACCTGCTCGAACTTAGGTCATCTCCCTTCTTTAATTTTTACATGGGGGATGGCCAGGGATACCATGAATGGGCCAATGAAATAGCCAGTGGCAATTGGCTGGGACAGGAGGTTTTCTATCAAGCGCCACTGTATCCATATTTCCTTGGCCTACTTTACACATTGGGCGCCGATGACCTGCTGTCAGTTCGCATTTGCCAAGCCATTATTGGTTCGCTGGCCAGTGTGTTGATAGGTGATGCAACCAAACGGATTTTTTCCATACCTGCTGGTGTACTGGCCGGCATCATGATGGCGTTGTATACACCGGCTATTTTTTTTGATGGTCTCATTCAGAAGTCTGTACTCGATTGTTTGTTCCTATCGCTGATTATCTGGCTCTTGAGCCACGCGACCCTAAAACCCGGTGTCGCAATGTGGTTCTGGGTTGGCGCAGCCCTTGGAGGCCTGGTTCTATGCAGAGAGAACGCCCTGGTCTTTGTAGGGGCAATTGTTATTTGGCTTGGTGCGACCTACCGCCGTCATAACTCGCGACGTTTAATATGTGCCATCCTATTCCTAGCGGGTCTTGCAACCGTACTTTCACCTGTCATGCTGCGTAATCAAGCCGTGGGGGATGGGTTCCACCTGACCACTAGCCAGTTTGGCCCCAACTTGTATATCGGCAACAACGAAAAGTCGGATGGTACGTACCGACCATTGCGGCCTGGCCGGGGCAATGTGAAGTACGAACGTCAAGATGCAACCGAGTTGGCCCAAAAGGCCACTGGAAGACAACTTAATCCTGCTGAAGTCTCGAGGTACTGGGTTGCCCAAGTGCAAACATATATCACTGAACATCCGCTCGATTGGCTTAAGCTCATGCTAACAAAGACCCGCTTGGTCTGGAATGCTATTGAGTTGGAAGACACATCAGACTTATATACTTACGCCCAGTGGTCCAAACCTATGTCCATCCTAATTATGATTTGGCACTTTGGCGTATTAGCACCATTGGCGTTATTGGGTATCTGCATTACATGGAGGGATCGTCACAAGTTATGGCTTTTCTATCTGATGACAGTCATCTACGCAGCAAGTGTTGTCGCATTCTATGTCTTTGCCCGATATCGCTATCCGCTGGTACCTTTCTTGATCCTTTTTGCGGCTGGCGGTCTGACTCAACTTCGGCTGTTCATGCATTCACGCAGTAAGTTGATGATCTGGTTATCAATCACTGTCATCGGCCTCACGGCAGTAGCAAGCAATTGGCGACCACGGGAATTCGAACGCAAATTGGGAGCGGCAACCAGGTACAACGTAGCAAACAAGTTACGATTGGCCGGCAGATTAAAGGAATCCGAGAACTATTACCGACAGGCACTGGATATCAATCCAAACATGGCCAACGCATACACCAACCTGGCAAATGTCTTGCGATCATCCGGTGAGTTGGATGAAGCCACCATCCACTACCAAACAGCGATCGAGATCCACAAAAGGGCGAGCGTCCATGATGATGCTGGCGTCCACCACGACTACGGAATGGCATTATTGGAAAAACGAGAAATTGACAACGCCTTGGTTCAGTTTTCAATTGCCATGCGCAAACAGCCCCAATGGCCGCTCCCGTACAATACGGTGGCATGGGTTCTTGCAACGGATTATGACCCATTGGTCCGCAGGCCTGGCGAAGCAATCCAATATGCCAAACGTGCCAATGAATTAACCGTTAAGCAAGATGCATCAGTTCTTGACACGCTTGCTGCAGCTTATGCTGCAGCTAATTTATTTGACCAAGCCAAACAAACCGCACAACAGGCACTTGAACTTACCGGCGAAAAAGAACACAACGATCTACTGGACCGCATCCGCCAAAGGCTTCGGTTGTATGAGCAATCAATGTCCTATGTCCAACCCAAGTAAAAATACAATACCCATAACCTTTACATGATGATGCCGAATCGCATCCATGATAAACCTGGCATTGAACACAAATGTATAACTAGGCAATGTTCTATGTAACCTGTATGCCATGAGGCCTAATGAATGGATACGAAATTTGATCCCAAGAAAAAGATGGACGATTTACCGTTGGCCATTGCCCTGCCATTGGTCGCATTGGCCATTGTTATCGGCCTATACTTTTGTCTGGCCGGGCGTGGGAACGTACATCTCTTTGGTGATGAGTTTCATAGTATCTGGCATTTGAATCAATCCTATGGGGACATCTTAAAGATCTATGACGCACATGGCTCAGGTGTCGCATTGCCGCTTATTCAGCGGTTTGCCGTGGACATCATGGGGCCAGGACTTTGGGCATACCGCTTGCCCGCAATCCTTGGCGCCATCGCCACGCTCCTGGTAATCTATCCCGCTGCTAGTTGCATGGTGGGCCGTGTCCCTGCAGTACTAACTGCTTTATCACTTTCAACAAATTCTTTATTCCTCTTCTATTGTGGTTTTGGCCGCTCTTATCTACTGGCATTATTCCTGGCGATTGTGATGGCATATGCAACCGTCATGACCCTTGCAAATGCCAGACCAAAACCATGGTGGCACGCAGTTCTAGCAATTTCATCGGGCTTGCTGCCCTATGTACACCTAACCACTGTTGCGTTTGTTGTTGGCATCGGCATGACCGTGATCGTGTGCAATCTCATTATGAAGCGGTATAGGGACTTGGCATGGCTGACGGGCAGTTTGGCAGTGGGGGCAACGATTTGCTTCCTGCTATATATCCCAGCATGGGATGGACTGTGGAATTTCATCCATAACAAAACCGGCAAAGGCGAAGTGGAGCATTTTGCCGCGTTTGATGTTTTAGATTTGCTCACGGGAAACCGGGTGATCACGATGATCTGGACAATCACTATTCCAATCGCAATTGCCGGGCTGGCGCTTGCCCGACGACGATCCGGCAGCATCCTAGCCTTTGCAGTGCTTGTGCCGGTCATTGCGTTAGTTGTAACTCAACCTGCGGGGATGACCTATGCCTACGCGCGTTATCTGCTGCCGGCATTACCTTTCATGATTATGCTCACGTTTTGGCTGTTTGTTGAAATCATACGCTTAACGCGTCTACCCACACCCGCGGTTCATGCTGTATCGCTGGTTCTGGGTATTTCTCTAATTGCAATCAGCTTCTGGGCAGGACCCCGTGGAGCTGAGCACACCAATGACGGACCATTTGCTAACACTTATATTGGGATGATGCCGCTGCCAGCCTTTGATGTACCTTGGGATGGCACACCCAAGTTTTACAAGCAGCTTGCCGAAATTGACGGTCCTGTACGGATTATCGAAGTCCCCGAACTACGCAGCCGGGCAGTGATTCTATATCGTAATTATTACCTGCAACACAAAAAGGACGTCCTCATCGGAATGACCATGGCCCTTAAGCCAAACGCAGAGGTTCCAGCCGGACCTTATATACCAATGAAAAGCGCCCAACCCATCTTGGATAGCGGTGCAGATTATCTCATCATCCATCTAAACGTAGATCGTGAACTTAATTGGTATTGGAACTTTGTATACAACCAAGCGTGGCCTAAGATGAAGGATCCAAATATCGAATCACTCATGATCCGACAGAAAAAATACCTAAAAACATTGGTCCCAATGGATACTATCGCGCAATACGCTATCCAAGCACTGGGGCAACCAATCTACAAGGATCACGACATCTTGGTCTGGAAACTCAAACCTGAACACTAAAGGCAACTTTCCCATTTAGGGATTTGGCAGGAGTATACAAAGGATGCGGAAAATTGTTTTTATGATTCTGGCCATTGGGATCATCGGCACCGTGGCCACCATCTATACCTTGTCGGGATCTAAACCGACGCGAATTGTGCTGATTACACTCGACACACTCCGCTATGATTCAATGATGGGAGGTAAGGACCAGCCAACCACTATGCCTCTTTCACGGGCAGTGGGAGATAAAGGTCTCATTTTCACTCGCTTTTATACAGCCACCTCAACCACACAACCTACACATGCCACCAAGTTCACCGCCATGCATCCGTGGCAGCATGGTGTGTCTAGAAATGGTCAGGTCTTGGATGTTAAGCACACAACCGTGGCAGAAATTTTAAAAGAAAATGGATTTACAACCTCTGCTGTAGTG
The DNA here is from genome assembly GCA_002716625.1 of Phycisphaeraceae bacterium. GTDB lineage: Bacteria > Planctomycetota > Phycisphaerae > Phycisphaerales > Phycisphaeraceae > UBA6626. The sequence continues at coordinate 113,214 of PBAS01000017.1, read as the reverse complement.
GCCTCCTTCCCCGTTACAAGCAAGGTCTCACAGTTTGACCAGGGATTTGACCGCTACGATGAAACATTTACTGAAGGTCGAAAGGAATCTAAATACGCTCTAGCCGATCAAATCACCAAGTCCATTATGCGCCAACTGGATACAGCTGAAGGCGATAAGCAATTCTTCTGGTTTCACTACTATGACCCCCATGCACCTTATGGAGATACGTCAGGCCAATTTCGCGGTTTTACCCCCAAGCCTCAGCTAGAACGAGCCGTTCAACGCGGCGAAAGTAGGAAACAGCTCAATCAGATGGTGGCGAAGTTTCGCCAGTACTACGATATGGATGTCAAATATCTGGATCAACATCTTCACCAGGTACTACAGCGTCTGGAAGTAGAATCAAGGAAATACGACACCCATCTGATCATCACCTCCGACCACGGTGAAAGCTTTGGCGAAGATGGCTCTGTGGCACACGGCAAACGGATCACCCACTGGCAAATTCATGTACCGGCTTTCATTATATCGCCCAGAATCACACCGGGCATGCGAGACGATGTTGCTGGCTCCATTGACATCATGCCAACAATTCTCGATTTGGCCAATGTTCAACATGATACCCCGGGAGCACGGAGTTTGTTGCAAAAACCCAAGCAACCAACTCCGGCCTTTGGCATGCGTCGAACCTTTGAAATTCCATTTGAAGAAACGAGGCTGGATGGGAAGGTGCACATACACGACTACGACCTGTTTTTCATTGTCTATCCTGACGGTCGCATCTTCCGTGGAAATCAGGAACAGCTGCTAGACCTCCCACAACAGGACAATGCAATAGCTAAAACTTTACCTAACGCGTTGAAACGCCAGTTTTCTCAATTTGAGGATGAGTTGAACGGCCAACCGCCGACCAGAGAAATCGACCTTGCCGTGATCGAAGAACTAAAGAAACTGGGTTACACCCAATAGCAATATCTTCTTTTGACTTCGGGTTTCGGTGTAGTCTGATTAATCAATGTAGCCAAGATTCCGCAAGTGATTCAAGGTTTCCGGATCCAATGAAATCGCTGATTGAGTAGTGCTCGATAGACCCTGCCACATGGTAATGCTCTTAAGCATCGCTTTAGTGCGATCCGATTTCGAGGTGATTGGCGTAAGCTCGTCCATATCCGAAGAGACATTAAAAAGATCCGCCTGCCACGTCTTATTTTTGGGATACTTGTGGAAAAGTAATTTCCAGTCTCCCTCCAGCAACGAAAATGCATCATAGAACCCACGGTCGCCAAATTGATAGCAACCAAATATCTGGCGTTTGGGACGATTTATAGATGAATCCAATGGCAATCGAATGGCATCGATCGAATCTGGGGCTTCCAGACCTGCAAACCCCAAGATTGTCGGCATGATATCGCCGATCTCAACAGGCAACTCAATCACTTTGCCCATCCGATCCCGTGGAAGACGAATGATCAGCGGCACATGCAATAGCTGCTTGTATACTTCAATGTGATGAAAGAACTGGTGCTCAAGAAATCCTTCGCCATGATCAGCAGTTACAATCACAATGGTGTCTTGCGATAATCCGGTCTCATCCAGAAACTTCATTAATACTCCGAAGTACTGATCCATATACCGGATACCGCCGTCATACAGTGCCTTGAGTGCTTCAACCCTCTGCGCTGAATACGTGGCCGGATCCAGGGTCCCATGTGCGAACTGCTTGTTTAAATATCGCAAATATGGTTCAGCCCCAGGCTCACCAGGTCCACCCCAAATGAACTTGGCCTGATCTACCGTCAGATATCGTGACCGGTAGGGCTCAGGCTTGTCATAAGGGAAACGCCTAGGATCGTTGCCTTGGCCTTCGGCAACGCCATGAACAGATTTCGTATGAAGAAAAAGAAAGAACGGCTTGTTTACATCACGCTGCATAAGCCAATGCTGAGCCACCTCAACGGTGGCGGCCATTTCATATACAAACGGTGACTGAACTGAAGCCTGATGCGGTGCATGCTTATACACATCGAAACCTCGGTCAAAGCCGCGGCGGGCGCCAACCATCCCCTTTGGTTTAGAATCCACAAATGCAGCAGTTTGATAACCTGCTGCCTTGAGATAAGTGGTCATGACGGGTGCCGTTAAAGGAATTGCCGCATTGATGTCATTGATCCCCAACTTATACGGATGGCGGCCACAGAACATCGCGACATGTGAGGGCAATGTCCACGGGGTCGGCGCATATGCCTGTGTATACCGAACCGACTCCGCAGCAAAATGGTCGATGTTAGGCGACGTGTCACGAGCATATCCATAACATCCCAAGTGATCTGCTCTTTGCGTATCAATTGATAGAAACAAAATATTTGGAGGCGGATCGAACTGAGGAAATGGTTCGGAATAAACTCGACTGCTGGATTCCAGCTGTTCTTCTTGGCCGCAACCCATAAGGCAAACACCACCTAGAGTAACCAAACTGACAACCAAGACCAGGAGAAATGCTCGTGGGTAGAACGTCGATGATAAAGGAGGAAGAGACATTGTTGATTATCTAATGTTTAAATCACGGGCATCTACCGCAGCCGCCTCGTAAAGTAGATTCGGTTCAGTCGGCACAGGCGCATCGATTGACTTGCGCCACTCTACCATCAGGTCGAACAAATCTTTGGCAACCTGGGTCTCAACCTCGATCAGATTGTGCTGTTCACTAATGTCGGATTCGAGGTTATAGAGTTCTGCATCACGATTTGGCTCAAAATACTCAATTAACTTCCAATTGCCACGGCGTACTGCCGCAGCGGGAGTTGTCAGCCAAGGCTTATTCATGCCAGGATGTGAATTTATATATACAGGAAAGTGCCAGAAGATCGCCTCCCTTTCAAAAGTCCCGCTGTTCGTCAACAACGACATCAAACTCTTCCCGTCCAGCACATGATCTGATGGCCGGTCACTACCAGTTATTTCAAGAATTGTTGGATAAAGGTCCGTCCCAATAACCGGTGTATCAATGACCACCCCGCCATTCAACCTACCAGGCCAATGGACAATCAACGGTACACGAATACCCCCTTCATAAAGTGTCCCCTTTGCCCCTCTAAGAGGGGACATCGAGGTAACACCGCCATGTCCACCGTTATCTGATGTAAAAATAATGACGGTGTTTTGCGTAATTCCTAGCTCCTTGAGTTTAACCATAATCTGCCCAACACCCTGATCAACACTTTCGATCATTGCTGCATAGACAACCGAGGCTTTACTACGATCAGGAGATTTCTTTTGGTATTTTTCAACTAATTCCTGCTTGGCCATCAGCGGAACATGTAATGCGTAGTGCGACAAATAGAGCAAGAACGGATGGTTTCCCGCCTGTTGGCCGGTCATGAACCTGAGAGCTTCACCGGTTAATCGATCCGTCAAATACTCACCGGGAGCGCCATCTTTGATATATGGGTTCTTATACGGACTAAAGTAACTTGCCGGCAAGCCCGCACTGCTGCCACCGAGATTAAAATTGAACCCTTGGCCCGATGGGCCAAAACGAGGATCATTACCAAGGTGCCACTTGCCCATAGCAGCACTTACATACCCGTTTGATTTAACTGCCTCAGCCATCGTAACCACACTACGTCCAAGAAAGTCTTTTGTTGGCGTGGAGATAAGTTGTCGGTCCTTCGCCTCGCAGCGATATGATGTGGTAACCGTGTAGATCTCATGTCGCGGTGTGTATTGTCCAGACAGCAAGGATGCTCTCGATGGCGCGCAATTGGGTGCGTTAGCGTAGGCATTTGTAAACACTACACCTTCACTTGCCAAACGGTCGATATTTGGCGTTTCGGCAAATTCATTACCCATAAAGGCCAGATCCTTCCAGCCTAAATCATCAATGACAATGAGAATGACATTGGGTTTAGATGGCACTTCCGTAGCAAGTTGTGCCGAAACTGGCACCACCAACAAGACAAAGAGAACCGCAAAACTGATCGCGATGTCTCGAAATTGCAAGTAGTTTGATTTCATAACTTCCAACGTTTCCTGGTCAACTGACTATCCGATTTGTTCTTATCCGGAAATACTCTTCCCTGCTTTGGAGACATTTTGGTCCTGATGGTAGTTACGGGAAAAATCTACCCGACACCGTTCCTCGGTGATCTCCGGACTCTCCCCGACTTCCTTTACCATTAGTGTATGCATCTGATCAACGCGTGCCTGGTAAGGGTCCATGTCAGCCAAATTATTGAATTCCATCGGATCATGCTGAAGGTCATAAAGTTCACGTTGGGCCGCATGCTGCGCACTAGGCGGCGTGTGGTAAACATACTTGTATTGGCCCTGCCGCAACATTGTGTAACCCGATGCAACACTTTGTCCATAGTACTGGCTGACAGCTAGATCCTTCCAAGACTTTTCGTGATTATCCAACCAGTCGACCATCGAGTCGCCATCCCAATCCTCCGGTGTTGTTCCTCCACCAAGTTCCACAATAGTCTGCACGAGATCTAGCAGAGAGCACGCCTTACGACGACGCTGGCCACCGGCCCAGCGCTTGGGCCAGGACACGATCAGGGGAACCCGGGCCGACTGCTCATACATGGTTTTCTTCCACCACAATCCATGTTCACCCAAATTCTCCCCGTGGTCAGAGGTATAGATGATGATCGTATCATCGTTCACATCACTTTTCTGCAGCGCTGCGAGCACTTTCCCGATCTCATTATCGATCCACTCCGTCAAACCATAGTACAACTCACGCCCTAGTTTTGTGGTTAGATCATCGACATTCTGCAAACCCATTCCCGCACGAAGCAGCTGATAGTTGAGAGGCATTGAGTCGATAAACCCGTCGGGAATCTGAGGCATGGGCACCTGATCCCGAAAATGCCTCCAGTTTTTATCGGGCACAATCAAGGGGAAATGAGGGGCCAAATACCCGACTATCATGAAAAAAGGGGATTCAACACGCTTGCGCTGGGCCAAGAATGAGAGCGCAGATTTAGTCACTTCACGATCGTGACTAAGAACCCGAGAATCCTCTCCTGTGCCAAAATCGTAAAATCGGTGACTCACTTTCTTTGGCTTGAGATTATCTGGATTGCGCCTTGAACCGCCTCCCTCCTTGATCCACCCATTGCTCCTAAGTGGACCAATATCGACAAAACCGTACCTTCGATGAAAGTCGTAGTGCATTTTGCCGCATAGGAACGGATTAAAGTTGGCTGCCTGCATCACCGTAGCCAACGAGGCGATATCTTCGGAAGGTAGTTGGGCGGCATTATTCCATGCACGTACACGATGAATATACTTCCCAGACGTAAATGACAACCGAGATGGAGAGCATAATGGGGAATTGCAGTATGCGTTGTCGAATATCACCCCAGTTTGAGCAAGATGATCGATATGGGGGGTACGGGCGATAGGATTGCCGTAACATCCGCTAATACGAGAGTCATGCTCATCAGACATGATGAGCAGAATATTCGGCGGTCGTTCTCGTGATGACCGGCCAAATGCTCTTTGCCCCAACGGAGCATTTACTGCAGCGCCAATAGCACCGGCGACCGTACTGCGAATGAACTGGCGACGATGAATATCCCCTGCTTTGGTCATAAACGCAGAGCCTCCAACAGCATGACTGACTATTATCTACGCTAGACCACCCACGTCATCGCTCCAAAACCACATAAGTGGTCGATTGCATCCTATCGCTGTGACGTTTCTGATTCCACCACGCAGTATGAGGTGAATATAATCGACAACAGCTTGCAATGACCTACATCGTCAAACCGGAGCAAGTTTAAGCAAAATCCACAAACCTATTAACAATGCTCATCCGTTTCAATACCCGACATCTTGAACCCGCTTAATTTGTTTTTCATGATAAGCAACTAGTTGATCCCAGTTACTTATGCACAAAGCAATGCGACAACTTGAACAGGTACGACAGGTTGCAAGGATATTGCTGGTGCTCCAGTGTTTGATGCAGTGCTTATCAATTTTTCTTGTAATCACCCTGGTGGGCAGCATGATTGATTACCTGGTGCGATTGCCTGGTTGGTTTCGTGCTGGCCTATTCTGGGGCGTGTTCACTGGGACATTGATTTGGCTTGTGGTGCATGTAAATGTCGCAGTTCGATTTTACCCCCACCTAAGTACACTGGCATTACGAGCTGAAAAGCTTTACCCCGACCTCGCTGGCATCCTAACCAGTGGCGTCGACTTTATGGTTCGCCTACAACAGCACTCACAATCGCCCCAGACCGCTAAGCTTATGCAGGCGAGTGTCGATCACGCTACACAACACACTTCCGGCCAATCACTGTGGAAACTGATTAACCCTATACCTACAGCCCACACGGCTGGCCTCATGCTGCTGGTCATAACCGGGCTTGGTTTTGTTGCTGGTTTTGCACCGTATCAGACCTACATAGCGATGGAACGATGGATGCATCCATGGAGTGGGCCTGATTGGCCCAAACGAACCAAGCTGTCCGGCATGATAACAACCCAGGTATGGCCCAAGGAAAAACCTCTTGTTTTTAAGGTTCGTGTTGATCGCGGCTACCGACCTGACATGCGAGTTTGGATGGATTACACCGTAGGCACTGATCTTCATCCAAATAGATCGCATCGCCGCTTGTTAATGACCGAGCAATTCCGCGACAACGAATCAAGCGTCATCTTTGAACGTATCGTAGATCTAGCAAGCGACGCCATGGAAGGCACTAAACTTCGGAATATCAATCAACCAATACCAATAACATTCCATTTCGAAGCCGACGATGACCAAACACCGCCGAAAACGATATATATCGCCAACCGACCTACTGTGCATCGCGTGACCGTAAAGACTGAACCACCATTATATGCCCAGGGATCGGTCAGTTCGCAGCACATTGAATTGGAACACACACAGAAAGAGGCTGGCCAGCCAGTAACAATTTCTGCGTTGACTGGCTCCCGAGTTACATATCGATTTGAGATCAACCATTCACCGGTGGCGCCAATACATCACTGGACACATATCCTGCCTGGATTTGCGACGTTGGTTGACGTTAACTTTGAGCACCAACATCAGGTGATCATGTGCGAGTTTACACTAGACCAAAGCAGTGAGTCGACGCTTCACCTAACAGACAAGCATGGATTAAGCAATATGAGTGACCGGGTATACCGGATCGAGGCATTACAAGATGATCCGCCAACCGTGTCACTCACTGCGCCGACATCTAACGAAGCCGTCCTGCCTACTGCGGTTATTAAATTAGAAGCCACAGCAAGCGACGATGTGGGTGTCGAATTTATCAGGCTGGAAAGCAAGCATATAAAACTGAAGGGAGGCGATAAAAGTAATTCACGGGCAATCCATCAACTTGATGGTCGACGGCCCCAACTGCAAACAACCTTTGCCTTTGACCTATCCAAGCTAGCAGTCAAAAGTGGTGATAAAATTGAACTGACCGCCTTGACAACAGATAGTTTTTCACTGAATGGAAGGCACCGCATTCCGGTACGCTCGGCGCCCAGATTGCTGGCTGTTATCGATCCGGCCACCCTACTCCATCAGTTGCACAAAGAGTTGGCCGGTGTCCGACGACAGGTAATTAAATTGGGATTTCGGCAAGCAAGATTGTTCAACCGATCTCCCAGTCAAAGTGCACCTGACCAACAGGAACTAGGCCAACGGGTGGCCAACCAATCTTCGGTCGTTGACAGACTAAAACACCGTATAGCTCGCAACCGTATCTCCGTTCAAGATAGCGGGCCGTTACCTTATATCCTGAATCAAGCCGGACAATTTCTTCAAGAAGCCCGTCATGCTTCGCGGCAGGCCGTTGAGGCCCTGCAGAAATCACAGGAAAAACAAGCACGCCGCTATCAGCAGACGGTTCATCAGGCATTAAATCAAGTCATTGATCTTCTCAACCAAAGTGGTGAGGCATTAGCTCTTCAACACCACTTGCAACAGTTGATTGTTGCCCAATTTGATCTGAAGGCCGCCACTAGTCGCATGCGGTCGAAGACCCTCGGCCAAACCATGCAAGATCTACGTAAATCACTGAGAGCGTCGATTGAATCAATGGCGGGCCGCCAGGCATCTCTAGGCAGGCGTTTTCAAGATCTAGTTTCGCGGATGCAATCCGCTTCACAAGTACTTTCGAGTTCAGATCAGGCCATTGCTGATCAAGCATCAGCAATGGCACTGGCAGTCGCGGTTGCCATTGCTCAGCGGCAAGGACTCGATCAGAAAATGCAAAATGCGAAAATACAGATGCAGAATAACCGCCTATCCGATGCAGTTCGACAACAGCGGGAATGCATTCAACTAATGGAGGAAATGCTCGCTCAAATCGCTGATCAACCTATCCGCCACCAGGAGATCCTGCGGCGTTATTTACTGAAACTTGACAAAGCAATTGAGCAACTATTTATCCAACAACAACGCCAGAAACAACGTCTATCACAGACTGATCAACTGGAAGTTCTGGTAGAACCCATCACGCAACTATGGCGAAATACGGTATCGGTTCAGCACCAAGTGGCGTCCATAAAACCCGCCCAGAAGGCAATGCATGAACTTCATCAAGCAGCTCACTCACAGGCCTACGCAGCAAATGCGTTGCGTAATAAAAACAAAACCAATGCCTACCAAGCCGAACAGGCCGCCGCTGACAGCCTTGCCAAAGCACTTCATCTGGTCCGACAGGCGCATCATCGCAGCCATGCCCAGTTGTTAACACGCCAACGCAATGACCTATCGAATGCATACCAGTCACTTTTTCGGCAACAATCCGCCCTGCATGACAAGACCCAGCCGCTAACGGACCTTGTGGATGTGACACGACGACAACAAATCGACATGCACCAACTCGCCGATCTTCAATCAAAAATCAAACAAGAAGCAGATGACTTGCGGCCCGAACCTGGCGAAACAATTCTCTTTCAGTATCTGCACGATCGCATTGAGTTGATGGCCATCCACACAATTGATGCCATGCACCATGCAACGGTCACCTGGAATACACTTGCCGATCAGGAGTACATGGCGACCGCCTTTAAGGCCATGGCCGATACACTGGCATCATGCGAAGCCTTTCAAGACTTTTCGCAATCTGGTGATGCTGTCGGCGGTGAAGGCGAAGTGGAGCAGAGCGGCAGTACAAACACAAGCAACAAGGATATTATACCTCCCATTTCTGAACTGAAATTATTAAGATCTTCTCAGAACTTCCTATGGCGCCGCACACATCATCTGAATCAAACGGTAAATCCCTTGGAAAATCCGGAAGTACGACAAAAGATTCGACGCCTTTCTAATGAACAACAACGGCTAAGTAAACTGGCTGATCAGATGGTGACGCGAATCGAGAAGATCCAAGCAATTCACCAACAAATTCCACCCAAATCATTTTAACCTTAACAGGATCAGTCGTGATAATGCATTTGATAACATGTTTGGTTTTTACCGTTATCCTTACTGTGTTACCAGAAGGCACCCATGATATAGCATCTCGCCAGTCCACACTTAACGAGTTGCCTAGTATCACAGGATCACCATCGAGAGACCGCGCACCAGGCCAAGAAAAACCTAAGCCTGTTACGGCTAAGCGATCACTTCAACCGCCAAATACTGAAATTCTATCAACCAAGCGGCTCTCGGCAGTTCATGATCCGACAGATCTCCTAAAACAGACCGTTGTCATGATGGACATTACCGCAGACCGTATTGGTCACCACTATGACCTTGGCTTGCCAACGCAGCGGCTACAGCAATCCATTATTGCTAACCTTGATCAACTGATTGGACAAATTGAGCACCAACAGTCTTCCAACGAACGGACGCCATCTTCGCCTCACGCCAATAAAAAAGGGGGAAACAACCCTTCTACCGGTTCCCAAAACCTCGCCAGTTCTCAGAAAGACATTTCACCCAATCGTAATGGTGCCCATTCAGATAAGATCATCCCTACCGGCGCAGGTCCACTCCCACTAGAGCAATCAAACCGGCAATGGGGTCATCTACCGCCACATATTCGAAGTGAATTGTTGCAAGGGATCGGAGAACCATATAGTCCGATGTATCGCTCTGCCACTGCAGCCTATTTTCGCCGACTTGCAGAGGACATTAAGTCTCGATGACAGCTACCTTTCTCAAAAGTATTCTCGGAACAGCACGAAGCCCTAGAATCATGGCTGTGTTTTTTTTGGCAAGCACAATCTTGCCCACAAACCTACAGGCCGTGGTAGATGAAGACTTCATCGAGATCAGCCCAGAACTTATGGCAGCAACGCAGAAAGGGTTGGAGCATCTTGCCTCAATCCAAGCAGAGGATGGCAGTTATGGTGGGCCTCGCTATCGCCGTCATGTCGGGATCACAGCCTTGGTTTGCATGGCATTCATGGCCGATGGTCACCTTCCGCAACGTGGTCGGTACGGGGAACATATCCAACGTGGGCTTGGCTTCATCTTGGCACACAGCCAAGAGTCTGGCCTGATTGCAGCCGACATCTCGCATGGCCCCATGTATGGGCACGGGTTTGCCACGCTAATGTTGGCCGAGATCTATGGCCAGACCCCATTACCACGAGTACGAGAAGCATTAGCCAAGGCCATTCAACTGATCATTGCCTCGCAAAACCACGAGGGGGGATGGCGGTATCACCCGGTACCTGAACAGGCTGACTTATCAGTCACCGTATGCCAGATCATGGCCTTGCGTGCAGCACGAAATGCGGGCATCTATGTTCCCCAGCCCACGATTGGCCGCGCCATCACATATGTCCGCCGGTGTCAAAACCCCGCCGATGGTGGTTTCCGCTACATGATCAGTTCCGGTGGATCCGCATTCCCGCGATCTGCTGGCGCGATTGCGAGCCTCTACTATGCAGGCGCTTATGATGATAAAAATCTCGCTCAAGGCCTTGCCTATCTGTTCGCCCAGCGACAACCTTATACCGGTCGAGCGGGTGGCCATTTCTTTTATGGTCATTACTATGCCGCCCAAGCAATGTACTTGGCCGGCAAACAATATTGGAATGATTGGTTCCCATGGATCCGTAAACAATTGCTGGATCGACAGGAACGAACCGGCAAATGGATCGGGCAGTCCCATGGTGATGCATATGCTACTGCAATGGCACTACTGATCTTACAGATGCCTAATCGGCTTTTGCCAATCTTCCAAAGGTGAGATGTGTGCGATATTCATGGCCGGTAATATTGCTCCTCGCATTCGCCCCCTCCACACAAGCGGTTGTCCCAGCCGTTATTGTGGGCACAGATCTCAAAGGTCAACGGGTCAAAATCACATCGCTTTCTCTTGGAAGCATCGGCTATTTTGATAACAGCCACACATTTCAACATCAACAGGTTAATCAAATATTGCGCATCCAGTTTTCAACACCTATGCCCACTTCACCCCGAAATACAGATCAAAACATTGATATGACAACCCCGCACCATCAGCAATCGCAAGCCGTTATGGAGTTGTTTGACGGCCAATATCTAATTGGAGAATGGACCGGCGGTGATGGCCAGCAGATCAAATGGCAACAGCATGAATTGGGTGAACTGCACATCAAATTAGATCGGATCCGATCAGTTTCATTGAGTATGTCTCCACCACGAACGCCATCGGCCAGTGCGGACCGCATCTGGTTAATAAACGGTGACATGATTGAAGGTTTTATTGAACGGATAGCCGGCAAGGCCATTATCTATCAACCGCTTATTGCTCAAAGAAAGCAACAGGACGTGGTGTTGCCGGCTAAACAACTACGGGCATTCACATTAATTAAACCAGGGGACAACCGTAGCAGTTTAGTTGCATCGCCACGACGCCAAACACATTTAGTATGGCTGACGGACGGTTCACGTCTTGCCGCAACCAACCTTGGAATTCGACGTGGAATCCTATTTTTCAAGCCTGCTTTACTCGATGGAAATTTCTTGATTTCCATACCAATTGACAACGTCATGATGATTGACATCGCATGCGTTAACGGCCATCTAATAAATCTAGCCGACTTGAACATGAAGGTCGAAATGGGCGGAACTGTTTTTGGCTTAGATTGGCCACCAACCTGGTTTGAGCAGCGTTTATCCGCCCATGCCCCAGTTGTAATGCAGTGGACCTTACCCAAAAATGCATCACGTTTTTCTACTTCCGTACAATTGACCGAGCAAACCAGGCAAGCGGAGAGATGGGCAGATTTGGACCTGGTATTGCGTGTCGACGGCCAGATTCTTGATCAGTATCACATCAACGCTTCAACCCCACAGATCTTTATTAACACCCCGATATCTGGCCATACCATGTCAATTGCGCTTCACGAAGCCGCCAATGGGCCCGTGATGGATCGAGTCGAAATCAGCGAAGCAGTCATCTTCGTCTCACATCCATAATTCATCTACACGCCCACTACTGGCCAGCACGCGCCAAGGTGTATGACTCGTCAATAAGCTCAAGGATTTCATCTTGTATTTTCTTTACCTTCCCGACGTTCGAACGGATATCATTAAACAGCAACGAGAAGGCCACGGTATTGAGTTCTTTCGAATGTGGACGCTGATCAGTTGCCTGACGAAACACGTATCCACTCAGTGTGCTCACACCATTGATGTACCCCGTTTTGGCGTATACCCGCCCCTTCAGCTGATTCTTGAACCGATTCCTTTTATTCAAACTACCCCGAACTCCGGCGATCGACAGGCTTTCTATGTAGTCGAGTCGATGGCGATCATCTTCATACATGGTTTTCAGTAACTGCACAATGATATTTGCCGTAACGCGATTCTTTCGGCTTAACCCACTTCCATCATCTATCGCAACGACCGCGGCAGATATTCCTAAACGTTCACGTAGAAAGCGACGAACTGCAGAAGCCCCATTGCGCCAGCTCCCAGGCGTCCCGGTATAGTGATGGCCTATTCTTTTGAGCAAGGACTCGCTGTAAAGATTGACCGATTGGCTGTTGCAGCTTTGAACGATTTCATACAGAGTTGTCTCATTGCGATAGATTGTTTGACCCTGCGGCAACCACTCACCTTCCTTAACTCGATCAACTTGGTTCACCTCAATACCTGACTGAGCGAGACGGTGCTGCAACAGGTGAGCAAAGAATAACGGCGGGTCATGAACAGTTACGGGATATGGGCTGCGTTTTCGGTGCGTAATTTTACCCCTGAAAACTAACTGATTGGTATTGGCCCGCCGGTCCACCGAAAGGGTCTCTGGCTTGTCGGTTATAGCCCGATTTGTGATCACCATAAATGGAGCTGGAGGTTTAAGTTCAATCTTCGGGGTACGGCCTGTCTGCGTTGGCTTTGGCCAAACTTCGATCACATTGCGATGAAAATTCAGCCCCGCCACCTGAGCGCAGTAGTACGCCGACAGTTGATCTTGCGGCCATGACTCCTTGGTAAAACTGGTATCAAATATTCGGTCATCAATCACCAGCCGATCGACCTTTGCCACACCCGCCCCTTGAATAGTTTCAACCCATTCGTCCAATAGATCGTCGACGGTAAGGTCATATCGGCCAAGCAATTTCGGATCGCCAAATGCAGGGTCGCCATCACCGACGATCACAAGCACCGGACCTGCTGGCAATGAACTCTCATCGGGTAACCTACCTGACACCTCATTCCAATCCGCCGGCTGGACCAAGCGCAAATCCGTCTTGAACTTAAACTGACTCTGAAGAACATCGAGCGCTGCCGCCGTCGTAATCAGTTTCATATTACTTGCTGGCGTCATTGGTTCATGTACATTAATCGCGGCCAATTCAGTGCCATCCGTCAGATCTACAATCATAATGGCGTACTTGGTTTCCCCGAGATCCTTACCACGAATATGCTCATACACTTTGGACTGGATCGATCCAGCCTCCGCCCAAGTGGCAAGTAAAACCGCCAGCGCAATACCTGCAAGCCTCAGGATTTTGTTGATTGATGTCGTCAGCATTGGATCTGTTCCCTGCAAGCCATGAAAAGGAAGCTAAAAACCATACTTATCACTACAGAAGCAATGGTCAAATTTCTATCGGCCCCAATAGGAGCGACGCTCCAATTGCTCAAGTTGATAGACAAGTCCGGCAGGTCCCCGGTACTTAACCATCACATGCAGCCACGGAGCCCTGGCTGACTGGGCAAACCAGTAATCATGAACGGCTGCATGATCGGCAGCCTCAAGACGTAAACGATAGGCGCCAATCCTTCCTATAGGTAGATCACACGTATCGTGGCCCAAATATGAAAGTTGCATGGGAATCGGTTCCGGAGATGAATGGCGGGTTGTTGTCTGATCACCAAGAACCATCAGATCAATAGGAGGAACCGGATCTTCAAATGGATAACCACGCAGAATCAGGCTTAGGGCATCCTGAAACACAAGATTTTCCGGCGATGGATACGAACCGGCCACATGACCTTCTTCAGGAAAGTAACTGAATTGACTCCAGATACAAGTCCCTGCATGGTTCACATATTGCTTAAAGGTGGCGCCGCAATCCTCCTGTGAACCCATGTCTATTTTTAAGCTTTTGAGATCGTTCATCCCCACAAAACACATTGTGCTGAAATGGTATTTGTAGTTGTCAGTAGCGACATCTTCACGCAAATGCTGCTTGAACACTGCACGGCCTTGATTGTCAAGTGTTTTTGTTTTTGTCCTCGCACTGGCGTGTTCTTTGTTGGTATACAGTCGTGCCGAATATTTCCGGGGTTTGCCATAGATGCTACGTGTCGCCTCATAAACAGCAATTTCTGCTTTGCCGTCGTGCCAAATTGGATGGTCACGCCATGACCGGGTGAAATGCGAGAGAGGATCATCCATCAACTGAGATGCACACGAAAATGCCCCCACAAACATGACCCCAAGAAACACAAATGAGCGATTCATGGTATTTATCCCGTCACATGGTTTTCAGCATCTCCTGATACAGCGCGGCATATCGACTGTGCATCTGTTCCTGTGTGAAGCACTTTCTTACCCACTGTTGCGCCGCTTGCCCCATGGACATCCGCATATTCACGTTACCAAGCAGTGCCATCAGGTTTCTGCTGAGTATTTCAGAATTACCTCGAGGTGAAAGCAATCCAGTTTTACCTTCCATCACAACCTCGCCATTACCACCAACATTAGTTGCAGCAACCGGTAATCCGCTAGCCATTGCCTCTAATAGGGTGACGGATATCCCTTCACTGAGACTACTGAGCATGAATACATCGGCCGCAGCCATTATCTGGGGGATATCCGACTGCAAACCGAGAAAACGAACATTGTCGTTAATGCCCAAGGCCTGAACCAGGTTCTCAATTGCTTCACGTCCATCCCCATCACCAACCAAAAGAAGTACCGCTCGTCTGTTCTTGGACACCACTCGGGCGAAGGCCCTAATCGCCAATTGATGGTCTTTGACAGGATGAAAACGTGCCACAAGGAGAACTACCTGGTGATCAGAAGGCAGTTCAAGTGCCTGTCGAGCTGCACCACGTAATTTCTGGTTCCCCTTCCAATCAAAGCGATCGATGTCAACTCCATTATAAATGGTTTCAATACGTCGAGCGGGGAATCCCTCATAATCTACAAGAGATTGTTTAACAAACTGCCCGACTGATATGACACGATCACATCGACGCAAAAGTAATTTGTTCGCGAGCACCCGTTGAATCTTGCGTTGATCTGGGTAGTGCCGACCGTGTTCAGTAAACAGGATCGGCGTGCGCATCAACCTTCGGCCGGCAGCAGCATAAAAAAATGGTGTGTACTGGTGGGCATGAAGAAGAGCAATCTTCTGACTGCGGACAAGATCACCCATGCATCTAGCAACCGACCAATCAATCCCCGGATGACGTTTTAAATTAAGAACCTCAAACCCTTCTTTGATCAACTGATCACCGAGCAAACCAATTGCGTCCAAACAGATGAATACAAATCGAAACCGATCGCCAAGATTTCTAGCCAGATCTGCTGAAAGCACCTCGGCGCCAGCAAGGTATAACCGGTGTAACACCTGCGCGATCACGGGACGGTCGTCGTTCACGGCAATTAATGACTGTTTGAGACCATAAGCGAGCCAATGGGGCGACGTTTAGCATACATCGGCAAAATGACGGCAGGGCAATTACCATTCAACACCAAAACGCTCGGCATTCTAGTTGCCAATTCAACTGCAAACCCACCACGCCGCAGCAATATCTAGTCCTAGAGAGACTGCTACACCAAATAGGGATCATGTTACCATCTGCCCAAACAGATGGCGGCGGATATGAGCTTTGGGAAAAACTGTAATTTACAACTTTTTGCCTGCCATTGAACTGTCCCCCCAACAAGAAACAAGCCTGATTCATACCGACATAGGCTTGCCTTTATCCGGGACAGGCACCTGTTCAAGTTCCGGAATGGCGGCTTCTCCCATTGGCTTTCTTTGCGCTATACGGTCCACATGCATAACCGTACAAAGACCTAGCAATGAAATAATATAACCGCTTTCAATTGACTCCATCCCAATGAAAATGCTGCAGACCAAAAACCCACCGAGGCTAACACAGACCATGTGACCGTAGTATCGTGGCCAAACAAGCCTCCTCGCCGTGTCACTGGATGCCATTTTGAATGTTTTGAACATCGTGGCAAAGTAAAAAGTCGCCAATCCAACCATGCCCAGAATCCCGTAGTCCGCTCCGGTCTGAAGAAAAAGGCTGTGCACGCTCTTATTACGAACCAAGCCATACTGGTCGCTAATTAGATTGAAGTTTCGTGGACCCACACCGAGCGGATGATCCTTCATGCATCCTCAAGCTGCAGACCAAGTTGCAAATCGACTTGCAGCAGAAACATCCCGGTCCGCGGCATCATTGAAAATTGAGTTAAAACGATCACGCACCTCCGTACCGGCTAATCTTAGACCCAATGCTACAAAGATAACCGCAATGGCAACGGTGAGCCCTTTACGTGGCAACCTGACCAAAGCAATGACAAATATCGTTGCAGTAACAATCACCAAACCCAGTTGGGCACTACGTGAAAAACTGAATAAAACCGCGTGGACCTCGCACGCAACGGCCAAAAACAGCGCAACCTTGATCCACCACTTGGTTGTATTAACCGCCAAGAAAAAGGCGACCGGGATCCCCATCACCATAATCATGGCAATGCCATTGTTATCAACACCACCAAAACCGATCGGCCAAATCCGATTCCAGCCATCAAAGTAGTATGCGCTATTGAATACCCAGGCTAGATAACCCAACGTGCCGGCAATTAAATAAGCAAAGACATGAAGGTGCTTTTCATTCTTTATCAACGTGACTGTAATCCAGGCCATCAGGCCAATCTTGAGTTGCAATAATAAAGCGTCCCAAGCACGCTCCTGGCTAACAAAACTTATTTGCATGGCGACAGCGCCACTCAGAAGATAACCCCCCAAGCCAAGCAATGGTAGCCAGATCGCTCGCAAGCCAGCCAAATTGCCGAAACTTTTTCCCGCCCAGCCGATAATGGTCACCAAAGCAATACAAAAACTGAGCCGCTCAATAGGCCAGTTGGTGATCCAAAACCACAACTGTTGCGGGCGTAAGATCGAAAAGGCATAGTAGACCATAAGCGCGAATATCGGGTTAAATAACCCAACCGCCACTGCGGAAATCGTCGCCAATATGGTTAGCGTAAAGCCGAATTCCATCGAATTATAGGACCCTGCATCTGTACAGCCTAAATTAACGTCCGATATTTTCGAAGAGACTCTCGGAGAGCCAATTGAATGATAGCGCGTCAGCTAACTGTTTCGACCAGTTTAGTCGTACGCTGAACAACTTGAGCCCAGTCGTGATTCCGGGCCTTATGTTGTCCCTGACGGCCCAGTTGCTGACGCAGAGAAGCGTCTGCAAGGAGAGATCCCAACGCCCTGCTGACCGCAGCTAAATCAGAGCCATCAACAATAAGACCGGTATGCCCATCATCAACAGCCTCGACCTGCCCACCTTCGCAACCAGCAACCACAGGTTTTCCACAAGCGGCGGCTTCGAGAAATACGATCCCAAAACCTTCAATGTCCGTCCCATCACGGATTGCCGGCATTGCAAATACATCACAAGCACCATACAAGCACGGACGCATTTTTTGATGCAAGGGACCGATCATTCTGACATGCTGTGCGATTCCAAGCTCATTAACTTGAGCTTGCAAACGCTCTTCTTCCCGACCTTCGCCAGCTATAACATACAAGAGATTTTCAAACCGATCAGTCATAGCGGCAACCGCATTGATAACTGCCATGTGATTTTTACGTGGATCAAGCCGGCCCACGGTTAATACGATCAACTTGTCATCAAAACCCTGTTCATGCCGCCAACGGGAACCTGCCTCAGCTGCGGCGCCAAATTCAGCCAGGTCTACCCCTGGGTTGATCACATGGATCTTGGAAGGCTCGATATGTTCACGCGCCATGTCTGCCGTGTTCTGGCTATTGGCAATCAGCAGATCGACTTGACGGTAGCCAGCCCGAAGCATGAAACGCAGTTGTTTACTGGAACAACACGCACTGATCTCCTCTCCGTGTGCATAACAGATTATTGTCAGGCGCCGGCCGAATTGCCACTTTAACGGTATTAGGCTGAATACTTCCGGCACCACATGCGTGCAATGGACACGTAATCGCCCATGATCGCCGAAACGCTCGCGAACAGCGCGTGTCATCTGCCAGTATCGTTTTATATTGCCCCAACTTTGAAGGCCCCAGTCATGCAAAAAGATATCACGTCGATCAACCTGTAGATTAATGTCGGGCACGTCATCCCCACTGGCCGGACGCGGGGGCCGACCGAAAAATTCCGGTGTTCGCGGAGGATTGTCATAGTAATTATGAGTAATCACATCGACCGGTCCGGACCAGCGGCGATAGCACTCATACATCCAGCGTATTGACCCGCCGTACTCCGGCAGAAACCGCTGAGTGAGAAGGACATCATGGATAGCATTATCACCTGTCACAGCCAACCCTCTGGATCTGACATTGTTTATATATTGCCATTAAGCGGTCTTGGTAATTTAATGGCGAGAAAAATTTCCTTGTCCACTCACCAGCAGAATGCCCGAACTGATCAACCTTTTTTTGGTTGTGAATTTCTTCCAAAGCTTGAGCCCAAGCATCTGTAGTCGGTTCAATCAACCAGCCGGTTTTATTGTCTTGAATTGTTTCAGCTAATCCACCAACACGATTAGCTAAGGTTGGAATGGAAAATCCCGCAGCCTCCAATGGCACCAAACCAAGCGGTTCACGCCGTGAGGGGCAAACCATAGCAGTAACCTGCTCATACAACTGCGTCATGTCGTCTAGAAACCCAAGCCATCGAATTCGATCACTTAACCCGTAATGTTTGACAGTCTGTATTAATTTTTCCCTGTACTTGCCATCATTCTGTGTATCTTGACCAGCAATTAATAGTTTCGGCCGCATAGACGGTGACATCCTAGCCATGGCCTCGATGATAAGATCAAGCCCTTTGTCCGGAATGATCTGGCCGGCAAATCCGATTGTTGGCTCCGAAAGTGTTAGAGAAGACCGTTGGGGCTCACCCTGCAAAGGCCAGTCAACCGCATCAGCCAATAGTTCTATCTTCGTGTCGGCAAGCGGCGTGCGGCTTGGATTGCCAAGCCTATCGCGAATCCACCGACTGATGCAAATTAAAGACTCCGATCCTCTGCGCACGAACCAACCCGCTTCAACTGCGGTCATGCCCCAACGTACGTGAACCACACGTCCAATGCCATACTTGGCCCCTGTGACACTTGCAGCGGCAGCACTGGGGACATCATTTACATGGATCACATCGGGATCAAACGCCATGACACGCTGATGCATCTGGCGAAGCGATCGTCGCCACCTGAAGACGGAAGTTGCCGTCCTATTAACAAGCTTGATGAGATGAACCGGAATGTCCAGTTTCTGCGCCCTGTCAACAAGCTCGGTCTCATGACCAACCACCAGTTCGGGTGTCACTTGATCGCGGTCCAAATGACGTAACATTGAAAGCAGTGCTTGTTCGGCACCGCTAAAAAATGGCGCGCGTGCCACATAAAGAACTCGCCCTTGAAATCTCTTGCCCCCTATTCCCGATGATATACCTGAGGAAGTTTCGGAGGTGGTCATGGATAGGTGTCCCGACCAAGGATTTGGTCGATATAATCCTTGGCCTTATAAATCCATACTGGCCGTGATGCCTTGGCACGAACAGCTTGAAATGCCTCGTGGCCTATTTCCATTTCATCTGCAAGATCGCAGATTTCAAGAGCCGTGGTGAACCGCCGGCGCCAAAAACATGAATTTGCCCGCTGCAGTAAGAATGTTGCCGCACGCTGCTTCACCTCGTTTTCGTCAATGCCAAACTCGTGCCCATAGCGGCGTACAAAGTCAATTTGAACCCGGCAGTGATACTCGTAGGCGGTTTTGATATTACCTTTGGACATCGCAATATTGCTGTCATGCAGGCGGTAGCGAAGCTGGGGGGTAGCGACATACGCAAACTTACTGATCCGAGCCATACGCAGTGCCATATCGTAATCCTGAGAACGAACCCACTTCGGATCATAAGGAAGACCGTGCGGTTCAAGAGCCGCTGCCTGCATTAGTATTTGGCGGCGTACCATCACGGTGGATGAAATGACCAGCAACTCATTTAACAATACATTCACGCACGATCCAACACAGGGATTGTCTACACGCTGCGGCTGTGATCGATCGCCCAGATTAAGACGTCCCTGATAGTCCACATATCGGAAGGATGTATGCACCAAACCAACCTGGGGATCCTGATGAAACGCATCAACCTGAGCCTGCGTTTTTGTCGGCTCAACTAAATCATCGTCATCAACGAAGGCGATCAAAGGGGCGTTGGTTTTAAACACACCCGTGTTACGCGCCACGGCCAAACCTTGGTTATCCTGAAAGACATATCTAATCAACAGGTCCCCAAGAGGGTCTGAAAATCGGCGGCAATAGAGGTCTGCAAGGTCGGCAGTATTGTCCGTTGACCCATCGTCCACAATCACCAATTCGGTTCGACCGTCAAATTTCTGATTAATTACCGACTCAATGGTTTCAGAAAGAAACTGCGAACGATTGTAAGTTGTAACTACAACCGCGACATCAGGCGTTGGCGATAGGCTGGTGGTCTGACTCATCTCTTGGTTGCCATTGGACACACACAGTGCCAGCATTTTGATAGATTAAATATTGTCATCACCTGCCCGGCAAAGGCGATAGACTGGTTCATGCAAACCGCCCCCAAAAACCAGGTCCCGATAGACGTCAACGTTTTTATTACTGATAGGCGATAGAGCCAAAGCGGAATACGGCCAGCGTCGCGTCGCGCCATCAGCACACTTACGCATCCCTGCCGCCAAGCAAATTGCCTTGCATAACAGCGTGATGTTCGATGAGGCGGAACAGGGTGATGAACCACAGCATCAGCTGCATACCATCCTTTTCCTCCAGCATCCGAAATTGACTTGACCATTAGACTGTCTTCGCCGCCGAATGGTACTCGACCATGGTACCCAAGTATTGGATCGAAAAAACCTGCCATGGCGACCGCCTCGACCCGCAACGCCAGGTTGGCTGTATAAAAGGGGGGATCCTCTGCTGCATCCCAATCACGGGATTCTTGACCGCAGTCGTACCGGACAACGGCATCGCCCAGCATGGGACAACGCTGTGGGTCATACCAAGACGGCGTGGGAATCGGCCAATCGGCAACCACACGTCCCCCCCAAAATGCGCACTGGGGATGATCTATAATTGCTGTCCACATCCGACTAAGCCATGTGGCCTCAAATATCACATCATCATCGGAGAACAAAACAATGGGGGCAGCTGCCTGACGTACTGCGCAGTTGCGTGCATGACTAATACCCAACTGAAGTTCCTGCACATAACGAATGGGAAGCTGGCTTTCAAAGAGGCGGCTGATCTGATTAATCTCATCGCTGCACCCGTTATCAACCAGTAAAAGATCCCAACTGGCTTTAATTGGATCACAACTGGCCAAAGACATGAGCGTGGTGCGCAACAACTCTGGTCGCCGGTATGTACAGATAGCCACGGTTAGATCTGTCACAAACAGTGGCTCCTCTTGCATAAACAGTCTTTGATATAAATTGACCAGTTCGGCCATCGTCCACGCTTGCGCCAAACATCAATCTGCGGATTGTCTAACCCGTGCTGATTGGCGTACGCCAGCAGTTTGCGAAAATCGGCTAATCGCCGGCGCCAGTAATAACTTTCTAGTTTGACAACCGTCAACTCAGCCATTGCATCATGAAACTGGCGAATTCCGATTTTGTCGACCTGCTGTGGATGGTGTTTTATGAATTTATTAATTGCTCGAAAGTGATACTGGATTTGATCAAACCTGTCTTCACTCATTTGCGCTACGTGGTAACGGTAATGAACCATGGGTTCTTCAACGAACGCAAATGTCCCCATTACGCTAAGGCGGAAGTACAGATCAATATCGCACGCCTGCTTGAATGTTTCGTCGTAGCTTTTGATCTGGTCCAAGATATCGCGACGAACCATAATCGAAGGATGGCTAATATGAGCTGGTTCTAGAAGTGCCTCAGTACACCAGCCAACGCGGCGGGATGGGCCCGATGAATCCGCCACTTCGTATCGACCGTCGGGGAAATGGCGGATGATGCCCGTATGAACGAGGACACAACTGGCTCCCGAACGACCTGCAACTGCCAGTTGCTTCTCTAGCTTTTTAGGTTCCCACCAATCATCCGTGTCAAGACTAGCAACCCAATGACCAGTGGACACTGCAATTCCCGCATTACGTGCAGCTGGCTCACCCTGGTTTTCCTGCTGGATCAACTTTATTCCTGCATCAGGATGAGCCCGGGCATATTCTTGAACACACAGATCACTGCGATCCGTTGAACCGTCATCCACCACAATGATTTCAATGGCCCGATGGGTCTGGTGTACCGCAGTCTCCAGTGCCTTAGCCAGATATGGCATACCGTTATAGCACGGCATCACAACAGAGACAGTCTTCGGTGGGGGGGACGTTAAAGGTTTCATCGCATACCCGAACTGGGCTTCACATCGGTTGCCCCCCGCAATCTTTTCCAACGACTCACGATAGACCTACGTATCAGTTCCGGAAGCATACGGACGACGTCAGCCAATGTCAGTTGCCTAGCTCGAATTATCTCTCGTTGATGGTCGCTCTGTTTCCAACTGAAAATCTGGGGATGAACCAGATCTAACTGCTCAGGCCAAGTCTGTTTATAAGCATCCCGTAACGCAGGATGGCCTTCCAAAATGTCCGAACGTGAAAACATAAAAATATTCTGGCGGTACCAACCCTTGATTGAAGCATCACGCCAGATCTGGCGACGGATTGTGTCGATCGCCACATAGTTGTGACCTCCAAACATCTCTGCCCAATACTGCGGCCATTGCTCATTGACGTGGTTAATGCCGCCTTGGTTTGGAATTGCTGCGGAAAATAGAACAACCGGCGCTAAATCAACCAGTGTTTTCACAAAATCGCCCGCCGATCTTGGCGGCAGATGTTCGGCAACTTCCAAGCTAATTGCCAAATCATAGTGACGACCCACTGCCACCTTGTGGCTTAGATCATGCTTTTCAAAATCCTTCGGGGCAATCTGCAACAGTGACGTATCTACCTCCCAGCCATCGATGCCATGAACCTCGTGGACACCGTGCCCTTGAAACACCGAGAGCCAAGTTCCCACACCACATCCCAGATCGATCACACTCTTGGGGGAATACAGCTCCAGAAGTAACGGGACGATTCTTTCTGCAGCCGCTCGGGTAAAATCGTCACGCTGCTGAAAGAAACGCGCATCTTGCGTAAGGTAACTACTTGGCTGGTCGGCGGTTGTGTCCATCACCATGGGGATCTATTGCAGCCGAAATATTGCGTGCTTGTTCGTACATACCGCTGCGTACCGCGGTGTAATAAGGATTATCGGCTAATTGTGCAGTCCGATTGTCTTGCCCAAGAAATCTGGCCGATAAACACCCAATCTAATATGTGTGCCATCTTGGGCTTCACCTAAGAACCCAATTAGACATTGAAAATCCCGTATTTGTTGGCTCCATCGCCGCGTATCCACGACATGTAGCAAATTCAATTACTTCGCCTGCTTACCACTGAAAATATCACCTGATATTCGAGCAGCCATTGACCACTGAAATACCCTTAAATATAGGAAACAGCATTTGGAATTAGTCACCGTTATTCCTCATCCTCAGCATCCAGCCTCACTCCCCAATGAACTCGTTGGTGAACAGATCGATGCATCTGACGGCACGCAGACAAGCCGAAGAGATGGAGATATCCATGCTACTGGCCGCATTTTTGACATTCTTCTGCATTGGCCCTCTTCAAGGACCAGCCGACAATCTTGGTATCAACATCCTGGCCGAACACGGGTCAAGTCCGGTATGGCCTTGCCATAAGAACCCGCTGAAAGATCAAGTGATATGCACGTCATCAACACATTGCAAGACACCCTAGTTCATGTCAATTTCTGAAACACCAATCAATGTTGTAATATGCACACACGATCGGTTGCAGCTATTGCAACGGACGCTTGAAAGCCTACAACACGTCGAACAACCGCCCACGTTTGAACATTTCTGGATAATCGAAAATGGATCTGATTCTGGCGCACAGCAAATGTGTGCTGAATTCGCTAGTACATTGCCGCTGGAATATCGAAATCTTAAACCAAAGGGGAAAAGCCGAGCGTTACAGTACTCGCTTGATGAAATCCGCCGGGGTTTGGTTATCTTCACAGATGACGATGTGCGTGTCGCGCCGGGGTGGCTTAAAGCCTACGCCAAACAATCCACACAATCAGGACCAAATTTTTTCTATGGCGGGCCGCTGTATATTGACTATGAAGTAGCTCCAGCCGACTGGATGCTTTCGCATATGCCCCCATCCGTCAGAGGTTGGCGGCTTGATGATCCTACTGCACCGATCACCAAGCCTTGCTTCCTGGGTGCCAACTATGCTGCATACGTGGAAAATCTACAAGCCGTGGGGGGATTTAAGACCTCATTAGGCATGGGGGCAACCGGTAACCCCATAGGCGAAGAGTTTGAAATCCAGGATCGATTGCTGGCCAATGGCTATAAGGCAATGTACGTTGGCGATGCACCGGCATGGCACTATGTACCCCGAAACCGATCATCAATCCGCTGGGTATTAAACAGGCATGAACGAATTTGGTTCACGAGCGGTATGACTGACAATAAACACCATCCCGGCCGCCGGATCTTCGGCATACCGGGGTGGATGTGGCGTTCTCTTGTGTTCTATGCCACTGCAGCAGTCCGAGCAAACTTAATCACAGATGCCGAACGTCGCTTCGAAATAAAGAAATCCTATTACCAATGGAAGGGTTATGTGCGAGGCGTGAAAATGAGGCAACTGCACAGTGAGTGAATCACTTGTCGCAACCAGACCCTCGATTCCAACTTTGAGATCCTAATTCCGCCATGGCAGATGTCACTACAATCATCCCGTGTTACAACGCCGAATCGTTCATTACTGCAACGATACGATCGGTACTCAATCAAACCGATGCACCACACGAGATCCTGGTTATTGATGACGGTTCAACAGATGCCACCGCTGACGTGGTTCAGAATCTGGCAAGGCAATTCCCAGATAAGATCCATCTGATTCGACAGAGTAATTGCGGTGAATCCCAAGCAAGAAATACTGCAATTGATCTATCGAGTTGCCGTTTTATTGCTTTTCTCGATTCCGATGATTTGTGGGAACCCGCTAAGACACAAAAACAGATTCAAGCAATGGATCGTCACCCTGACGCAGTCGCGGTATACAGTCGCGTGTTTAATTTTGAAACTGAAGTGGGCGACCGAAACCACGAAGAAACCGAACATACCAAAGACAATCCCACCGTGGAGGCACTGATCGGGTATCACTACGTGACACCTTCATCGTTGATGGTTCGGCGTGCTGTCCTAGACCAGGAGCAGATCCGCTTCAATCCAGCCGTTCGCCATGGAGAAGACATGCTCTTTGCAGCCGATCTTCGACTTGCAGGATCTATCCGGTTAGTCGACCAGCCTCTGGTCGCCAAGCGGATTCACCCCACTCAGCAGTCACGTTCCTCGTGGCACCCACTATGGTCACTGAAGAGCCGTGTTGAGTGGTGCCAGCACCATCACCAAAAACTAGGCCCCAATCGCCTTGATCCGTTGATGGCAACACTGGGCCGACATATGGTCGATCTACTCGAAGATCGATATTGGCGCCGGCAGTTGACAGGATTCACCCAAGCTCGACGCCTTGTTCGCCAGTTTTTCCCGGATCTACTTAAAAAAAGTGTAGTCGCCAATCGGTTCATTTATCCAAAGTGGATGTACCGTGCCCGTGACCTAATTTGATCACACACCGCACCCATGAACCTTGATCACACGCAAATATTTTAATTTTAAATACTTAACATACCAAAAGATGGCAACCTGCCCTTTCCCCGCAGAACAGGAACGGCGTTCAGCCTTGCGGTGAACATAAATCCCATTGAATTATAGTTTTCTTGACATTAGTTTTACTAATGTTATGATCCCCGCTTATGCAGTTGCTTAAGCTTTTCCGATCAGTCGCCTTGCACCAGAGTATCAGCAAAGCCGCGGTTCGATATGGTGTAACACAATCGGCTGTATCGCAACGTATCCGCCAGCTGGAGCAGAAATTAGGAGTTCAACTATTGGACCGTTCGGTGCGGCCATTAAAGCTCACTGCGGCGGGACAGGTCTTTCTGGAAGGCTGCAACCAATTGCTTGAAGACTATGAAAGACTTGAACAAAGAGTTAGTGGGTGCCACCAGCTAGAAGGTACTTTATGCGTCGAGGCGATCTACTCAGCCGGCATCGATCTGCTGAGCCAAGTCAAGTCGAACTTCAAACTACTTCATCCAAACGTCGAAATCATCATTGAATACAAGCATCCACAGCATGTGGCCAATGCGGTTAGAGAAGGGCGCTGCCACCTGGGAATTGTTTCCTATCCAGATCGATGGGCACATGTCAGTTTCATTCCTCTCCGGGAAGAACGGATGGGGGTGGTGTGTCGACCAGGTCACCCACTCACAGAAAAAACATACGTCCGCCCCACACAGTTGAATAACCATGACATGGTAGCATTTGAATCGAGCCTGCCAGTCGCCCAGCACATCCGTAAGTATTTGCGCAAACATGATGTCAACCCATCCATCGACAATGTGTTCGATAACATTGATACCATCAAAAACGCAGTTGCCGTGACCGATCACATCTCGATTCTGCCCATCCGCATGGCTAGGCGTGAAGTGACAACCGGCCAGTTATCTGTGATCCCACTGGAACCCGAACTGCTTCGACCAATCGGCATCATCCATCGCCGCCACCATCATGGGCACGGGTTCGCTCCACTGACCCAAGCTTTTGTCGACTTTCTAATAAAAGATTCTGGGCCGGATGGGGGTATTGCCAGCCAAGCAGAGTTGGAAACAAGCAGTGATCTTGCGGGAGTTAAGGTATGACCCTCCCCCATCCCCCGAAAACCTCCACCTTGAGCCACCAACCATTGACACTGAAAAAAGCTAAAGGGGGACCAGCAAAGGTTGGTCTTTATGACCCTGCATATGAAAAGGATGCTTGTGGCGTTGGCTTTGTTGCTGACATCAAAGGGCGTCGCAGCCATCAAATGGTTGTAGATGCAATCGAGGTCCTTCATCACCTGAGCCACCGGGGCGCTTGTGGCTGCGAAGCCAACACTGGGGATGGAGCTGGTATCCTCACCGCTCTGCCACACGAATTTTTAGCCGGAGCGGTCAAAGATAATCTGAATATTACCCTGCCAGATCCCGGTCAATATGGGGTGGGGATGGTGTTCCTCCCACCCGATACCGCACAACGCGAACACTGTCGACAAGTCGTCGAACGAATCATCGCGGCGCAGGGCCAAAAACTTCTGGGGTGGCGCCCAGTTCCCACCGATGCGGACGCCGCTGACATCGGCCCATCTGCCAGATTGACCGAACCCGCCATCGAACAGGTTTTTATTGGCGGAGCCGAGGGCGTTGCGGGTGAAAAACTAGAACGCCAGTTATACCTGATTAATAAATTAACTAGCCACGAATTACGCAGCAGTAACCTGGAGCAAGCCAAGCTCTTTTACATCTGCAGCATCTCAACCAAGGTGCTGGTCTACAAGGGTCAACTCACCAGCGAGCAATTGACGCCTTACTTCCCTGATCTGACGAACCGTGAATACCAGACACACCTGGCAATGGTCCACTCACGATTTAGTACCAACACCTTCCCATCTTGGGACCGCGCACAGCCTAATCGCTTCATGTCGCATAATGGAGAAATCAATACCCTGCGGGGCAACATGAACTGGATGCATGCACGAGAAGGCATGGTGGCCAGCAAACTGTTTGGTGAAGATTTACATAAATTGTTTCCTGTTGTCGAAGAAGACTGCTCGGACTCGGGAACTTTCGATAATGTCCTGGAATTTCTCCTGATGACCGGCCGCACCCTTCAGGAAGCGGTCATGATGATGATTCCTGAGGCATGGCAGAACCATGAGTCAATGCCAGACGTGAAGCGGGCATTCTACGAGTACCACTCATGCCTAATGGAACCATGGGACGGGCCGGCATCAATTGCGTTCACCGACGGGCACTACATCGGCGCGGTGCTCGACCGCAATGGTCTTCGGCCGAGCCGATATTACGTCACCCATGATGACCTCGTCGTCATGGCCAGCGAAGTAGGAGTACTCGCAGTACCGCCAGAAAAAGTCAAGATCAAGGGCCGGCTACAACCCGGAAAGATCTTCCTGGTCGACTTCGAACAAGGGCGCATCATCGATGACGCCGAGTTGAAGCACAAAATTGCAACCCGCCGACCCTATGCGCAATGGCTGGGTAACCAGCGGATCGCACTGGCTGATCTTGTCTCCAACCAGGCCCTGCAAAGTTTCCGCCCTGACACGCTACTACCACGCCTCCAAGCATTTGGCTATACGACCGAAACACTCCAGTTCATGATCAAACCGATCGTGACCGAAGCACGTGACCCAGTAGGATCGATGGGAAATGATGCGGCCCTAGCCTGTCTTTCGGATGAGCCACGCCTTGTCTACGACTACTTCAAACAATTGTTCGCGCAGGTGACAAATCCGGCTATCGATTCCATTCGCGAAGAAGTCATCATGTCGCTCGAGTGCTACATCGGACCTGAGGGAAACCTTCTCGACACCACCGAGCATCAGTGCCAGCGCCTGTTGGTGCCGCATCCAATTCTTTCAAATGAAGAATTGGATGCACTTAAGAATATTGAACATCAGGGCTGGCGTGCAAAAACAATTGACATTACTTGGCCAAAGGCCGAAGGCAGTCATGGGCTCGTCAAAGCCCTGGAATGCATTTGCAACGCGGCTGAAAAAGCCATCGCTGATGGCTACAGCCTGGTCGTACTTTCCGATCAAAACATTGGTGCCGATGATGTTCCGATTCCAACACTAATCGCATGTGGTGCAGTTCACCATCACCTGGTACGACTCGAGCAACGCACTCGCATTGGCATTATTCTTGAAACCGGCGAAGCTCGCGAAGTACATCACCATTGCTTGCTCATCGGCTATGGAGCTGACGCAATCAATCCCTACGCCGCCTTTGAAGCCCTCTGGCAGTGCCAACGCGACGACCAACTTGCTGCATCATGGACCGATGAAAAGATTGTTGCCGGCTATCGCAAGGGTGTCGCCAAAGGCATGCTTAAGGTAATGGCCAAAATGGGGATCTCGACCCTGCAGAGTTACAAGGGCGCCCAGATCTTTGAAGCGGTGGGGCTGGCAGAAGAAGTCGTTGACCGCTGCTTCTCGGGTACGCCAAGCCGCATTAAGGGCGTTGGCTTCGAAGTACTTGCCCAAGAGGCGATCCGCTGCCACAACATCGGCTATCCGACTCGAAAAGAACAGCAGCATTTGCCTGTACTGCCCAATGACGGCCAGTTTCATTACCGTCGCACCGGCGAAAAACACGCATGGAACCCCCAGGCAATTGCCGCCCTGCAACAGGCCGCTCGGGCCGGTGATCAACGTGCCTACATTGAATTTTCCCAAATGGTCAATGAGCAGAACACACGCGAATGCTATTTGCGAGGATTGCTTAAGTTTAAGAAATTGGGCACGTCTATTCCGCTCGAAGAGGTGGAACCAGCATCTGAAATAGTCAAGCGGTTTTGTACCGGTGCGATGAGCTATGGCTCGATCTCAAAGGAAACCCACGAGACATTGGCTGTTGCCATGAACCGCATTGGCGGCAAATCCAATACCGGGGAAGGCGGTGAAGACTATGAAAGGTTTAAACCACTACCCAATGGCGACTCAAAGCGATCTGCCATCAAACAGGTTGCCTCCGGACGTTTTGGTGTCACAAGCTGGTACCTAACTAACGCAGATGAACTGCAGATTAAAATCTCCCAAGGCGCTAAACCCGGCGAAGGCGGTGAGCTTCCCGGCCATAAGGTAGACAAGATTATTGCCAGAACGCGTCACTCGACTCCAGGAGTTGGCCTGATCAGCCCACCGCCGCACCATGATATTTATTCTATTGAGGATCTAGCGCAATTGATCTTTGATTTGAAGAACTCAAATCCCTCAGCTCGTGTAAGCGTCAAGTTGGTGTCTGAAGTCGGCGTCGGCACAATTGCAGCCGGAGTCGCCAAGGGCCATGCTGACCACATTCTAATTTCTGGGGATACCGGTGGTACGGGCGCCTCGCCAATCACCAGCATCAAGCATGCTGGCTTGCCATGGGAACTAGGCATCGCCGAGACGCACCAGACCCTCGTGCTCAATGACTTGCGATCACGTGTCGTACTGCAAACCGATGGCCAGCTTAAGACGGGGCGGGATGTCGTAATGGCTGCAATGCTGGGTGCTGAAGAGATGGGGTTTTCCACCGCACCGCTTATTACCCTCGGCTGTATCATGATGCGCAAATGCCACCTCAATACCTGCCCAGTTGGTATCGCAACTCAAGATGTTGCACTTCGCAAAAAATTCGCTGGCCAGCCAGAACATGTCGTCAACTACTTGTTTATGGTCGCCGAAGAAGCTCGTCAGATCATGGCGGATCTTGGGTTTTCCAAAATGGATGACATGATTGGGCGGGCTGATTGCCTTGACACCGACGACGCCATCGACCATTACAAGGCCAAGGGTCTAGACCTAACGCCGATCCTGACTCCTGCAGAAAAACCGCATCCCGCAGTCGAAGTGCGCTGTACCATCAGCCAGGATCACGGCATTGACAAGGTCATAGACAACAAGCTTATCGACATGACTGCCAGTGCATTAAAGCATGCCCGCCCCATCCGGCTTGATCTGCCGATTGAGAATACTGATCGCACCACGGGTACGATGCTCAGCCACAAGGTGTCGAAGCGTTACGGCCCGGATGGACTTGCAGACGATACTATCCACATCAAGTTCAACGGGTCCGCTGGCCAAAGTTTTGGTGCATGGCTCGCACCGGGGATCACACTAGAGGTTGAAGGTGACGCAAACGACTATGTCGGGAAAGGCTTGTCAGGCGGTAAGATTATTATTTACCCACCATCTGCATCAACGTTTGTCGCCTCAGAAATGGTCGTCATTGGCAATGTTGCGCTCTATGGGGCAATCCATGGCCAAGCATTTTTCCGCGGCCTTGCCGCAGAACGATTTGCCGTACGCAATTCCGGCGCACAAGCCGTCATCGAAGGTGTCGGCGACCATGGCTGCGAGTACATGACCGGAGGGGTTGTGGTCGTACTTGGTCCAACCGGACGAAACTTCGCGGCTGGCATGTCCGGAGGAGTTGCTTATGTCTGGGATGAACGTGAAGAGTTCCTCGCCAACTGCAATCTGGATACTATCGAACTTGAACGCATCGAAAATGAGCCGGATGCACAACAATTAAACAAGCTCATTGAACTTCATTACAAACATACAGGATCGGTCGTAGCTGAACGGGCTCTTTCTATATGGCCAAACTGCCTAGGACGGTTTGTAAAGGTAATGCCAGTTGACTACAAGCGAGCACTGGATCAAATGAAAGAAGAAAAACAGGTCGAATCATCCGCCGTCAAGGCCACGTTGTAGGTTCATCAACCATGGGTAAACCCACCGGATTTATGGAATTCACGCGACAGTTACCCACTGATCGCGACCCCACCCAGCGGATCAAGGACTGGAATGAGTTCCATGATCACATGCCAGAGAAGGATCTTGCGGACCAGGGAGCACGTTGCATGGATTGCGGCGTGCCATTCTGTCATACCGGCACACTCATCAACGGGATGGCCGCTGGCTGTCCAATCAATAATCTTATCCCCGAATGGAATGAGCTGGTCTACCGTGGCCATTGGCGCGAAGCACTTGACCGGTTGCATAAGACCAACAACTTTCCCGAGTTCACTGGCCGCGTGTGTCCGGCGCCATGCGAAGGGTCGTGTGTATTGGGTATCAATGACCCGCCGGTCACCATTAAAAACATCGAAGTATCAATCATAGACCGCAGTTTCGAGGAAGGGTGGGTGCAACCCAATCCGCCCAATCAACGCACCGGCAAAAAGGTGGCCGTGGTTGGTTCTGGCCCGGCCGGTCTAGCATGCGCTGCACAACTTAATCATGCCGGGCATACGGTTACCGTATACGAACGCCATGATCGAATTGGTGGATTGCTCATGTATGGCATCCCCAATATGAAACTGGACAAACGCGTGGTTCAACGCCGGGTTGACCTTATGACGGAAGAGGGTGTGCAGTTCATTGCCAACACAGCCGTCGGGCAAGATCTGCCCGCTACCAGTCTCGTCAACGACTTTGATGCCTCCGTCCTCTGCACCGGTGCGACAAAGCCACGTGACTTACCGATTGAAGGGCGCGATCTAAACGGAATACACTTTGCCATGAAGTTTCTGCATGCCAACACAAAAAGTCTGCTTGATTCCAAGCACGCCAATGGTCAGTACATTAATGCGCAAGGCAAAGATGTGATCGTAATCGGCGGCGGTGATACTGGCACCGATTGCGTCGGCACTTCAATACGACAGGGTTGTCGCAGTCTCGTCCAGCTTGAAATCCTTCCCAAGCCCCCTGACGAACGGTCACCTGATAATCCATGGCCTCAATGGCCCAAAGTTTATGGCCTCGACTACGGCCAAGAGGAAATCGCAGCAGCCTTTGGATCCGACCCGCGTCAGTACTGCATCATGACCAAGAAATTTGTCGGCGATGAAGCCGGCCAACTCCAAGAGCTCCACACCGTGCTCATCGAATGGGTCAAAGACGACACCGGACGCTTTGCGCCCAAGGAACTGCCTGGCACAGAAAAGGTTTATCCCGCCCAACTTGTTTTATTGGCAATGGGGTTCCTCGGTCCTGAGCAAGTTATTTCCGAGAAACTGGGAATGGAAACTGACGAACGCTCTAACTTCAAAGCAGAACACGGTCAACACACCACATCCTTGCCAGGGATCTTTGCAGCTGGCGATTGCCGCCGCGGACAATCCCTTGTCGTTTGGGCCATTAACGAAGGTCGCTTGGCAGCAAGAGAATGTGACCGGTATCTCATGGGATCAACCACGCTTCCATAGCGGTGCGGTGGCGCACAACCAACTCCGTGCGCTTTGACACCCGATTGCCTGAGAATTAATTGCACCAGGTCTCTGGCGGAAAACATCAACCCCAGGAGATTCTCTACAACAAGGTGGATAGGGTTAATCGTTTTCCGTACCGGTAGCTAGGCGCAAAGCGATACGACATCCTTGCTCAAACTCAGTTACATTCAATGTTTCGCCAACCGTGTGCGCTCCATGTTGCCCAGCACCAATCGTAACCGTTGGGATGCCACGTGCCGTCAACCAGTTGGCGTCGAGACCAC
Organism: Phycisphaeraceae bacterium; assembly: GCA_002716625.1. Classification (GTDB taxonomy): domain Bacteria; phylum Planctomycetota; class Phycisphaerae; order Phycisphaerales; family Phycisphaeraceae; genus UBA6626. The sequence goes on along the minus strand of PBAS01000017.1, from coordinate 79,240 downwards.
CATCAACCGCCACGAGAACAGGTTCTTTGCCCAGCACTGAACGAACAGCGCGTTGCGCCGCAACGACACATGGTTCACGCCGTCCCAGGCGAAAGGCTTCGTAATCTAACTGGGATTCAAATCGCACCTTTCCGGCCTGACCAAGTTCATTGCGAACTGATTTCGCAGCACGCTCAAAGGCACCGTTGAAACGATTCAGAATTGTTTTACGAAATCGTGGGTTATGACTGCGCACCTCGGCCCGTAAGCTTACATGAGGTGTCACAACATTGGTGGCTTCGCCCCCCTGCACCATGCCAACATTACTGGTACCCGTGCGTTGTCCCTTGTGGATGGTGCCGAGAAAACCATCCTTTTGAAGCTGCGCGATTGCCATCGAAGCGATGGTGATTGCATTCACGCCAAGTTCGGGGTGAACCCCTGCATGACTAGCCACGCCTTCCACCTCAATTGCAATACGGTAAGCACCAGTTGCCGCAATGATCAGGTTTGCGGGCTGGCCGCTGTCATAGTTGAATGCCAGCCGCGGCCGACCCAGATCACGAAGAGATGCATTTTTAGCGCCAATTAATCCAATTTCCTCCTGGATAAGCCAAGCAAAAGTAGCTGGCGGATGGGGCAGTTTACGTTCCAGCATGGTCACTGCGGCAGACAGCAATGCCGCTGCACCACTGCGATTATCAGCCCCCAAGGCAGTACTTGGATCAACTGACCGGATCCAGCGACCGCGTCGTGTGGGTTTGCTGCCCACGCAAAGAGGCACTGTATCTACGTGGGCAGTTAATAAACGTGCGGCTCCCACCGATCGACGCCCAGCCCCTGCAGGCATTTTCACAATTAGATTACCGACCTCGCCATTGATATGGCTGCGTTTGTGTGCACGATCATACTTAATTGCACTGGCAGGCAACCCCGCACCCCGCAACTTCTGGGTGATAAAGTTCATGATGGACATTTCTTGGCCGCTCTTACCGGGAATGGCCATCATTTTTGTAACCAGCGTAACGGCATGCTTGAGGTTTGGCTCAATACTTGATGATTTACTTACTTGTTTGACCATCTTTAATATCCCTTATACAACCTCAACGACTGACTGGCCCCGTGTAGACAACTCAACCTGCACTGAACGCATAAACTCAGGCAGTTGAATTGGGCCCAGGTCACCCCGCAATCGGTCACGAACACTCACCGTACCCGCCTCGGCATCACGCCCACCAACAACCAGCATGTAAGGCACTTTGTCATCCTGTGCAACTTTAATCTTGGCATTGACCCGTTCATTGGCATCATCAATATGAACACGAAGACCTTCCGATGATAAGGCTCGGGACACTTCCTTGGCATAACCCAAGAATTTGTCACTAATCGGCAAAACCCGGACCTGTTCAGGTGCCAGCCAAAGCGGAAAGGCTCCGTTGTAATGCTCTATCAGGATTGCCATGAATCGCTCCATGGACCCAAATGGGGCACGGTGGATCATGACTGGCTGATGGGTGGCATTATCCGCACCGACATATTCCAGTTCAAAACGCTTGGGAAGATTATAGTCAAGTTGTACCGTGCCCAGTTGCCAACTGCGACCAATAACATCCTTGACGACAAAATCCACTTTTGGTCCGTAAAAGGCCGCCTCACCCAGTTCCTGTGTATAGGGAATCTGCATGTCACTCAACACTTCACGCAACTCACGCTCCGCGCGATCCCAAAGTTTCGGATCACCTGCATATTTATCGCTATCGGGATCGCGGAGCGACAGGCGAATTGATACATCCTCAAATCCAAATGTGTTAAATACGAACTGCGTCAATTCAACCGTTGCAGCAAATTCCTCTTTAACTTGATCCTGGGTGCAGAAAATATGCGCGTCGTCCTGTGTAAATCCACGCACACGTGTCATGCCTGTGAGTTCCCCCGACTGCTCGAAACGGTAAACGGTGCCAAACTCTGCCAAGCGAACCGGAAGGTTGCGATAGCTATGCGGTTCGCTCGCGTAAATCCGCACATGATGGGGGCAGTTCATTGGTTTTAATAGATACTGCTCCTCACCACCTGATACATGATCCTGCATCTGGATCGGTGGAAACTGGGAATCTTGATAGTATGGGAAGTGGCCACTGGTTTTATAGAGGTCGATTTTCCCAATGTGTGGCGTGTAAACGACTTGGTAGCCGCGTCGGAGCAACTCTGCCTGAAGAAAGTCTTGGAGCAATGAGCGCACAAGCGCTCCTTTGGGTTTCCAAAGAACAAGACCTTGGCCGACTAACTCGTCAATCACAAACAAACCAAGCTTCTGGCCAATCACACGATGATCGCGCTGTTTAGCTTGCTCAAGTAGTTCAAGGTGATCATCAAGATCGCCGTGGCCGAAGAATGCTGTGCCATATATCCGCTGGAACCGATCGGACGTAACATCGCCGTGCCAGTAACTTGAAGCGATCGACATCACTTTGAAAGCGGGAATCGTACCGGTTGAAGGAACATGCGCCCCCATGCATAGATCCTCCCAGCAACCCTGGGCGCCCGTGACATACCAACTTAATGTCTCAGATCCACCATCAAGAGCCCGCTGGGCATTATCAATCTTGTACTTATTGCCTTCTTCAGTAAGTTTAGCAAGCCCTTCTTCAGGCGACATTTCATAACGCGTAAAAGGACGATTCTCTTCGATAATTTTGTTCATCTCGATTTCGATCGCTTCGAAATCATCCGAACTGATTGGGGTGTCGAGTGCGATGTCGTAATAGAACCCATTGTCTAGCGGTGGTCCATACGCCAATATTGCTTGCGGCCACAGACGCTGAATCGCCTCGGCCATCACATGGGCACAGGAATGGCGAAGCAGGTAGAGGGCATCAGGATCCATATCGCCCCGGGTCTTACCCTTCTTGTCAAGTCGAGGTTTCGTCACGATTGCCAGGGTCGAATCATGATCTATGCTCTGATTGAGGTCGCATAACTGCCCGTTAATCTTGGCACCAATCGCCGCTTTAGCCAATCCCGCACCAATTTCGGCTGCGACGTTTGCGCCGGTAACGGTTTGGTCATATTCTCGAATAGTGCCATCGGGAAGCGTAATACGCATCGGATCGTCTCCGAAGTTAGGTAGATTTCAAGTTTACCAGCCAGATAGTAGTTTGGCATTGACAATAAAAAAAGCTGCCCAATTAGACGACCGCATTGCATGTGGGTTGTTATTTCACCTCAACAATGCCTATAAACCCCGTGACAACCGCCCAGTCATCGTGATCGCTGTTTAACCACAATGGGATATCGCGGGGCAGCTGGTTACTATTGATATGTGCCGGGATACTTGACCCACTACAGGACGTAAGGTGAAGCAATAAGGACGCAACCACACCATGAGTTTTTCCGTCGGGCGAGGTAGAGTTCTAAACATCGGATCCATCGGGGTTAGTGATGACGAGTTGCCGCCGCTCGATGATGGCCCAATTAACTTGCATGCTTGGTTTAATGACAACTCAAATTCCTGCCCACTGGAACTAGAGATTGGTTGTGGGAAGGGGACCTTTATTGTCCAGCAGGCGGTGGCCGTGCCGAACCACAATCACATCGCAATCGAATATGCCAAAGCATTCTGGCGGTATGCGGCAGATCGGTGCAGGCGACAAGGTTTACTCAATGTGAGAATTATTCGCTGCGAAGCAGCCTCTTTTATCCGCAACTATGTACCGGATAGCTGCCTTCAGCAGATACACATTTACTTCCCAGATCCATGGCCAAAAAAAAGGCACCACAAGCGACGGCTCATCCAAGAGCCCTTTTTACGCCAGGCACATCGGACCTTGGAAGCCAGCGGCGTCATTCGTATCGCCACCGACCACCAAGGCTATTATGAGTGGATGGTCAAACACAGTACACGAACGGCCGACTTGTATGAGCGGCTACCATTCTCTGGCCCCCAATCAGCCGTCGGGGGCGAATGGGTCGGCAGTAACTTTGAGCGAAAGTATCGCCGAGAGGGCCGACCGTTCCATGGCATGAACCTTCGCAAGATCTGAGTTGATCGGGTATAGTAAACTGCCAGCATGAACCAATAGGAGATCGAAGCCATGAATCAGTTCAAACCATTGGTTGTCGCACTTTGGGTGAGCGCCGGATTGCTTACAGGCTGCCAATCAACGATTGCCCCGGCAACCCAGGTCGAGCCAACCAACGCATTATCGGTCTTGCGCACCCACGCCGGATCCGATGCCGCAATGCCAAAGCCAGCGGAGTGGATTGTGAATAGCCAAGACGAACTTGAAGCAATTGGAAGTGGTCCGTTAGGCCAAATATCGGTTGATTTTGACAATGAAACGGTCGTGGTTATTGCCCTTGGCGAACAGCCCACCGCGGGTTATTGGGTAACCTTTATTAGTGCCAGTCAGCACGGAAGCACACTTTATGTTCAGGGCACGGCAAACCAACCAGGGCCTGACCAAGTTGTTGCGCAGGTTATGACCTATCCCTACGCAGCAGCAGTCCTCCCCAAGATAGATGCTACCGTCCTAATTCCGGAAATCGACTCAGTTATTGGTCATTAACCGGCTTTCGTTCCTTTTACTTTGGGTCGTTAGACATTTTAATTTTGGGCGAATTCTCCGCGTCTATATTCGGGAGGGCTCGCCGAGCCGATGGTCTACCCGGAGACCTCTGCCACTGATTAAGTGGCTGCCGGCTAGAAGACACGTGGTTGAAAATCCCACCGAAATCAGATCTTTTATAGGGACCTAGATGGGCTGGCAGGAACCGGCATAACGGTCGCTAAAGGTTGACTAAACCATAAAGAGGGGTAGAGTTACAACAGTTACATATCCAGCAAAAGAGGAGAGGATAATGTTGGCCCCCGAACACTTAAAGCAGTTGTCATATAAGGTAAACGGCTCAAGTGGAACGGGGCACATTAGTACTTAAGTGGGCTATCGTGGGGATAACGGGAGAATGTCATTACGGCAATCTAATCAGGTTCAAACCAGAGGGTAGATAGCATGCCAGAGCCGATAACGGTTGTTATGGTTGGGATCGGCGGAAGCAGCATTCTGGCTGAAATTGCCCGTCGCCAGTTCCGTATCTTTAAAGAATTCATGAATATTGGCGGAGCCACGACAGCTCTTTTCCTGTTCTCGCCGGTGATACTGCTGTGTGTTGTGTTAATCAAACTGGCAGATCCCAGCGGTCCGGTCCTGTATCAACAAGCACGCGTGGGACATAACGGGCGGCTGTTTTCCATCTTCAAACTGAGAACGATGTACATGAACGCAGAAGCGCACGGCCGAGCCGTACGGGCCGGCGAGGATGACTCACGTGTGATTCCCATTTGCCGGTGGATGCGTCGCAGCCACTTGGATGAACTGCCTCAATTGCTCAATATCCTGCGTGGTGACATGGGTTTAGTCGGACCACGACCAGAGCGGCCAGAACTCTTCGAAGAACTAAGCCGTGAATTACCTGATTTTGAAAAACGCTTGGCTATCAAACCAGGGCTGACCGGATTGGCCCAAGTCTATAATGGCTACGACACTGATCTTGACTCCGTACGTCGTAAGCTTAAATACGATCTGGATTATATCGGACGTGTAGGCCTTGGCCTGGACTGCAGGCTATTGCTGGCCACCGTTAGGAAACTGAATGATCGGGGCGCCCGATAAGTCTTTCCAGGTAATAAAATGGGGTAAATGAGAACGAAGTCTCGCTATAGGGGGATACCGGGACACTAAAACCTGTTCTGGGGCAGTCTCCTCCACAGCTCATTGGCTGAAATCAAGCATTTCGATACGGCAAGTGACTTCAGGAACATAGCCAGCAGAGCCGACGTAACCATCAGAATGGTATGGTGTTACTTGGGGTTGCCGATGAGGAGACACAAGGTGGCTCATTCAAGCCGTCGCTTCCTTGGTGGGATGTCGTCAATCTGGATTCTGTTGGGGGTTTCAGCCATGGGCTGTGTACCCCACTACAAAGATTACGGCCATTTTGTGGTCACTCCACGCCAAACCCATAGCCAGAAGGCCTATGTCATCGAACCACCGGACACGATTCTCATCGTGGCGCCCGGGGCGACAGAAATTGATGGTATATCACAACGCCTGCGGCCAGACGGCGCGATCACACTCCACTTATTGGGTGACGTTATTGCCGCCGGTAAAACACCCACGGATCTGGCCCATGAAATCCAAGAAAAGATCCTTGATTTTTATGAAGATGTTCAGGTACAAGTTCAAGTTACCGGTTTCAACTCTAAATTCTTCTACATGGCCGGGGAAACAACTACAGGACCACGGTCCTTCACCGGTCGAGATACCGTTTTTTCAGCCGTCATGGCAGCTGGCTTACCACGAACGTCATGGCCCGAGAAGGCGGCACTGCTACGTCCCAATGAGGAAGGCGAGTTGATCCACCGCATGAGTGTAAACCTAAAAGCAATGATCGAAACCGGTGACTTCAAACACAACGCCGTCCTTGAAGAAGGCGATATTGTATGGATTCCAATTAACCCACTTGCCGCTGTGGGGGTAGTGACGCAGAACTTGTTGGCCCCAATACAACCGGTGCTCAACGCAACGACCACTCCTGGCCAACTGAATGACTTCTAACAAGCCCCCAGGTATAGAGCGGCGGACTTGAGAACCTGATCCGATTCGGAACGCATGACCCATGGCTTGGCATAAACCTACCAATTTGCGTGAATGGCTCGACATTGTCTTGCGACACAAGAAGAAGTTGTTCTTTGTATCGGTCCCAGTAACAGTTACCGTGATTATTGCCAGCCATTACTGGGAGCGCAAGTATACGGCACCCGCTATTGTTGAAGTGCGCACACAACTCGCCACCGAACAGATTAACTCGCCAGTTGCGACCAGCGCAGTCAAACCCATTCGCTCACTGCTTCGCCAGGACTTGACCAGCCGCCGGGCCATATCGCAGGTGATTGATGATGAAGGACTGACTCATGATTTGGAATTCACAGCCGATGGTGAATTAACCAAGCGTGGACAGATCCTGAAAAACAAAATGATCAAGGAAATGGCAGACCGAGTGGGCGTGAACTACATCACCCGCAACAACAGCATCGATCGCGTTCGCATCTCCTATACCGACCCTATTCCGGATGTTGCTATTCGGGTCACCAACCGGCTCGTCGATAACTATATTGAAAAAGCAAGCAGTCTTTTTGATGTCCAGTTGGCAGAAACCAGCGACTTTTTTCGTAAGCAGGTCGACAAATACAGTGAACTGATGAATCAGAAAGAGATCGAAAGGCTGCGCTTTGAAGAAAACAATCCAGGGCTAAACCCTGAAGACCCGATGAGCCTGGATGCCCAAATCACCCAGCTACAAGCCAGAAAAGCTACTCTTGCACAGAACCGCGCTGTTCGCCTCCAGGAACGTGAATCACTTAGAGCCTGGGTTGTAGACCAACCAGAGATGATCACTTTTCCAGTTGATCAAGAAAATCCAAAGCTTGCTGTTCTGCGTGTACGTGTGGAACAATTGGCAAATGAGTTGTATGGGCTGCGCACGGGTACAGGTGGAGCTGCACCGAAGAAGGACCGACACCCTGATGTCAAACGGGCCAAAGCCGAAATTTCCCGAATCGAAGCGACGATGCAGGACACCGTGCAGAGTGTACAGGTCGCCTCTGAACCACAACTTAACCAAACGCGAATCGAAACCGAGGTGCGTATAGAAGCGATGAATGGTGAATTGGTCGGTCTTGAACAGCAACTCAGTGATGTAAATAACCAGATCATGATCTACCAGGTACGCAAGCGAAACTTTTTCCCTTTGCGGAATCAATACCTGACATGCAAACGCAAAATCGAAGAATACAAAACACAACTCGCCTTCTGGGAAGGGCGATACCGTGACACCCAGGTAGCCCGCAAAGCAGCAGCAGCACGCCAAGGCATCAGCCTCCGCGTGATCGACCGGCCACCTGAATTCGCAATGCCCAGCGAGCCTACGCTTCTAAAAATCCTTCTGGCCGCCGTCATCATAGGATTGGGCACTGCAACAGCCGTTATCATTCTGACTGAATTACTGGATCATTCTTTCCGAAATGTCCAGCATGCCGTCGATGAACTGAAACTGCCGGTTTTAGGTGCGGTCAACGAAATCATGACACCGACCGAAATGTTTCGACGAAAAATATTTGGATGGGGTATTGTCCCGGCAACAGCCACGGCCATTCTCGTACTGCTTGGCATTAGTATTTTCTTAGTCCAAACCAGTCTTACCGAACCGCAAAAATATAGCCAGTGGATTTCACATCCCATTAAAACAATCAGCGATGCCTTGTTTGGCAACCTCTAGAAAACAGAATGCCTGGCTACGGATGATATGAAACTCATGTATACCCAAAGCGCCCGCATGGAGATCATTAAACCCATCGATGTATGAAGAATTCTACAATTTGGCGTGTGCGCCGTTTCACAACACACCTGATTCTCGCTTCTTCTTTGAAACCGAGCAGCACAAGGAAGCATTGGCGAAACTGGAGTACACCGTCCGCAACCGTCAAGGGTTTGCCCTGGTAACCGGCGAGATTGGATCAGGAAAAACCACGCTCAGCCGTATGCTGATTCGGCGTATGGGACAAGATGCACGTGTTGCATTGATTAACAACACACGGGTGTCATCTCATCAATTACTCAAACTGATCGCAATCGAATATGGCATTGAAACCCCCGCCATATGCGACAAAGCAACCCTCCTAACCCTGATCCGTCGTTACATCGAAAACCAACATTCACTAGGCCGCTATCTGGTGGTCATTATTGATGAGGGCCAGTGTTTGAACATTGATGAGTTTGAAGAAATTCGGCTGCTTACCAACCTCGAAAACGAGACCGAAAAGCTTGTCCAGTTGCTGATACTCGGTCAGCCTGAACTGCGTAAAATACTCAAACACAATCGCCTAACACCACTCATACAACGAATCGTGATGTACACACACCTTCAACCCATGACTTTTGAAGAGACTGCCCGCTACATTGAGTTTCGCCTGCTGCGTGCTGGTAAAGAACGGCTGGATGTAGATTTTTCGCAGCAGGCACTTCATGTGATCCATGAACGGGCCGCTGGGATACCACGATTGGTGAATCTGATCTGCGACAACGCACTGCTTGTCGGGTACTCGCGAGACACCCATCTGGTTGACTCACAGATTGTTACCGCCGCGATCTCCCAAATATTACCTAACTTTAACGACGAACCAGCCGATATAATGGCCGCTGCGCCGCCACCCGGCGCCGGGCAGGAGATGGACCATGGGCGACGTCTATGACGCCATGAATCGAGCCCAGCAGGACAAAAAGGTTAAGCCCTATAACGGTGAAGGTGGCGGTTCAACTTCTCCCCAAGAAAACCCGACATCTGCATCACCAATTGAGCAGTCCACCAAAGCTGCTGCCGGTGCTCAAAACACGATGGAGGCTGAATTAGACCCCACCCCATCCAAATCCACTCGCGTGCATAAAGAAGGGCCACCAAGCACCAATAGTTACTCCAATGAGTTAATCCCCCATCATGACAGGGCCAGCATTATCACCGAACAATACCGTGCAATTCGAACCCAAATGCTCGCCCGCATACGCAATCATCGTATACAAACTGTTGTGATTACAAGTGCCTCACCCAATGAAGGCAAGAGTGTCACGGCATTAAACATGGGCATTACCTTCAGTGAATTGCGCACACAAAAGACTCTTGTAGTTGAAGGCGACTTGCGCCGCCCGTCGTTTCCCCACCTATTGGATCGCGATGCATGCCCAGGGTTGTTACATGTATTAAAAGGTGAAGTTGACAAGGTCGACGATGCCATCCATCCAACGGACTATGACAATCTATGTTTTATGCCCGCTGGTGGCAGTGATAATGCAACGAGCACTGAGTTGCTTGCAAGCCCCCGCATGATTCAGGTACTTGAGCAAATGAAGGACCGGTTTGATCACATATTTGTGGACACGCCACCCGTGCTTAATGTCACCGACGCCAGCATACTGGGTGCCATCTGCGATCAGGTCCTGTTGGTCATCCGCATGAATACAACACCACAAGATCTGGTTGATCGAGCCAAGCGACTACTCAGCGCATCAAACTGCGAAATTGCCGGCGCCGTACTTACACATCTAACCGACACGACACCGAAGTATCTTTACCGCTACGCTTACTAGAAAGTGCCGTGGAGCATGGATCGCCACAGCCCAATCCTGACTGATGACATATTGTGTCTTGGCAATAGTTATTAATACACCCATCCGATATAGACGATGACGAATACTTCCATACAGAACGAACTGTCGCCACGGCAACGTGTACTCGTACTTGCCCATCGATTGCCCTATCCACCCGATCGAGGTGATCGAATCCGTAGCTATCACATACTGCGTACACTTCACGATAAATTTGATCTCGCAATTGCCTGCACAAGTGATGAGTCCGTTTGGCTACAACACCACCAACTGCTTTCGACGATGGCGCGGCGTGTGGCAATCATGCCGATCTCAAGCCGGTGGAGTACACTACGCAGCATCTGGGCTATGCTGTGCGGCAATTGCGCCACATCCGCTTTTTACTATCGCACAGGCCTGGCACAACAGATCCTCCAGTGGCATGAACAGGACCCATTTGATGCCATCTTGACCTACTGCACCGGGATGATCTCTTATGCACGCGTGTTGACACATCGCCATATGATTAATGCCAACACAATAACCAAGCGACCACGACATATCATTGACCTGGTTGATGTTGACAGCTTGAAGTGGCAGAGTTTTTCCAGGCACAGTTGGGCTCCAATGCGGTGGGCGTATGTAACTGAAGCGCGTCGTTTGCAACGAATTGAAGCTGGTACCTACGATGCGTTCGATGGAATTGCGGTGACGACTCAGGCCGAAGCCAACGCATACCAGAATCACATTGACTCAACAAAACAAGTTACCGTGATCAATAACGGTGTTGACCTGGAATACTTCCGCCCAACACCTGATGCAGACAACAACACGATTGTCTTTGTTGGTGTACTCAATTATTGGCCAAATACTGAAGGTGTGTGTTGGTTCGTCCGCTGTGTCATGCCGCTGCTTCGCCAGCTACAACCCAAGACCCGATTTTTGATTGTTGGACGTCATCCAACCCAGAAAATCCGTGACCTTGATCGAGAACAGGGCATATCGGTAATCGGATCAGTCCCTGACATCCGTGAATATCTTTCACAGGCGTCAGTGGTAATCGCGCCCTTGCTTATTGCCCGAGGTATCCAGAATAAAATCCTGGAGGCGATGGCTTGTGCCAAGGCGGTGGTCTGTTCCGTAGGTGCCGCAGAAGGAGTCGATGTGATTGATGGCGAACATTTGATTGTTGCCAAAACGCCACAGCAATGGGCTAAATCGATTGGGCAGTTGTTTGAAGACCGGGCTCTACGAACCCGATTAGGCCAGTCTGCCCGCCAGCAGGTTGAGAAACGATATGACTGGAGTCAATGCCTTGAGCCAATGGTCCAGTTGATCAAGGGCAGCCAGGGCAATACTACTGCATAGCAGGATTGGCTTCTTTCTCCTGTATTGGCTACTGGCTATCAAATCAAAATGAACCGAAATGAGAACAGGAGCCGGACTTCTAACAACTGCATCGGGTACACAGAACGAAAATATTATTGGAACTTCAGTTGTGAGTTACTGCACACCGCGCCAGATCAAAAACCGGATGCGTATCCGCCAAGGCTCGCAGTTCGCCAAGCACATCGCCGATAGGACTCCACCTACTGGACCGACGCATGATGCACTCCAGTCGCGATTGAGCCCGTCGCAAACCTGTATAGGTGCGGATTCGACCAGTTACAGACAACGGCATGCGTGGCATCTGGGGGTCAAACTCCCAAGGATGAAAATACAAAATCGCTGGTCGCCCCTGTCGGCATGCCTGGGCCAGGGCCCACTGCATCAGAACAAGTGGCAACAGTCGAAAGTAACCACCGCCCGCTGCGGGCAGATTCCAGGAACCAAGGCGATATACCAGTGGCGGGACCTCCAGCAATGCCGAGCCACTGCCATTACACACCATAAACGGACTCACCGGCGTCGTCGGCACGCCATACCATGGATGCCGTATAGGAAATATAGAGGCGTCGTACTCGAACCCCAACTCAACCAGTACATCGATCGCCCAGGCTGTCTGCCTGACGACACTAAAGGTTGGCGCTCGGTATCCCCGCACATGCTGGCCGGTCTGATCTTCAAGCAGTTTCTTGCAGGCAAGCACATCGGCACGAAATGTTTCCGTGTTCAACTGGTGCAGTCTCTGGTGGTTCGAACCGTGGCTGGCAATCTCATGGCCAGCTTGTGCAATGCGCTTTACCATCGATTCGTGCCGCTGGGCCACATGGCCAAGAATAAAAAATGTACCCCGCAGACCACACGCATCAAAAAGTGTCAAAAGCAGATCAACATTTCGCTCGACCCGCGAAGGCCAATCGTCCCACTGGTTAAAGTCGACCACCCCCCGGGCCACCTCAACATGGACATACTCTTCCACGTCAATACTGACACAGCAAGGAACACGAGCTGGATCCCGGACCGACATCGGAGTCAAGTCTAACATGGCACACGCCTGGACAACGACCCGGATCCTTACTTATACACATAAAAAAATCGTCTAATGCCACTAAACACCATCAAACAGATCGTAGCTTATCGAGAACTTCTCATTGCACTGACCTATCGCGACATCCAAGTCAAGTACAAACAGGCCGTAATGGGGGTTGCATGGGCATTTTTCATGCCTGTCTTGGCCATCACATCAGGCATCCTGTTTCGCCTTGTGATGTCCTGGTACCGGTCAGAATCGCTTCCCGTTGCAGCCGATATTGTTGGTGTCATGGTGAAATCAGTGCCCTGGCTCGCATTTGCGGCCATTGTTGGTGCCGCATCGACGAGCTTGATCGGGAATGTGGAGTTGATCACAAAGATCTACTTCCCGCGCGAAGTCGTTCCACTTTCTGCCACACTGTCTGCATTGTTTGATTTTGCCATCAGCTTAACAGGCTTGGTTGTCGTACTGGCGATTCTAGTCCTGGTGGGGGGCGACAAATCACCTATCGTGATATCAATTCAACTGCTGTGGGTACCTGTGCTGCTGGCAACGCTGATCCTTATGGCGACCGGTCTCGGTATTGGATTGTCAGCCGCCAATCTCATATTTCGTGATGTCAAATACATCGTACAGGTTGTACTCCAATTCGGAATTCTTTTTTCCCTGGTTTATTTTACCTACACCGAGGTTCATGCAAATTATGGATGGTTGATGTTATTCAACCCCATTGCACCCCCGCTCGAAGCATTGCGGATGGTACTACTTGAAGGTTATATCGACCCTCTTCTTCACAAGTTTCTGGCCTACAGTGGTGTTGTAACTGCCGTTGTAATCGTGTTTGGCCACGCTTTATTCACAAAGGCGGAATCCATGTTCGCCGAATACGCATGACCTGCAATGACTGACACTGCAATACAAGTTAATTGCGTTTGGAAGAAATTTCGCCGAGGCGAGTTTCACGATTCACTACGTGATCTGATCCCAGCGGTGACAAAACGGCTGATTGGCCGTGCCGCTAAATCCAGTGAGTTGGCCCACCGCGAATTTTGGGCTCTCCGCGATATCAGTTTTGAGGTTCCACGTGGCGAGTCGCTCGGCATCATCGGACCCAACGGTGCGGGCAAAAGCACGATGCTCAAACTCCTTTCACGTATCCTCAAACCTAGCCGAGGCAACTACACCATCAACGGACGACTATCCGCATTGATCGAAATCGGCGCAGGATTCCACCAAGACCTTACCGGGCGAGAGAATATTTACCTCAATGGTGCAATTCTCGGTATAAAGCGTGAGGCCATCCGAAAAAAGGAAGAACAGATCATTGAATTTGCGGGTGTCAATAGGTTTATTGACACGCCAATCAAGCGATACAGCGCCGGCATGAAAGCCCGCTTGGGTTTTGCAGTCGCAGCGCACATGGATCCGGACATCCTGCTGGTCGATGAAGTGCTTAGCGTTGGCGATGCTAAATTTCGCCATAAATGCCTCCAACACATGGAAAAACTGATCCAATCTGATGTCACGGTTGTATTCATCTCGCACTTGCTCGACCAGGTTAACCGATTGTGCCCCAATACCATCGTTCTTGACCACGGCAAGATGATCTATCAGGGGAAGACCAATGGTGCCATCAAGACTTATATTGAGGCGTTGCGAGAAGACCACAATAAGTCAATATCCGGCTCGCCAGCGGTGGCAGAGATCAAGAACTTGCGATTATGTGATGCAACTGGACGCGAGGTCGCAGAACTGGATTGTGGCGAACCGGCAGATATTGAATTTGATCTAATTTTACGCGATGCCTTTGAGGATATCAGTATTCAATTGAATATCGCAACAGCTAGCGGCCTGTATCTGGGTACTGCCAGTACTGCCCACTCCATGAAAATACCACCACACACGGGTACATACCGCCTACGCTATCGGTTTGATCCCCTGCCCCTTGCCGAAGGTGACTACACCTTCGGCCTGAATGTCACAGACATTGGCTATAACCATCCACTGTGGGAATCCAGTACCCCCAGGATGGTAACGGTTCGCGGCAATTCGCCCGGAAATGCTGTATTGCGTCTCGGTAACAATTGGACTACCCAGCCCATTGATAACGCCCCCCCCGTCTCCATCAACGACACAAAACATAACGACTAGCCAATCAGCCGCTGTGCCGTCACCATCATCAGCCAGTATGGGCAGGATGTCAGCTTCCGCATCACGAAATGAAATTCGAAATACCCCGGACACCGTATCCTGGCACGGCTTTTGTGTTGGCAAAGTGGTAATCATTTGGTTATTGGACAAAGTTCGGTTACCATCAATTTGATTGCTCCGAGGGGCCGCAGTGCTTTTTAAGTGCTGCGGCCCTTTTGCATATTGTGGCTTTCAGTAACAAAAACGGTGGGTGTTCATGCGATCTTCATTGACTTGAAATCTACCTGCTGCTGGAGCGTTTCTCTTGGGCCAAGACCGCATCTGTTGGATTTGGTAACCTACATCGTTCTCGGTGCCAGTTGCAATGGATAACGGAGTTTCGGTGGAGTCTGATTTGGAATCTTTGCAATCGAGTCAGAGGGGAGACTCGAACCACATTTCGGTTTTGCGCATCATTGCGATAGCACTGCCGCTACTGGTCATTGGTGCCGTGGCATCGGAAGCCATTGATACCTATATGAATGCCGGAGCCGAATCGCAAATCGGCAATTTCTCCGGATCACCACCACCCACAGGCGCTTTGCCACGGCCTGACGTGCCGCCAGCTGGGGCAATGGGGCTGTTCGTCCCACTACTTCTTCTATTCGCGGCAATACCCATGTTACGCCGCAGTTGGCACGTGGCCCGCGGTGAATTGGTTGTGGTCTTTAGCATTCTGGTACTTGGTATTCCTATTAATACCGGCGCATTTTGGAACCATCTTGTACCCGCACAGATCGAAATGCACCGTACACGCGATCTCGATCGCGCCATGATGATCTCAAAAGATCTGTGGCCTAACCTGGGTGACCGGCTTGAAAATGCGGGGCCAGAGGTCGATGTGAATGGCACGCCGGTACCTGGCGTTCGCTGGACATTCCATGGTTCCAATGGCTCCCAGAAGCTTCCGGTCATCGATGGACCTAATGGAGCCGGGCGGTGCATTGAAATGCTCCATACGCAGGACACCGATGTCTCGGAGCTTCTTCTAGAACTGGACAAGAATCTGGCTAACGAGCGGTTTGTAATGCCACTGACTCGTTATGCCGTCTTTGCTCGTGTTCGCTTAGATGAACCGTCATCTTCATCGGTCGTTACATTGACCGCCGGCGTAGACCCCGAGCAGGGATATGAACTATTCATCCTTAGAACACGCACCAAGGTCGAAGTTGTCTCCCCGCTTCGATTCATGACGAAAGGACGGATCGATTATCAGGTCCCTCGCGATCTGGAAGACAAGTTCTACGTCAAACTTCGCTTTGAAGGCAAGGGCAAACTCTGGGCAAAAGATTTTACCATTATTGATACCGAGCAGATCCCCAGATACCTCGAGGGCTACGAAGAAGCCACACCGGAGGTATGGGAGCAACTCAACGAAGCCGATCGGATGCGAGTGCGATTACGGCCGGATAAGAGCAATCCGGTTGAGTACGTGAAATTCATGCTTTTCGGCAAAGCACCTTGGCGTGAATGGTCCAAGCCCTTGTTTAGATGGGGATTACTGGTCATTGCCATGTTCATGGCCATGTTCTGCCTGGTCACTATTTTTTACCGTCAATGGGAACGTGGTGATCGACTTGCCTTCCCGATGACCACGTTTATCGTGGATCTGACAAAAGGCGATGACCGGGGACGACTAACGATTCTGCGTAGCACTCCATTCTGGATCGGGGGAGTGATATGCGCCGTTCACCTATCGCTGCAATACGCCAACAAGGCATTTTGGCCGGAACTTCCGTTCGTCAATCTGCACCTCCGCGTGGCTGATGTTATGCCCGCTGGACCGCTGCGGGAAGTGACTGACCATCGAAATTTCGCACAACCTCTAGAAGTAAATGTGCGCCCACTTGCCATTGCCGTAGCCTTCTTTATGAGTCTCGAGATGCTACGCAGCCTCGTCATATTCTTTGGCTTGGCATGGGTCTACCGTTACATCGGATACTTTACACCCCTCAAGACCTTGCCGGCTGCCGAACGGTACCAATCTAATCGATGGTGGCCCTACCAATCGCTACTGACTTACGGCGGGCTGCTATGCATGGCACTGATCTGCGTCATTGCCGCCCGAAAACACTTGCTGCAAGTATTCCGCAAAGCACTCTCTTTGAAATCCACCGCGGATGATTCCGATGAAGCACTAACCTATCGAATGGCCGTGATTGGCCTGGCTGTTTCAGTAGCTTTAATTGTTTGGTTTGCGCAACTGGCACAGATCAACCCATGGTTCTTACTCATCTATATTGGGATATGTATGCTGCTGGCGTTATCAGCTGCACGTATTCGATCTGAAATTGGGCTTCCGACAACCTACCTCATCATCCAATGGCCCACTTATCTAATGATGGGTTTCGGAGGTGTCCTGCTATGGGGCATGAACCAACTGGTTTTCGCCGCCCAGGCTTATTTCCTTTACACGGGCACTTTCCTGATGATCGCGCCGGTGCTGGCAGAATCCATGGCGGCAGCAACACGAGTGGGCGTACCGCTGAAAAAGATGGGGCGGTGCCTGATCATCGGCTTTCTAATTTCGATATTCGTTGGCGGGATTGTCTCGATGTCCTGGCGATACACCATCGGCTCACTCAACATGACCCGCCAAGTCATGGAGAAGCGAGGCGAATTTAACCAGATGACCGGCCTGATCGAAGGCGACCAAAGACAGGTTGAAAAATACTTCCAGGAAAATCCCGACGAAGACCAGATCCTTACAGAAGAAGTGAAAGAGAAGATTATTGAGCCACAGTATGTCACTTGGGTTGTGGTGGGCATTTCATTCGCAATTACAGGCTTACTGGCGCTGGCGCGGTTGATCTGGCTGGGATTCCCTTTGCATCCACTAGGGTTTGCGTTGGCTTTTTCCCACGCGATGTTGAGTTTATGGTCGAGTGTAGCGGTCGCATGGGCGGTTAAATTCGTGGGGTTGCGTTTTGGCGGGGTCCAACTGGTCCGCCGTGTTCTGCGCCCGTTTTTCGTCGGTGTGTTCGTTTCCGATCTACTGACGACACTGATCTGGCGCATCCTTGAAGCAATGTCCAATGCCGGAGTCTGGTCTTAGAGGGATTGGCGTAAAACAGATGCGTGTGGTTCTTGCAATAAGCATGGTCGCTGTTTCGGCTGCCATCACCATATTGGTGGCCTTCTGGGGCCAAGATGGGGTCCCCGCCAAGCAAGCTCGCGCACGCGGCGAATTAGCCAAGACTATTGACTTTAACGCCCTATATGAAAGTATCACCCAAAAAGAGCTGCAAAGGCTTCACGCTGAAGTCGTTAAAGAAACCTCAAGGCTATCAGGCACCCCGCGGGAGCAGGCGGTATCCAAATGGGTCGAAGAGGAATTCAAGCGACTAGGCCTGCGAGTACTGATTCAATCCTATCCGGTGACTGTACCCATCACCAAGTACAGTCGCATCATAGATAAAAACGGCGACGAACTGCCCCATATCTCGATTTCGCCAATGTGGCCCAATCTGGTCCGCACGTGCACGACCAAGCCGGGTGGAATCACCGGACCGGTCATTGATGTTGGTGGGGGAACACTCGAAGAACTCGATGGACTCAACATTCGAAACAAGATCGCCCTGGTCACCATGCAGCATGGTTTTGAATGGCTCGATACCGCCAAGCTCGGCGCAAGTGCCATACTGTTTCGGTCCAGTCCTGACCCATTGGCTTACCGGAAAAAGTTCCTCGACTTTCCGGCTGACATGCCGCGGTTTCTTGTAACGGGTGATGTGGAAAGTTTAATTGGAAAACATGTTCGGATCGAGGCTCGGGTTGATTGGGAAATCCGCGAAACACGCAATGTGTACGGCATCTTGGATCCACTCCAACCGAGTACTGAAGCGGTCACGTTAATGGCAAACACCGACTCCTGGTCCGTGGTACCCGATCAGGCACCCGGCTATCAGGACGGCTGCTCCCTTGCATCAATGGTCTCGATCGCCCGCGCATTGGCAGGTCAACGTGGTGGATTGCTAAGAACTACCATCTTTGTAGCCCACTCAGGGCGGTATCAGGCTTCTGCAGGTATACGCCGGATGACCGATGCAATCGGCGGGTTAGGTATCGAAAAGCAAAATTATGATTTGCTGCACGCGCGACTACAAAAGCTAGAGAAACAGAAGCTGACGGCACAAGCCGTAGCCGCAGCGATCGAAGGGCTGGATTACTGGGCGTTGGATGAACAAAAAGAAGCCGCTCTCTGGACCGAACATGGCTTGAGCACTAAGCGCACCTTGTCAACCGTTGTCAGGCGGTTAATTACGCAATACGCGACCCAAGCCAGGAAAGAAGCGGAGCGAGCAAGGGTCCATTGGATAGCGGACAACCAACCGACGGCAGGACAGAGTTATGACAAGTTGATTGCGACTTCGGAACGGCGGCGACGTGCCGCATCTGCAATCAGCGCTGACATGAGTGACGTAAAGCAATACTTTGAAGACGTCCTCGAACAGGCCCAAATCCAGAGTAAATTTTTCGTTGCCGTTCAAGACATGGTAAAGCACGCAGAAGCAGAGTGGCGGTACCAACGGGATACTATCCAAATTGCCGATCTATTGGGACCCTTCGAGCAGAACTATTACTTCTCATTTGAACCATCAAGCCAGGGCGGGCAGTTGGGCTATGGTGGCGACATAACACTGTGCACCATGCTTGAAGGTGGCAGGAATGCCATTGTTGCTTCTTGGCTGCGGTGGCGCGGCATGAATGCCAACGACGCCATGCTTTATCCAAATTATTTGGTAAATGTTCAAAAGACAAGGCAACGGCGAGAAACACACCGAGAAGAGTCAACACATCCAAGCTCGTGGGTCCCTGCAATACTTCGTGCTGCCCACAGGTTGGAAGCAGATTGGCAAGGCCTGCTAATCCACAGTCGAAATTCTGCATTCCTGTTCAGTAGCAATGCTCAATCCAACACCTACCAAACACCCTTGGACCGGCATGTGAATTTCAATACGCTCACGAATCACACACAGATGATGGCTGCCATGGCGGCGCAAGTTGCATCCGGTGTTGAGCAAATGGATCGACCCGGCAAGGCATTGGCAGGTGTCACGACAAGATTCTCAGATTTTTCGGGTCAGGTGATGACCGCCGGCACATCGAATTCTTTGTTGCCCAGCGAACGGGTACCTGACGCAATTATCGTCCACAAGGCGATGGGGGGCCAGAAATATTGGCTGCAGAAGACGCGCAATGGTGTTTTTCGATTTCCCGCCGTTGCTCACCACACCGCTGGTCAGTTTATAGCCGAAGCCTATACGATTGATGAGGTATCAGGGCAGCTTTCAGGCGCCAAGGATTTGGGTCCCGAGGGCCAGCGATTCCCGACAAAAACTTGGAATGAAGGTCGCGGATCGATTTATGAAGAAATCGAATCGAATGACATGACCATTTTACTTGCGCGTGTTGCGCCTACTGATATCTACCGCACAATTGATCCTGAAGGCCGCGCTGTGACCGTTGAAGTACTGGATGCACGATTCCGAATGCCACCGTCAGAGTACTCGTTATCGGAGTTTTGGGAACAGGGTGCCACCATCTTTATGCCGCCAGGTGATCGCTTCTACTTGGTGTGGAAGGACCTGCCGACCGGAGGCAACAAAATTCCCTCGCGCGTATTTGGGATCAAGGGTTTCAACGACCGTGGGTTTGCACTGGGTCACAATGAAAACAGTTGGAGTATGCGCGAGAACATGGAAGATTTCTGGGGGCCTGGTTATCTATCCGGCCACGATCGAAGAATCGTCTTTCAGGACATGGATACCGCGGTAAGTGTGGCCATGAGCAATGCCGAACGGATCAAGAACCAAATACGTACCGGCGTGGACGACGATGTCACGGTAGAACTCAATCAGCGTGCTGAACACTACTTGGAACGCGGGCTAGAAGCCTACAGACAAAAGGATTACAGCGCCGCTTTTCGAAACTTAAACAACTCGATGTCGGTTTCGGTACGTGCCTACCCGGAAGTTCGTCTCGCAGTGTTTGATGCCGTGGGTGGCATCATGCTGTACATGTTTCTCATTGTTCCATTTTCTTTTTTTGCCGAGCGAATCATATTTGGATTCCCCGATATTCGTGCGCGATTGGCTGGAATGCTTGGAATCTTTCTCCTTGTATTCGCTATTATTCGTATCACACACCCCGCCTATGAACTGCTTTCCTCCTCACTGGTTGTCCTGGTTGGTTTTATTATCTTCATCCTTTGCCTGATGATCTTATCGTTCGTCTTTGGCAAATTTGCTGAACGGGTGAGAACGCTGCGTCGAGCCGGAGGTTCTGGAGAGGATGCTGGGGACTCAGACACAACACATCTTGGAACTGCAGGTGCAGCTTTTACACTGGGGATTAACAACATGCGCAAGCGCAAGGTTCGCACCGCCTGCACGGTAGCAACCTTGGTGCTGATATGCTTCTGCCTCGTTTGCTTCACCGCCCCCCGCCCTCAACTCAAGGATCGGCGGATCGCCGTCGGATCATCTGGTTTCAATGGGCTGATTTTGCGCGAAGGTGGTGATGTCCGAGCTACACAGCTTCAATTCAAAGATCGGGCCAAGGTAATCAGTCGGCGTAAATATTATGCTGATAATTTAACTGTAAGTTACAAGCCACCACAGGGCCCTATCCGCCATGCCCAACACAAAGGTGTCATCTATCTGCAAACTGCAGAACGCTTGATTAGTAATATCGACTCTATTTTACTGCCAGGAGGAAAGTGGTTTAAAGATGGTGATACGGGATTTTGCTATATCTCCGACGTCACGGCAGGTGATCTGGGAATTGATCCGGCACATCTGAAGCAAGGCAACGTAAGTGTCGTACTCCGCGGCCAGCGACGAGTTGTCAATGGTATTTTTGACAGCCGAAAGCTTGAAGCCCTGCGTGACATCGACAAGGAAAGCCTTCTGCCAGGGTTAGAACAAGGCGAGGCGAAAGAAAAACGTAGCCGTGCCGCCCAATTCAAGCGATTCTCGGGGCAAGGCGGCCAACAGGTGTCCGTCGAACGGACTGCCGGATCCGAGGTTATCTTGCTGCCCTTTAATGCCAACTCAGAGTTACCACGCTGGTCGGGCTCCATGGGGCAGGAGGAACAGACTTCTGCAGTAATCCTATTTAATAATCAGCCATATGGCTCCATGCGTGAGCTGATCGATCAAATGCTCTACCGATCACCCACATTTGTCCGCTATGCGATCGATGGCCTTGCATTTTACGGTGCGCGGTTACGCTCAATCGGGCTACAAGGCTACGCCGATATCGTGATCCCACTACTGGTCGGATCGTTTATCGTATTCAATACCATGCTGGGAAGTGTTTACGAACGCAAGAAAGAGATCTCAATCTACTCGGCTGTAGGATTATCACCGCGACATGTCTTCTACCTGTTCCTTGCCGAGAGCTTGGTGTACGCCATCATCGGCGTGGTAGGTGGCTATCTCCTTGCCCTCAGTTTGCAGTGGATCTCGCAACTTGGCGGCGGTTTCTTGGGGTTGGATATGAACTATTCAAGCCGCAGCGCCATTTATGTAAGCCTCACACTGATGGCGGCCGTGATTGTCTCCAGCTTCGTGCCGGCATACCAGGCGGCACGTGTGGCAGCTCCTTCAGAAAACATCTCCTGGACATTACCCCAGGCTCAAATGCCGGGGCAACTCCGGTTTGATCTACCCTTCACATATATTGGACGTGATATTATCGCCGCCGTACCGTTTATCCGATCGTGGTTCGATGCCCACGGGGAGGACTCCTCCGGTGAGTTTTCCGCTTCCGCACCAAACATACAGGTGGATTGGGTCCACTCCAGACCCGAACTGACGATTGCTACAACCGTCTGGCTAAGACCCTATGATCTAGGCGTCAGCCAGAGTGTGAAGGTGTCGGTACAGCCCTCCTCGGACCCAACGATTTATCAGGTTACCATCGATATCAGGCAACTAAGTGGCAGTGAAACGTCCTGGAGGCGAACCAACGACCGCTTTGTACGTCTGTTACGTCGACATCTGCTAAGCTGGCGTGCCCTTCCACAACAGGGTAAACAACACCTGGCGGAAAAGGGGGCAAGATTGCTCGTTCCCGTAGTTTTTGCAAAATAAGTACACCATGGAGATTTCACAATGCTGATTTGGTCGCCCGTGCCCGACTGGTCAGTTCAAACGGGCGGAAAATGGGCCTTGCATGGGCCGCGGGACGATGGCCGTTTCCCTAGGCACGTGACCTGCAAGTGTAGTCTGGACTGGAAATTAGAATGGCGCTAGGATCAATTTTTAAACGCCGGACAAAGGCGATCTCGGAAGACGCCGAACTCGAACTGTATCGCGGCATCATCGAAGTGCCGAATAAGTTCGAGGAAGGCTTTACCATGAAAGCCGTGGTCGGTGCCTTGTTCTGTGGCATCGTCATGATCCCGGGGTCGATCTATCTGAGCCTTCTACAAGGTGGCAACATGAATGTTGCTGCGTCCTGGGTCACCCTCATCTTGTTCGCCGAGATAGCGCGTCGCTCATTAACCACACTACGCAAACAGGAAATGATCATTCTGCTCGGCGTCGCCGGTTCGATGAGTGCTGGCGGACCACTGGGAGAATATATCTACCGCCAATTCATCATTGGCTCAGAAGCTGTGCGGGAAGCTGGTTTTTCACAGGAATTCCCAGTGTGGTATGCGCCCGCTGCAGATTCACAAGCATTGGTCAAACGCACTTTCTTCCACAGAGACTGGGTATTTCCCCTTTCGCTGATGGTCGGGCTGCTGTTTATTTGGGTAATCAGAAGTTACGTTTCCGGATATATCTTTTTTCGCCTTTCCAGTGATATTGAAAAGCTGCCATTTCCGATGGCTTCTGTTGGTGCCGCTGGGAGTATGGCTCTCGTCGAAGCGGGCGAGAAGAGCCAGTCGTGGCGGTGGACGGTATTTTCCACCGGCACCATTATCGGTGCCGGGTTCGCAGCCATCCACAGCCTCATCCCCCTGGTCACTGGCGCATTGCTTGCCCGGCCAATCACCCTGATTCCATTACCTTGGATTGAACTCACACCGATGTTCAAAGGGATTTTGCCAGCCGTTGCATTAGGCGTGGTAATTGACCTTGCATTGGTGCTGATTGGTTTTGTCGTTCCTTTCTGGGCCGTTATGGGTGCCGCCGCCGGGGTGCTCATCACAATCATTGTCAATCCAATCCTCTATCACAACGGTGTCCTACACACCTGGAAAGAGGGGATGGAGACAATCAATACCCAAATCGCCAATCAGTTGGACTTTTGGTTCAGCGCCGGCATGGGAATTGCGCTGGGGCTGATGCTGGTCAGTATGATTCAGACGGTTACGGCTATCCGTTCAGCCATGCGTGAAGCCAAGGGGCAGGGCACTGGGCGCAGCCAAAGGCTGCAAGGTGGACTTGCCACACCCCCTGGGCGCGGTGATTTTCCGCTGAAGATTGCTTTCATGGTCTACATCACGTGCCTGATCGCCACTTTCTTGCTGTGTTATTGGCTCATCCGAAATCCGACGCCCCTGCTCATTACATTTCTACTTTTATATATCTTCCTTTATGCGCCCATGATGGCATATCTTAATGCCCGACTTGTCGGTATATGCGGACAGGCTGTGCAGGTTCCATTCATTCGTGAAGGGATGTTTATCCTTAGCGGGTATAAAGGACTGGACGTCTGGGTTTCGCCGGCGATCGATCCGCAAACTGATGCTGAACGCGATGCTGGTCAAGCACAGATATTCCGCCAACTTGAATTGACCGGCACACGATTCTGGAGTGAAGCTAAAGCACGCGCATTGACTGTTCCCCTAGCTTTTGTCTTCAGCTTCTTTTTTTGGTCTTTTGTGTGGCACACCAATGCCATTCCATCGCCGACATTTCCCTACGTCGAGAAAATGTGGGAGCTGCAAGTTCGGTCCAACATGATCATGTGGTCTGCCACGATGGGCGCTGAAGGTGAAACAACCATGTTCCAAGAAGCATTTCACCCTCCGCAGATTATCCTGGTATGCGGCTTGACGGTATTTGCATTCCTTGTGTTCCGGTGGGTGGGGCTGCCCATCATGTTCATCTATGGCATTATTCGTGGGGCGGGCGCATTCCCACATATGCTGGTTCTTGAAATCTTCGGCGCTCTGCTCGCGAAGTTTCATTTCCACAAGAAATATGGTGCGCAACGATTCCTCCAAATCGCACCGGTGTTGTTGGCCGGCTACATGACGGGGGCTGGTTTAATTGCAATGCTCGGCGTGGCATTTGCGCTTATTGCGCGCTCGGTATCGTCCACCGCGCTTTAAGGGACGATGATGAATGAATAA
Source organism: Phycisphaeraceae bacterium (assembly GCA_002716625.1). Taxonomy (GTDB): domain Bacteria; phylum Planctomycetota; class Phycisphaerae; order Phycisphaerales; family Phycisphaeraceae; genus UBA6626. Next base: position 54,147 of record PBAS01000017.1, on the reverse strand, counting down.
ATCACAACCATCCCAACGCCCCATACCCCCAACCAGCGGCGCTGGGTCTCGGGACCAATTTGGACGTGTCAAAAATCCCCCCATGCTGGAAATTATACGCATGGCCTATCGCGGTGTCCGAAACCGGCTTGGACGAATGGTTGTAACTTGGCTGGGCATTGTGCTTGGCATTACATTCCTCATGTCAGCGATGGTGTCTTCCGGAATCCGCCAAGCAGTACAGGAACCCTCTGATCGTCGAGCCGCTGTTGAAAGTATGTATGGCGTACTACGGGCCGAAGTCGGGAAACTGGACAACAAGAAGATTGTTGTCATCACGCCCGATGAGAAATCATCTGGAGCCATGCTTGAGAGTTTTCTTGCATGGCTAAAGGAAAATGCAGAGCAAATGCAAATTGTCGGCCCTGTGAAGAGCAGCAAAGCCACAATGGATCTGACGCTATACGAAAACGCATCCGCAATTGTGGCTTGGGTACCGGAAAAATGGTCATTAACGCCCAGCTGGCAGGACATGACCAAAACTATGCAACAAGCGGTTGTACTGCGCTACACGCCCGATCCCAACGGACCATTCATTTTTGATGATGCCATTCGTGGTACTGAAATCCTGCCAAAGGTCTCTGAGGGCCAAAAGAAAAAGGCAGGCGAGCAGGCACACAAACAAAAGTTGCGTACGCAATGGCTGATTGGCATCTCATTACTCGTGGCGGCAATTGGCATCACCAACGCACTGTTAATGAGTGTGACCGAACGATACCGAGAAATCAGCACGCTTAAATGCCTAGGCGCCCTGAACTCCTTTATTATCTATCTAATGTTTATTGAAAGCGCCGTACTGGGGCTTTCTGGAGCGTTGGCGGGAACTGCCAGCGGGATTATGTTTTCGCTTGTTGGATGGATCAGTTCCTATGACATGAACATGGTCATCGGATCAATCCACGGGCCGGAACTATTAAAACAATGTGTGATCTGCTGGGTGGTGGGATTGGTCGTAGCATTGATTGCTGCAATTTATCCAACACGTATTGCGGTCGCGATGATACCGGCAGATGCAATGCGAACCGAAATTTAGTTTCTGGAACTCGATAAGAGCAGGAGCCGTAGGAAGGACTGATGATATGAACTCATCTGAGCAGAATACCAAAGACACGGCGGATAATGGTGAACGACTTAAAGCATTTATTGATGAAGTTAGTTCGTTTGAGGGCTCAGGACTAGCCGTTCGTGTCGATGATGTTCAAAAAGTGTACCGAATGGGGAAAATAGAGGTTCGAGCACTCGATGGCGTAAACCTCAAGATCAATCGTGGCGAGTACATATCCATCATGGGACCCAGCGGATCAGGAAAATCAACCCTGTTCAATATGATGGGGGGCCTAGACAAACCGACCAGCGGTAAGGTCTATGTGGATGATGTGGATATTGCGGAGTTGGATCCGTCTGAACTTGCTTGGCTGCGTTGCCGGAAAATTGGATACATCTTTCAAACCTTCAACCTCATTGGAACCATGACAGCATTGGAAAATGTGATGCTACCAATGGCATTTGCCGGTAAATCAAATGATGAGGCTTTGGATGCGGGGGTTGATATTCTCACGCGTGTTGGTCTTGGTGAACGCTGCAAGCATAAACCCACCGAACTGTCCGGTGGCCAACAGCAACGCGTGGCAATCGCACGCGCATTCGCAAATGATCCAGCAATCATTCTTGCCGATGAACCAACTGGAAACCTTGATTTAAAAACCGGGCAGGCGATCATTACGCTTCTCAAGGATATGAACCAAGAACGCCAAACTACGGTCATTTCTGCCACGCACGACCATAAAATGCTTGATGTTTCCGATCGAATTGTCTGGGTTGCTGATGGGCGGGTAGATCGCGTTGAAAAACGTAAGGATGTGGAGATCGAAGTTGGCAAGTTGGTCGAATAATCCCTTGGCTTTATTCAACCAAGGGAGGGATGCATGAACGGTTGACCGTAAGTCAAGTGGCATATGAGGCCTGGATAAATCAGATTTTTAAGGCCTGTCGCGTGACTTGCAGCACAAAGCCGATCGCATCCATTTCTCAATCGTGTCATGCCTGATTGGGGCATGGCTGGAACGGTTGGGTTACCATTTGCCCTGTGGCTATGACGCTGGTGGTATAGATAGAATCATAGGTGTAGGTTCTGTACAGAAAATCGGCTATTTGACACACGCCGATTTAATCATGAAGCCTCCATCCGGCAAGACGTAGACAATGTGGATACGATCGCCGGATATTAATGCCAGGTACCGCCTTTGAACCTATCAATCGCGGACAAGTACAATTAGAATCGTGCCAATACCTATCCAGATCATCTTGGCCGCCATGTGTTTCGTCGCCACTGCCACGACGGGCTTTTCTATCGATTCAGACCTTAACGTCAACCCTAATCCCCAACCCCTTGAGCAATATAAAAATGAAGCAGGGCACCAAAAAATGGTCGCCCTGCTCCATCAGATCGCAAAGGAGCGGAATGACCGACACCCTTATTTTCGTACTGATCGGGCACAACAGCTAAAGCATCAGCTAAGAAATCTACCGGCAGATACACCCAACCATGAGCGGTGGAAGCTCCATTCATTTCTGGGCGTTGCCGAACTTCGCTTAGGCAACACTGAGGCGTCCATAGAAAATCAACTCAAGGCCTATCAACTCCTCCCGAAAACCCACAAGACTAAATACCCGGGAAACTACATGCGGTTTCAACTGGGCGTGGCGTATCTGCGCCTGGGTGAAACCCAGAACTGCTGCTTGCGAAATACGCCGGAAAGCTGCATTGTCCCCATTGCAACAGGTGGCCTACATACAAACACGACCGGTTCAGAACAAGCCATTCACTATTTCACGCAAGTATTAACCCATGGGGTCAAAGAACGGAGAGATACCAACATCTATCTTTCCGCCAGATGGCTAATTAATATTGCATACATGACCATCGGCGCCTACCCCGATGGCGTTCCGCCCCAATATCTCATCAATCCCGCCGTGTTCGAGTCAAAGATCTCCTTCCCCCGTTTTAAGAATATCGCCCCATCACTTGGACTCAATACGTTTAACTTATGCGGCAGTGTGATTGTCGATGACTTCAATAATGATCATTACCTCGACATTATCAGTTCAACCTGGGACAGCACGGGGCAACTTAAAATCTTTCGAAATAATGGTAATGGCACCTTTTCTCATCGAACCAAGGAGGCTGGCCTGGCGGGGCTCTACGGTGGCCTTAATATCGTATCCGCGGACTACAACAACGATGGCTGGCTGGACATCCTGGTCCTGCGGGGTGGCTGGATGTTTGAGGCAGGGCGACATCCCAACTCGTTAATCCGCAACAATGGGGATGGCACCTTTACCGACGTCACCTTTGACGCTGGACTTGCCAATCATCACTACCCGACCCAGACTGCTGCCTGGGCCGACTATGACAATGATGGTGACCTCGATCTATTTATTGGCAATGAATCAGGCGGGAACATCGATTTTTACATTGGCGACAAGCCGCCCACGAAAGTCGGTCGATTTAGCTCCGAGATTCATGAATCCAAACAACACGTACCATGTCAACTATTCCGCAACAATGGGGATGGCACCTTTACTGATGTGGCACCTGATGCGGGTGTTGACCACCCTCTTTTTGTGAAAGGCGTAACCTGGGGCGATTACGACAACGACCGATGGCCTGATCTTTACATATCAACGCTGAACTCCCCTAATCGCCTCTATCACAACAATGGGGATGGCACCTTCACCGATGTTGCACCCGGTGCAGGCGTTACAAAACCAATCAGCAGCTTTCCAACCTGGTTCTGGGATTTTGACAACGATGGGAATCTAGACCTGTTCGCCGCAAGCTATTCCAGTAGTTTGCCACAGGTTGCTGCAGTATATTTAGGCCATCAGGTCCGATTCGAACCTCCAGCACTTTACCGTGGTGACGGACGAGGTGGATTTGAAGATGTTTCTACCAGCCAAAATCTAAATCTACCCATGCAACCAATGGGCTCGAACTTTGGTGATCTTAACAATGATGGCTATCTTGACTTTTATCTGGGTACTGGCGATATCAACTACCACGTTCTGGTCCCCAATATGATGTTCCTCAATCAAGGGGGGGGGGGATTTGAAAACGTCACCATGGCGGGTGGATTTGGGCACTTACAAAAAGGGCACGGCATCGCCTTCGCCGATCTGGATAATGATGGTGATCTCGATGTATTTGAACAAATGGGAGGGGCTTTCCCAGGTGATGCATACGGAGATGCTCTCTTTGAAAATCCAGGCTTTTCAAATCACTGGATTGGCGTGAAACTTGTCGGCACCAAATCAAATCGCTCGGCCATTGGAGCGAAAATCCATGTCCGGATCACGGAGAATGGGAAGCCGCGATCCATCTATCGACAGGTTACCAGTGGCGGAAGCTTTGGCTCAAATCCATTAAGGCAGGTGATAGGACTGGGCCAATCAACCAAAGTCGATATACTTGAAATCTTTTGGCCAACCACAGGACACAAACAACGCATTGATAATATTAGTGCTGGCCAATGGCTTCACATCACCGAAGGTAAAGAATCCTTTCGCAAACTTCGCCTCAAGCCAATGGGGTTCACTCAACACTAGATATTGGCACCTGCTCTCAATCTCAAGTTGATACGATTGGCCACCATGATCACTAATACACAAATCAACACATTCGAACAGGAAGGCGCGGTCACAATCGATACGCCACTCACTGATGACCAGTTAACTCAAGCGGCCCAATTGATGGATACCCTGCTCCCCTTGGGGCCACCTCGGCCGGGCGAGAAGAAACCCCGCTATCGAGTCGGCGAGAACAGCCTGCTCCAACCATCATTTGTTTCAATCATTGCAAACCCCTTCTTTGAGGAGGTCATGAAGAAACTCCTCTATACCGACAACGTGGTAATCACCAATACGGCAATTCGCAAAACTCATCCTCAGCCGAATGCGAAATTTGAAATTGGCGAACATACTGACATCACCTATGGCCTGGCCGATATGGCGTCTAAACCCCGGCGAATGGACCTGGGGCTATTTATATGGATTAAAGATGTGGGCCCGAAAACCGCGCCGCTGATGTACCGCCCTAAAAGCCATCTGCAGATCGCTCAATGGATGGATGATCGCCCAACATATCTGACCAAATCGACGGACATTAATAATTATGTCAATATGCAAGATACGCACAGCCGTCCCGCCGGCCATGCGAAGCATCCAGATGATTGGCCGGACCTGGAATTTGAAGATCCTATTCCCGTAGTGGGACATGCGGGGCAAGTATCAGTAGTCAACCAGGCTGCCATTCATGGAGCTTCGACGAATGTTGACACCAAGCCACGATATTCTTTCTTTATTGGATTTCGCCCGAGGGATGTGGTGATGGGAGAAGCAAAATCACGCTTCAATGGCCGCCAGTCATATTTGCCAAAACTCCGGGAAGTACTGCCACCAGATCGACATCATCTGATTCCAGATGATGTTCAATAGCATCAGGACGGACCGTTTACAATTCAGCAGGTTGATGTCACAGCCAGTCCTCCAACATCCGAACCGAATTCAGCCTCCATTTCGCGCCGTATTTTCATTATTTCACAACTTTCATCGTACTCAATGTCATCCCAACATAGTTGCTTCCCCCGGGGAATATCATGTAAAAGCATGACGTCGTGAGTCAAACCCAATGGAACCAATCCATTCTTATGTGACTGATCTGCCGGCACCTGCTTACCCCAGACGCAACAACCCCCTTCGCCATCGAGTATTTCTTTTGCCTTGAGATCTCGCTTAGCAACCGCAATCGTATCGGCTGACCAGCTGAAAGGGGCGCCTGTCGGCTCTCCACGCAAAGCCACGCTGGCCACAGAGATCCCCAACTCCAACCCAATCATGTGTGACGGCCTAAACAGGGCACAATACCGACCAGTCTCATCCACCTGCATGCCGTATTCACCAAAACACCGTCGTACATAATTGTTATCTGATGTAACAACAACGAATGTGCCAAACCGAAGATCATCCTCCACAGGACTCATATCGTAATTCAATGACGACACAACCTCTGTTGTACCAACATGACTGAGGACACCGCCATCAAAGTGGGGTTTGCACACCTGCGCCAACTCCCTACAGGACGCCGGCGGAAAGCCCAGACCGTCTTCTTGGGGAGTCAATCCAGAAGCATTACATACAGCCGTCATCTCAATGGCAGATTTAGATCCATCAACAAAGCTATTAAACATCTTTGGATTCATGCCCCCGCGTTCGGCATCTTGTGGATCAAGTCCGTAGAGGTTCCAAACCGTCTGTGGTGTTGACTGGCAAAACGTTGGATGGTGACGCGTCCCCTTGCCTGCACAGACCACGTCAAACCCACATGTGCGTGCCCAGTCGATGTGTTCGCAGATCAGAGCCGGCTGATCTCCCCAAGCCAGACTATAAACCAGCCCCGCTGATTGTGCTTTTCGGGCCAGAAGCGGACCAGCCACAACATCCGCCTCCACGTTAGCCATGATGACGTGTATGCCCTGTTCAATGGCCATCAGGCAATGGTGGATCCCAGCCGCAGGGCTGCCCGTCGCCTCGATGAGTACATCAATACATCCATTGCGGATCATTTCTTCTGCATTTTCCATCAGCCAGGTTGTGCCGTTATCCACTGCATCTTGACAATTTGTCGCGTCCAACCGCTCCTTTGCCCAGCCAATTCCAAGGCATCTCTCCGCCATCCGCTCCACGGCCAAGTCCGCAATTCCCAAGATGTGGACACCAACCATCGTGCGGGCTTGGCTGAGGAACATGGTGCCAAATTTCCCCACACCGACAAGACCTATTCGTATTGGATTACCCGTCTGAGCCCGTGATGTGAGCATCCCGTGCAGATTCATATACTTTGTTCTATCCTGTCAGCACAGCAACCGCAATAAATCGGAATAAACCAAAGGATGATAAACACAATAAAACCACTTGCATCTTGCGGCCAATAAACACATGCATAAAAAAGTAATATCCATCTGAAAAACTGTTTAAGTCTAACGGGAATCCAAAATGGCCTTGTTTGGAAAAAAGAAACGGCTCGTCGATTACGCCAACTGCGCAGGGTGAGCGGGCAAATTATCCCAAGAGGGAACCGCACAGGTTGTGCGGGACTTGCCGATGTTCAGCAACGATAGATTGGTCGTCGGAGTTGATAACTTTAGTGATGCGGGTGTCTTTCGCTTGCGCGATGATCTGCTAATTGTGCAATCGGTCGACTTCTTTCCACCGCTGGTTGACGATCCTTTTATCTTTGGTCAAATCGCCGCGGCCAACTCAATGAGCGACGTGTTTGCCATGGGTGGCAAGCCAACCACCGCACTCAATATCGTCTCCTTTCCTGACGACGAATTGGACCTCGGCATCCTTAGTGACATCCTTAAAGGAGGATCTGAATGTGCCCGTCATGCGGGCGCCGTGATCATCGGCGGGCATACGGTTCGCGATACAGAGATCAAGTACGGACAGGCGGTTACAGGTGTCGTGTCCCCAAATGATCTTCTAACCAACCAAGAAGCAACACCCGGCGATGTACTGATATTGACCAAGGGGCTGGGAACCGGCTACGTCACGACAGCTTTCAAAGCCAACAAGTGTCCAACCGCTACACTTGATGCTGCTATCGCCAGCATGGTCCAGCTTAATCATGCAGGCGCCCAAGCGGCAAAGAATGCCGGCGCACATGCGTCCACTGACGTGACAGGTTTTGGCCTTGCCGGACATTCGACGGAAATGGCTCAGGCCAGCAACGTCACCTTGGTGATTGAACTTGATCAATTACCGATCCTTCCAGGGGTCCTTGCGCTTGCTGAATCTGGCCACCAAACGCGCGCGACAAAAACAAATCAAAGCCACACCGCACCACTTACTCGAATTGAAGGCCAGCCATCAATGGTGCTGCTTGAACTGATTTACGATGCGCAGACATCCGGTGGATTATTGCTCAGCACACCTAAGAAAAATGCGGACAAACTGGTGAAACAAGCCAAGATGGATGGAGCTGATGCAGCCTGTGTCATTGGATGCGTTACGGAAAAACAGGATGTACCGCTCGTTATAAATGGGTAACACCCATTTATACGTTCCCACAAAAGACAACTTACAGCCCCAACTGAACCCCACGAAGGGGACAATACTTGCTATCAATACTGCACCCATACCATGTCCACGGGACTACGGCTGATGGTGTGTGAGAAACCGTATTGTCTGTTCCAGAAACTCCTTTGGCTGATCCAACCAAACCCAGTGTCCGCTATCCCGAACTAGTACAAATTTATATTTCTCCGCCTGAATCGGCGTGCCCCACCATGTGTTGGTTGACTCCGGAGGATCCGATGCATCAAGTTTTCCGCGACCTGAATTGAACACCAGCATTGGGCACTGAAAAAAACAACCTTTATCGTCAATCGGTTCCGGTCCGGGCGAAAACGGACCGGCCACCTTGCAAGCCATGGGCTGACTACGCCCCACCATGCGCTCTTTCGGTGTTTGGGCCTTTCGCTGGAAAGTTTTCGCAAGGATGGCTACATTTTCGTCAGATGGATAATCCGAAACACGATTTGGTGAGATCGCCAAGAGCTTTGCCTTGTTCCTAGCAAACATGGTCGCCACATGGGGAGGCCAAAGACTGTTCGGCAATGAAATAGCACTGACCTTTCCACCTGCTGCAGCAGAATCAATGCATACAAAAGCCCACACTCGCAACGGATTTTGCCTATACATCTCACGGCTCGTAAACGCTCCACCACTATGGCCCAAGAGAGCCACGCGATCGATATTGAGATGCTCAAGCAATAACCACAATCGCCAGGGATCAACTTCATGAACCAGTCTATCTGGGATAATGAGCCGGTAATGCAAGGACAGCGGCCCAACGACATTAAACCAATCGTCCGCCCCGCAGTTGGCGCCGTGATTCAGAACGATTGGTGGACCCTGCCCAACCTCATAATACTCGATGCGCTGGCCATTGATTTCAACTGCGCGCATTTCAGGTGAAATTGAAGATCCCGTCATGAAAACACATCTATATCCTCTGCCGAACATATCGTGTTAAAATACAAACCACCCTGCCGATTTTTTTAATATACATTGAAATTGCCACGCACGTTGCGCACAATGCCGTTAATCCACTAAAATAAATCACACGAACACCGACCAAGGAAGATCCTCTATCTATGAAAATCGTGAACGTTGAACCCATTCTATTAACAACCTATACCAAATGGCAGTGGGGTACGAGGCCATGCACATACGGCTTTGTACGTGTCACGACGGATAATGGTCTAGTTGGATTTGGTGAAACATATGTTGCTTGGTATGCCCCCGAGGTAATCCCGCCCTACGTGGAACATTTTGGTAATGTTGTGGTCGGCGAAGATCCCTTTCAAATCAATCGCCTGTGGAGGATGATGCATGTCAAAGCCCTCCGTTGGAGCCCACTGGGTGTGGCCGTCACGGTCATCGGCGCCATCGAAATGGCGTTATGGGATATTCTGGGCAAATCCCTGGAAGTTCCTGTTTACCAACTCCTTGGTGGCTTGGCCCACAACCAAATCCGTTGCTACACATCCTTGGCTGGCCCTGACATGGAAGCCATCAAGAAACTAAAAGATGAAGGCTATACGGCGGTCAAGGTGGCGCACACAGGGCAGATGACACAGGAAGGTCACCTCAGTATTGCGGCACTGGTCAACCAGGAATCAACCAAGGCTGCCAATATTCGCCAAGCCCTGGGTAATGATGTGGACATGATTCTTGATCCCGCGATTCAGTTTAACCGCGCCCCATGGTCTGCAGATATGTCGCTCAAGGTCGTACAAGCACTCGAGCCCTACAATCTCCTGTGGATGGAGCAGCCTGCATTACCAACCAATGTAGATGATTATGCACGCATTCGCGCACTCACCAGCACGCCAATCGCAGCAGGTGAAATGGGTACAACCTTGCACGATTATAAACCCTTCTTTGAAAAGCGAGCCATTGACATTGTCCAACCTGACGCATCATGGTGCGGTGGAATCAGCGAATGCGCCAAGATCCACGCTGCCGCGGCCGCACATGACATGCGTGTTGCGCCACATAGCTTTAGCGGTGCGGTAGGACTAGCCGCCAATTACCATGTGGCTTTTTCCAGTCGAAACTGTTTCATGCTCAAGTATCCCACACAGGAAAATACGCTGGCACGCGGCCTGATTGGCCACGCATTTAAATTCAAGGACGGCCATGTCCAGCCCACTGGTGTTCCCGGTTTGGGGATTAACTTGAACCAGGAATTGATAAATAAGTTCCCGTTCGTTCCAAACAGTGGCATTGCACACAGCCGTGCGCCATTCCCACGACCAACACCGAACTGGACACCGAAGTATCAAGATACGGTATCGTGGTAAGGTGACATGCCACGCAATTATGAAAAGACTTTAGGCTTAAAGCGGACCTGAATAACATGCAACCTGTGCGCGTTCTTATCACCGTTCCTGATTTGGAAGGCGAATCAGATATTATCAAGCAAATAGAAGCTGTTTCCGACCGGGTGAACGTCCTCTTTAAACCCTGCAAGACCAATATCGAAACAGCTAACATCCTAAAGGATGTGGAAGTCCTCTATACCCAAACTCCTCCAAATCACCTTGATTATGCAAACTGTCTGCGGTGGGTGCAGTTGTGTTTCACCGGGGTTGATAACAAGGTGGAAAACCAAATGTTCGACCCCCACCGCAAGATCACGGTCACCAATGGTGCGGGTGCTCATGCAGTTGCAATTGCTGAATACTGCATGGCGGCAATGGGGATACTCACACGTAACCTGCTGCAGTTTTTTCGGGATCAACAATCAACCATTCGAGACCGCAGCCATAGCCCAGTACTTGACCTACATTGCAAGACACTCTGTATCGTTGGGTATGGCCAGATTGGACGGGAAGTCGCAAGGTTGGCAAGCGCCTACCACATGCGAATCATGGCAGTCGACCCAAATCCAGATTGGCGAACATCGTCTGGATTTCAATGGCCCGGTGTCGGTGATCCCCAAGGAAACTTTCCAAAGGAATTCTTCACCCCCGGGCAACTACACCAGGCACTTGAACAGTCGGATTACGTTGTTTGCTGTGCACCACTGACACCGAAGACCAAAAATTTATTCAGCCACAAGGAGTTTGGTGCGATGAAATCCGGTGCTTATTTCATTCACGTGGGTCGCGGACCAACTCTTGATGATATGGCATTGGCCAAAGCACTTGAAAATGGCTCAATTGCTGGCGCCGCTGTCGATGTCTTTGCCAGTGATCCAGATCCCTTGCCTCCCGATCATCCAATGTGGACACTCGACAATGCATACATCTCGCCTCATGTATCAGGGAATCGCAATCGTGCTTATTTTCAGAAGATGAATGACATCCTGTGTGAAAATCTGCGACGGTATCTCCAGGGCGAATCACTATTCAATGTTGTAACCCGGCAACGCGGCTATTGAGAGGTTGTTTTGAATCTTACCCCGGATAGCCTTCAGCTGTACTTAATTATCGCCTCCATCACGGCACTGGCGGGCACACTCCAATCGGTCGTAGGTTTCGGTTTTAATCTAGTGGCCGCACCCCTTCTGATTTTCTTTTTGAAAGATCCCAAGGAAGTGGTTCCGGCTTTGCACCTGTCCTGGTTTCTCCTGGGACTGGCCATCTGTTTACGCTTGTGGCACCAGATGAATGCTCGGCGCATCGCGCTCTGGTTTATGTCTGCACTTCCGGCGGTATTCATTGGCGTTTGGGTACTCAGTCAACTTGATGAATCAAATGAGCATTTTCTCAACCGAGCAATCGGTTCCGTTACCATCTTGGCGACCATCGCCATTGCATTGAAATTCCACCGACCATTTCGTCACGAAAAGCCTTGGATCCTCGCCTCCGGGGGACTCAGCGGTTTGCTTTGCGGAAGCACAGGGATGTCAGGACCACCCCTGGTACTCCTCGGGCTTAACCAGGGCTGGCCAGCTGCACAATTTCGAGCAGATCTACTCGGTTATTTCACCCTATTGAGCATTGCCACCATTGGAATCTGTCAGTGGCAAGGCTTGATTACAGAAACATCAATAAGGTATGCGGTTGCCGGAACACCCGGACTGACCATCGGATTCATTGCCGGTGCACTTATTGCCAAACATATACATGGCAATAGATTTCGCTATGCAGCAATATGCCTGATTTGTGCAACCGGCGTACTACCGTGGCTTGCGTGATCAGGGATTAGTGTGTTTATCATCGCAGATGTTTTCGCGCCTCTGCAGCAAGCCTTAATCCAACCTGGTCCTCTTCGTCAACCACTTCTGTTGCACCTGCTAATTGCAGTTCCCACCGCATAACGTGATAACGTGCACGCACAATAATCCTAGCCATGGGGGCAAGAAACCTACAGTGATGGATAATCAAGCGACTTGCATTGGGGTCTGGCACTGTCACAACGATTACATCAGCCCCATGAATCTGGGTGTGCTCTAGCACCTCCCGTTGTGTTGCATCTCCCAACTGAACTTCAACACCCAGCCCCTTGGCAAGTGCTATGTTGCGCTGATTAAGATCAATTACCACTATCTGTTTTAGATGTTGATCAAGCAATGCATGCGCAACACGCTGGCCGGCAGGGCCAAAACCCATAATGTAAATCTTTCCTTTTTGATCTCCCGCTTCATCAAGTTCATCACCTGACGCGGTGACAGCCACTGCCTCCACTGGGGAACTGTTTCCCGGAATGTCTCGACGTCGTCTTACGCGGCGGCGCATACGTCCAACTTCCAACCAATGTGCAGCATGAGGTGCCACGGTCACCAGAAAAGGGGTCAGGAATAATGTGACGATCATGACTGAAATAATCAGATTAAATACATGCTCGGAAATGATTCGATCACGAGCCATCGATGCTAGCACGAAAGAAAATTCACCGACTTGCGCAAGACACAGCCCCGTGGCCATGGCAAGCCCTTGCGTGAGTCCAAGCAACCTTAAGATCCCCAAAATAATGATCGCCTTGCCCATCATAATGGCCAAAACCGCGCCGGTAACATGCCCCCAATGCCCAACAATCCAACGCGGATCACCTAGAAGACCGATTGATGCAAAGAAGATAGTGACCAAAAGCGTGCGAACAGAACTGACATCTGCTCGCATCTGGATAGCGAACGGTGACCCACCCAGAAGTACGCCAGCCACAAATGCAGCCATCGCGGGTGATATTCCAATTTTGTGCGCTGCCATGACAGCACCAAGCGCGACAACAATTGCCAACAGGATCGGCAAGTCGCGGTTTTTCACCCAATTCCTAAGATTAAAAAGTTTTGGTATGACAAAATTGAACATCAAGAAAAATATAGCGATCAAGGTGACACCGATTGTTACTGTTAAAAAGATATTCTCCCCTATATTTTCTGCCCCGGAATGCTCACTACCACTTAGTACCGCCGTCACAAGCACCAAGGGAATCACTGCCGTATCCTGAAACAGCAGGATGCCCAACGCGTAACGCCCATAGACACTGTCAAGCGCCGCCCGATCAACCAAAAGCCGTAGAACACAAGCCGTGCTTGACAGCGCCACAATCGCACCTAGAACAATTGATGATCGTAATCCCAATCCAAACACTATGGCTACTGACATGGCAGCCAGAAGCGTGAAAATAACCTGCAGTAAACCACCAATTAGTGCTACAGACCCGAGCCGACGAAGTCGGTGAATAGAAAACTCCAAGCCGATGGTAAACAGCAATAGCGCCACCCCCAGCTCAGCAAATACTTCAACCTTTTCTGTAGACCCCACCCACCCCAAACAATTTGGGCCAACAATCATGCCGGCTAAGAGATATCCAAGAATAGCGCTTTGACGAATCTGTCCCGCCGCCGTACCCAGCACAAGTGCAGCTGTGAGTAGAATCAAAATATCCAGAATGACGATCCAGGCAGGTTCCACATATACTCCAATTGGCGTTATTATGACCAAGAAACAATTTTATACATTGTGTGCAATCCGCGTTTGAATTTTTTTAATCTCCGGTTCTTGCTGGACAGTTCCCTTGTTAACAACAAGGGATGAAATAATCTAGGTCCTTCACTTTGTATAATAGGTCTTTCGGAACCTTATCACTTTAATGTCCCGCCACCAGGAGCCTGAATGTCAAAATTACCTTCCGCCGAAACAAACAATGTAGATGGTCTTGAATTATTTCTCGATGACCACCGCATTAGCTGGCAGTACAACGTCACACGCGAACTGAATCAACCCACCAGATATGAAGGTAATCCAATCCTTCAACTGGAAAACCCGTGGGAACAAAGTTTTGTCCAAATGTACGGTAATGTCCTGCCTCGGGCTGAGGGCGGATACCGCATGTGGTATAACGCTGGCGCCAAGGGCGAACAAGCTGATAAAGCACTTTGCTATGCCGAAAGCGAGGATGGCTTTTCGTGGAACCGCGTGATGTCAGACAACCACCCCTACCATGGTCATACGCCAACCAATATCGTCATCGGCCCCCAACCGCATACCGCTGGACCATGCGTGATTGAGAATCAGCACAATGAAGACCCAGAATCACGCCTGCTGCTAATGTTCAACTCATATCCACGTTGCTACCCTCAATATGAACAGATGATGCAGGGCAGCCGCTGGTGCTTTGTCGCCACGAGTCCTGACGGCCTTAACTGGCATCCGCCTGAAGGCCGACCGGCGATCTCAGGCAAAGCAGACTGCGGGCAATCAATTGTGTGGGATCCAATTAAACGCCGCTATATGGCGTATTTACGTGGCACGCGGACATTCGAACCCCATTACGGTGCATTTACCAGCCCATGGGGGGAAACGGTGCGGGTTCGATATGTGCGGCTGAGTGTCTCTGAGGATTTCGAGCATTGGAGTGAACCAGTCGAACTGATGCGAGCTGATGAACGTGACGGTGATCCATTCAATCACATGCATCAGTTGGCGGTAACACGGATGGGAAACCAATATGTGGGACTACTTGGAATGTTTCCCATCGAAGAATTTCGGGATATTCCAGGCAAGAATATCCTGATGGAAGATGGGCCAATTGACATGCAGCTCACCGTCAGTCGAGACGGCTTGCATTGGTCCCGCGTTGCTAACCGACAGACCTTTCTGCCAATGGGCTTGCCAGGCACCTGGGATGCGAACTGGCTAGTTGTCATGCACAACATTGTATTAACTGACGATCAAATGCGATTCTACTACAATGCAACTGCCGTAAAGAGAAGTGATCGCCCCGCATACAATCCAAAAACCTCAAAGGATATCCGTACGCGTATTGGCGTTGCCACGCTGCCTTTGCATCGATTTCAGAAATTACGGCCAACACGATTGAATCAACCGGCAATCATTGAAACCAAACCGCTCTATATGCACGAAGGTGACCTTTTGGTGAATGCAGATGCATCGCTCGGTCAAATTCAGGTGGAACTGACCGATTTCAATGGCAATACCATTGAAGGTTTTAGTAAGGAGGATTGCCATCCGATTGAAACAGATCAGCTTAAGCACATCGTCCGATGGGGTGCTGCCGGGGATAAGAAACGTCGCATTTGTGATGCGATTGACCATGATTTAGCTTTTCGCCGAGCGCTGCGAGTACGATTTTATCTAAACCAATCTCGCCTTTTTGCGGCAAACTTTCCCTGCTATGATCCAATCGCATAATTTCCATCAATCCCTTATTTCAATAAAAACTTTTATGATAAATCAAATTATAAAAATCATTCTAATTATTGGATTACTCTCCTTTGGTTTGCCCTTGCCGACAGGCGGATCGCAGGGCGAGGGTTTGCCAACCACAAGAATTCGACATTTCCAATTTCACTATGGAGCTTCAATACAGAATTTGCCCGCCGGATCCCGCGTACAGGTATGGTCTCCAATGCCACAAACCACCAGCCACCAGAAGATTACGCTTCTTGGCTGGAATATCCCGGGCAATGCCCGGTTCACCAACGAAACCAAATACGGCAACCAGATCATCTATTTTAAAACCAAGGCAAATGAATCGAGGGAAATCACGTTTCAGATTTCCTACCAAGTTGAACGACATGAAGTCCGCAGTTTGACGGATATGGATGACCAACTTGCCAAAACACTCACCAGCCAGCAACAGGTTAATTTCTTGACTGCCAACCAGCTTGTCCCCATCGGCGGCAAGCCGCTGGCATTAATTCCCCTCGTAGATTTACCGAAAGACGCCATGGGGCGCGGTCATGTACTTTACAATCATGTGGGCGACCACATGCGGTATGACAAATCAAAACCAGGCTATGGCTATGGTGATGCCCTGTGGGCATGCGAAAGTCGCTTCGGAAACTGCACGGATTTTCACAGCCTATTCATTTCAATGTCACGCTCATTAGGCATCCCGGCTAAATTCGTGATGGGCTTCCCCCTGCCCCAAACGCGGGGGCAGGGAAAAATATCCGGTTATCACTGCTGGGCTTATTTCCATGTAAAAAACCGCGGCTGGATACCTGTTGACATCTCTGAAGCTGATAAACACCCGCAAATGCGGAAATATTATTTTGGGAATCTTACGCCGAACCGCATCGAATTTAGTACTGGGCGCGACATTATTCTCGTCCCCAGACAATCCGGACCGCTTTTGAATTACTTTGTATACCCCCACGTTGAAGTAGATGGCAAGCCATGGCCCATGGAGCTAATCTCCAAACAGTTCAGTTATGAAGATATTCAAATCAAATAAAGGTAATTAACGCCCATGACACACAATGGGTCACCAATCAAACATGGTGTGTTTATCATGCCATACCACGTTCCGGAAAAACCATTGGCTCAATGTTATGACGAGGATCTTGAACTGATCGTGCGGGCCGAAGAGCTTGGTTTCGAAGAATTCTGGATTGGTGAACACCACACGATGAAATACGAGAACATCGTGATGCCGGAGATTTTCATTGCTAGGGCGCTAGGCGAAACCAAGTCAATTCGTCTTGGCCCGGCGCCGGTCTGCTTGCAACAACATCATCCCGCACATGTTGCCAGTCGTCTGGCTTTCCTGGATCACCTGTCAAAAGGAAGGCTCAATCTGTGCTTTGGTTCAGGCAGTGTGACTGCGGACCAAGAATTGTATGTACTTGACCCCCAAAAGGGTCCCGACATGGTGGAGGAAGCCACCAACATCATCTTGTACCTGTGGTCAAACGATCCACCTTATTATTACGATGGGCAATTCTGGAAAATCGATCTTACAAAGCATGTCGATGAGGAAACACTCATTGGTTACATCCACCGACCACTCCAAAAGCCCCATCCACCGATCTGCATGCCGGGGATGAGCCCAAATTCTTCCACAATGAAGAAGGCCGCGCAACTCGGTTTCTCGCCCTTTGCCCATTGCCTCGTCACCGGTAATGTCGTCGCTGATGTCCTAAGAACCCATGAAAAAGCCACCCGTGAAACAGGCCGCCGACCAAACCGATCAGACTACAAAGTGGCCCGTTCAATCTTTCTTGCCGACACGACAAAGGAAGCTGTGAAACGGGTACGGACAAACTCCGTCGGGCAGAAGTATGAATACATTGGTCGCCTGTTTGATAAGGGGCTGGGGCGCAGGATCTATAAGCGCGACTTAAACATGCCTGATGCCGAGTGTAACCTCGATTTTCTAATGACCGAACAGATCATCGCCGGCGATGTCAATGAAGTGCTAAAACGATTGCTTCAACTGGTTGAAGAAACAGGCCCATTCGGCACGTTGGTAATGATGAGCGATGACTGGGACGACAAAGCCAGTTGGATACACAGCATGGAACTATTTGCCAAAGAATTAATGCCTGCATTGAACAAGGCTGTTGGCTCCGTGTGACTCACGGTCAAATCGACCATGATCACCTCCAAGAATCACCATGCACTGAACCCGCCATCCAACACCAGGTTGTGCCCGGTTACCCACGCAGCTGCATCGCTCGCCAGATAGACGACAGCGCCCTTGATATCCTTGCCATCTTCACCAAGTCGCCCAAGTGGATGCTGGGCCTTGTACCGTTTCAGAAAGGATTCGGGCTGACCTCGTTCAAATCCAGAGGTGCTAATTGAATTCACTCGAATACCGTGCGGCCCCAGGTAACAGGCCATATCACGTGTCATGTTAATAACCGCTCCCTTGGCCGCACTATAGTCAATCGTCACACCAACCATTTCTGTACCTTCATAAACACTGCGTTCCTTACCAATCATGCCAGATATGGATGCGATGTTAATGATGGTACCCGTTTCTCGTGCCATCATGTGTTTGGCCGCCTCTTTGGCACATAGAAATGTACCCGTTGAATTAGCGGCAAAAGTGTAATTCCAATCCTCAAGCGCACGCTGCTCGAACGGGGCTGAGTTCTGCACATTGCCTGCATTATTGATCAGAATATCAAGTGTGCCAAAGTCGCGAATCACCTTGGCAATCACTTCAACAATGCCTTGCTCGTCAGTGACATCCAACGCATAGGCCTTTGCGGTCAGTCCGGTTGCCTTGCATAAACGTTTTGCCGCGATCTGGGCCTTATCCAATTCTCGGCTGGTAATGGCAAGGCTTGCCCCTGCTTCACCGAGAGCTTCGGCCATATCAAAACCCAGATTACGTGTACCGCCTGTGACCAGGGCGACCCGACCGTCGAGCCGATACATATCCATTACATGACGACGTTCAGCCATCAGTGATCCTCCGTTTTTATTTACAACCAATTTATGGGATTATATTTAAATGAACAATTTTACAGGAAAAAGAGGTTCATACGAAGATGACGGCTTCCAAGTAATCCATGCCCTCCTCGACGAAGAGCAGTTGGCCACCATCGAGCAGGAAGTCGAAGCGGTTACTCGGCAGGAAAGAAGCAGATTTGAAGAAGGCGATTTCTTCCTCGCTCAGGATACCGACATCGTTCAGCAAATCGAGCATCTACAAAAGTATTCGCCCTATTTTAGAAACCTAGCCATTAACCACCAAAGGATCCGGGATCTAGTTGAAAATATCTTTTCGGATCATGCTGTCTGCGATAATGTCTCATATATGGCCAAACCGCCACGGGTTGGTGCCGTCGTACCCTGGCACCAGGACAATGCCTATTACTTTCTGACACCTGATGATGCATTAACCGTTTGGATTGCACTTGATGACAGCACAATTAAAAACGGATGCCTGCGTATCGTGCCCCAGTCACACAAACACGGTGTTATCGAACACGGCCCGACAGGTGTACGAGGTATTTCGTACGGCATTAAAAAGGTAGTCGATCCCAAAAGTGAAGTTGCGATTGAGCTGAATCGGGGCGACGCAAGCCTGCACCACTGCAACCTTTTTCATAGCAGCCACCCCAATACTAGTGATCGGCCACGTCGCGGGTTGGTCATGTTCTTTCACGCCGAACGATGCAGCATTGATCATGAGACGATGGATCAGTATCAACAGATCCGGAAAAAGATGATAGACAACCAGTGAACCCTGAATTCTCAATGAACAGGAAATCCCCTTGTCTTTCCTGATTTTTGGAATCAAATTTTTCTTACAGATGCTTGGCCAACCAACAACCGGTCTCGTCAACAAGCCTAGGGTTATCTGCAGCAGCAGTATGGTCGCCCGGCAAAAACATTGATCGAAAAAGTTCTGGACAACCACGCTGGTTGTACTCGTCGCTGGCGGCATCAAGAATCGGCGCCACCCCTTCATAAGGAAAATCATCTTCGCCGTGGACTGCCAGCAGTGGCCGTGGCGCAATAGATGCAACCAACGCCTCTCGGCTTGTCCGCTGGCATAGTGCAGGAACCCAGGCATGCCATGATGCATCACGCCTAACACGCAACGCCGTCTCGTAATTGATCATGCATCCGCCGGCAACGGCGGCTTTAATGCGGGGCTCTATCACCGTTGTTGACCAACAGGTCGTACCACCCATGGAATATCCATACATGCCCAATCGTGATGCATCGACATCGCCACGTGATTCCAAGTAGTCAATTGCACACTGGACATCATGGATCAAAAGCCCCTGAACAGCCACGCCCCTGATAATACATTTTCGGGCAAACCACTCCCAATTACGAACAAATGCATCCTGCCATGCATCTTTATCCATCAATCTGTCCGGCGCATCTTTTAAACGTGGACCGTGTCCATGAGCGTCAATACCAAGTACCGCCAGGCCACTGGATACAAGGTTTGCCGCACCTGGCTGCCGGACCCACTCATAACCACTATACCGGCCGAACATGAAGATATCCTTTCCCTCTCCGTAACCATGGTGGGCAATCACGACTGGCGGGTGGTCAATGCCCTCTGGACGAACCAAAACAGCCGTCACGGGCTCCTGTGCGCCGCAGCGAAATTGCAGTCTTTCAACGTTCCAAGGTCCCACATTGTCGATATCCTGCGATTCAACACGGATTGATTCACGCGGTGGCAGTGGACCAAGACACCGATGAAACCATTTAGCCGCTTCGCTGTCTGTTGCAGTTTTAGAATGCATGGATTGCAAATGTAAGACGAGGCCTGGCCGATGTCGAATCCCAGGGCCACACTGGATCCTGTAGATGGAACGCCATATCGCGGCTGATACAGGACAGACGGCCCATACCCTCATCACCAGAGTTTAAAATAAACTAGTATATTCGCGTATTTGTAACACACTCTACAATTGGGGCTCAAGAAATGATTAAGCGTGTCAACCGTGACCAACACCAGTATTTTGTTAGCCCCGATATCGATCCAGTTCTAGAAATCAATCCAGGAGAAGAAGTTGTAGTCGAAACTATCGACTGCTTTTCGGGCGCCATAACCAGCAACGATCAAAAGTTCAGCAGTGTCGCCGATGTATTGGAAGTTGTAACTGGCCTAAATGCCGTGTCCGGCCCCATTGCCGTACGCGGTGCCGAGGTTGGCGACGTGTTGAGCGTTGAAGTGATTGATATCAAAGTTGGTATGGTTAATGGTAAAGCCGTCACCGCAATCTTTCCTGATTTCGGCGGACTTTGCAATCCCTATTCAATCGTAGATGAACTTGGTCCAGATACGAAGGTCTGCGACATTCGTGACAATGTCATTGAGTTTCCATTGCGTGGCAAAGGAATGGTGGAACTGCCTGTCAAACCAATGATCGGCACCATTTGGTCAGCTCCTGCAGCCGAGCGGCGGCTAGCGTATGTCTACGATGTGCACAACTGCGGCAACGTGGACTGCCACGAACTTGGTGCAGGAAGAACAATCCTGCTTCCGGTACAGGTCCCGGGCGGGATGGTTAGCCTCGGTGATATACATGCCTGCATGGGACATGGCGAGATCACGGGTATTGCGATGGAAACCGCCGGCGATGTTCATATCAAGATTGATCTTATTAAAGCCCGGTCCAGTGAATATTTGGTCTGCCCACAAATCGAATGCCCCCGCACTATTGGCTCAGTTGGCTGCCATTTCGGTCGAGCACTGGGAGAAAATGTACGCAGCGCCTTTCGGGATATGGTTAACCGACTGAACCAGTTCCAGGGCTTTGACAAGATGGATGCCTACCAGCTACTGGGGCAAGTTGGCGAAGTGGTAGTTCACCAGACCCTTGATGATTGGAATGCAGTACTTGTCAAAGTAGATCGCAAGTACCTCGTTTGACGTTTATTTTTGGGTTTTATTCTTAATTGCAAACTGCAAATCATCCTCGTCTCCAATACATGGAGGCTTGGCTGTCACTGCGTCATTATGCATCTGCTGCGCAATCCGTGAAGCAATCACTGAATCTCGCGCATTGGGCAACCCCAAGTCACACCCTGCGCCTAGACTACGAGCAAACAGGTCCGTCATCACATCAAGTTTCTTGTCCCCGTAGCTGTCGATCTTGCGGACCGTCTCATGGGTGCCATGCATTTCCAGATTTACGTTCGTGAAGTCGTGATGGTAGCGCGCAATTCCCTGCGTGCCAATCGCCTCGAAGTAACATCGGCACGTCCAATCCTTTGCCGTTTGCCCGTAAACGAAACCTTGGGTGATTTCAAATGCGATTCCACTCTCAAACTGACCGTGAACCGTCACCCACCATGGTTCCGGCTCCGCCCACATACGCACACCTTGCGAGTGCCAATGGGCGTATTCACAGCCAGCGTACCAGCGTAAGACATCCACGTAATGCATGCCGCAATCACGGAAACAGGGGCCTTCGGGTTCGTGGCTCACACCCGGCAGACGACCTGATGTCATATGACAGACCCGCAAAACACCCACTTTCCCAATCTCGCCCTTCTCAATGAATGCTTGAATTTCATGGTGATACCATGCATTGCGGTTAAACAAATTAACCGCAACCAATTGGTTGTGCGCTTCAATTTCCGAAAGAAGTGTTTTCTCGGTTTCCAAATCGGGCGCTATGGGCTTTTCAGCAATGATATGTTTGCCAACTGCAAGAGCACGACGGATCTGATCAGGCCGATGATCCGCCAAGGTGAAGAGCCCCACCGCATCAATGGATGGCTCGGCCAATACCGCCTCGGCGTCATCCGTGACATGAGCGTTGGGAGCAAGAATGGCGGCCTCATTTCGGCGATCCGCATTCTGCTCACAAATACTGACGAGTTGCCATCGAGAATCGGCGACAAACTGCGCCGCCCATTTTGAGCCCATGTTACCGAAACCAATCGTGCCGACCCTGTATGGTGCCTGCTTTTGAGATATCTTTGTCATACTTGATTTCCTGATTAAAAATTATACCGGTTAATTGAACGGCGTATGTACTAACAGCACCTTGACCATGATACCCGGCTATGATTTGTTTCCCGTCCGAACAGGAAACCTCCTGGCACTCCGGACTCAAGGTCAAAATGTGAACAACCATGGGAACTAGTTACCCTGCCAAACACATGAAACCTGTGGCATCGGGATGGTAGACAAACACTTCAAGACCGCATTAACCCCACATAACCGAATGCCTTGCCAGTACGCAGAACCGCAACCAGCAGCCACGGTGCAGGATGTGGACACGGCGGGATTTGTCGACGATGCTTGCAGGTACAGTAAACTGTCTCAAATCATCCTATGGATAATTCTATTGCGCAAAACACCTCCATCATGAATAATGATATGGTCAAACTCGCATTTATTGGCGCTGGCGGCGTGAACTTTGGTGGTGCTGAGGGCCCATGGGATCATGCCAGTCGGTTTGAAACAATTGCGGGCGTTGAATTCGTTGGCGTAGCTGATGTCGACGTGCTACGTGCCTCCAACGCTTTGGCTATGCGCCAAGCCGGCCCATACCAAAAAGTGTGGGCAACATGTCAAGTATTCGCTGACTGGCGCCAGATGATTGCAAAGATTAGACCCAACGCAGTTGTTATTGGACTACAACCTGACAAGCATGGTCAATCTGACCCACCACATGATGTGGAGGTAACGCTGGCCAAACATGGCATTGCCATGCTAATTGAAAAGCCTCTTGGGATGACACCTCCCAATAAGTTAAATGAGGTAGCCTATGCATTAGAAAAATCAGATTCTATTATCAGCGTGGGATATATGTTTCGATATGCCGAAGCAATCACCAAGATGCGGCAGGTTCTTAAAGATACGCCAAGCGGACCCTGCGTTTTCCTAGGCAGGTACAACTGCGCCTACAGCACCATCAACCGCATCGCATGGTGGGACAAGCGGCGAAGCGGGGGGCCAATCATTGAACAAGCCACTCATTTTTTGGATCTGGCACGTTTTATATGCGGTGAAGTTGATCTGGATTCAATCCAAGTAACCACCATAGATGCGGCCAATCCGATGGGGCAACTAAGCGCCATGCCCAAGGATTCGACAGATACCGAGGTTGACCGCAACGTACCATCAACTGCAAAAATTCCAAGAACCACATTAGCCCAATGGTGTTTTTCTACTGGTGCCGTAGGTAGTCTGGCTCATGGCTTACTCTTACATCAACAGCGCTATGAAGCGAGCCTGGAGGTTTGGGCGGATGGAGTACATTGCGTACTAACCAATCCATATCAAATGTGCCGCCTGGGCATCCGACGTAGCGGCCTTGAGGAGACCGATTGGCAGGATTTTGATGACGATCCTTACCTAGCGGAGGATATTGCTTTTATTACAGCGGTCCGTGAGGGTTCTACACAATTAGTTCGATCAACATATGCCGATGCGATGAAAACCCACCGCCTCAGTTGGACCATATCAGATCAATCCGGATAGCCCATCGCGGAATATCTCTTAGATATTTCCACTCGCACTCGATGATCAATATACCACTGCGGTTGCGTCTTCGACGGCCTCAATCACCTGCCGGACATGGAAAGGCTTCTTGAGGTACCCATCAAAACCCTTAGTGATCAGCGTTTGGGCTTGGCCATCAGTAAGTTTGCCGCTCATGGCCAAGATCTTGGTCAGTTGAAGATCCGCATTATCTCGTACCAGATTAAGAACACGTTCGCCGTCAATATCACCCAGGTGAACATCGAGCAGCATGACGTGCGGACGATATTTCTCACACTCCACCCCGGCACCAAAACCACTATGTGCCGTGTGAACCTCATAGTTTGCCTGCTCAGACAGTACTTTTTCCAGTACGTCGACAATCTCAGACTCATCATCAACGATCAGTATCCGCGTATTTCCTGACTGTAAACCATCAACCGGAATGTTATGGGCTTTCATAAACCGGATCAGCGCATTGAGCGGAATACGCCGGTCCTTTGACCCTGGTATTCTGTACCCACGCAATTGCCCGGAATCAAACCATTTACTCACCGTGCGGGGTGCTACGTTACAGATCTTTGCGACTTCACCGGTGGTAAGAATATCTTTCTGTCGTGGCATGGGATTTTACCTTTCTCCAAAAATCCTTTCCGTCGCAAAGAGGATGCGACCGTCACTGATTTGATCGGTCACCATCGCGCATCGGTTAACCCATTAAAACGGAAAATCCGAAATAATCCCCTGATCGATCCTGCCCTCACAAAGGGTCTCCTGATTGCAAAGTGATCTGATCAGCCACCGGAAACAGGCGGAATCAACGCCAATTCATCTCCAGGAGATAACTTGTGGCCAATGTCTGCATAGTCTGCGTTGACTGCGATTGCCAGTTGGTGGCCCTGGAGGGCAATTGACGGGTACCGCTCACTGAGGGCCGCCAATGCATCATCTACCGTCGCATTATCGGGCAACTCAATTTGAAGTTCGGCCTGGCCAATATCAACGGCAACCTGGGCAAAAAGTAAAACATGGATTGAGATCACTGCTTATTCCCCATAAAGGGCAGGAATGGAACCTTCGTCCCCGCTGAAGCCTTTCCTTCCAACAATGGCAAACGGACAAAACCATCGGCGTGACTTGTGTGGACAAGATCACCTGAGCCATGCCAATTCACAACATAGGCCAAGCCACCGGAATTAACCGTTGACACCCGGAAAACTTGTCTGCTTGCTTTTGTGGATACCGGCTCAGCAAGTTCAACCATCCGCCACGGAAGCCATGGATTAAGCCCAATCATCCTCCGAATTACAGGCCACAGAAACAGATGTGATGTGGCAAGTACGCTGACTGGATTGCCCGGCAAACTGACCACAAGGGTCTTCTTCCCAACAGCGAACAAAACTGGTTTGCCAGGCTGGATGGCTACTCCGTGAAGCAAAACCCTCATCCCAAGTTTCTCCAAAACATGGGGAACCCAATCCCGCTGGCCAACGCTGACAGCTCCCACTGTCACAACCAAATGACTGCTGGCAATCGCACTAGCCATTGCCGCCTGCAGACAATCCGGCTCATCCGCCACATGTGAACGCTGTTGAGTAGCAATACCTAGCGAATCCAAAAAAGCCTCCAGCATCGGTCCATTTGAGTTTCTTATGAGGTGGGCAGCCAAATTGTCCCGCGATGTATCCGGCGGAAGAACTTCATCTCCGGTCGTCAAGATGGTTACCTTCGGGAGAATTGAAACCTTGGGTTCAGACACACCCACAGTTGCAGTGATACCCAGTTGGTGCGGACCTAGGTGCTGATTGGAATGAACAACAACGTCTCCCGCTTTGGCATCGCTTCCCTGTTGATGGATATTAGCCCATGGGTCGACCGCATCAATGGTAAACGTAACCTGGTCGCCATTTTCTGCCTGGTCAATACTTGATTGTTCAATTGGGATGACGGCATCGAAACCTTTCGGTACTGCAGCACCCGTGGCAATACGGATCGCAGAAAAGGGTGGAGGCTGCTGGCCTGTTACGCCCAATGGGGATTCACCCGCTGCAACTGACCCGACCACACTAAAAACCTGACCAGCCACCAAATCGATGCTTTGTACTGCAAAACCATCCATCGCCGAACGATCAAATGGCGGCTGATCTCGGTCTGCCACAATATCTGATCTTAATACCCGCCCAAGTGCTGACCGCAACGATACCCGCTCCGAAGACAACGGCTTGACGGCACGAATCACAACATCTAGTGCTTCATCGTAATTGGGAGGGCTGATGGCCATGGCGACGATAGGATATGTGGCCGGGGGCAATAACTCTAGCGGGCATCAACTGGCTGGGCTCAAAATGTCTACTGAACCTTTAATGCTGACCGTAAGCGGACTACGAGGGATCGCCGGCACCTCCCTGACATCCGAAGTAGCCTGCCGCTACGCCGAGTCATTTGGGATGTGGCTTAAAGGCATACACCAGAGCGATGCACCCGTTCATATTGTTGTTGGCCGTGACAGCAGGGCGTCTGGTCAAGAACTCGAACTGGCGGTGGTAGCAGGCCTCACCAATAGCGGCTGCCAAGTAACCCGGCTGGGTATCGCAACGACACCTGGCGTGGCTATTATGACCATGCACCTGCACGCAACCGGAGGCATGGTCATTACGGCAAGCCATAATCCAGCTCCGTGGAATGGCATCAAATTACTGCGATCAGACGGTGCTGCTCCAACCGCCAATCAAGCCGAGCAAATCATTGCCCAGTATCATCGAACCCTCCCCAGCACCCGCATCAATGAATCCTGCTCCATACCGGTTAACCCAAATACCGTGGAAATTCATGTTAAAAAAATCCTTGGAATTGTTGATACCGCCCTTATTCAAAAGCAGCGGTTTAAAGTTGTCTTGGACAGCTTGCACGGATCAGGGGGGCCTTCAACCTCACTTCTCCTAGAGCAACTTGGCGTAGATCTTGTACACCGACATGCGGAACCCACAGGCCAATTCCCACACCCGCCAGAACCCACCGCCAAAAATCTCGTTGAGTTTTGCCATGCGGTCCGGCAGGCCAATTGTGATATTGGATTCGCACAGGATCCAGATGCCGATCGGTTGGCCATTGTGGATGAAACCGGAAGATACATAGGCGAAGAATGCACCCTGGCACTGTGCGCAATGCATTTAACCAGTAGACAACAAGCGAGAACTCCCAAAGTACTAGTCACAAACCTCTCGACCAGCCGAATGATTGATGACATTGCTGCATCGTTCAACGCAACGGTCAAGCGAACCGCTGTGGGTGAAGCGAACGTTGCGGACGCACTACATGATTACCGCGGTCTCTTAGGCGGTGAAGGTAACGGTGGCGTAATTCTACCTGCAATTTCATACGTTCGTGATAGTTTGGTGGGAATTACACTGATCCTGCAAATGCTTGCTGAACGCAGTCAACGCCTCTCCCAAATCATTGACAGCATGCCACAATATACGATTGTCAAGGATCGATTTGAGATAACTGACACTATTATCGAAAGACTTGAACCGACCATGCGTTCCCATTTTTCTAATCATAACATCGACGCACGCGATGGCGTAAGGGTGGATTGGCCGGATAGATGGGTACATGTGCGAGCCAGCAATACCGAACCGATTATACGTGTAATTGCTGAAGCAACTGACCCATCGACATCCAGGGCACTAGTCCAAGAGGTTGGCATGCTACTTACAGCACAGTCGAACTGAAAAATTCTTATTGCTGAATGCGGGAAGGCAAATCCATGGAGCGGATCGTAGGATCTAACCTTGCTTGGGTATTAATTCGCTTCCCATCTTCGGAAATAAAAACAACTTCGATTCTCAGATCCTCTTTGCCCACTGGCCATTTGGGAAGTTCAAGCGGGAAATGATAGCCACGCATCACGGGGTCGTAATAGAGTGCCTGCTCCTTAAGTGTCCGCATGTTGATCGTCCAGTTGTAAAGAAATTTTTCCGTCTTTGAGCCTTTTTCAACGCGGATGGCATACAGATCGAAACTAAACTGGCCAACCCCCTTGACCGAGTCAGACATCACATCAAAAAGTTCGACCCGAGCCTGCAGAAGGATCACGTCACCACTACGAGTAAATCGCGTCGTGGGAAATACACGCATCTTAACCGGGCGAACAACCCACTGAACCCCATCCACCGCCTTGGAACTGGCGCCTCGGTTTGTCGCTGCCCCCTTAAATGTACAGCCCGGTAAGGACAAGACCGCAATCAGACCAATCATGGCCAGTTGACCCCGGCCCGCCAAGGACATTCGGCGTGACATCCGGGTGAGAATAGACCTGATCAGGGTTAGGTTCAAACTTAAACCGCGCGTCATGCCTGGTGGAAATAGCCCGTGCGGGGAAAAGGCGTCATCCACCCTCATCACTTTTATCCTCACCAAATGGCTGGCTCCAAGAGGATTCTGCATTGATTTTGTTGGGCAGGCACCTATTTTCTCAAGGCATCGACACCCTGCTGCACATGTTCAATGTCATGCTAACCAAATTTGAACACAACACTTTGTGCCTATAAAATAAGCACTCCATGGACAGGTACGAACAAGAATTAGACATCCTTGAAAGGATCAGCCAGATCCTCGGCGATGGACTAGAGATTAATGAGGTTTTCCAGCGTGCCATGGCCCTGATCAGTGAAAAGCTGGAGATCCAACGAGCCTGCCTACTGCTTAGGGATGATGCAACAGACATGGCAAGAATTGTGGCGGCGGTAGGACTCTCGCCACAGGATATGCAAAAAGGACAATATCCACTAGGCGAGGGCGTGACAGGCAGCGTCCTACAGACGGGCAAAGGCCGCGTCATCCCCGATATCAGCAAAGATCCACAGTTTCTTAATCGTATTGGCACCGGGACGAATGATCCGGATCGGCCGACGAGCTTCATCTGTGTACCAATCAAGGATGGTGACCGCTACGTCGGGGTCATCAGCGTGCATAAACCGCTTATCAACGAAGTCTCATTGGCAGCTGATGCCAGGCTTTTGACCATTATCGCTGGCTCAATCGCTCAAACCACGCGGATCCACCACCTAATCCAGATCGAGAAGGAACGATTACTGGAAGAAAACCAACAGCTACGACACAATCTGAATGGGCGGTACCGATTTGACAATATTATTGGTTCAAGCCCTGCAATGACCGATGTGCTGGCAACGATCGGACAAGTGGCTTCATCACGTGCGACGTGTTTGATCATGGGGGAAACCGGATGCGGTAAAGAATTGATCGCGAAGGCAATCCATTTCAACTCCCCACGCAAAAACAAACCACTGATCCGCATCAACTGCGGTGCATTATCTCCCCAACTACTTGAATCGGAACTCTTTGGACATGTTAAAGGAGCTTTTACCGGCGCCATCCGCGACAAAATTGGTCGGTTTGAAGCTGCGGAAGGCGGCACGATATTTCTAGATGAAGTTGGGACGCTTGAGCCCGCCTTACAAGTCAAACTGCTCCGTGTATTACAGGAAAGAGAGTTAGAACGCGTGGGCGACCACCAAACATTTGGGGTGGATGTGCGTATCATCGCAGCATCCAACCGTGACCTAGACGAAGAGGTACGTCAAGGCGCTTTCCGTGAGGATCTCTATTACCGGCTCAACGTGGTCACGATTCATCTGCCGCCACTCCGCAACCGTCGTCAAGATATTCTGCCGCTGGTTGACCATTTCCTGGATCGTTATAACGCCGAAAACGGGCGAAAACTCTGCAAGATCACCCGGGACGTAGCAAATACACTGTTGCGATATCCTTGGCCTGGCAATGTACGTGAATTGGAAAACGCAATCGAGCGTGCGGTCGTGCTCTGTAGTGGCGAGGAATTCAACTTGGACCTGTTGCCTCTGCAGATCCGACTATTTGCCAAACAGGTGCGGGGGGATCACCGGGATGAATCGGTGGATGCCATCGCCCGTAAACTTGCGCGGGAAGGTGTCAAGCGGTTTGCGGAGCGCGAGGGCGAAATCTATGAGTTGATCGTAAGCGAAGTAGAGCGGCAACTTATTGGTGAAGCCTTGCGACGTACCGGCGGCGTCAAGACAAAATCCGCCGATTTTCTGGGAATTAACCGAAACACGCTGAATAAGAAGGTTAAAGAACTCCACATCGACGGCTCCGAGCAAGCACCTGCTGTGAAAATCTCGCCAAATATAAGTAGGCTTGGCACCAACCGGTTACCACGATCACACGCAGATGATTTCCAAACAACCTAACCAATCGTTTGACCATATTCCGACGAATTGTTACTTTCGAAGTTTCAGCTGGGGATCTCCCTGTGTAGTGTCGGCGTGCGGCGTGCTCGACACGAAATTCTGGCTGCGGGCGGAGTTTAGATGATCTGTTTGGCAAAATATGCATTGGTCGCTACAGCGTTGTTTTCACTGTACCTGTCCTCTAATCTTCTGGCGGCAGACCGCATCCCAACGTCCATTTTAAAAAGCGATCGCACGCCGAATCCAGAAGAGAAAAACCTGATCCAAAGTTATGGGAATCAATGGTCATCCTTATTGGTATCGGAGGATGATCGACAGGTCGCAGAAGCAAAAAGAAAATTGATCGAACCGTTTCGATCTGATCCATCAACCTTTTTTCTGAACGAATACCGCAATACACTCCGGATAGCATTGCGGCAAGCATTTGAAGGTCAGCGGGACATTATCCGTATTAATATCATGATCATCTCTGCGGGGCTCAAAGATTCCTCGGATGTATCTCTTTATTTAATGGCCCTCAAGGATCCCCACCCAGCGGTACGGTACTGGGCAGCCAAAACCCTAAATAGTTCTGCCGCAGCTGAAGCAGCCGACCCCCAGCAAAAAGAGCTGTTAACCGCACTTTCCGAGGCGGTTAAACTTGAAAACATTGAATTGGTGACTCAGCAGTTGATGCTGGCATTGGCGCAGCTAACCATCCAGGACGCTGCCCCGCAGATTCTGCTGTCACTCAACGAACGCATTCCCGTCCATCTTGCAAACCCAAGCATGCCATTAATCACCGAGACTAAAGCGTTGCGCCGCTTGTCACATCAACTGATCAGAAAACTTGTGGGTGAACAATCCGTGCCAGCGTCTCATATTCAGCTTATTACCCGCGTCTCATCGCGATACCTGCGACTTGTTGCCACGCAATTGAGTGAGCAGATTGTGCCTGAGCAAGTTATTGATGACTACACAAAGATGGCCGAGACCGCGGATGATAGCCTCGTGACCTTCGTAGATCGCCAAAACATCAGTAGGGATTCTTGGCCCGCGTCAATTGCAACTGAGCTCAAACCATTGATCGCCCAAAAAGACTGGCTGGCCCTCAAGCTGCGAAGCGAAGAGTGGACAAATCTACTT
Source organism: Phycisphaeraceae bacterium (assembly GCA_002716625.1). GTDB lineage: Bacteria > Planctomycetota > Phycisphaerae > Phycisphaerales > Phycisphaeraceae > UBA6626. The sequence goes on along the minus strand of PBAS01000017.1, from coordinate 22,492 downwards.
GTAAATACGCTGGGGATTGACGCTTCCAAGTTAGATCTGAAAATCTCATCCGACTGACCCGCCGCCAGCCAGTAACACAAACCCCCAAACCCACTTACCTAAATTTACCTGCGGCAAGAAATATCTTATGGGTTGGTATTTGGCAGTGGCCCATCCTCAGCAACAGTTGCCGGCTGTGGGGGCGTAATCGGCGATTGGATTGCCTCATCGACCCGCCGCATCAGATCCAGATAATCCATTTGTACCATCTGAAAATCACGCAAAATTGGAGTCTGGATGAGTTTGGCGCGTAACTTCTCCAACTGGTGTTTTTCCTCAACCTCAATTGGCTTACCGCCCTGCTCCTTCTCGCTGATATTTTGTACCTGACGGTTGTAATCGTTGAGAATATGCTGAGCGTCGGTATCATCACGCAAACGCTTAACAAGATCCTCCAGCTGGATTGATGCCTTATGCTTGGCAATCAACTTGCCCAAATCGGTTGCTGATCTAAGAATCTCATCAGTATTTGCCATGGTAGTCAGTATTCCTATCCATAAACGGTTCCGTCCATTAGCATAACCCATCAATTCACCTTGGCAATTGGGATGACCTTGTCCCAGGACATCACCTAAGGTGCCTGGATCAAATTATGGCAAACAGGTATGCAAATCAGATCGTTCAATATGTCTCAGCCCCCGGCTACACGCCACGGCCTATCCGACAGATTGGAGAGGAACTTGGCATTGAAAACGAAGAGTATGAGGCGTTCGAGGATAGCTTTAACCATTTGATCATGGCTGATCGCCTTAGCCTAGACAATAATTCACTTGTCCGGCGACCAGCCCCCGCTTCAGAACTTATCGGCACGATTCGCATAACCAGGAGGCGTTTCGGCTTCTTGCAACCTGATTCGCCAACTGAATATGGGGATCTATTCATTCCAGCACGCTATACAGGCAATGCAATGACCGGAGATCGCGTGCGAGCTAAATTAATCCCGCGCCGCCAATCAACACGAGATGGTCATGCACCTTTTGTGGGGCGGGTCACAGAGATCCTTAAGCGGGTAGACAAACAGTATGTGGGTACACTGAAAACACGACGGTCCCTATGGTTGGTTGAAGTGGATGGTAATGATCTCAACGAGCCGGTGGTCGTACGCAATGCACAAACCAAGGAGGCCGTTGAAGGCGACAAGGTTATCATCGAATTGATCCAGTACCCCTCCGAAGACCAGCTGGGTGAAGGAGCAATTACAGAAATCCTGGGACCACAGGGCAAGCCCTCGGTTGAAACCGTTGCCGTGATGCGTGCATATGGACTTGAGCCACAATTCCCATCCACTGTACTCAACGAGGCACGGAACACCGTCCAGAAGTTTGATATCCAATCAATTGGCAAGCGTGTGAATCTGAGGGAGCACTTGATCTGCACAATCGACCCTCCAGATGCCAAAGATTTTGATGATGCCATCAGTATTGAAAGACAAGTCGATAAAACCGGCAATCAAACCTATGAACTGGGAGTACATATTGCCGACGTCGCGCACTTCGTGCCACTCGGATCCGAGTTGGATCACGAAGCTTATCGGCGGGGCAATAGCGTCTACCTTCCAAGAAAGGTGGTGCCGATGTTGCCCGATATCCTATCGAATGGAATCTGCTCCCTTCAAGAAGGCGTGGATCGTGCATGCAAGTCCGTATTCATTCGGTATGACAGCAAAGGCCATATTCTTGGCCAGCGATTCATGAACAGTTTGATCCATTCGTCCAAACGATTGACCTACCTCGAAGCACAGGCAGTAATTGACGATGATCTTCACGGGGCAGGTCGACACGCACGCGGCAAGCCTACATACTCAGATGCTTTGGTCGCCATGCTCAAGACCATGGCTGAATTGGCCGGCATCATACATGCCCGTCGTCGCCGGCAGGGAATGATCGAACTCGAACTGCCAGATCCAGAACTCAATTTTGATACGAATGGGCACTTAAAAGGTGTAACGCCACAGGATCAATCCTATACACACAAAATTATTGAAATGTTCATGGTGGAAGCCAATGAGACGGTTGCCCGCTTTTTTGATCGCATACCGATGATCCGGCGTATTCATGCCGAACCGCAACAGAACAACATGGACTCCTTGCGTCGTCTTTTGCGTATATCCGGCCAAGTTATCCCATTAAATCCAAACCGCGAGGAACTACAGAAACTCTTGGCCAATACAAGAGGCACATCAATTCAGCAGGCCGTGCACCTAGCGATATTGCAAACAATGAGTCGGGCGGAATATTCGCCCGTGCACCGAGAACACTATGCACTGGCGAGTGATCACTACACACATTTCACCAGCCCCATCCGCCGATACCCTGATTTGGTTGTACATCGGATACTAGATGTATATTTGTCACACAACGAGGCACACGGTAGATCTGGTGGGCAAAATAAACGTCGCCTGATGCAAGACGTGCGCAATGATTCTCGTATCTTGGCGGATGAGAGCCTGGTCGACCTTTGCCGCCATTGCTCCTCTACAGAAAGAAATGCCGAAGCAGCAGAAAGGGACCTGAAGGAGTTCTTTATCCTTCAATTACTTAGCAATCAAGTTGGAGATGACTGCCCAGGCATCGTCAGTGGTATTAGCCGCGATGGCATCTTTGTACAGTTAGATAAGTATCTGACCGATGGCTTTGTCCCCATCGCCGACCTACCGGGCACACAGGGTGACCGCTGGCGCCATGACGCCAAATCGGCGTGCCTTGTCTCGCAACGATCCCGGGCAACCATCGCAGTTGGACATCGGCTTGACGTGCGTATCGTTAAAGTGAATCCAGCGGCCCGCCAACTTGAATTGATCGCCATAAGTCAGCCCACAAGACCCGGGCGTCGAACCTCGGGTGTACGACTAGCACAGAAAAAGATGATGAAACCGAAACAGACAAAACGCAAAAGACGTAAATAATCAAGCATAATGGCCACCACACTTGCCCTCTACGTTCATGACATGGACCCTTTTGCATTCGGTCCCATTCGTTGGTACGGACTATCGTATGCCCTTGGATTTCTCATCGCTTTCATGATCATCAAGCAGATTGTACATGCTGGCAACAGTCCGCTTAAACCCGCGCTTGCGGGCGATTTAGTCTTTGCCATGGTAATAGGTATTCTCCTTGGTGGCCGGCTCGGCTATGCAGTACTTTACAAACCGTCATTATTCATAGAGTTTCGGGCTGGGTTTCCTTTTTGGGACCTGTTTGCAATTCACGAAGGCGGCATGTCCAGTCATGGTGGGTTCGTGGGAATCGTTGTTGCAGCCTTGTGTTTTGCACGACGCCACAAACTCGACATGCTACATGTGTTGGATCTCGTTTCCTTTCCAATACCACTGGGATTATGCCTAGGACGGATCGCCAACTTTATTAATGGCGAGCTCTACGGTCGTGCGTGCGCAGAGACGTTCGCGCTGGCAGTTAAGTTCCCACAGGAAATGTTCGTATGGAGCAGCGATAAGATCAATGCACTTCTTTTGACCCTGCCAGCACAGGCTACCACAACCGCTTTGCAATCAGGGCCAGTCAGTTGGATTATCAGGAAGATACAGTCGGGTGATCAACAGGTCATCAATGCAGTATCACCCTTTCTCACTCCGCGCCACCCATCCCAACTATACCAAGCATTCCTAGAGGGACTATGCGTCTTTCTTGTTCTGATGATTGCGTGGATACGCCCGCAAAAACCAGGAGTTATTTTCGGAATCTGCTGCGCAGCATATAGCCTGGCCCGGATCGCTGTAGAGTTTTTCCGTCAACCTGATGAACATATTGCCCACCTAGAGTATTCCTTTCTCAAGATCACAAGAGGCCAATGGCTCAGCGGATTGCTCCTGCTGGCAGGCGTCACGGTATGGATAATTGGGGCGAGAAAAAATGCCGGCACGATCAGCGGCTGGCGGCCACAACATTGATTACCACGACGGCTTTGGATCTGACCCGCCTGAAAATACATCAGATGGCATTTGTGCTGTCAGACTCACTGATGCCACAATTGTGTTCTTGGGAAAACATTGTATTTTGATGACTTGATCGTACGGAAGAAACGCCGCCCAATCTTTTGTTTCATGGCAGTCGAGAGAAATTAGTACAATGATTACCAATTTATCTAAGCATATGGATACCTAGGAAGCTTATGAAATGCAATGCGCACTAATCGGTCTTATTGAGCCCACAAAAACCACTACTCAACAAAACCAAGGGGGGATATATTCCCGTGGCCCAGCTAGAATCCGGGCGTTTACACTGATCGAACTTCTCGTTGTGATCTCTATTATCTCACTTTTAATTGCAATGCTACTGCCTTCAGTTGAAAAGGCGAGGGCATCTGGCGAACAGGTTGTCTGCAAAACCAACTTGCGGCAGATGGGTACCGCACTGGCCACCTATACCAATGACTGGAATGACTGGCTTCCAATTTATGAAAACTGGTATGAGGACCACCACCGGTCCAAACTCGTGGTAAATGCGGACGGCACTTGGTATTGGCGGAAAGGGCTCGAGACACTCGGAGCGGTCATGAATTCTTATTTAGACCCTGCCGGTGATGCAAATGCAGATATTCTCAACACGGCACAGGGCCTCTGGTGCCCCAGCCATCCCGGAGAACAAGCCAATTTACAGCAAAGTCATAACAACCCACTGCCAGGTGGTGGTGGCATCCCCATCAGCACGAGCGACTCCACCCATGGCATCCTTGCAGCCTACGGATATAACCATTTGTTTCTAGGCACCCAGTGGACCGACTCGCCAAGTGCGAACAACTGGCTGTATCGAAAACTGTCGTGGATCCGTTATCCATCAAATATCATTTCCCATGCAGATAGTGGGTATTCGTTTCCTGGGAGCCATACCGGATTTCACTATTGGGCAAAAATCAACCGCGTGTTGCCCTTTGAAACCTCGAAAGAAAAGGAAATTAGCACCTTTGACCCATTACCGGAATACAGGGACGAATTGCGGTATCCAGTCGGCGAATTTCATTTTGACGGCGCAAATGCGGTATGCTTAGATGGCCATGTTGATTGGAACACACAGGTTAAATGGCACCGGTCAGAAAACGATCATCATTGGCGCGAACTGAATGCGCCATCAACCGGCTGGTTCGAGTGATCAAGCCCACAATATCAACACGTCCGGACAATACCCCTTATATTGATATTGCCCCACGAGTAAACCCTGCTATTCAAAGACCTGCCATGTGGTTGATGGCTGTGTTAATTGCAACGCATGCGTTCGGAACACCGCTAGCAGACCGGCCAATCACGCTCCGTGTTCATGGCCTGCCCGACATCAACTCGGCAGCATTTACCACCATTGAAGTCCAAGTGGCCAAAGCGATCCTGGCGGAATTTCACCGACTACACCCACAAATTAAAGTCCTTCGATCGACCGGCATCATGATCGAAGATCGCGCTGCTGAATTCTTACCCTTGATGCAAATTGCCGGTGATATCGCACCACACGTATTCGAAGTCCGTTTTCATAATGCCTCGACATATATTGAACAAGGATTCCTCTATCCGATTGATCAGATCACCACCGTGACTGATGAGGAACGCAAACAGATTCCCAATCAGCTCTGGCCCGTCATCAAACGACGCGGTCCCCCAGACGACAAAGAACACATCTACTGCTGGCCCATCCAACTCCAAGTGCGTGCGCTGTGTTATCGGCGAGATCTTTTCCAAGAAGCCGGACTCCCGGACCGGGCGCCAAACGACTGGAATGAGCTGATGATGTTTGCACGCAAGCTGACCGATCCCGGTAAACAGCGATCTGGAATTGCACTGCGATTTGGCGATGAAGGTTCCTATCATTGGCTTCCTTATCTCTGGTCAGCCGGCGGCGAAGCGATGTCTCAGGATGCGGAGGGAAACTGGCGATGCACGTTTGACTCCGATGCGGCAGCACAAGCAGCATTGTTTTTCACCAAAATACGGCGCCAACGTTGGCTAAAGCAATATGAAATCAACGGCGAGATGGTTGAAAAGAAGTTGATGGGGGTGACCTATGGAGAAGCTGACCGCTTTCTTGTTTGGTTTGCCGGTAAGATCGGCATGTTTCAAATTCGGCTCGGCTTTGATCAGATGACACAGATCCGAAACCCTGAACTGCATGGGATTGGCCCCATGCCGCTAGGGCCCGCAGGCGTACGCGGCAGTGATCTAAACGCAACGATGCTGGCCATCCACTCAGGAATAGAAGACCCGCGCGTACGTGAAGCAGCATGGAAATACATTTCCTTTTGGATGCGCCCAACGGCGCAAAAAATCATGGTAGAAACCATGATTAAAAATGGCTACGGCCGGTTTGTTCAACCCCAACTTTTGGAAAAGTTCGGCTATCACGAATACGTAAGGCTCATTCCTGAAAGTTGGCGAAAAACTTTCGAGGAATCCGTCAAGAATGGTAAACCAGCGCCATACGGTCGCAACAGCCAGCAGATCTATCGCTGGATGACTAAGCCCCTGGGAGCAATTGCAAGAGACGATGAAATCCAGGATGCCATCAACAAGGGCGATGACGAAGCTGCTCTTGCCAAAATAAAAGATATTCTCCGTCACGGTGTTTCTGAAGCCAATGAAAAGATGCTTGGCCTTGTACACCCTGAGGAACGGCAGTTTCGACGACGCGTGGCACTACTGGTCACTATTGGCATTGCCGCCATCTTTGGCGCTGGTTTCTTTTACATCTGGCGCATCTTTGCGCCGCCTGAATTCTTTTCCGGAGCCGGAAAAGGGGGATGGCAATTTCGGAAATATAAGGTTGCCTACCTTTTACTGGTCCCGGGAGTTGGAACAATTGCTCTTTGGCAGTACTGGCCACTTCTTCATGGTGGAGCCATGGCATTTCAAGACTACCGCGTCACAGGTGATGCCAAATGGGTTGGCTTGGGGAATTTTGAAGAAATCCTTTTTGACCGTGCCTTCTGGATGTCGGTTTGGGTTGGTTTGAAATATGCATTTCTCGTATTGCTTTTTGGTTTCCCAGCGCCAATCATCCTGGCTATTCTTCTCCAAGAGGTCCCCCGTGGAAAAATCATATTTCGCAGCATTTATTATCTCCCCGCCGTGATCAGCGGGGTGCTTGTAATCTTTCTCTGGAAGACCTTCTTCGGCCCCTTCGGTCTGATCAATGAATTAAGGAATGCCGTGGGGCTGGATGGACACACCAACTGGCTAGCCGAACCGCGTTGGGCACTGGTGTGCTGCGTGGTGCCGGTTGTCTGGGCCGGCATGGGGCCAGGATGCTTGATCTACCTAGCGGCACTCAAAACCGTTCCGGACGAACTCTACGAATCGGCGAGTATTGACGGCGCCAGCATCTGGACCCGCATTACACGCATCACGCTACCATCACTTAAAGCGCTTATTTTGATCAATCTGATCGGTGCAGTCATTGCATCTTTTCAGTCAGCCAACTTCATCCTGGCCATGACCGGTGGTGGCCCATGGACAGGATATGGTCGTACCGAGGTGGTTGGCCTGCATATTTTTTCGACGGCATTTTTCTATCTTCGTTTTGGTGTCGCCACGGCAATGGCCTGGATCGTCGGCCTCATGTTGATTGGCTTTACTTTAATCCAATTACGAAAACTTCGGCATATGGAGTTTCGTACAGCAGGATGACACTGGACGGATTGCCCGCCTGCGGGCAGTGATCGTTCAAACTTCGGACTTCTCTCTTATGCCCATCATCAACCGAGTTGAAGCCAGATCTAAACGCGTCAAGATCGTCTACCTGTGCATCTACACCGTGTTGATCCTAGGTGCGCTATCCATGTTGTATCCAATGATCTTGATGATCGCTGGCTCCGTTAAATCAGAAACTGATATCATCGAGATGCGTCCGGTTCCCCGATACTTTACCGATCAACGAGTACACTACCGCAAGTTTCTCGAAAGTAAGTACAGCGGGCAGATCCTGCTTTATCAACAAATTCATCACCGGGATGAAAAGTCCTGGCATACGATCGACATACCAAGTAACGACACCCACAAGGAACTCGCGCATCTTTTTAATCAATTTCGAAAACAGTTGGTAGAGGAGGACTGGCAGATGCTAGGGCACATAACCGGGCCCTCGCGACTGCAATTTAAGAATCTACGCCGGTATCGACAGTTTGTGGCAGATTCTTTTGGCGGATCCCTGGAAGCAATGAACCGAGAATGGAAGACTGCTTATCCATCTTTTCTGCATCTGCGGCCACCCATTGAAAAAGAACTCGCTTCCCGTCGCCATCGTCCTGATAGCGGCAACCAACAGCTACTTTTCAACCGATTCAAAATGTCACTGGATGCCGCTGAAAGATTCATCGTTGATCTTGATGGTTATTACCAGTTGTATTATGTGCGACCAACGTACAACAGCATTGAAAAGTACAACGCCCACCATGGCGCCGAACTCCACTCGTTCCACGAGGTGTTACTTCCATCCATACCACCGACCCAATCAACACACCGCGCAGACTGGGAACAATTTGTTCGAAATGAATTAAGTCTTATTTTTATCCGGATTGCGCCCTCGCAGGCCGCGAGGTACCGTCATTTCCTAAAACGTCGATACAGTAACCTTGCTGAACTCAATGAGTATTACGGAACAACACATGCCACATGGGAGGACATTCACTTTCCAACACGCATGCCACAAATCCCGAAACAAATCGTGACCTGGGATCTTTTTGTACAGGAAGATGCTGATCTGGATGCAATTCAAGTTGTCGGACCGAGACAGGAGTTTGAGACTTTTTTGGAAAGCCAGGGTTTTGACCGAACGGTATTCGGTAATCACTCAGCCCAGGCTGCTGCAGTTCGTGCAAGCGATTGGGGTGACTTCCGTGCCCAGATCAATTCTTCTCTGGTTGAGAACCTAAAGCGGAACTACCTGGTAGTACTGGATTACATCCTTCTGCATGGCCGTGGCGTGCTGAACACGATCGTGTACTGCATACTGGCTGTATTGAGCCAACTCATCGTTAATCCCCTAGCCGCATACGCCCTTAGCCGCTATCGACCACCCAGCAGCTACAAGATCCTCCTGATTTGCATGGCCACGATGGCCTTCCCGCCCGCTGTCACAATGATCCCCTCATTTATTTTGCTTCGAAATCTAAACCTTCTCAACACGTTTGCCGCACTAATCTTGCCGACAATGGCCAATGGATTCTGGATCTTCTTACTGAAAGGATTCTTTGATTCCTTGCCACGAGAACTTTATGAGGCAGCCGACATGGACGGCGCCAGTGAATGGACGAAGTTCTGGGCAATCACCATGTCCATGTCCAAGCCAATCCTGGCGGTCATTGGGTTAGGCGCGTTCACCAATGCCTACAGCAATTTCATGTACGCCTTGATCATTGTCCCCGACCCAGAAATGTGGACGCTGATGGTCTGGCTCTATCAACTTCAAACCCAGGCCCATCCGGCAGTCATCTACGCCAGTCTGTGTCTCGCCGCCATCCCAATGTTCCTGATCTTCCTCTTTGCCCAAAACATTATTATCCGTGGCATCGTGGTGCCGGTAGAGCGGTAAATAAACATTTATTCGAGTTACTTGAGAAACGGGACAATCATTCTCGCAGATTCATCAAACAGTTCTTTGCTGGCACGACCCTTTAGATTCAAGTTGAAATCACCAACGGGAAGTGTCTTGTGAACTTCGGGACGCCATGGGTAAAACGGCTCCACGTAGGGGACTCGGGCATGAACGGCAAAATACCCGTTTTGGCACTCTATGAGCTTGCGGCCAAGTGGGCCTGAATAGAACTGTGATTTCAATTTCTCAAGCGCCCGGACTTTCTTTTCAACGACATCGGTAATGTCGATCAGAATATAAGGAAAGCGGTTGGATTCAAAATCAAAGATGGAATCCTGGCCGAATCCACCACCTCATTTTTGTCACGACTTTTTGCAATCAGATTCCAGGCATGAGATTGGACGCCATGGGTCAATGTCACAATGGTTACTTCATCACCGCGTTCAACGTGATTAGCCAAGGTTCCACCTGCATGATCAAATGCATCTGCGGGGTGTGCGCCAACGTGAAGGACTCGCATGTGTTCGGACATCGTATCCCTTTCCTTTATTACCTAATTACACAGGGCCTTAGTCTTTATGCACTGAATCACCCACGGCCAATGTACGGCATCTTGGTTGCCATCACCGTCATAAATTGAACATTCACATCCAACGGAAGATTAGCAATATACACGATCGCTTGTGCAACATGGTCAAGATCCATGACCGGCTCGACCAATGTATCTCCATTGGCTTGGAGAATACCCTGCTTCATTCGTTGTGTCATTTCTGTTTCGGCGTTACCGATATCGATCTGACTGCAGGCGATGTTGTACTTGCGGCCATCCAGAGATGTTGACTTGGTAAGCCCGGCGACTGCATGCTTGGTGGCGGTATAGGGCGCCGAATTGGGCCTGGGCACATGGGCAGATACCGACCCGTTGTTAATGATACGACCACCACGAGGCTGTTGGGCTTTCATGATCACAAATGCAGCCTGCGTACACAGAAATGTACCGGTCAGATTGGTGTCTACAACCGCCTGCCACTGTTCCACGGAAAGGTCTTCAAGTAATCCCGGGGGGGCAAATACGCCGGCATTATTGAACAGCACATCCAGGCGGCCAAACTCTTGCATGGACTGGTCAAACAGATTTTTGATTGCGCTAGAGTCTCTTACATCCGTTGGGATGATCCGTACTTGAGACGAATCTACCTCTACGTCATTGGCAATGGCAGCAAGCGGCTCAGAACGCCGCCCGGCCAGAACGACCGAATACCCTTCTGACAGAAGAGCCAACGCAACCCGCTTGCCGATCCCTGATCCAGCACCCGTAACGATTGCAACCTTTCGGCCTGTTTTCATTTTACGTTTTTCTCTTAGTGATCTAATATTGAATAAGTTTTAAAACCCATGCATGAATACAAAGGCATCTGTTTGGGTAATGCCCCAGGTTCGGCATAATCCTTGACCCCAAACGCCCTGACCAAATATCAAAGCTTAGAGATAGTCACCTTCACTTCTTGAATGCGCGGCGTACTCCCACTATTGATTGCACCCAGTGCAAGTCGATATTGAACCCAACCACCTTCATGATGGATGTGATGCGCCTCTTCACCACAATCAAGCCAACTCCCTGCGCCATCCCGACCCTGCCAAACTGCGCTGTCCAGCAAATTTTCGCTGTCGGCGAGACGTATCTGGGCTTTCACCCATGTCTTTGCCGGCACATCTGCTTCCCATTCGATCTTTTGAACACATGCATTCCCAGACAGTTCATGGGGCTCTGAAATATAATATTCTTCAGGACCACGATCCTTCTGGTTGCCTGGTTGAACGGGAATCATCCCGTGTGGGCCCATTGTCGGCAGACGCGTAACAGGCCGTGGATCAAATCCATCAGGGCCGTTCATCAAGACAAAGGAATCACCCTTGTGATCCCCCATGATCTTGTGATTGGCAATCACAAGATCTACCCAGCCATCTTCGTTAAAATCCGCAGCAAGGCTCGCTGTAACCGAATGCCCGGCAATGCGTGTAAGTTTTTTCTGGCTAAATGCACCATCCGGACCACCCCAGAGCACAAAGCAGCGGTCACTACCAAGCTGGCCAAGAACCAAATCGAGATAGCCATCATTGTTTAAATCCGCAAGACACCCACGATATGAAGACTTATAAGCTTTTCCATTCTCGATCAGCCGTATACGCTGAGGATTTCCTGTGTCAAAGCCATCGCCAGATGACCTGTAAATGAGAACCTCCTCACCGATAAAGGGGATAATAACCAGTTCCAGGCAACCATCTCGATCAATATCAGCAGCAGCCAGACCCCATGCATGCTTTGAAGGCAATACCACACTTGGTTCACCTGAAAATCCAGTGTCACCCTGCAGGTAACAATAGGTACCCGGGTCCAGGTACTGGGCATTTTCAGCACTATTTGCAAACACAAGATCCGGCCGGCCATCATCATTAAAATCACACGGCAGCGCGGTTGCCGCACCAATACCTTCAAGGTATTGACAGCGATCGACTGAAAATCCATCACTGCCACCGAAGTAAATGACTGGCTTGATCACATTGCGCCCGGTTCGGCCCCATCGATTTATGAAAATCACATGCGGATGAACCTGACTATCACCTTTGGCAACTAGTGCGAGACGCGCGCCTTCGGTGGGCAGCTCAACTGGAGTTAAATTAACGCCCTCTTTGCAACCGCAAAAAATCCGTGAATTCACTGAATATGTTTCAGGGGTTTGGTTTTGACAAATAATAATATCATCGCAACCGCTGCCGTTGAGGTCATCTGCGGTCACATCACACGCGCAAAATGTGTCAAGCTCGGTGCGTCGATCCTCGCTAAACCCATCAGGAGCACCCCAATAAATCCAGGACCGCTCATGCTTACCTGCTTTTTCACGTGTCGCAAACACCAGATCCTGTTCACCGTTACCGTTGAAATCACCACTCGCCACAGATACGCTTGCAGGACAGAAGAATTTCAGACGGCGACCGAAAGACCGATCCGCTGCGATTGGAACAAGATAAACATGGTCTGAAAAGGCCACGAAAAGGTGATGTTCATTTCCTAGACAGCTGGTACGCGCCAAAGGTGTTAGCCCTACACGCTCTTGCTCCATCGTTTCGTCGGCTTGTTCTGAAAACGATCCGACTTCGCCTTCAATCCTGTATTCGCTTTTTCGTGACACGCTAAGGCCACCCTTACCGCCCCACAGGACTCGCGGCGGGAGGCGATCTGAAATGATGTAGAGATCCGCATAACCATCACAATCCAAATCTGCACTGGCTAAATGGTCGCCACTAATATCAAGATCTGTGAATGCTGAGGGTTCAAATCCTAATTCAGTCTGATAAAACACCCGCAGCTTACCCTTCGAGATAAATGCAAGGTCAGGCCGACCATCACCATCGAAATCCCCAATTGCTACGGACTGGCATTGCGGAACGGGAATATGCACACAATGCTGCTCACGAAAACCCTCGGCTGAGCCGTAGTAGATGAAAGCATGCAGTTCAGTTGAAGCACCGTTGTACTCCATGCCCAGAACCAGATCATCATACCCATCGCCATTAAGATCAGCCACGGCGCCACTTAACGCGCCGTCGGCAGGAAGTTCAATGCGATCATGGCTATTGAGTGGATCGGTATAAACATAGATATCCGGCGCCTCCAATTGATCCTGGCAGTTACAAAAGATGGCCTCGATATATCCATCTTGATTCAGATCATGCAGAAATATTCGCTGCAGAATACCGCGCCGGGATACATAAAGGTTTTGCCCTGCATTTCCAAACGTACCGCGGCGAAATGATTCAAACCCGCGTGTGATCCAATGTTCATACCTAACCATCCAGCTATAACTACCGGAGAAAAAGAAAAAAGGCAAAGTAGTTTCATGGGAATCACAAGACAGGATCTCACAATAGATATTGGCCCTATCCCCCCCATGAGGGTAAAAGTAGCCGTTATGAATCACGTCACAGAATCTTCATGTTCAATCCACATTGCCCACGACGTGGATGTGGTTGTTGTTGGATCAGGCGCCGGGGGCGTGGCAACAGCCGTGGCTGCAGCCCGGCAAGGCGCAAGTACCGTATTAATTGAAAAATATGGTTCAGTCGGTGGCTGTATGACCACGGGCGGCTGGGCTGCAGGAGCCCTCGACCTAGCACCATTGGCCCCACACCAATTTCTTGTTGCAGAAGGCGAATCCCACCAGACCGCACCCGAAGCACATTGGATCAGTCCACTGGGTTTGTCAGAAATCCCGACTGACACCCATGAATACCTCCGTGGCTGCGGCCTGGCAGGGGAGTGGATGGCACGGATGTTCGACATGATCGAAACATCTGGTCCCTGCCCGAATTTTTCCAACTGGGCCGAGCGAATCCGGTATCTTTTCAATCAGATGCTTGAGGAAGCTGGTGTCATCCAGATGCTGCAATCCTACGCATGCGACCCAATCATTGAAAATAAGAACTCAGTACGCGGGGTTTATGTTCAAACGGTTTCCGGTCGCTGTGCGGTACGGGCCAAGGTGACTATTGATGCCACCGCAAATGCATCCCTGTCCCAAAGAGCCGGTGCGCCCACCGTCCCATGCAACAGAGAACCGAGCATGAACATCTCCATTGGTATCGGAGGGGCTGACCAAGTGAAATTTGATGCATTCATGCAAGAACGTACTGGAACAACCATGTGGGATTTTGACCAAACGGTCAGGGCCCGCCAAAAGACATCTGACTGGCCGGATCCATGGATTGACGAGAAGGTCATTCCAAACATCAATGAATTTGTGGCGAGGCGTTTTGGCGCCCATCTCAACCGCCTGCGCCCCATGGGGGATTTATTTCGACGTGCCTATGAAGAAAACGGCTACGAAGCTGTCGGTTGGGTGGGCGATATTGGACGCGTCATTACACTCTGGCCCTGGCCCTGGCAGGGCGAAGCCGGCGTGGTGTCTACGAGAGCAGACATCGACGGTGACGTGGACACATTGAATGCAGACCACATGACGATGGTTGAGCACGACGTAAGGCGATATGTGTTCCAAACGGTTCGCTTTTACCGAAAATATTGTCCGGGGTTTGAAAACGCTTACGTGCTGTACCTTTCGCCCTATATTGGCACTCGTGGCGGACGAGCCATTGAAGCAGAATATATTGTCACCAAGCAGGACTTGATCGATGCAACCCGCCACGATGATGTGATCCACCAAACCTACGATCTACGTGTGATTTCGAATTTCACCGATATCCCATTTCGCCAACTGCTGCCCAAGCATGTCGAGGGTTTACTCGCCGTTGGCGTAGCCGCCCACCAAAAACCCCCTAATTTGCGTTACAGGGAAGTCGTGTTAACCATGGGGCAGGCTGCAGGCATTGCTGCTGCAATCTGTGCCAGACAGGACATTTCTCCCAGGCAACTTGAAATCAAACAGTTGCAACGAGTACTGCACGAATCAGGCGTCAATCTTGGCGAACCACAGCGAGTTGCAAAGTTGCTTACATGACTAACAAAGTTATCAAGGTTATGGTCGGGGTCGATTCCTGCATCCCATCACTGCAGGATTGGCACCAAGCGTTTCCAGGTGTTGTTTTTTCAATCGGCAACACACCTGACGAGCAACGTAAGCATATCCGCGACGCGGATGTCTGTATCGGCGCCATTACACGTGATACATTTCTGGCCGCCCGTCAAATCAAATGGGTCGCTTCACCCTGGGCTGGTATTGATTTCGCGATGGCAATACCTGAACTGGTTAATAGTGACGTGATCATTACCCATACTCCCTATGTTCATGCATCTTCAATGGCCGATCATGTATTTGCCATGATGCTTTCTTTTGCCCATTGCTTACCGCAGGTGCTTGATGATCAAAAGAACCGCAGATTTGACACGCAGAAATACCACAACCGTATCCTGGAACTTGCGGGGTCGACAATCGGAATTCTTGGATTTGGCGCGGTGGGTCGTGCCGTAGCACGCCGGGCAGATGGTTTCGACATGAAAATCTGTGCCATCGCACGCACACCACCCACCCACTCCAACCAGGAGCAGGTCATCTGGGCTCCCGATCGTCTTGACGATTTGCTCAAGATCTCGGATTGGTTCGTCATCTCATCGCCTCTCACGGGTGAAACGCAAGGGCTCATCGACAAAAGGCGCATAGCTTTGCTTAAACCAAGTGCTCACTTGATCGTAATATCACGTGGCGCCATTATTGATGAAGAGGCACTTGCCCATGCACTGCGCAGCGGACAACTGGCTGGTGCTGCTACTGACGCACTGACTATCGAACCACCGGACCCCCAAAAGCCGAGCCCACTGTGGAACCTAGATAACTGTCTCATTTCCCCACACAGTTCCAGCCCAACTGCCAAAATGTTCGCAGCGCGAAGAGCGTTCTGCAAAGCAAACCTGCGCCGATACCTCAACGGAAAATCATTAATGGGTATATGCGACAAAACATTGGGGTACTAGCTCAAAGCACACCTATCAGATGGACTTGAAGTAGAAGATGCTTCATTGGACTGTGATGAGTTCACAAGAAATATGACTCCCCATAACACGACCTGCCGGTACTAGTCTCCATTCGATATTATGGGAAAAGGTGTGGTTCGTCGCCTGAAATGATGATGCCCAACACAATTACCGTCAACAAATCACTATTCTGGGAATCACCTCGTATCGGCTGCCGGGTGGATGCATACATCAATGGCTATACCAGCCCCAAAGATCCACACCTGATGGGAATCATTCGAGAAGTTGATTTTAATCAAATTGAACAACCGGTTGCCGATGGTGGTTTGTCCAGGTTAATCCGCTCAGAAAATGGTGGCCATAGTTGGCAGGCTCGGCCATGGGTGCGTACATCGGATAAAACCGATAATGGATCTTGCCAAAATTATCTGCAATTTATCCTGACTGATCAGCGTAATGATCTGTGCCTACTGTTTACCTTACGCCGTTGGGTCAAAAGCCCCCAAACAGCTGCCCGTGACATTAAAAAATATTCCCGCCAACTCTATCAAATTTCTCATGATGGCGGGAAAACATGGGGGAAAGAACGGACCATGATCCAGACCGGGCCTGAATTTAACCAGACCCATTACATGCGCAACATACGTTTTGGTTGTAATGCAGGATTTATCAGTAACACACCGCTTCAATTGCGTGACGGTAGTCTTCTATTGCCATTTCATATCTGGCCATGGAATGAACGGGAGCAAAAAGCTGACCCAAATCAGAAAACCTCGGGGGTTGTAACGGCTCACTGGAAAGACACTTGCAGTGGTATTGATTGGGATATGAGTGAATATCTTTCCATCACGGAAGAATCCGGATGCCTTAGCGAAATCACCCTCGCCGAGCGTAACGACGGGTCAATATTAGGAATCATGCGTGCCAGTTCACCAGATTCACCCGGCAAGTTCTACTCCATCTCACATGACCATGGTCAAACCTGGTCCCAGGTTCAGCGATTGTCCTTTGACAACGGTGATCCTCTCTACTCGCCCAGTTCCATTTCTCATCTGATCCGAAGTTCATGCAATGGCAAGCTCTACTGGATTGGCAATATCCTTTCCCAAAAAGGGGCTAACTATCTCAACTTGTCGTCAAATCGACATCGGTTCATCCTGCAAATTGCCGAAGTGGATGAAATCACCTGCACGATCAGGAAACAAACGGTAACGACCATTGACGAATCAATAGACCCAGAGAATCCGAAGGAATATTCCAACGCGTGGATTTATGAAGACAGGGACACCGGATACTTTATCCTCACAATGTGCCAAGCCTGTGCATTGCCATTTTCCCATCACAGCGTTCCAAGTTCCTACTGCGGCCCTTTTATGACCAAAGAGGCCTTCACAAGCAATTCCTACAAATACGAGATCGCTATTTAGTTCAACCTCACGCAGGAGATCTTCTCATCGCATGGCGGGACGGCGAGAATTATTACCGCGAACGCAACAAGGCGATGACCCTGCGCTGTCAACGGCATCTACATTCTCACTCTTTCATCATTGCTGCGACTTCCGCCACTTTTCGCGGCGTCACACGAACCAACAATTGCCCACCATCTACCACGATCTCCTGCCCGGTTACGGCGATCATCTGTTCAGTCAACATAAGGATCGTGGTAGCGATGTCGTTGGCATGAGCATACCGACCGATTGGCATGCCGGATGCAATCTGCTGCATCTTTTCGCGTGGCCCCCGCGCCCATGTATCAATCACTGTGCCGGGCGTAACCATATTGACACGTACGGCACTTTTGGCACCACGCGTGGCCGCAAATTCACGAACTGCACCGAGCAATCCTGATTTGGCTGCCGAATAGGGCTCAGATCGAAAGCCACCGAAACGGTTGCATGATGAAATACAAGTGGCAGTACCGTGATTATCAGCCGTCCCGACAAGCAACCTACGATCCAGCAGGCCCCCCAGGAGGAGTACCACGCTGGTCAGGTTCAAATACACCATCTGTTCGGCAGTCAGGGAATCACTACGCTGTTTTGTCTCCCACTCGGTATTACCAACACCTCCGTGAACGGCAATCAGATCCGTTAATGGTTCGCCAGTAGAAACCTGATTAATGAAGTGATCAATAGAAGTCGCATCAAGAAAATCAACCGAAAGGAACTGTGCTGCTGGATTCTTGTCGCGAAAGGCTTCAGCCCGTTCACCCTCCAGATCAGCAACGATGAAATGGGCATCTGGGAGAACATTTGAATATAGCTCATACACTCTCCGGCCAATTCCACCCAGGCCTCCCGTGATCAGAATATTCCTTCGGGCCATGGTGCGCCGAAGCGGTACCGTCAAGACTGAAGATTCCAGAGGCATAATATCCCCATTGTTATTTTGATCTTTTACTTGGTTCAAGACGCCGGCTCCTTGTAATCTTCACTATCACGACAGGTGCTTTTACCCTAACGGTAGAAGTAACGTTTCACCAAATGCTCTGGTGGTTTGGGCGTAAGGTTTGTTACCAAATAGGCAACGATCAAGGATGCGGCCAATGCTGGCAGGAATGGTTTGATCGTATCTTGATATAGCAGGTATCCCCCCAGGTAGACCCCAACACCTGCAATCATTGATGCCACTGCACCATGAGAATTAAAGCGAGGCCAATAGAGAGCTAGGGACAGGGGGATCAGCAACACAACTGCTATGCCACCGCTGGCAAAAATAATCAGGAACTGCAGAAACTTGGGTGGGTTAAAAGCACCAATTAAGGCCACGACACCCACAATAAACGTAACGGCATACGTCAGATGTCGGATCCTTTTCTCGCTCACCTGTGGATTGACGTAGCGCTGATAACCATCACGCACCACTGCAGATGAAATTAACAGCAGAAAACTGTCTACAGTTGACATGACGGCAGCAAAAGGCGCTGCTAATAGCAACCCGGCAATCCAGGGCCAACCAGCCATTGCCGTGACGTATTCAGCCATCTCAGGCATGATGCGATCGGGGGCGATCTCCATGCCAGGCAGCAGGATCCTTGCACAACAGAAAATGATGACAAGCGGAAAATAAATCAGTGAGTAGTAAATAGCAACCGTAATAATGGATCGCTGGAGGATCTTTGTATTACTAAATGCCATCTGACGAACAACCGTTCCCGGTTGCCCGGCACCCGCCATCGGCCAGAAGAAAAAGAATGCAACTGCCGCCATCAGTGGATGAAAACCCGCTTCATTTGTTTCACTAGGACCTGGCCCACTCACATAAACACCTTCTTGGCCTTTACCAAACTTGTAATCCTTGGTCTTGACCTGATGAACCTGCAGTTCAACTCCAAGATCATCGACATCTTGTCGATCAATTTGTTCTTTAGTTGTGATTTCCAGAAGTGAAATCCGATCATCCTCGTCGCCTTGATTGGTGAGAGTGTGGGCATGTGTCTGGCCTTGCAAAAAGGTCACCCGGGCTTTTGATGAAACACGAAACAGGCGCCGAGGTTCACCATCCATCGCCTTGCGCTGCAGCCATGTTCCAAAAGGAACAACTAATTCCTGCGTTGCTGGCTCACGCAACTCCAAGCGCGCAGTCACGGGAAGTGGCGGCGTCATGCGGGCAATCTCATTGGTTGCTTTCGTCAAACTGCCCACCTGCCACAACGTCAATCCCAGCAGGACAACAACACCAACCCCCATGACCAGACCCTGCAACACGTCGGTCCACACGACCGCTCGAAAACCTCCATAACAGGTATAAAGAATCACCGCGCCCGCAAAAGCAACCAGGCAAAGCACGTATCCTGGTTGTAGATTGGCAGCCAACGGATGACCTGCCAACCAGCCCCCGACACTATTTCGTGCAGTGATATAAGCTGGGACGTCGTCGAGCAAAGTCTGCAAAATAATTGCCCCGGCCTTGAACTGGGCCACCAGAAAGCAAGTCATGAACACCGCGATTGATACGGCGGCTAAGGCACCCACAAGTGGGCTGGAAAATCTCGCATGCAAAATGTCGGGCACAGTAATTGCCCCGGCCTTTCGGGCCACCTGGTTGATACGCTTACCCAAAAAACCCATCACCACAATCGGAACAACGATATACCCAGCGATCCAGAATCCGACGATCCAACCATGCGTGTAAATCTTGGCGGGAAACCCCATGAAGCTTCCACCCGATGCACTTGTTGCTGCAAACGTCAAAGCAAATGCCCACATCCCCAAGCTGCGGCTACCCAAAAAATACTCTGAAAGAAACTCTTTCTTACGCAAAAGCGTTGCCGAAACACCTGCCAAGGCAAATACAGCTAGCATGTAAATGCCAAACGTCACCAATGCAACGTTGGAGCCACTCTTTGCCACAATAAGGGGTACCGCTTCAATCATGGTTCTAAATAAGGATCTTCGTATACCTAAAACCAGGCAATACCTAGTTCATCACCTCATCTACTGTGACGCTTTCAAGGGAATCGTCTTCCATGACCCGCAGGCAAAACCAAACAGTAAAGGCATCAACAACTAGCCAAGGGAATCCAATCCCCCAAAAGGCCCAGCTTGGAATACCTAATATGGTTGCTACTGGCTCACCCGCTAAATGGTTGTAGCCCATCAGATAGCACCATAAAACCGACCAGACGACCGCAACGCAAAAAACGGCCAGAATGATGATCGCTTCTCGCCTTGCATGGATAAATACAGGATCGAGCTGGGAGTCGGCGTGATCAGAATCTGATGAGGTAGCCATGTTGGTCATCCCGACATAAAAGTTTACCCGTACATGAATGGTACATAATACGAAATCATCCCTCGACTTTCATAAACGCTACACGCAGGAAGGCCGATACCCCAGTTTGGGCCATGAAACCTCATGTGACCCCGGAGGCCATTATGGACCGAACAGCCATGCGTAAAGCAATTACCGCTAAAATCATGGGCCAAAATGACCCCACCTAACCATGTCAAGCCACAAGCCTATGCGTTGCTGGCATCACAGATGCCGGTAATCGAGACACCGAATGGGTTGCTGCACGCAGCGGTCGCAATCGCGATGCATACCATGGAAAACATCGACCCCAACGAGGTGGACCGCTCACTACAGGATATCACCGATCAGATTCGTCAACGTTTGCGAAGCAATGAACACCAAGCGCTACTGGCACATGCCCACCAAGTTCTATTTGAAGAATATGGCTTTGCTGGTAATACGGACCATTACTACGAGCCACAGAACAGCTATATCCCCATTGTACTTGAAACACGCACGGGGATTCCGATCACCCTCACACTTATTTATAAGATTGTGCTGGAACGCCTGGGATTATGTGTACATGGTCTCAATACACCGGGGCATTTTCTTGCAAGGGTCGAAGTTAAGGGAAACCCGATGATTATTGATCCATTCTGCCGCGGACAAATGCGAAGTCGGGAAGAAACGTTTGAACTGATCGAGAAAATGATCGGCCAAGCCACAAATCGCTCGCCCCTGCTCATGCAGCATGCCACGCATGACCAGTGGATCGTCCGCATACTCAATAACCTCATTCATATTTTTGATAAAAAAAATGATGATGAGAACCTAGCCGCCATGATGGAAATGAAAGCACTTGTACTTAAACACTGCACTGGGTAACAACAATCACCAGATCATCCTGCTACCTGGGAACAAGAAATCCAACTATCCGATTTCCAATTATTCACTCTTGCATTACTAGATTTATTGGAATAACAATTCCACTGGCATGTTAATCATTCAAACTGTGTTATGTACCGCTATATTTAAGACTTACACATTCTGGATTAGTGGCAAGGCCATCAACCGGCTTCCTCCAGCTAGGGGCATTGGCGGGTTTTACCACGTCACCAGACCAATAACCAGTAGCTATATTCTTGCCAAGCTTAGAGCTAAAAGGCTATAATTGCCCGCTTCATTACTAGCCCCATGGAGCGAACCCTCGCTCGTGCAAATCGCCTGCAAGCTAGTAACTGGAACTTTAATAAGGTAGTTGCAGGACATTTTGTTCTCAGGAACAGGATTAAGTGAAAAGGATTAAGTCATGGCAAGAAATAAAACAACTGGTTTTACACTCATTGAACTTCTCGTCGTCATATCAATTATCTCCCTGCTGATTGCGATGCTCCTTCCCTCGGTCGAAAAAGCCCGTGCTTCGGGTGAACAGATCGTGTGCGCCACAAACTTGCGGCAGATGGGCATGGCAATGGAATCCTACGTCAATGAATGGAATGACTGGATGCCATACTACGAGGCTTGGTACGAAGATCATCACCGCTCAAAACTGAAGGTTGATGCAAGTGGCAACTGGTTCTGGGGCAAAGGCTTTCAGACTCTTGGCTCCGTCATGAACTCCTACCTCGACTCAGCGGGTGATGCCAACGCCGACATCCTCAACACCGAACAGGGGCTTTGGTGCGTTTCTCACAACGGCCAG
>PBAS01000016.1 GCA_002716625.1 Phycisphaeraceae bacterium | reverse complement strand
TTGCCTTCATCGCCCCACTGCAGTCCGCATATCGCACAGTGCCCGCCGGTAAGATTGTCTGGGATCTGCACATCTTCGGCTTCAGCGGCCAATCTCATTGGTGGTTTTGTCATGCTCATTTGAATACTCGTGTCCGCATGCTTGATGGGGTCGTAATCAAGTCAAACCATCTTAGCAGATGTCCTTATAGATCCAAACGTGGAGCCAACGCGGGCCACGGGGGATGAATAAAATGCAATTAATAAGGGGGGTCAGTAGTGTTTTTTCTGCTCCGCTTGGAAATTGGTATTGATGACTTTCAGGGAAAAGGGCAACTTCGATTCGGTAATCGATTTTATCCTTTACAGGACAGAACCAGATCAAGAGGGCATTACTGACGGACGGATGCCGGAGCGATGATTATTCATGGTCGACTACTTCGAAGCCTGCATCTTCGATCATGGTTTGAACTTTCTGAAGTTTATCACCATCTGTGGTGAGGTAGCCATCGACAAAAAGAGAATTAGCAGGGTAGAGAGCCAGTGATTGCAAGCCACGAAGGTGCCCTTCGCGTCCGGCTGCGGCGCGAATTTCAGCCCGAGGATTGAGGAAACGGAACAGACTTAGAATGCGCAAGCATCGTTGCGGTGTGAGTTGGCCAAATTCACGGACAGGATTCCCTTCAATGGGTATCAAGAAGTTAATGGGAATCGAGGGCGCCGCAAGCGCTTGCAGTTCATATGCCACATCGACAATGTCTTCATCCGTTTCGCCCATTCCCGTAATCATGCCACTGCAGACGCCGAGACCGGCATGGTGGGCTGCCTTGATGGTATCAACCCGATCTTGATAAGTATGCGTTTTGACAATTTTTGTCGTGTGTGTATTGCTGGTATTAAGGTTGTGATTAAGACGGTCCAGCCCCGCAGCCTTAAATTGATCAGCTTGCTCCTGATTGACCAAACCCACTGACAGGCAGGTGCGAATTCCAACTTCACTACGGATTCTTTGAATCACATGGCTTAGGAATTGGGTGTCTTGATCTGAAGGTCCACGTCCACTAGCCACCATGCAGTAGCGATACACACCGCGTGCTCTAGCCTCGTGTGCCTGTTGAACAATTGCATCAGCATCTTTCATCTTGTACTTGTTGATCGTGGCGTTGGATATTGAGGATTGGCTACAGTAACCGCAATCTTCCGGGCACAGACCACTTCGGATGTTATTGATTTGGTGTAATTGCACTTGGCGGCCAAAGTAGTGCTGCCTTACGCGACCAGCTGCATGGATCAATAGCAAAAGATCAATGGTTTTATCTTGCAAGATGGAGATTGCATCAGCCCGGGGCAGTGGCTCGTCTTTTAGTGCATAGGTGACCCATTGCTGGTAGTCAGAACCAAGCGAACTAATTGGCGGGCCTGGAGAGATTGGTGTTGAGTCAATGGTCACCGTTTAATTATATGAGGACTATGGTGGTGCGTAAAAAGGGATAGGAATTGGCTGGCCAAGTCACGAACATCAAAATACAGGTGGAATTACAGTGCAAGGAAAAGAGTTTTGACTCCATACAAATTATATTGAGTGGGATATTGCAAGCCGGTCCTTCCCGTCAAAAATCATAGATCACGTGAGCATGTTGATGCCTGTATGGCAGTGAAAGCACGAGGATACCTGTAAACTCCCAGGGTCCGAAATTTCGCCCTTTTGGGCTTGTTTTTGGTCGTTTGACTGGTTTTCTTAGGCATGTGTATGACGGAGTGAGACAGGTGACCAGCCAACATAATGCCTGGGTCTGGGATTCCGGTTTGTTTTCCTGCTGGGGCTTGAGAGTTAAATCTACTCGATATAGCTGGAAATTGCCGAATAAATCTGTATGATTTTAGACATACGGGCTAGCGTTGGTGGTCCATGTCGACTCAATCCGCTAGCCCAATGGAAAAGCAGATATGCTTGGGAGAAGCGCTAAGTAAACCATTTTTATTGCGGGTTAGAATCCGTAAACTATTGTTTTAAAATCGGTTGGGGATGCTGGTCTATGTTTCGTCATGGATTATGCTTGTTATATCCGTCACCTCGTCCGCCCGCATCTTAAGCGGCTGATTGTCGCTTTGGTGGCAGCGATTGGGATTATGGCCGTTGACGTAGGTTCGCCTCTCATCATTGCCCTGCTCGTTGATATGGTAATCGATCGTGGTGAGTATCACCTGCTTGTGCCGCTGATGCTCGCCTTCCTTGCTCTGCCGTTTGTCGCCGGAGTATGTCGGTGTATTAGCGACTACCTGATGGCGTTGATTGGTCAGCGATTCATACTTGATATCCGGCGTAAACTCTACTATCGAGTTCAGCGGCTAAGTTGTAATTTTCTTTATAACACGACCACTGGCAAGGTTCTTGAGCGGCTTCGCGGCGATGTTCAGCAACTGCAGGTGCTACTCACCGAACAAACGCCGACATTGATCGTGCAAACAGCTACCGGGCTGGTAATGATCTTGGTTATGTTTTTCTTTAGCACCCGCCTCACGCTGTTGGTTTTAGTGGGTGTCGGCCTTTATGTTGTCAATTACAAATGGTTTGTTGGGCGAATTCGCCGAAAGCAGAGAATCTATCGACGAAAAATGGACAGCTTGTCGAGTGTTGCGCAGGAACAGTTGGCAGGTGGCTTGGTTGTGAGGTCATTTGGAAACGAACGGAGCGCATTACGCGATTTTATTCAGTGTAATTTCCTTTCTGAGCGGTCTTTGCACCGATATCGGGTACTCAACTGTCTCTATAGCTATGTTGCCAGCTTTCTCGGGTGGGGTTGTTACCTGCTTGTTCTGCTGGTGGGTACATATTTTGTTGTGATGGGCCAGTTGACCTTTGGTGCGGTGATGGCGATGACGGCCTTTACCATGCGGCTGATAGATCCTGCCATCAAACTGGCGGAGTTGTCCAACCAGATTCAACAAGCAAAAGTTTCCTTCGACCGAATTTTCGAGCTTATGGAGGCAGAAGCGGATACCATCGATCAGCCAGGAATCCGTAAATCCCAGCCACTGCGGGGTGAGGTGGCATTTGAGAACGTCTGTTTTGATTATAAGCCAGCGACACCTGTTCTACGCTACTTCAACCTTCACGTGCAACCCGGACAAACAGTTGCTCTCGTGGGCCAGACCGGCTGTGGTAAAACGACGATTACCAGTTTGCTGTACCGCTTTTACGAACCGCAGGCTGGGCACTTGGAGATCGACGGTCACGATATCACCCGATATGACACGCGGTGGTACCGCCGTCAGCTTGCGTTGGTCCCACAGCATCCGATTGTCTTTGATACCACCATTGCTGAGAACATTGCATATGGCCGCAGCCACGCCAAGCCGCATGAGATCGAACGGGCTGCACGCATGGCGGCATTGGGTGATCTGATCAAAGGATTGCCTCGGGGCATTGACACTCTCCTTGGTGAATATGGGCTATCGCTATCCATTGGTGAAAAGCAGCGTCTATGTATTGCCCGTGCCCTGTTGGCTAATCCAGCCATCCTTATTTTTGATGAGGCCACCAGCAGTTTGGATGCCCATAGCGAGGCGATGATCCAACTGGCACTAAATAGCGTACGTCAGAATCGCACTTGTTTTGTAATAGCGCATCGTCTTAGCACGATTACCACTGCAGACCTGATTGTTGTAATGGATGATGGGCGAGTAGTGGAGACCGGTAATCACAATCAACTGATGCAAAACCCACAGGGGCGGTACCGTCAACTGTTTGTGACTCAGTCTCAGGCTGCTACCCAAGCTTTGGAGGCTGTGGGATGAACGGGCCACGTACCCTGTGGCAGTTGATCAACGAACGTTCACTTAAAGGTGATCAAGTTGACTTTGGAAATCGCGCGATGGGGCGCTTCTGTGCGCGATATTTTTTCAAGCCATATTACCGTTCGCTTGCAGTTATCATCATCATAAGTAGTGTCTGTGGATCGGGTGCATTCGTGTACTCCTGGGCAACTCAGGTTATTGCGGATGATATTGTTCAGATTCATTCGGGGGTTTCATCTGAGCATGTAGACCGTCTGCCTGGCATCGTGTCAGAAGGACAAGTCATGCCGGTGGTCGAAGCTTACATCGACCCGACGCTGCCTGGTGAATCAAGACTGTTTTCATCTAGTTCCTATGGGCCTGCAGATGAACAGGTTCCATCGGGGGCAATTGGATTATCCAACCAACTGGACACCAGATACGGACGCTCCGTCCATGAACAAATGCGGTTGCTGGGAGGGATTGCAGCATTACTCATTGCGATGGAACTGGCAAGGCATCTGGTTCGCTATTGGGTTCAAATTCGAATCATCTGGATTGGGCAGGCTGTGCGGTTCCGGTTACGCCGTCATCTCTATACCAAAATGATGGCGTTACCACAGATCTATCACGACCGTCATTCACCGGGCCAGCTGATGACATATTTGTTTTCCGATATCCAGATCGTCATCGGTAGTCTATCTAGTTTAATCAAGGTGGTGCCAACGAGTATTTTGTCCCTCATCGTTGGCGTGGTGATCGTTTTTGTCCTAGACAGTGAGTTGGCTTGGCTTGTGGTGCTCGCTTTGCCTGCGTATGTCGTGGCGTACCGGTGGTTTCGTGCAAGATTACGGGTTGTCAACTCCAATCTTCGTGAACGCGAAGGACGGCTCAACGGTCATATCGCCAATCGCATCAGCCAATTTCTCTTGATCAAATCCTATCATCGTGAAAGTCGCGAGACAGCTGATTTCGTGCGGCAGGCTAAGCCGATCCTTCAGAATCATTTGGCGGCTTCGATTCTGACAAGTGGGTTTGCCGTGCTATGCGGGGTGATCATGGGAATATGTATGACGGGAGTCTTGTGGCTAGGCGTTTTACGGGTGCGTGAGGGACAAATGACCATCGGGGAATTGCTGATGTTCTACGGATCCGCCGGCTACCTTATTACACCGGCGACCCATCTTGCACAAATGTTTACCAGCTTTCACAAGGTTCGGGTACGTACGAATCGGATCATGCATATTTTAGATGAGCCGATCATGCTGAAGGAGCCAGCCGTTACCGTCCCTATCCCACATGGGCCTTCGGCTTTGTGCTTTGACAACGTGTCCATGCAATATATGAAGGGTCGGCCAGCTGCGCTGGATGGCGTAAGCTTTGTTTTGCCTGCGGGTAAACGACTGTGTGTCATGGGGCCAAGCGGATCGGGGAAATCCACTTTAGCCAAGTTGGCGTGTCGACTTTATGACCCCACGGGCGGACATGTGCAGTTTGATGGCATTGGAGTAGACCAGTTCGCTATTCCCGAACTACGTGAATATGTCGGTGTTGTATCCCAGGAACCGCTTATCTTTAGTGGGACGATTGGTGAAAATATCCGCTACGGATCGGAAGATGCTCCGCACAAATCTGTTATCGCAGCCGCACGATTTGCGCAGATTCATGATTTTATTGAGGAGCAGCCTTTGCGGTATCACACGCCAACGCATGAGAGGGGCTTGGCACTCTCTGGAGGCCAAAAGCAACGCGTGATTCTGGCGCGAGCACTGCTCTATGATCCAAAGTTTCTGGTTCTCGACGACTTTACTTCCGCCGTTGATGCTCTTACCGAGGCCCAATTGGTTGATAGTTTTAAGTCAACACTCAGGGATCGTACGACCCTGATTATCTCCCATCGCATTTCAATTGCACTAGAGTGTGATCTGGTGCTGATGCTTGACGATGGTCAGGTGGTTCAATTTGGACACCCCCATACCCTATTAAATAAAGATGGTCCATTTATCGATCTGTATCATGAGCACAACAAACGGGCCCAAACGGCGTAGCGAACCCTTTTTAAAGCGACGTCTATCGTGAGTACATCTTCTATGAACAACGCTGTTGGGTCAGACCGAAAACGTCCTATCCGGCTGAAGCGAAAACCTGGAATGATCATCAAGCGGATACCGCTTGTTTTGCTGGTTGTGGCTGTGGTCTTAATGATTGCCAGTGCCTTGGTTCCAACAACGCGCTGGGTGCACGCATCCGGTTATGTCATGACGAGGGATCAGGCGAAGATTCGTTCATCCGTCGAGGGTGTGATTGCTGAAAGGTTTGTGAGTTCAGGCGAGACGATTAAAAAAGGGCAACTTCTATTTCAACTGCACGATACCGTCGAGAGGACATCCTATGAAGAGGCGATGAGTCGAATCGAAGTCGAGAAGGCAGAATTGGAGCGGCTTTTAAGCCGACAAGAACTCGAAGTTTTGCTTCGTGATGAGCAAGTTAAGCAGGCCAACCTAGCCCTCAAGGTGGCCCTCAACAAACTAAGGCGGATGGAAGATGTGGATGCCGGCAGTTCACTATTTTCAAAGTCCCAGGTCGAGGATGCCCAACTGGAAGTGGACCTTGCCCGCAGCCGGGTCAGCGAGTTGGAATTACCACGCGAACCAGTGATGGAGAGGCAGGTTAAGGTGTACCGGGAAAGGATTGTGGCAACAAGCAAGCAACTTGCCCGTCTTGAGGCCGAGGTTTCGCTACGCAAGATTTATGCACCAATGGGTGGTCGTATTCATCTTCACCGCTACGAGTCGGGCGAAGTGATTAAACCAGAAGATGAACTGGGGCAGATATTTGATGATACTTCCTGGATTGTCCGCCTTAAGGTACCAGAACGTTACCTTTCTTATGTCAAGGTTGACCAGCCGGTACAGGTGGCTCTTTCAGCCTATCCGACGCTTCGTCATGGATACCAAGAGGCCCGTCTGAGTCGGGTTGAGCAGCTGATTGTCCCCAACCGTACTGGCGATGGTTTTATTTATGTTGAAGCTGCGTTCGAAGGTGATACGGTTTTGCATCCGGGCATGACGGCGTGGGCGGACATCAATTCAGGTTCCACGTCTATTCTTTACCGGCTGCTTGGTCTTTAGCCCATTTGAGTTTATGTGGTAGTTTTTAGCCAAGACTGCATTGACTTGCTCTTTCATATCGATCACGGCCTGCTGGATCGCTGGTTGCCAGTCAGGGACCTGGTCATCAAAGGCATAGAGCACTGATCGGCTTGCACTGACCAACGCGCCGAAACCATCATCGTTAAAGAAACTGCGTAGCTGCTCAGCACGGCCGCCTTGGGCACCAAAACCGGGGACTAAAAACACCTGTTGTTTCATGATCTGCCGCAGTTTCACGACCTCTTGGCTTTTGGTTGCCCCCACTACAGCGCCCAGCAGACTATAGCCGTTACGCCCAACGTATGAATTGGTGGATCCAGTATTGTGGATGAGTTCGGCCATCATTTCGGCCACAGTTCGCCCGTCTTCTAATCGTAGGCGTTGTATGTCATCGCCACCTGGATTGCTTGTTCGGACCAAGGCAAACACGCCCTTCCCGTTTTGAGCAGCATGTTCAAGAAATGGTTCGATGGCATCAATCCCCATATAGGCACTGACGGTTAATGCATCTGGACCGTCCAGAGAACCCAAGTCCTGATCGCGACAGTCAGCAAGACATCCTGCAGTGTAGTGATTGCTTGTGGCTCCGATATCCCCACGTTTGACATCAGCGATGACCATTAGGCCAAGTTGTTTTGCGTAGTCAATCAACCTGCGGTAGACCTGAACACCTGGCCATTGGTATCGCTCAAAGCATGCTGATTGGAATTTCACGCATGGGACGTGGGGCGCCACAATATTGAGTACCGACCGCACGAACTGATCTATCGCGTTAATCCTATGAGCGATGGTGTCGGGCTCGCCGCCGTCATGGGATTGTCGAATTGATTTGGGCAACCGGTCATATACGGGGTCAATGCCGATACAAACTGGCCCCCTTTTCTGGTTGCTAGCTTCCAGCAATCTATCCGAGAAATGTTTCATAAGCATTAGATTTCCCGACCGAGTTTGGGTCGTAGAATCCACAGGAACGAGATGCCGCCAAGGATAGCAGTAAAAACGCCCAGGGGCATCAGGCCACGATCCAAAACCAGTTTCAGCGACGCGCTTAGCATATCAGCTACGATGATGAGCGCTGCCCCCATGGCTGCTGCGCCAATCAACAATGGTCGATGCCTGGGACCAATAAGCATTCGGACGATATGTGGGCAAATGAGGCCTACGAAGGCAATCGGGCCTGCGAGAATGACTGCTCCGGCGGCCAGGATGCTGGCAATGATAAACAGCAAGGCTCGTAGCGTTTTTAGGTTAACACCAACACTTTGAGCCTCATCGTCGGACAAGGTCGCCACATCCATAGCTCGGCCTAGTACCAATAGTAAACTGATCCCCACCCCGCTGAGCAGGGCCACGCCCATGAAAACCGTGGGACTGACTCCTTCTTGGATATAACCAACCATCCACTTGGCGACATTTTCCCATAAGCCTTCAGAATGAGGCAGATAGTTAAGCAGTAAGATGATCCCACCGTTGATCGTGCTCAACACCACGCCAATGAGCAGTAATCCTAGTGGATCGATCACACCTTGCCGTCGGCTGGCCATGAACACAATGGTGAGTGTTAGTGCTGCTCCAATCATCGCGCCATAGTGGGCTCCAAGAGTTAGATCAAATGTACGTCCAATTAATGTCAGCCCCATGATTCCGACCCCGGCACCGGTCGACAGGCCGAGGATGAATGGTTCTGCCAATGCATTGCGCAACAATGCTTGAAGGGCAACGCCACTGGTTGCCAAACTCGCGCCAACGACGCAAGCGATTCCAAGGCGAAAAAGCCGGTAGTCCCGAACCCTAATATCCTGCGGCCATCCCCAGGATGTAGAACCAACCAGCACACGCACCGCGGCTAAAATAATCAAGGCAATAAAGATAGCGATCAATACAGCAGATCGATGTCGGTACAGTGAAGAAGTTTTCACGGAGTATTATCAGATAGTTTGCCAGCACCGACTTGCGATACTCGGTCCACCGGCTGACCCTTTTCTTCAGTTGCTTCCAATTCGGGTAATATTTGATCCAATTTGCTTTCCATTTCGGGGAAAATCCCCTTGGCCATTGCCAGCCCGATATGCACTAGTGAGGTGCTGGGAAGCAATACAAGTGGATTATCAATTAATACGATCCGTTCATTGGTAACCGCCGGAATATCCATGCCCTCAAGGACAGTTAAGCGCGGATCCTCTCCCACTGGGTGGAGAGCTGGGGCGTTGGGGCTCAGTAGAAGAATGACATCAGGCTTTGCCGTCAACAACATCTCTCTATCCATCTCTACGGCAGTTCGTTTACTTGCCGATGCCGCGTTGTCACTGTTGAGCATAAATCGCAGCAAATCGCTGTGAACGGTATTAGGACCGATTGCGGTAATCACCGGGTTGGTGTTAATAACCATGAGAACTCGTTGCCGCGTCTTATTCGCAATGCGCTTGTTCAATTTGGCAAGACCGCCATAGAGCAACACCTCACGCAGGAACGAGCCACGATCATGTCTGTTGAGAACATAAGCCATGCTTTGCGATTGTGATGGAAACCCTGAAGATAAAGCGTCGTCGTAGTCACAGAGGATCTTACCTACCTCGGTTAAGCGACTTGGATATTTATAGGAAACCAGTCTGAATCCCAAGGATTTGGCGAGTTGTTTCAGGTGGTTGGGCACTCCGGCTTGAGGTTGCATCATGAGTACATGGGTTGGCCGTACCGAGACAATCGCTTCTTTGTCATAGTTTGGGTATGGTCCGACGGTGGGTAGTCCCTGTGGCGCGGCCATGTCGTTCTCCCCGACCGCCACCAGCAGTTTTTCCGCCTTCAGATCGACGATCATTTGCGTAAGTGCCGGAGCCAGGCTGACCACGCGGATTTCCTGGGGCATGTTGTCTACAGTCTGGACCGGTTGTTCCTGGCGGCTACAGGCTACGATTACCATTGTGCACATCAACAGGTTCAAAGCATGCCAAGGATAATTAGAAGGTTTTAAACAACGAAGACTGATCATCATGCTTATCCTAAATCTTCGAGTTCAAAGTTGTCAAAACACGCCAAGGTGCTGTGTTACGATGTGATCCCTGAGCCTTCAGGCGACGCCGTATTGTCTTGGGGTGCGTCCCCCTCATTGGTTTCAGCCGGTTGGTCAATGTCGATGTCATTAAAGCTGGTTCCATCCGATACGTGACGGAGCAAAAAGTAAATCCATGTGTTTGCACAGAAAAAGAAGCTGACGATAAAAGCGGCAACCAATGCAAAAGTTATGCATGTCCATGCTGTGATGAGGATGGCTGCCACCTTGGCGGTGCCGTCCATTAAAGACCAGTCAACTGCGGAAATAAGTTGCCCTGGTTCTAGCGGAGGCATCATGGCGGCAAAGCGACCATGTGCGGTTGATTTGGCACTTGTAAACACTCCAAGGCCAACACCCCGTTGCGTTACTGCCAAGGTCATCCAAGCCACCATCGCTACAAAGCAGTAGGTGATTGCTCCATACACCAGACTTACGAGGTTGTAGAACAGAAATCTCCAGGGTCGGAAGAATACGTAATTAAATGTTCTTGCTATCACATCGAATGCATCGGTCCCTTCAACTGCAAGGGCTGGATAGAGCAAATTTACAGAACCGATCAGGCCCAGGATCATCAGGGTAATGATGAATCCCGCGATTAATACCAGGCCGAAAAGCAACCCTCCGAAAAGGTCAAGCACTGGTACGTTGAACATGATCAAGCCAAATAATGCTTGGCAAAGTCCGATGAGAATTACCATGAACAGGGGTAGAAGCGGTGCGATCACAAGCCATGGGAACTTGCGTTGCGAGAATCGCAGGGCTGCTGCGACATCCAGGCGTTCGTCCCGGCCTCCATGCATTGCCGCCAAACGACAGATGGCACCACCAAACAGGGCCCATAACAATAGGGAGCCGGAAATCCAAAGAATAAAAAATAAACGATGTGAATGATATAACCACGACGGCAGCGTGCATAGGATATCTCGCAATGCGGACGTTACGGTGTCAGTGTCTACTGGGTTTCTAGTAGCCAGATCCTGGAGTCCAAAATTGAAAGAAATAGCCGCATGCACCAAACGCGAGAAGGCCTCCCGCCCAAAGTTCGATGTGGCGGAAAAGACGCCGACGCGATTGAGGGCTTGAATCTGCGCAAGTTTTTGCCGGTGGCGAATCCTGAGTTGGTGTAGTCGCTTGTTGTCAGCAGATCCATTTCGGGCCAGGTGCGTATATTCATTATGGAAATATTGGTTGATCGCTTCGATTGGATCCTCGTGCCCCTGGAGGTTGTTGGGGAGCGACACGGCTATCCATTCAGCCTGCAATTGTTCAACCTGTTGAGGTCTGTGTTCTCGCCAGTGATCAAACTGGTTAATGTTGTGTGTTGCGAAGTATTGGGCTTCACCGGGTTCGGCCTGGGATTTGAGAATGAAGTCCAGAAAGCAGCCATAGAAAAACAATGCTGCCACCAGAACAAGCGCAAGTAGTAACTTGGCTGGTCCGATGGCCATGCGAAAGGTTTTGAACAGGTTGATGAAGGGGAATACTGTACGCCAGTCAATCTCTTCGATACGCACGGGATGTGAGGGTTGGGGCATCGGTAAACTCGAAGCTATCCGTGGTTGCTATTCGGAGGCGGTGGGCGAACTGTTGGTTGATTGTGATGGGTTTGGCATCGGTCTTGTTTGCTCAAGCTCGGCAATTTTATTGAGCCGGCGCTCGTGACGTCCACCCTCGAATTCCGTCATCAGCCAGGTCCGTACGATCTGGTTGACGATTCGTTGGCCCAGCATGTCAGAAGGCAAGCACAACACATTGGCGTCGTTGTGGCGACGGCTCTGGTCGGCACCTATCGCGTCATGGACCAATGCGGCGCGAATCCCCCTGATCTTATTGGCGACGATACTCATTCCAATTCCCGATCCACCAACCAAGATGCCGCACTCACATTGCATTTGGGACACCGCTGTTGCCACTGCCACCGCCGGATCGGGGTAGTCGTTTGGCTTGTTAGACGCTGGGCCCAACTTCACCACCTCGTACTCCTGCTGATCCAGCCATTCGCACAACTGCTGGCACATGTCGTAGCCACGATGGTCACTTGCAATGGCCACTTTCATTGGAGATGCTCCTTAAATCTCTGTGACAAACATTGATGAATAAGGTCGGCGCAACGCTGGTAGCTGCTGGAGCCGGACCCAATCGGATCATCGATATCACCGTCAGGGTCTAGTGTAAAGGTTTTTGAGGCTGATGTCGGCGCGATGGCGATAACTGCTGCTCGGTGTGTGGTCGTCATGCAATAGATCGTTTCTGCTTCGTGAATCATCTCGGCAGTCAGTGGCCTGGACCGATGTTTGGTCAGGTCAATGCCGATCTTGGCCATGGCTTCAATTGATTCAGCGCTGGCAGGTGCCCCGTGGATTGCATAGACCCCAGCCGACCACACTGTCGCATCGGACGAATCCGGCCCTGCGATATTCTGTTGCTTTTCGCTAAGCAGCTTCCTTCCAATGGCTTCAGCCATGGGGGATCGGCAGGTATTGCCGCTGCAGACCAGCAAGATGTTCTGCTGTAACAATTTTCTGATAAATCGCTCGTCATAGACGCCTGTGCGTTCAACAGAGATTCCATGTTCATTACAGTTTGTTGCTGCTGTGATCCGCACAATGGTTGACGGTTTGGCGAATCGGGTTGGACCACAATCAATAATTAGATCAACCTGCTCGCCAATCGCTCTAGCCGCTTCCTCGCCATTCTGTGGTGGTTCCTGCCCACGGGTATTTGCACTGCTGGCAATCACTGGTTCGTTAATCGCCCCCAGAATTTTCTGGGCCAGAGTGTCGTCAGGACACCTTAGCCCCACGGTGTTTTCATGGTAGATCCGCGAACGGACATCCCTCGCCAACTTCATGGCCGCAAACTTCTGATCGATTAGGTTGTCTGCCAATTCGGCGATGATGGTTACAGGGCCAGGAAACACCCTGCGAACCAACCGCTGGGTCAGTGAACCAGATAAATCGGCATATCGTCCGGCACTTTGGGCATCGGCCACGTGCACCGTAAAAGGTTGGCCCTCCGGCCTCTGTTTGAGTTGTCGAAGTGCATTGTAACCTTGATCACTAGAAGCCATGCACGCTACGCCATAGACCGTCTCTGTTGGAAAGACCACCAGTTTCCCGGATTTTAATAAATCACAGGCCTGTTGTGATATCCGGCTGACTTGTTCAGTATTACGTTGATCAACACGTATTAATTCCATGGCCACATTATCCGGACAGTTATAGCGTGTTTCCACTTGCCAAGTTCATGGCAGGAAAACGGAATTGATGATACAACCACTCAGTGACGTAATCCTTACACAGTTCGTCGTGTGATAGTAATGAAATAAGGTTACGATTCCACCGAGATGCGTGCTAATCCAAGCCTTTTCTGCTTGGCCTGCCATTCGTCAATTTCACGTTTGTTGGTGGTTTCAATTGGTTTGCCAGTTCGCAGGGCATCGAGTTCAAGGCGTGTCAGATGCTCGCTGCCAAGTTGATAGTCCTCAAAAGCCTCAGCAGTAATCGGTACGATTTTCTTGATGATTGCGAACATTGCACCGGCATAATCTCGGATTTCCTGCTGGGCATGAGAATCCATACGCAATGACAGGAAGTGCAGGATGTTGTGCAAGTCGCACTTCCAATACCATTGCGTGTAAATGTTGACGGGTAAGCCGATTCTCGCTAGTTCACGGCTTACGCCCTTGTCCAGCAAGTCTGTGTATTGGATGTACTGAGATTCACATCGATCCAGATACTCTAAAAACTGTTGTGCGGTTGCTGGGTCAATCGATTCATCCCCCCCCTGGCGATTGGACATTGATTGCGCACGGATGTTTTTGGCGCTGGGATGATAAAAAGCATCGGGAACAATCGAATAGCGAGCAGAATATTCATTCACATTGGCTGTGCGGTGGCGGATCCACTGTCGTGCGATAAAAATTGGCATTGCAATGTGAAACTTGAACTCAACCATTTCAAACGGCGTGGAATGTCGATGCCGAAGTAGGTATCGAATCAGGCCGCGGTCTTCATTGATTTTCTTGGTGCCCGCTCCGTAGCTTACACGAGCAGCCTGGACGATCGCACTGTCTGCCGTAGAGTCGACGGGAACCAATCGCGGCATGACATCAACCAGTGCCATCATGCCATGCTCATGGATTTTCACCTGCCAGCGGGCTGCATCGTTCATGACATCCCGCATCTGCACGGATGATGGTTGGTGTTCAATATTGGGATGCTCTGAATCCATAGCTGTCAGTGTACCGGGCTGTCGTTTGTTCGCACAGGGCCCTTCGTCTATTCTTTTGCACTCATGGCGAATTTGTCAACAATCGACAGTATCAGTCATTACGGTCCCATTGTGGTACTTTTGGTCATGGCGATTCTATTCGGCGTTGGCAATGTCATTTTGACCACGGTTTTAGGCCCACGGAGTCAAGGTCCAGTCAAGGGCATGGCATACGAATCGGGTATGAATCCATTCAGTTCGGCACGTAGGCGTTTTCATGTCCGGTTTTATGTGGTGGCCATGACATTCCTCTTGTTCGACGTTGAAATCGTCTTCCTCTACCCTTGGGCGGTCGTATTCGGCAGTCTGGCAGATGAAAGTGCTCTACGTCCATTGTTTCTGGGGCGGGTCCTGTTTTTCCTGCTGACCAGTGTGGTTGCTTTCACCTACGCTTGGCGCAAGGGTGTGTTTCGATACGACTAGCAGCTAGTGTACTGCTGATCTTCGGCTGAAAATCTGATTGGATAAAGATGTGGTAATAACAGGTCGTAAGGCCACATTTGTCATCTAGGTGATACTTTTTTCGGTACCGAGCCGGTTGACTAATAAGCCAACTTCTTTTTCTTATTCAGGAAATGCTTCCTTGCCTCACCAGCTAGGTAAAAGCTTCCAGTGATTATTATGAGGTCCTCGCGACTGACTGCACGTTCGGCCAACTGTAGTGCGTCGGTGAGTGTGGAACCGGCTTGAGCCATTTTGCCGCACATCTGGTTGAAACGGTTCATTAGGTCATCAGGCTCATATGCACGTCGGTTGGCTTTGGCCCGCGTGAAGATCACCTTGTCAGCACCAAGGGCGATCTGTTGGAGCATGCCATCGGTATCTTTATCCTGTCCGCAGCCGAAGATCATGACCAGTGAGTCATAAGGGATGTGCGCACCAAGTGCACGAATCAGGGCGGTAATCGAAGCTGCATTATGTGCACCATCGATAATAACCCGGGGCTGGTCCCAGACCTTTTCCATACGCCCCGGTAGCGTGGTCTTGGCTAATCCGGAGATCACCTGTTCCTCGGGAACCTGAAATTCGTGTGCCTTGAGACAGTCAAGCATCGCCAGTGCCAAGCCACAATTATGAGCCTGATGTTCTCCGTCGAGTGGAACTGCCAGATGATCCCATCGACTGGTCTTCGTGGCCAGGCAGACACGGGTGTGAGGCCCTAATTCTCGCGATGCTTCAAATCGGTAGCTGAAATCGATCTCGCGTTGGGTAAATGTCAGTGGGGCATCTACTTCTTCAGCCACCTGCGATAGGACGTCGGCCACTGCTGGATCTTGTTCCACGCTTACGGCTGGAACACCCTTTTTAAAGATTCCCGCCTTTTCACGAGCAATCTGAGTGAGTGAATTACCCAGCACATTGGTATGATCTAAACTGATGTGAGCCATGCCGGTCACCAGCGGTGTGACAACCGTAGTTGAGTCTAACCTTCCCCCTAAACCCGTTTCTAGCAGGGCAATGTCCACTGCCTGGTCAGCAAAGTAGTACAGGGCGGCAGCGGTCAGTAATTCAAAGAAACTCGGTGGCGTGGTACCAACGAGCCGCTCCTTGCTTGCAATCAATCGAAAAACATCGGTTAGATCACCATGACTGATTGTCTGCCCGTCAATGCTAATTCGTTCAGCCAGATCGATTAGATGAGGGCTGGAGAACACGCCGACTGTATACCCGCATTCGCGCAACATCGAACTGAGCATGGCACAGGTTGAACCTTTACCTTTTGTGCCGGCAACCTGGACACATCGAAGTTGCTGATGGGGATCGTCCAGTGCACTCAGCAACTTGCGCATGCGTTCAAGGCTAAATGTGCGGCTGTTGTACGGCACAATCCGCATACGCTCGTAGTCGATGTGCTCATATAGCCATCGCTGGGCCACGCTATAGGTGACAATAGAGCGAGCAGTGATGGGCGTCTTGTTCGCTTTCTGTTTGGTTTTCGGGGATGCAGTTGAACCCTTGGCTTTTACCGTTCGCTTGACAGTTGTACGGGTTTTGCCAGTGGATTTTTTGGTCTGACGGGTTTTCGTTGAATGAGGCATAACCTACAAGGTATCAGTTTTGCTGTGTGGCGTCAAGTTTTCTTTCTTAAGTTTGTTCTGTTAAAGGGGTTATGGGCTTGGGGGGGGGTAGCACTGTCGCATCCGAAAGAGGGCCTTCCCGGAGGTGATTTGCTTTGGTTCAATCGGCGGTGTTTCGATGATCCGATCCCGGTAAATTACGGGTCGATTTTTTCCATTCCGTTCATGTATGGCGTGAGGGCTTTAGGAATGCAGATTGAACCGTCAGGATTCTGATAAAGCTCCATCAGCGGAATCAAGATTCGTGGGCTGGCGATCACTGTATTGTTCAGGCTATGGCAAAACTGGACCTTTCCCTGACCATCACGATATCTCACATTAAGACGGCGAGCTTGAAAATCATAAAAGCGTGATGCTGAATGAGTTTCACCATAACTTTCGCGGGATGGCATCCACGTTTCGATATCAAACTTGGCCACCTGCCCCTGCCCCAATTCCCCTGTGCATACGTCAACCACGCGATAGGGTAGTTTCAACTCCTGCAACAATTGTTCAGCATAACTTAGGATTTTCTCGTGCCAGCCTTTTGATTCAATGATGTCATTTTTGCATAGGACGACCTGTTCAACCTTGTCGAATTGGTGGATCCGGTACAGGCCATGCGTGTCTTTTCCATAGGTCCCCGCCTCGCGGCGAAAGCAACTGCTTTGGGCGACATATCGCCGGGGTAAATCGGTCTCGTCAAGGATTTCGTCCATGTGATAGGACATGAGTGGGACTTCCGCAGTTCCGACAAGGAACAGTTCAGGGTCTTCGTTGGTCATGGCATAAGTTTGATCACGGCCAAGTGGAAAGTATCCGGTTCCAACCAGTGCCGGTTGCCGCACCATGACGGGTGGTGTCATGGGTTTAAAACCATGGCCGCAGATCCGGTCGAAGGCCAGGCGTAGTACTGCCTGATGCAGCAAGGCACCACGCCCGGTAAGAAAATAACTGCGTGTACCTGAAAGCTTGACTCCCCGTTCAATATCGATCATTCCCAGGTCTCTGCCCAGCCTTACATGGTCTTTGGGCTCAAAATCAAATTTTCGAACCTCCCCCCACTTCCGCAATTCAACATTATCTGAATCATCTGCACCAACAGGTACGGTTTGGTCAGGTGGTTGTGGTACATGTAACAACAAGTCGTTTAGTGGTGATTCAATCCCTCCAATCAGCTTGCTGAGCTCCTGTTCGCGCTGTTTAAGCTGGGTTGGTCGTTGCTGCATCTGCTTCATCTTCTGCTGAAGCTCTAACTTTTCATCGCCTACAGCGTTTTTGAGTTGGGGGGCCAACTGCCCGATCTGGCGGCCAACCATGTTTTTTTCTGCGGTAATCTGCTGCTGTTCGGTCAGCAGCTTGCGGTGCTCGGCGTCGAGTTTAAGGATTTGGTCGATATCCACATTAATTCGCTTGGCTGCTGCTGCATCACGAAACCTCTCTGGGTTATCTCTGAGTTGCGATAGATCAATCATTGCAAGAACCTTTCAGCCATCAGCTCACCAGCGAATCATACCAACCCTAGTGGGCATATTTCGAATCCGTACTCAATGTACGGGTGCTCAGAGCTACTGGGCAATTACAACCTGCCAGAAGCTCAAATGTTTTTGTTCCAATTTCTTTGACCCTTTATTCATAATTCATCGTCCTCCCTTGATCTGTACGGTATCATAAACTCGATGGATTCTTGATTGCCTTGGTTTGCCAATCTCTGCATACCACCGTGGGTATTGGGGGTCGTTTCCGCTTGACTATGATGACCAGTAAATTCTGCCCATCGAACTACCTACAGCTGCGACATTATGGTTTGGTGGTCATGGCGATCCTCATTACCTCATGTATAAACCCCCACGGTGGGGATAATCTCAATCAAACATCTCATGAAGATGATGTTGTGGCTTCATCAACCGGCCCCCAGGTGGCTCGCATAGACACATGGAAGTCCCGCATATCGAATTCGTCGGTCACAGCTAATCAAATCGGACAATTGCACGGGGAGCTTACCCAAATTCGCCAGCAAAGAGACATTGTACAGGTGCAACTTGTGCGGACTCTGCAGTCTTTGGCGGATATCCAAAGGCGTTTATACATTTCGGTTGATGAGTTACAAAGCACGGAATTACTTGTCGCGTGGCTGGATGATGACTTGGACCAGACGCGTCAACTGGCAATGGCTCTAGCCAGAAACCGCCTTACAACAAACCAGCCATTTGGTGATCTACTTCGCCGGGCACTGCGTCGGCGTCTGGAGGATCTGATACCAACACTCCGTCGCGATTCGGCCCGACTGCTCGCAAAATTAGCCGATAGTGAAGCTGCTGATATTGTGGCCATCCGGCTGGCGAGCCGGAAGGACACCGATTGGGAGTCGGTTAAGGCATATTTGGCATTGATGACCGCCCTGCCCCGTGCGGATGCGGTTGAACCTGCCTTGGAGATGTTGCTGGATAGTCAAGCATGCCGTGACGCGGCCGGGGCCTTGGCCGCAGCAATTGAAAAAGATCTGCTAAATGCTGACCAGTTGGCTCGTGCTGGGGCTGGTATCCGTACTCAGCTTCAAGGTGATCGTGTGCCTGGACCCCAGATGGTGCGACTATTAGCACAGGTGGCCAATGAGCAAGATTGGCAGAAGATTTCATGTTGGTTGGACGCAGAGGATAAGAAGCTCAAGGAGGCGGCCGCCGAGGTTTGGGCCGCATCGGACCGTAGTTTGGTGGCATTGGCGCAACGGGCTGATGACGAATACATCCGACCAATTGTGATTGCCGCAGCCAGGCAAAGGGGGAAAAAACTTCAAACGTTTCTTGTGTTGCTCAATCACAAGCCGGCCGATCAGCAGATGGTGGCGGCATGGCGGCGAGCCCTTTTGGAAATGGCTGGCCGGCTGCCGATTGCCACTGTGGTTGAAGCGGACCATCAGCTATCTAAACACGCTACTGATGATGAACTGCGGACTCAACTGCTTGCCGCAGCAATTAGCCGACAAAAGGTTGCCGTGCATGGTGTCGATCTGGAGAGCGTAGATCTCGATCAGTTACACAGATATATTAAACTTGTCCTTAGCCGTTCGGAGTTGCATCTTGCCAACGGCGACCCAAATCCTGCCATAGACGACCTGAAGTCAATCTATTCGACATGGCGACCTCGGCTTATCATGCCGATGCAACATCAGCTCGACCTTGTTCTGCTACGTTCTTATCTGGCGGTAAGCAGTACGTCGTTGGCTGTTGAGATTGCGTTAGAGATGCTTAAGCAGGTTTCCGATGGTGATATTAATCAGGCAGAGGAAACACGATTTGATGTTGGTGATGCATTCATGGTCGCTATCAATCGTTTGGTTAATGGCGGGCAGATTGATCAGGCCGACCTAATGCTTGCGGGGTTTAAAGGTGTTGCCAACTGGCAGGAAAACGAGCTGGGTAAGATTCAGTTTTCGAAGCTAGAGCAGAAACTGAAGGCAATGCGGTCTGGAGTCCCCTCGCCGACTTTTGGCCAAAATGATGACACGAGATCCGTAGAGTCCCAGAAAGAACCCTGATGTTAGGGTATTTCATCAGGCAATCTATAGGTGTTATACTAATTGAGTTGTTCGCGCAGTTGATTACACTTTGAAATCATGAAACCAAAAATTAAAGGCAAAGTTTTCGTTGTAGGCGATGATGTGGACACGGATCAGATGATTCCGGCTGAGTACCTGTCGTATAATCCGGCCGACCCAGACGAGCGTAAATATTTTGGTATGTATGCCATGAGTGGGATTCCGCCAGCGGATAGCGGGCTGCCCAATGGTGGTATCCGGTTTATTCCGGAGGAAAGTTTCAAGGGTGAGTTTACAATTGTCATCGGTGGCAAGAATTTTGGTTGCGGTTCATCGCGTGAGCATGCGCCT
The DNA here is from genome assembly GCA_002716625.1 of Phycisphaeraceae bacterium. Taxonomy (GTDB): domain Bacteria; phylum Planctomycetota; class Phycisphaerae; order Phycisphaerales; family Phycisphaeraceae; genus UBA6626. Next base: position 45,664 of record PBAS01000016.1, on the reverse strand, counting down.
TTGGCACTTGCGGAGGCCGGTGCGGTGGTGGTTGTTGCCGAGTTTTATGCGAGAATCTTTTTTCGAAATTGTGTCAATGGAGGATACCTCCTGCCCTTCGAATCGGTCGACCGCTTGGTAGGAGAGATCTCAACGGGGGATGAATGTGAAATTGATCTTGAAATTCCAGTACTGACGAATCTGACGACTTCAAAATCTTACCCCCTTCAACAGTTGGGTGACGTTAAGCCGATCATCGATGCGGGCGGCATTTTTGAATATGCCGAACAAGCGGGTATGTTCACGGCCTAATTCTTAGCTCTTACGGGATGTGTTTATGGATGCTGGCTACCTTGCTGAAAAACATGCAGCTGGAGTTGGATATGACGAGTACCTCAAGACGGGTAATCCTGGCCAGGTCGAGGGATGGACATCGGTATACAAACAGAGTCATTTGACAGATCCCCAGCAGCATCTGATTCAGGGGTTCTCGCGAAAAATGAATGTGCTGGTGGTGTCAGGTATTTGGTGTGGAGACTGTGCGCAACAGGGGCCATTGATTGCCCGGATCGCGCAAGCCAATCCCAAGGTCATCAATCTTCGGTGGGTCGACCGGGATGAACATGCCGATCTGCAGGACAGGGTTCGTATCAATGCTGGTAATCGCGTTCCGGTCGTCATTTTCTGTGCTGAAGATTTTCAACTGATTTATTGGTTTGGTGATCGGACGCTGTGGCGGTATCGGGCGATTGCCAAAACCGAACTCGGTGCCAGTTGCCCCCTGCCGGGTGCGTCATTGGATCAGGAAGAGTTGGAAGGGACGCTTCAGGATTGGATCGATCAGTTTGAACGCGCGCATTTATTGGTTCGATTGAGTACGCGTTTAAGGCAAATACATGGTGATTGATCTGCGGGCTAGGTTTTAGATATGCGGTTGCTTAAGCAGTATCGCTAGCTTTCTGCGGTGTATTGGGGGGCGACCGGGAGAGCATCGGTGGAGTTGCCGTGCTGCTTGAAGGCTTGGTACGTAGCATCTACAATCCCCGGCTTCTCGCAGGGGAAGTGAGATTCACCGACGAAGACTATCTGGCTTTTAGGTAGGAGTCATCCGGTGATGGATCTGCGGATGGGAGGCTCGGGGTAGGATTAATATGTTGGGTAGGAGTCCACCGTGGCAAAGAAAAAAGTCACCAAGAAAAAACCAATCAGGAAGGCAGTTGTCAAGAAAAAATCGGTCGGCAGAAAAAAATCGAAGAAAATTACTGGCAGCGGCAAGACCACCCAATTAACGAAGGCAAGCAAGGGAGCCAAGACCAAGACCAAGACCAAGACCAAGACCAAGACCAAGACCAAGACCGCAGTTCGTACAAAGAAGAAGGCCGTAATAACCTCGAAATCAAAGAAAAATAAAAAGTCAGCAAAATTCAAGGTTATTTCGAAGGGCCAGAGAAATATTACGGCAAGAAATCTAACTGCTGCAACGTCCGTTCCCAGGGTTGACGAATCGATAGTTGCCCGTCCAGCGCCGCCATCGGAATCCAAACTGCAAAGGGTGAAGACCGGCCTGTCACGTAAGGATTTGGCGAACTACCGGAACTTGCTTCTTGCTAAGAGATCTGAAATCCTAGGTGATGTTGCTGCTTTGGAAAGCGAATCACGTGCGGATAAAGGTGAGCATGTCTCCCCGGAACACATGGCTGATTTGGGCTCGCAAAGCTTTGAGCAGGAGTTTACACTTGGTTTAGTCGAGTCGGAACGAAGGATGCTCAAAGAAATTGATGAGGCCTTGGTAAGAATCCGAAATCGCACCTATGGTGTGTGTCTTGAGCGTGCCATTCCTATTGGCAGGCCAAGATTGGACGCCAAACCCTGGGCCAAGTACTGCATTGAAGTGGTACGGGAAAAAGAAAGTCGGGGTGAACTTTAATCTGTATTTGGTCAGCATTTGACGGGCATCGAAGACTGGGTGGTATTGTCGCCCCAAACACGTAATCCATCGATACAAATTGAACGAAACGGCTACTGATGTTTATCCTTGCGCTGGACGCCACAGAGCGTCTTGGGTTCTTTTTCTTCTCATTTTGTTTGTGGTTCTCACAACTGATCTGGTAACTAAAACCCTTGCCTTTGAACTGGTTGCCACCAGTCCTGTGCGATTAACCGACTCGGTTCGCCTTGGCTTCAGTCCAATTCCACCGCACAACGCAATCCCGCTGCTCCCATCAATACTTAGCCTGAAACTCACTCTCAATACCGGCGCAATCTTTGGGCTAGGCAAAGGACACCAATGGTTTTTCATTGTGGTCAGCATGGTGGCAGTTCTTGTCCTGATCCGTGTTTTTTGGATGAGTCGTGCTCAAGCCAGAGTGGTTCATGTGGCCTTGGCGATGATCCTGGCTGGCGCGATGGGTAATTTGTATGACCGGATACGTTTCAATGCGGTACGCGATCTGCTGTGGCTGTTCCCGGAGGTCAAGTTACCATTTGGGTGGCGTTGGTCAGATGGTCCGACCGGAGATCAGCTATATCCTTGGATCTTTAATGTTGCTGATGCAGCTTTGGTTGTGGGTGTGGTCCTTATGCTCTTGATGATGTGGTCTGCAGGGCCGCATGAACGAGTCGCTGGTAGAGACCCAGATTGACATCCGGGCTGGTTTGTCGGTGAGTTACATTCGGATCATCCAAGACACCGGCCCGTTCTGGGTGCCATTGGACGCCGATATAGAATGGCCGGGTGGGGTCGTCGGTGGCCTCAATCACACCATCGGGTGCTACGGCCACAATTCGTAATCCGCCCGGATCCTCCACCGCTTGACGGTGGTGTGATACGACCATGCATTGACCATGTCCACCTGTTGTTCCACTAAATAAGGCCGATTTCTCAACCACGAGGGTCAGGCCATGGTTGCGATTATTCATGTGGATTTTCGCACTTTCGAGGGTCTGTGGTAGATATTGGTTGAGTCGCCCCCCTTTGTGCAAAGCCATCAGCTGCATGCCAAGGCAAACTCCCAGGACGGGTTTGTGGGGGACAAGATCGGCCGCAGCTAACAGTGCTAGGTCAAATGATTGGCGTCGTTGGTCGATGGGGTGTGCTTGGGGATGCGTCGGCTGGCCAAAAGCTTCCGTGTGCGGGTCGGCACCGCCGGTTAGAACCAGCCCGTCACAGATTTCCACATAAACGCCCGCCAACTGAGGTTCATGGGGTAGCAACAAGGGTATTCCACCAGCGTTCATTATCACGCGGCTGTAGGCAATTGCCGATTCATATGTACCGCTTGACGCTTCATTGTTCTTATTGTCGATACTGATACCGATAACGGGTGCTTGCATGATGATATTCTACGCCAATTACCCTACCCCCTGCCTGGCCTGCGGGTTCATGCGATGGCAAGGCGGTCGTGGGGTATACTGATCGTGCGATTGGAGTTAACGGCTATGGCAGATACAGATAACGCATTCCAACAGTGTATTTCCCCTGATTGTCAGGCCACATTTGGTGTAGAAGAGGTACATATCTCCTGTCCAAAATGCCTGCGGAAAAATAGGCAATCCTTACTGGATATTCGTTACGATTGGTCGCGCACCACAGTCCCCAAGGCAATGGATTTCTTTGAACACCGGTGGATGACAAAGGGGGAGCAGGTCGCCGGGGCGCTGGATTTTTCTGGTGTCTGGCGGTTTAGGGAACTACTTCCATTTTTTCGGGATGAGAACCAAGTCGTCACCATTGGTGAAGGGCGGACCAATCTTCAGAATGCACGCTTGCTCGCTAAGCAAGTCGGGTTGCGTCCGGGAAACTTGTTTCTGCAATACGAGGGACTCAACCCTTCGGGGTCATTTAAAGACAATGGGATGGCTGCTGCTTTCACGCATGCCAAAATGGTCGGAGCCAGGAAGGTCGCATGTGCATCAACTGGTAACACGTCAGCAAGTTTGGCCATGTTCGCAAGTCTCAGCAGCATGACGGGAATCGTGTTTATCGGTACGGGTAAGATAGCCTACGGCAAACTCTCCCAAGCACTCGATTATGGAGCGCGGACACTACAGATCCAGGGCGATTTTGACGCGTGCTTGCGACGCGTGCGCCAGATTGCCGCCGATCGCCCTCAACTCGGTATCTATCTGATGAACAGTGTCAATCCATTTCGACTGGAAGGACAAAAGGCGATTATTTACCGAGTGCTCGAAGCATTGGATTGGAATGTACCAGATTGGATCGTGTTGCCGGGTGGTAATCTTGGAAATTCGGCGGCCTTTGGCAAAGCGTTGGCAGAATTGCACGAACTGGGATTAATCCAACGAATTCCTAGAATCGCAATCATTCAGGCCACGGGGGCTAATCCGCTTTACGAGCTATTTACTGAGCAGGGTGTACGGTGGAATGGCGGAGATGTTGAACGTTCAGTTGTAAGTGATTACTACCAACAACTAGATGCGGCAGATCACCATGCGCAAACAATTGCCAGTGCGATCGAGATCGCCAGGCCTGTCAACTTATTCAAAGCCCTGCGTACCCTTGAAGTAACCCATGGAGTCGTGCGTGAAGTCGATGACGAAACAATTCTTGACTACAAAGCCTTGATCGGCCGGTATGGGTTTGGCTGTGAGCCTGCAAGTGCCACGTCAGTTGCGGGTACACATTACTTGGTCAAGGAAGGGGTGATTGGTGCAGAGGAGACGGTTGTGTGTATTCTTACCGGGCATGTGCTGAAAGATCCTGATGCCACCGTCAAGTATCACACCGGGATTGACATGAAGGCAGCTAAAATACCTGTGCCACAGGCTAAGCCATCAGGTCAATTTGCCACAGAGCCGGTTCAGGTTCCCGATGATTTGAACCGAATTATTAATTCGATAGGTGCAGATCCAGTAGCAATTGATCAGATAGGAAGCAACCCTGATGGGAATCCCGCTGGCGATCTTCCGGTCAGTGAGTATTAAGCAGGATCCCTTGGTGCATTAGATTCGGTATTTTGCTACATTATTCTCTGCCGAAAACTAAGCCCAGATGCCTTCCCTCCGAAGCCTACATTCATTAAGACACACAGGACGATTCACCCTTCGGCACTGCTCTAGCCGATCTTGGGAAGAACACCATGCCGACCGCAACGATCAATGGTAGGCCTTGCGAGTTTGAGGGACGTCCGACAATCTTGCAGGTCGCACTCGATAACGACATTGCAATTCCCCACTATTGCTACCATCCGGGGCTATCAGTTGTCGCTAGCTGTCGCATTTGTCTTGCTGAAGTGGCTGCGCCTGACCCCCGCCAGGACAATAAAGTCAGCGTGATGCCCAAGCTCATGCCCACGTGCCAAACGATCATATCGGAGGGAATGGAAGTTGATACCAATAGCCCCAAGTCGGCTGCCAACCAGAAGGCGGTGATGGAGTACCTGTTGATCAACCACCCCATTGACTGCCCTGTTTGTGATCAAGCTGGTGAGTGTTCTCTCCAGGATTACAGCTACCGGTACGGTAACAGTGTTTCTCGATTCAGTGAAGATAAGATGAAGCAGCCCAAGAAGGATATTGGTCCCAATGTCCTTCTTTATGCTGATCGGTGCATCATGTGTACCCGGTGTGTTCGGTTTACACGGGAAATTACTGGGACAGGCGAGTTGGGGGTATTTGGGCGAGGTGCCAGCGAGCAGATAGATGTGTTTCCCGGCAAGCCAATCGACAATGAGCTATCAGGTAACGTCATTGACATATGCCCGGTGGGCGCACTGTTGGACAAGGACTTTCTCTTTCAGCAGCGTGTGTGGTATCTCAAGCGGACACCAAGCATCGATGGGATTACAGCATCCGGAGATAATATCTGGATTGAACACAACGAAGGCGTGATCCACCGTGTCAAGCCGCGTGAGAACGATCACGTCAATCAGTGGTGGATTAGCGACGAGATCCGTTATGGATGGAAGTTCATTCACAGCAAAGAGCGATTGCGAATGCCATATCGCTTGCAGTTTGGTCAACAGGTCGAATGCGACTGGGATCGGGCCTACAACGAGGTAAAGCAAGGACTTTGCGGTGCAGTTTCGGAACATGGTAAAGGATCTGTGGCACTGGTGATCAGTCCGATGCTGACGTGCGAGGAAGCTCATGTGCTGGGTCAGTTCGTGCGTGCGTTAGATGATCAGGCCGTACTGGTGACTGGTCCGGTAATGATTAAGGGTGAAAACAAAACATTTCCTGGTGGTTACACCGTTGTGGCCGAGAAATGTCCGAACTTGAGGGGCGTGCAGCGGGTGTTGCGGGGATTAGGTGGCCAGGTGATCGATTACGATACGTTCCTAACCCAGTTGGCCGACAAAAAGAAGACCACCGGTGCTGTAGTGCTCACGGCAAACTACCCTTGGGATTGGACGACCCGCGATTTAACGAAGGCCTTGAGTAAGCCCTTTACTGTTTTGATCGATACCCTATTGAACCCATTTACCGCCAAGGCCGACGTGGTCTTACCCTCGGCAACTTGGGTGGAGAAATCTGGAACGTTCGAGAATGTTAATAACCGGCTCCAAGCATTTGATCAGGCTATCAGTATCATCGAAATGGCCAAGAGTGAAGGGCAGATTGCCATGGACTTGGCTGCGGCATGTGGTGTTGGTAATAAGCAGAAATTTGATGTCCATGAGGTGCGTCGAAAACTTGGTGGAATCTTTGAGCAAAGCATTCATCGCCCAAGTGTGCAGGAAGCACCTGAAAGCGATATGAAATATGTCGAGTTGATTTAATTGTACTGTCCCTTTAAATGGATTGGATGATTATGATGCGTATCATCTACTGCTTTGTACTTCTTTTTGCTGTGCTTTTGGTCGGCTGCGATTCATCAAATACGGATACTGCGGAGCAGGAGCCCAGTCAAAGTAAACCGCAGGATAAATCAAAGCTCCTGGGTCAGGCACTGGAACTTGCTGGGCAGCATAAGTTTGATGAGGCATTGACTGCGCTGGATATGCTGATCGCGGAATACCCTGACTATGCAGAGGCTTATTTTAGAAAGGGAAATATTCTGCATGGGCAAGGCAACCTTCTGTATGACCGTAGTGTTGCCATGGATTCAAAAGGGGATGTTGCTGCAGCAACTAAGAACAGCGTAGAATCGACTGGGAAATTTACCGAGGCCGTAAATGTTTTCAACAAGGCAATTGAACTTAACCCCGACTATGGTGCAGCGTATCTTGATCGCGGCATTAATCAGATTTTGATCAATCAGCGAAAGGCTGGATACCAATCGCTTGATAAGGCGGAGGAAATCTTCAAGGCCAAACTTGCAGAGGACCCAACGGATGTCGGATTCAAAATCCAACTTGTGAACATCACGGGCTTTCGCGGGGAATTCAGGAATGCACTTGAAGACGCTAAGACAATTTTATCTGAACACCCCGATTCTGAAGATGCCAGGAATCTTGTTCTTGAGTTGGAGGAGGTTGTCGGACTCAGAAACTAGGCGGTTGCCTGGAACGGAGGGCTGTTCCTTCTTCGCGATTCGCCCCACGCTGCCTAGTAGTGTATCCTAAGGGGATGTCTAAAACTCTTGCGGAGATCTCAAAGCACATTGGGGCTGAGCTGCGCGGTGATGCCAATTACAGTATCAGTGGATGTGCCGGTCTCGAGGAGGCCAACGCTCAAGAGCTTAGTTTTGTTGCCAATCCCAAGTATTTGCAACTGCTCGACCAGACCGGTGCTGGTGCTATCGTCGTTGGTCCTGAGGATGCCAAAAGGGTTGTTAAGCGAAACCTTCTCATCTGCAAGAATCCTTATTTTGCATTTCGTCAAGCACTTGTGCTGCTACACGGTTTTCGTGACCAACCTGCGGCGAAAATTAGCACGCTTGCGGATATTGACCCAGCCGCCGAGATTGGTTCTGACTGCTGTATTGAACCGTTTGTTTATATTGCGGCAGGTGTCAAGATTGGGGACCGGTGTGTAATCTACCCCCATTGCTATTTGGGGCCGGATACTGTTTTGGGGGATGACTGTATTCTCTATCCGAACGTCACCATTTATGACCAGTGTGAATTGGGAAACCGGGTTACGTTGCATGCTGGTTGTGTAATCGGGCAGGATGGATTTGGTTACGCACATCATGAAGGCGAGCACCAGAAAATCCCCCAGACCGGGAATGTTGCTATCGAAGATGATGTGGAAATGGGTGCTGGGTGTGCGGTAGATCGAGCTACAGTCGGTACGACACGGATTGGTTACGGGACAAAGTTCAGCGACCATGTGGTGATCGGTCATGGTACCCGCGTTGGACCATACAACCTTTTGGTGGCTCAGGTAGGATTGGCCGGATCGGTACAGACCGGCCGCTACGTGACAATGGCTGGACAAGTGGGTGTTGCTCCACACCTGAAAATTGGCGAGCGATCGCGATTTGCTGCCAAGTCAGGTGTAATAATGGATACACCTGAAGGAGTAGAAATGGGCGGACAACCGGCGCTGCCCTTTGCAGAGGCCAAGAGGAATTTTGTCGAACTTAGACGGCTGCCAAAGTTGAGAAAACAGGTAAAGCAAATGAAAAAGCAGTTGCAGGCATTGCAGAATCAGATTGATGAGCAGCAGGTAGTCACCTCAATTCCAGCTCCTGATACCATTGTTGAATCAATCTCGAACGCTTCGTCATAAATATTTAGTGTTTCCTGGGTGAATATCAGCTGGCCTGCAAGCAGATAGTCCTCCAGTTTGATCCTTGTGGTGAAATCCATGTTAGATTCCCAGCCACGATTGACATGCTGCTAGGTATCGAATTTCTCCTTAATATGTGATCTTCCGCTCCCATTTTTCCATGCCCTTTGTGCTCAAAGTTCTCAGTAGAGCAGGCAAAATTCATCGGTATGACTGAATGTTTTCACGGCATAAACTGGGTTGCGGTGGTGTGGTGTAACGCCATCACTGAGAAGCTTAAACTTGCTGGTTGATGGCAACCGGTTCATTAAGTTAGGCCAGGGGAATAAACAGTCCACTTGACGTTAGGATCCATGATGTGGACGATAAGAACTCTATTGACACGGATGTCACGAGCCACCAGAATGCAGCTTCCTTTATTTTCAGTAGATCAGGCGAATGCCTCCTTCGATTCTGTTTCGAACCAGGGAGCGAAGGATTGTTCCCCTTGTGGGTCAGCCCGGTTAAGTCAACTGAGACTTTGTGTCCTGGGATCTGGTTCCGGAGGAAACAGTGCTGTTGTATGTCAGGGTGCTTCTGCTCTTGTCATTGACCTTGGTTTGGGCCCTATGACAACAGCTCGTCGTCTGGTGGCGGCCGGGATGAATTTGCAAGCAATTCAGGCGGTGTGTCTTACGCACTTGGACCAAGATCACTTTCGGCCAACCTGGGTTGCAACGTTGCTTCGATCGCAGATCCCGATCTATCTTCATCGTTGGCATATTCATGATCTGGCTTCGCACGCTGAGGGAAAACGCCTGCAGAAGGCTGGACTTGTACATCTGATTGACGAAGAACCCTTTGAGCCGGTCGATGGATATAGTGTGCAGGCAATTCGTCTACCACACGATAGAAAGGGAACATGTGGGTATCGCGTAGTGACGTCCGGTGGCGCCCTCGGTTATGCTACGGATTTGGGACACGTGCCCAAGCAACTTATTAATGCATTTACGGGTGTTGATCTATTGGCGATTGAGAGCAATTATGATGAGCAAATGCAGGTTCAAAGTGGTCGTCCTGCATTTCTCAAGCGCCGTATCATGGGGCGTGCCGGGCATCTGTCTAATGACCAGTCGTTCATTGCCGTGCGGGAAATATTAGATCGTGGGCTGGCCAGCAGCCTTCAGCATATTGTTTTGCTTCATCGGTCGAACCAGTGCAATCACCCATCAATCGTTCGCCATGTATTCGAGGAAGATCCGCGCTTGCTTGGAAGAATTACGTTGGCGGAACAGCGCGAGATTACACCATGGATTTGCGTGGATCCCAATGGGTCTGGCCACCACGAACAGTTGAATTTGAAATTCTAATTGCTTCTTGACCCACTGGATTATGCTTGGGCAAGCGGATGTGAAGCGTTTGATGTCTGCAACTGGGTCTGAGCCAGTGTTTGATAGAGGTGGCATCGTTCGAGCAACTCAGTGTGCTTGCCTTGGTCAATCACCCTTCCGCGATCGAGCACAACGATTTGATCGACATCAATGACGGTACTCAACCGGTGTGCGACGACAAAGACGGTGCGTCCACGACGGATATCTCGCAAGGCCTGATTGATCTTGGCTTCTGAATCAGCGTCAATCTGGCTGGTTGCTTCATCAAGAATAAGGATGGCTGGGTTACGCAAGATTGCCCGGGCGATACAAACCCGTTGTCGCTGTCCGCCGGATAGGCCTTCCCCGTGTTCGCCAAGCATTGTTTTATATCCCTCTGGCAGGGCACGGATGAATTTATCAGCATGCGCAGTTTTTGCTGCATCGATAATCATTTCTTCTGCAGCATGATGGCGGCCATAGGCAATATTGTCTGCAATCGAACCCTCAAACAGAATTGATTGCTGGGTTACAACCGCGATCTGCTCGCGGAGTGGGCGCAATCGCACCGTTTTGATATCAATACCATCGATTAGAACACGTCCACTATGTGGGGTTAGCAACCTTGGAATGAAATTGAGTAGCGTGGTTTTTCCAGATCCATTGGCGCCAACGATGGCTACGGTTTGGCCGAATGGGATTTCCAGACAGACATCATCGATAACCGGTTGGGATTCATCGTCATACCTGAAACTCAAATTCTCCAAGGTGACGGTCTGGCAGTGCCTTGGCAGGGGCATGTTTTTTTGTGGGCGGTGCTTACCCATCGGTTCGACCGGCATGGCTAATAATTCAAACATACGCTTTGCTGCGGCACGTCCCTCGTTTAGTTGATGGTTCAGGTTGGCCAGAGGCCGTAGAGCACTGGCCGCGAGTCCCAGGGAAACAATGACCGTGATGGAGCCTTCCGAGTCCATGTTTTCGTTACGGAAAATATGGTATCCAGCTATGCCAGCCACAAGAATGACAAAAAAGAGGCCCAGTGTGCCGATCAGTGGCGAGGCAAGAGCCCGGGCTGATCGGATTTTCATTTCCTGGTCATACTGTTCCCGATTGATCCGCCTAAATCGGCGTCGTTCGTAACCCTCGGCATTGTGTACTTTGACAACCCGTATTGCACCGGTTGATTCCCGCAAGGCTCCTACCATCCGCCCCCGGGTTCGTAGTACACGACGCGTGGCACGCCGAACTCGTTTGCCAAATCGTTGTAAAAGGACCGCGATAACCGGGGCGCAGATAAGGCCGATGAGTGTCAATCCAACATCCCAGAACAGTGCAACACAAATTGCTGCTGCACCCCGCAGCACCTGTTCAACTGTTTTACCGAGCAGGGCTCGATAGGCGGTCATTAGTGGTCGTGTATCGAATACCACGCGGCTGATGTGATCAGCACTGCCTACCCGGAGTTGTTCGATAAGCGGGATATGGATTACCTGGCGATACATTCTGCCTCGCCATACCATTGCCGCTCGCTGGACAACGGTGATGGTCATTAACTGGTGCAGATAGCGTCCACAACTTCCAATGACGCTTAGAAAGGTAATACTTATAAGAACCAGAAGAAAGATGTGGTATCGATCATCCGGAAGATTTCGAGCCAGCCAATCGCCGAAATCCTGGACAAATATCCAGCGATCCGGCCTGACAAGCCAATGCCGCACTTGATCGGCCAGTGGTATTGATTGATCACGCAGGATTTTCAGTGTCGGAGCCAGCAACGCAACCCCGCCACCAAACGAAGCTGCTGATAAAAAGGCGCCCAGCATGGCAACGGCGATTAACCGCTTGTATTTCAAGAGAATCGTTGTGGATTTCCAGAGCGGGTCGCGCATGGGGATTGCTTCTGATAGGTGGGAAATGAATTTTTAGTCTAATGCAATATTATTGTTAGAGGCGCATACGTTGCGGCGAAGTTGTATGTCAATGGTTAAAGATCACGGGATAGAGCATTATGAGCCCCTGCTATTTAAACCGTGATCCCCTCCGTTACTCTTACGCGTTCGACAAGTGGTCCATGTCATTTCCTTACTGGTTTCGAAGCCGGTCAAGATATCCGAAAAAGCCAGGAAATGTTTTGTTTACACAGGTTGGGTCATTGATAATAACCCCTGGTTCCGGGGATCTCAGCCCCGCAATGGCGCAACTCATGGCCATGCGATGATCGTCATAGGTATCAATGGCAGCAGGCTTGATTTTATTGCCAACTGGCGGGTCGATCCGAATCATATCTCCATCGATCACGATGTTTGCGCCAAGTTTCGTCAATTCGATCTGCAATGCAACCATGCGGTCAGTTTCCTTCACCCGAAGGTTTCCCACGTTTCGGATTATGGTTGGACCCTGGGCAAATAATGCAACGACTGCCAGTGTTTGAGCCATGTCTGGCATATGGTTCATGTCTATGTCGATGCCGTGCAGAGATTGTCCACCCGAGGGGGCCATGACCGTGATGAAATCAGGGCCGAACAACAATCCCGCTCCCATTTGATGCAGCACGTCAGCAAAACCGACATCGCCCTGCAAGCTGTTTTTACCAAGTCCCTGAATTGTGCAGCGACTTGATGGAATGATCGCTGCTGCAGCGAGAAAATAGCTGGCGCTCGACGCATCAGGTTCGATGTCATAGGTCACGGCCTGATACCGGCTAGTGGGCACCTTGATTTCATCAAGTCGTTGGTCGCACTCAAGATCAACCCCGAAGATCTTCATCAGGCTGATAGTCATCTCGACATAAGATCGGCTCGTGATATCTCCATCAAAGCGAAGAAAAAAATCATGCTCGCAGTACGGGCCAATCATTAGTAATGAGGTGATAAACTGACTAGATTGAGTGGTCCCAAGAGTCACTTGGCCACCGGCGAGGCCATTGCCTGTGACATGCAGTGGTGGGTAGCCTTCATTGGCTCCATATGTGATCTGCGCTCCCATCAGGCGAAGTGCATCAACCAGTTCCCCTATTGGCCGTTGTCGCATGCGTGGTTCACCATCGATTTGGTAAGTTCCGGTCTTGGATAGGCACAATGCTGCAGTCAGTGGTCTTAACGCGGTACCGGCGTTACCCAAATGGAGCCTGCACTGCTGTGATGGGATGATGCCAGAGCGGCCAATCAATCGCAGTTGATTGCCTGGCTCATCAAGTTGCAGTTCAAAGCCAAGATCTTTGAGTGCCGCGATCATATGTCGCGTATCATCGGATAGAAGCAAATGGGTGAGGGTTGATTCCCCCTCGGCTAGCGCGGCCAGAAGCATTGCTCGATTGGATAAGCTCTTCGATCCGGGTGGACGGATTGTTGCGGTGAAGCTCTCGATCGGTTCAATGGCTATGGATTGAGTCAATCGCCAGGCTCGAGCAATGAATCGCCCATGTGTTGCCTAATTAAGACCTGCGAAATACGGCCACGATATTTTCAACGGGAACAACAAACAGCCGATTATCGCCTTCAAAGTCAACGGGAATCGCTTCCTTCGGATTGAACAAAACACGGTCGTATTGTGCAATCGGGTAATCTATGTCGTTTTCAATTTGAGCAGAAACCGCAACGACTCGGCCAGTCAGCGTGGGGATTTCAATCTTGTCAGGAAGATGAATTCCCGATTTCGTTTTTTTCTTGTCCTCATCCTTGCGGATTAAGACACGTTTGCCAATAGGCTCGACCGTCTCAAGCCTAGGCTTTTCCTTTTGTGTGGATTCACTCATAAAAGTCAACTCTCAACAAAACTGTTCTTGACCTGGTTTTCATTTTCTTTCTCATTAAGCTAACAAAAGCTTTTCTGATTATAGCGCGTTATGGTCAAGCTTCCAAATGCCTACTGTTTGCGATGCCATACAAGGTGAGGCAATTCGGGGATAATCAGTTTATTGATCGCTAGGGCGACGGCATTGCTCGATCCGGGGAGCGCAAAGATCAGGGTGCTTCCGGCCAACCCCCCTATTGTCCGGCTGAGCATTGCAGCCGCGCCGACCTCATCCCAACTGAGCATACGGAACAACTCGCCGAATCCTTCCAACTCCTTGTCGACTAATCTCCTAACGACTTCAATCGTTGTGTCCCGAAGGCCAATGCCTGTGCCTCCTGTTGTGCAGATGACATCCAATTCACCTCCGTCAATCCAATCATGAAGGATGGAGTCAATTTTAAGTGGTTCGTCCTTTACGATCTGGTAGCATTCAACGGTGTGTCCTGCGGCATCAAGTGCCTCGATGATAATCTTTCCGCTCTTGTCATCTTCTTGCTGGCGGGTATCACTAACGGTTAATATACCACAGGTAGCAGATTGATTCCCGGCTTTTTGGCGGTGCTCGTCCGTTGTCTGGCTCATGGGTCAAATGCTCGCTTGTGACTGTAGATAATCTTGCAGCGGGTTGGGGGCATGCCATGTTCATCGAATAGCGTCAGGGTATTGGGTGTTTGCGTGTGGAGCCAGGGTTCTGGCAGGTAGTAACGCTTTTGCACTGTGTCTGCCCCACCGCCGGAAATATTTTGACAATAGCGACCGGCATTGTATCCATTGATATAGATCTGGCCCTTGCTCATGCCATTTGGTTCAAGCCACAGTGGGACTTGTGTGTGGTCTAATTTGAATTGACAGCGATGCCAGCAGGGTAAACGATCTGATTTCTTCGCTGGTGTGCTGAATAAATTGTCGGAGGGCATCATCCAATGGGTGAAGGCCCACTGACCTTTTGCGCTTAGATTCTGTATGCATTGGAACATCCGGACCTGTTGGGTCTTTGGTTTGATCGTTGTGGTTTGATCCAGACAGATCATGCGAAGTTCATTATTTCCGCCGCCAATCGATTGGCCAATCTCCAACAGGATTCTTGTATGACCTGCTGATTGGTTTGGGTCATACATTGATAGTGGTTGGCGATTAATCAGCACCATCATGCGGCAAGGAAGATCAGCAAGGTCAAGAAACATCGGTTTGCGAGCCATGGGCCGAAATGACCATATATATGTATCTGCCTTGGTATGCTCACCAACCCGAAGACCGGCAAAGCACCCACCGAGTTGAATGGGGTCAGGTACCTGCATCGTGACCTTTTTGGGCGAGCCCATGCGTACTGGTTTGACAGAATAGAAGTGGCTTAAAATCCCCTTCTGTTCACCCAAAGCCCAGCCGTCACTTAGTCGACCAAGTTGATCAGCAAGGACCACAACCTGGCCGGCAACATTGATCCGGACAGGTTGATTCGGGGTGTGGTTATTTGCCGTGGTTCTGGTACTTTTTGTGGCACCACTGAGCAGTCCAGCAGCATTTCCTTCATGAAACAGGTGTAGTCGATCAGCTGCCGCGACCAGTATATTTTGGTTCCTGGTAGGCGATAACTTTAGTCTATACCACCCGTAGCCATCAACACATTGAAGTGATTCAAAGCTTTTTGGCCCGTCAATCAATTTGAATGACTTGGCCTTGCCGTTAATGAAATCAGTCTGCTGGGCTTGCTGCCAGCCACCGAGGGCGGGCGGGGGTTTTATACTTGCTTTTGATGGGCATGCGGAACGGATTTTGCCATCTGCAGTGATCGACCTAACTTTGTCCCAACCGCCTAATAGGCGGGGCTGGTCATTCTCGTCTAGGCCATCAGTACCAACGAAGATTGCTTGAGGCGTTGCGTAGGCCGCATCCACCATTGCCTCGTTGATCACCACCAAGGTGATGTTATCGATGTGATGGATCAAAGGTTTTGGTCCGGTGGGAACTTTAAGGCAAACCGGTGAACCATTAATACACACCAATCCATCTGTCTGGGCAGGACCGAATAAAACCAGCATCTTCTTGGCCACCAATGCCCACGGCCGCAAGTTGGTATATGTCAACTGCCCTGCACCGTGAAGGTTTGTGTCTAGCAATAGCCATGCGACACGGTGTTCGCCCCAGAATACTGGTAACTGAAGGCCATTGGCCAGCAGTAACTGGGACACCTGGCTTTGATCACCTGTGCCGCGAAATAGAAATACGACATCACCTTGGGATCCTCGTTCATGAACGATACTGTGCTGCTGTCCATCAGGAGCTAGAGTCGCATGGCACTGGCCGGGCCCTAGATTGGCAAGAACATGGCTGAAATGGATGGCAAACGTGCTGACGCGTTTGACTGCGTTATATGCCTCCCCTCGTTGCCCCGCTTCACCAAGTGGTGCTCCGCCGTCATGACTCGTGGTGATAAATTGATTGGGATGTGCAGATCCACGACCAGCATCGAAGCGAAAATTAGTGCCCCCGCAAAACATTTCAAGGTTGTATTGTGAGCCAGTTGCAATGACTTGTGCTATGCGGAAATCAAGCGCGACTTCTTGGCCATTAGGTGGCTTGCGTGCAAGCCAGTGCTCACACTGGCTTGCACGCAAGCCGGTTACCAGTCGTGGCGCATCCGGCTGGACAACATGGAGTTGCCTTAGATCAGCAACAAGACGCTGATCGCCCGCCCACGTGTGGATCGTATTGTCAACTTGTTGCCAGAGATTGTTGCATAGATTGATTGGGACGTTGCAGCCGTTTTCCCGTAGATAACGACTGATCTCCTGCAAATAGGCGTCGGCCTGTTCCGGGTGGCTCCAGCACCATTGGCTTTCAGCTTGAACCATGATGATAGGACCATTGCCAGGTGAGGTGATTTGCAGATCTGAAACCTGCGCCATGACTGTGGAAAGGTATTGTGAACTGGCTTCAAGAAATCTTGATTCATTACCACCACCGCGGAGACAAATCCCCGGGATGGTGGTAAGCCAATGTGGCAACCCTCCAAAATCCCAGTCTGCGCCGACGTAGGGTCCAGCCCGCAGCAGGCAGTACATTTCTTCTTCTGCAATCAACTCGATAAACCGCCGCAGATCCCTGTTGCCGTCAAAATTGAATTTATGAGGTTGTGCCTCGTGATAGTTCCAAAATATCGAGGTGCTAATGCAATTTAGCCCCGCCTGTTTGGCGGCACGGATTCGGTTGATCCACAGTTCGCGTGGTACTCGGGCATAATCGATTGAACCGCTTGCTAACCAGACCCGTCGGCCGTTGATCAGGAAACTATGATCATCAAAGCTCAGGCTGGCCATTACATGACCCCAAGAGGTTGTAAGGTACGCTGCGACCTCAGCATGAATCCAAGAATAAAACCGACCACCTATGATCGAGGTTGGTACGCTCCAATGCTGGCGCATACCAGTTTAACGATTATTGGATATTCAGGGTGTTGTGACTGAAGACAAAGGGGGATGAAGCAGGCTGTTGAGCGGCAGCAGCAACAGGTCTGCACCGAATTTCAATGGTTGAAATAAAAGTCCCCAAGTATTTTCATCGCTTGAATGGTGACCTGACTGGCTACCTTCAAGTACATCCTCCGTTATGGTTTTATCAGATTCTGCTCCTACCGGGCTGTTCTCTGCACGGCTGTATTTGAATGACGTGATGTCAGAAAAATAGTAAGGGTGGTGTTGTGTCGTTCCGTCGTAGGGTCCAATGACGATTTTCGGCCAATGTGAGCGATCCAGGTTTGAGATCGATGGTGTTGGCGGCTGCCGTGTAGTTTCAGACAAGGTGGTTTCTTGGATGATGTGAGCTTCGGAGTGGTTTGCAGTGGATAGGATCTCTTGGGATTGGACGGTCGGCTCAACTTCAGTATCCGTCATTTGCTGGGGCTCGTGGTTCATTTCATCTATTTGCGGTTTGGCCTCCGATTCACTTGGATTGGGTTTGATCAGCTGGGCCTCACGAGCTACCTGTGCAGGATCCAATAGGGCAATATCAAGTTCTACTGCGATCTCCTGCCTGCTTGCAAGACCCGGGCCATCAACCTCAAAAGCTGGCCGGCGGTCTTCTAGCGCTGCTTGGTTTGCATTATTCTTTGTGGTGGCACATCCCCACATTCCGCCGAGCCAATAGGCTGCGGTCACGCCCAGCACCAACCATGCGACACGATATTGATTATTCATGACCAGCCCTCTCTAACAGTTTAGGTTGGGCGAGAATATACCACGGACTGCACAACCTACAAGCGGCCAACCGCAGCATGGCGCGTGCATGGTTCTGGGGTGATATTCGCTCCAGGTCACGGAATCGGTTTATTTTGAGCCAATTAAGAATTGGCTGGCGCCTTGAGAGGGGTTTTAGCCTATTCCTGAGATCGCTTTGGGAATCTTGCCTTGGTCGAATCCAGGTGCTTAATCATCCTCGGTTGCTGGTCCGAGGTCGGCGATGCTCTACCCCACAATGAAAACCGATCTTTGGGTGGGTGGAGATGGCAGTGTGGGCCCATTGGAATGGGCCACCGTACCATCAATTTGCGCTTGCATGATGTAGCGGGTCCTATTTGCATGCTATGAGCATGTAGCCCAAACATCACTTGGTTAACTTCTATAAGTTGGGAGTATTGCGGCAACCTGCGGCAGTCAGTGATATCCGTTTGGACTCCTAGTATCATGCGGAGATACCCTGATATCATTAAATAAATAAGGGATATGAGTCATGTGGATGTATATTGGAACATGTACCGGTAAACACGATGGCGGTATCTTGCGGTGTGACTTGGATATGACTACCGGTGCACTGTCATCTCCGGTCATCGTGGGAGAAACGATTAACCCCTCATTTCTAACGATTAGTTCAGATGGGAACTATCTATATTGTGTGAATGAGATTCAAGATTTTGCCGGTCAAGCGGCTGGTGCAGTTACGGCATTCAAAATTGACCGAAAGGATGGCAAACTCATCCAGGTAAACCAGCAGTCTACAAGGGGTGGCTTGCCCTGTTACTTGGTGATTGACCAAACCGGACAGAACTTGCTTGCAGCGAACTATTGGGGGGGGAGTGTGGCTTGCTGGCCCATAGCCGAAGATGGATCACTTGGGGAAATGACTTCATTCTGGCAGCATGAGGGTTCAAGTGTGGACCCAAAACGGCAGGATAAACCTTATGCCCACAGTATCAATCTTGATCCGAAAAATCGCTTTGCCATTGCAGCTGACCTAGGAGCCGACAAGCTGTTTGTGTACCGGTTTGATGCCGACGGCGGTGGCCTAGCACCTCATGATCCTCCCTCGACTTCCCTTGATCCCGGCGCGGGGCCTCGTCACTTCATGTTTCATCCTGATCACCACGATATTGCATATGTGATTAATGAACTTGATTCAACAATTACTGTTCTTTCTTATCATCCATCGTTGGGTCAACTATCTATTATGCAGACCGTTTCGACCTTACCCCCCAATACAGGCGGAGAGAACTATCCAGCCGAACTACAGATTTCCTCTAATGGCCGTTTTTTATACGGCTCCAACCGCGGCCACGATACAATCGCGATCTTCGCGATTGATCCCCAGTCCGGGAAACTTACCGCGATAGGTCATGAACCCGTACGGGGCGAGTGGCCTCGCAATATTTGTATTGATCCGACCGGCAACTATCTGATTGTTGCGAATCAAAAAAGTGATGATGTACTTGTCTATCGCGTCAACCGAGAATCGGGCAAGTTGATGCCCTTGGGGGGGCCATTAATGGTTTCTAGGCCAGTTTGTATAAAGTTCTTGAATGATGGGCAGTAGATATCAATTGGGAAGCTGTTTTACGAAAGCTGGTTTAACCACGGTTGAATACAGTGAACTATAGGAATATGGATACAGGCCAAGGGTAGATTTCTAAAAATATTTGTAAACAATCAGACGGAAAGTGATTCCTTATGGATGAAGTTGGATTTAGCATTGTTGGGTTGGGTATGGGTAGGAGCCGCGCGAAGTTGATTGCTCAAACTGAGGGGGCGCGACTTGTCAGCGTCATTGACTTGCAGCAGGAACTTGCCGAAGAAGTTGCGGGTGAATTGGAGTGTAAGTGGTCGACCCAAATGGATGAAGCACTGACGGACAAGAATGTTGATGTCATGGTTATTATGACTCCATCGGGGTTGCATGCAGATTTGGGCATTCCCTGTCTTAACGCCGGAAAACATACAATTGTGACCAAGCCCATGGATATTACGGTGGACAGGTGTGATGCGATCTTGGCTGCACAACGTGCCAGTGGGAAACTGCTTGCCATCGATTATCAAAGGCGGTTTGAAGAAGGTTATTCGAAGGCAAAGTTTGCTGTGAATCATGGTCTTTTTGGCAAGATGTTGATGGGCGAAGCCAGGCTCAAGTGGTATCGCGGGCAGGACTATTTTGACAAATGTGGCTGGCGAGGGACATGGAAGATGGATGGTGGCGGATCGCTGGCCAATCAGACGATTCACGAGATCGACCTGCTGCGTTGGTTGATGGGTAAGCCCAAATCCGTGGTTGGAAAGATCGGTGTGCTCAACCATGATATCGAAACGGAAGATGTGGGCATGGCGATGATTGAATTCGAAAATGGCGCTATGGGTACGATCTTGGGCACGACAACATTTACCGGTGCCAACTATGAGGGACTTGAGATCCATGGTGTTGAGGGTGCCATGGTTAACACGGGTACGGAGCCACAATGGATATTTGCTGAGGGCATGGAGGAACGAATCGATCAACTGCAACCACACACGCCATTTGGCAATACATTTGAAAACATGGTTGCTGCACTACGGGATAACGCGTCGCTTGTGTGTGATGGCCATGAAGGCCGTGAATCTGTTGAACTAGTCAATGCCATCTATGAATCTGCACGCAACGGATCCAAGGTCGTCCAATTTAACTAAAACACTTTATCGCAACGGACCAAGTTTTATGCCTGTCAAACATCTGATTCTTGATGCCGGACCTCACCATCGCCGCAATACGCTTGTATGCCTTGATGTTGGAGGCCCGGATATCTGTGGCGTTTTGTCTCGTGCGGACAGTGGGAAACACCTTTCCGGCCAGGTCATTGATGGAACTCTATATTTTGTTTTAGATGAATTGGCTGCGGGCGAGCAGTGCAAATTGGTATTTGAACCCGGTCAAGAATCTGATATCAGTGGTGTAAAATTTGATCACGATGTAGCTAAAGGCTACGTGGCTATGCAAGTTGCCGGTGAACCACTGACCACCTACCACTACGATCAAGTCCCGTTCCGCCCCTACCTGCATCCGCTGGTAGGCCCTCACGGCGTACATATGACCCGTGCTTATCCCATCGTTGAAAATGTTGAAGGTGAGACAGACGATCACCTGCATCATCGATCGGTTTGGGTGGCCTTTGGTGATGTCAATGGTGTTGACCATTGGGGTGAAACCGAAGATTGCGGCGTACAGGTTCACCGGAAAATCAACAAAATATGTGATGGTCCGGTACTGGGTATTTTTGAACATGAACTCCAGTGGCAAGGTCAAGATCACAAGCCATCATTAAGTGAAACACGCCGAATCAGCGTGTGCAACACGCCGCAAGATGCCCGCCAGTTGGATTTGCAAGTGATCCTTTTGGCTGGTGACAAGCCCGTCGTGTTTGGTGATACCAAGGAAGGTGGTATCTGTTCGGTGCGGGTGGCCACCACGATGGATGGAAAAACGGGAGGCAAGATTGAAAACAGTGTCGGTGGTGTTGGTGAAGATGAGACTTGGGGCAAACCAGCTCATTGGTGCGATTATTCAGGCGTATGTCAGGGGAAGGATGTCGGGATTGCTATTTTTGACCATCCCTTGAATCTCCGCCACCCTACACCCTGGCATGTCCGTAATTATGGCCTGATGGCTGCCAATCCCTTTGGGCACTCTCACTACCAATCAAGTCTACTGAAGGATGGTTCCTACACCATTGAGGCGGGACAAACGCTAGCATTCAACTACCGCTTGTTACTTCACGAGGGTGATGTGGCTCAAGGCAATGTTGCTAATCGCTTTCATGACTATGTACACCCGCCTAACATTCAATTATCCGGATGAGATCCTACAAGGGTATTGGGATACCTTGGCATTCAGACATTCATATGAACGGATAAAGTTTGATGACTATAAAAGATCATTGCTTTGATGCGTTATTCCCTGCAGGTCGATCGGGTTTTGTGGAGTTGGATGATGGCCGGTTGCTGGCAATTCACCGTGGCCTGGCAAGTTCTGTCTCGCACGATCACGGTCGAACCTGGAGTGAGCCTCAGCCATTGGTCGATAAGGCAGGCCGGAAGATTGAAGGCGGACTTCATCATGTGACGGGCATCGTGAAACTGGCTTCGAATCGCATCGGCATCAGCTACGAAGCCGATATCCATGTACCACCGTTCGGTGCCATTGCCACTAATTGCTTCAGTTGGTCAGATGATCAGGGCCAGACTTGGTCGGACATGGTTGCTATTAACCGTCCTGACCAGGTGGGCATGCCCTATCATGATTCACTCGTACAACTCACCTCGGGTCGGTTGGTGCAACCGGTTCGTGCATGTTATGCCGCGGGTCAGTCGCATAACGCCCCGGCCTACTGCATGATCAATGGCACGCCATGCAACATTGAAGGTCACGCCCATAGCCCGGAAATGGACATTACATTTGTTCACTATTCTGATGACGAGGGTCAGACCTGGCAGCGGTGTGAAGATTCCATTTTTGTCTGGTTGGACGATGGATACCAAGGTGTTTATGCATGTGACGAACCCACGTTGGCCCAGGCCAATGACGGCCGGCTGGTTTTAGCCATGCGGTCGACCATCGGCCGAATCATTGAAGCTTGGAGCAATGATGGTGGTCAGACTTGGACCCGAGCGGTGTCCAACGCCCTACCCAACTCCTATTCACCATGCCGTATACGCCGTATTCCGACCACGGGTGACTTGCACATGGTATGGAATCAGGTTTCAGCCAATGAAATTCGTGGTGGTTACAGGCGATCTCGGCTCAGTTCTGCAATTTCTACTGATAATGGCAAGACTTGGATAAATTTCAAAACACTTGACTGCTGCTCACAACTCAATCCGGGCCCCCATGTCGAATCGGAAGAACCGCCACGATTTGTGATTGCTCGTCAGCGTGTTGGTCAGTTCCCGGCGGATTACTGTATCTACAGATATCCTAATGTCAGATACGCTGGTAACACGGTCTATTTCATGTACGATCGTGAATGCGTGGGTGATCGGACACGTTATCGTCGCATGTTGCGTGCCATGCCGATCGATAGTCTCTACCATGATGAACCATGGGATCTGCGACTCAGCAACCACGTCCATGAAGGTGATGTGCCCCCTGCTGTGCAGCGGGTAATGCAGGGTACTTCGCATATTGAAGCCTGACAACTTGTTCCTGGCCATGTTTTATTCGTGTTTCAATTTTGATTGTGGTTGGAGGGGGGTGCGCCATATGACCACACGGAATATTGCCGCTATTGACATCCATGCCCACTACGGGGTTTATAAGCGAGCAGGGTTTACAGATCTTGAGAACCAATTCTTAACCGCCGATGCGCAATGTGTGGTGGACAGGGCGCGTGCGGTCAATATTCAATGGACAGTTGCATCTCCGCTTTTGGGTCTGATGCCACGTGGTGAAGCGGATACTTGTGAAGGAAATAGGCAAGCGGCCCGTATTGTTGAGATGATCGATGGATTGTATTGGTGGGTGGTTGTTAATCCGCGACAGCCGGACACCTATCAGCAAGCAGAACGCATGCTCAAATTACCAAAGTGTGTGGGGATTAAGTTACATCCAGAGGAGCATATTTATCCTATTACAGACTATGGGGATGAGTTGTTCGAGTTTGCATCTGGTTGCCATGCACTCATTCTCGCCCATAGCGGTGATGCAAATAGCGAGCCCTGCGATTTTGTGCCATTAGCCAATGACTATCCGCAGGTGAGCCTCATCCTGGCGCACCTGGGCAATGGAGGTGGTGCCCAGGGCGATCCCACAAAGCAGGTTGCGGCGATTCAGGCCTCCGTTCATCGCAATATTTATACTGATACGTCAAGTGCGCGTAGCCTGACCCCTGGTCTGATTGAATGGGCAGTTCAGGAGGTTGGTTCGCACCAGATTCTTTTTGGCACTGACACACCGCTCTATTTTTCTGCATCTCAGCGTGCTCGTATCGATGAGGCGAAACTGAACAATCAGGAGAAAGAACACCTTCTTTTCCGCAATGCAGATAGACTCCTGGAACTTCATGGCACAAAAATATCACCTAGAATGGGATAACAAACCTTTTGGAATGAAGGTCGACTGTTCGTTACAGCTGTTGGCTGAAAAGGAATATTTCTCATGATGTCATTTGGCTTTATGAATTTCAAAAGATGTTTGGTCTTCTTGCCTAGTTTTCTACTAATACATATTTCCTTGGTTGAGGAATTATCTGCCATGGTTTTGGCGGATAAAGGACAGACGCAGTTTGCAATTGTTGTTGATGATGCCCCACTTCCGCTGGAACAGACGGCAGCAGAAGAACTTGGTAAATACCTGGAAAAAATCACATCCGCTAAATTCCCCATTCAAAAACAGGCAACTGGTCCGGTGATTCATGTGGGTCCGACCAGAGCCGTCCAACAGTTATTGCCGGATGTTGATTGGGCCGCTCTTGGAACAGACGGGATCGTCATCCGGACCGTTGGTGGGGACCTGGTGTTGGCTGGCGGCAGGCACCGCGGCACCTTGTTTGCGGTCTATACATTTCTGCAGGACTTTGCAGGCTGTCGCTGGTGGTCCGGTGATGCGGAGCGGGTGCCTGAGCAGGCAACGTTGGTCATAGATGCTCTGGATGTGATCTATCGCCCTCAATTCGATCAGCGTGTGATTAGTTCGTCGCAGTACGGAAATCGGGTTTTTTCGCTCAAGTCTCGGCAGACTATTGATTTGGAGTATTCTTTTGGTGACCACACAATCGATAAGTTGCTGCCACCGGACAAGCATTTCATAGAGCATCCGGACTGGTACATGTATGCGCCGGACAATGCATTTCAAAATGATCCGACCACCCAGTACACATTCGCCAGCATGCTCGGCGGGGTCAAGTCGAGAAATTTACAGCACTATGAAATAGCGCAACGTACACGGCGAATACCGATGGCACCGTGCCTTAGTGTGCCCGAGGCTCGGCGAACAATTGGTGATGCGGTGATCGCCCAGCTTGCTGAAAAATACCCGACATGGAAGTATCCACCGAAGGTTGTCTGGGTTACTCAGTGGGATGGTCGTCAAAAGTGCAGTTGTGCCAAATGTATTGCGGTGCGTGCGACAGAAGGTTCACACGCGGCATTATGGGTGACAACTGCAAATGAAATCGCAGAGCGGATAGAAGACAAGTATCCCGATGTGTTGATTGGTACATTATCATACCTGCACACGAAGGCGCCGCCACGTACGGTTGTCCCCAGAAAGAACGTGTTGATCTACATGGCCTTTCTGGATCGTGATCATGGTAAGCCGGTCAGTGATCTGGTCCCTCAGCGTGATCATCTTGCGCAGTGGTCCAAGATTGCATCGCACCTGTGGACTTGGGATTACAACACGAACTTCCGTCAGTTCGTCAAGCCACATCCAAACTACTTTGTCCAAGCCCAATCCATTCGTGCCTATGGTCAGGCCGGGGTAAGTGGTATGCTCGTTCAAAGCTTTCATGGCGATGCGAGCGACTTCACGCGTATGCGTTACTACGTCAATACGCAAATGATGTGGGATCCGACGCTGGATGAGCAGCAGTTGGCCAACGAGTTTCTTGAGGGATACTACGGTGATGCCGCGCCATTTTTACGCAAGTATATTAACTTGATGAAGCAGACCCTTCAGCGTGATGGTGGACATTTCCTCAGTTGCTACGCAACGACAACCCGAGCCTGGATGACTCTTGATGACATGAACAATGCCACCCAGTTGTTCAATCATGCCCTTGAGGCGGTGGCGTATGATGAAACATTGTCATTTCGTGTGAGACGCGCGCGACTCGGGATTGAAATGGTCTGGTTAGAGCGTTTTCGTGAACTACTTGCCGAATCCCGGCGGGCTGGCAAGCCATTTCTTGGTCCGGAAGATCCATATGCTCTTCTCAATCAGATGGGACGTGATGAGATTGCCTGGCAGACGTATCGTCCTTGGAGGCCTATGTCGGAGTATGTGAAGAAAATGCGGGCGGTATTTCCGAGTCGGTCAGGGAAGACGCCAGGGATATGCCAGGAACTAGAAGCGTACGATTGGGAGGATGTACAGGAGCATCTTTTTGAGTCGGTACTGGATCCCAAGATTGTTTCGGTGGTTGACGATTCTAAGGCATCAAATGGTAAGGCAGTCCGATTGGTTGGTCGCTTAAAGTCCCTGCAGGTGCGTACTGAGATTCCCGCACAGTTGGCCGGAAGGTGGCAGGTGTATGTTGTTGCCCGGGTGCAGGCTCTTGGGACGCGAGCAGGTGACCAAACCGGAGTGGCAATGGGAGTTGATCTGAGAGATTCACCTGGAGATGCAGTGCAGGAGGTTCAAAGTATCACGGTTGATTTTCCAGCGATTGTGGACAGCGATTACGCCACCTATGATCTAGGGGTTCATGATCTTGGTCATGGGTCAGTGATCTGGGTTAAACCCAATGGTCCAGGTGCCTATGGTGATCATGCTGGCACATGGGTTGATCGGATCTTCCTCGTGGCTAAATAGTTTATTTTGATCCCAGCGTGCTGTTGATTTACAGGAACGAAGGCGGAAATGAGTATGCAATCAAATGAGCACTTGGAACAAGTTCGTCGGGACGGGTTCACCATTTTTGAAGGTGTTATTCCATCTGACGAAGTTGAAGATGTCCGGGCCAGCGTCTTTGAAACGGCCAGCCGCTTCTTCAATCCACAGATCAGGGCAGAACTTGGTGTGACCAACGTCAGGGCCTTTATTAACCATAACCAGTCATTTGTGCCCTATGTGGCTGACCAATGCATGATGGGGGTATTGAACGGCCTGTTTGGTCCCCACGTGCGGATCTCCTTTTCATCTACCCAGATCAACGATCCGGGTAATCCCCGGACAGTCTGGCATGCGGACTGGCCCTTTAATCAGAATAATGCGGGGCACATTCCGGCGCCGTATCCTGATTTCTGCATTCACGTAACCACCCTTTGGATGCTGTCGCCTTTCACAAAGGAAAACGGTGGGACATTAATCGTGCCAGGCAGTCATCGAACAAATATAAACCCAACGGCAGATATGGGGGTTGACCCCGTCGCGCCCTACCCATCCGAGGTGCTTGTAACTGGCAAGGCGGGTTCTGTAATCATGTTCGACAGTCGCATGTGGCATGCAGCAAACCATAATGGGACGAATGAACCGCGGGTTTCATTAGCGCTTCGGTATGCGCCTTGGTGGCTTAATCTTGATGTCTTACGGCCGGACAGTGATGACCGAAAACGTATGGTTGATGAACCCGGAGCCAAGGAAAGCTCCGTTCCACTTGTCAAACGTGATGTGTTCGACAGTTTGCCGACAGATGTAAAGCCGCTGTGGCGACACTGGGTAGAGCCTGCAGGTGATTGTTAAGCCCCTCCATTCCAGCATGATTGATGGTACTTGCCGACGGAAATTACTGTGTCCCATAAACGAGTAGAGCAACATCGTATTGGGCGAAGTGATCTGAAGACCAGTGGCCTTGGCCTGGGATGTGTGACCTTTGGACGGGAGATCGATGAAGAAACATCGTATCGTGTGCTCGATCACGCATTCAGCAATGGAATCACCTTCTTTGATACAGGCGAGAGTTATGGTGGTGGTAATTCGCAAGCGCTGCGAAAGCGGACCTATGGTGTTGAGGATACACGTGAAATCACGACCGAGATGTACTCCTCAGAAAAGATTCTTGGTCGATGGATCAATAAAACCGGAGTACATGACCAACTGGTCATCTGTACAAAGGTATCGAGTGGGGCATCCGCTGAGAATATTCGGCATCAGGTTCAATGCAGTCTCGACCGGATGGGAATTGATCGAATCGACGTGTACAAGATCCACAGCCCCGACACTCAGGTCCCAATTGGTGAATCGCTCGATGCGTTGAGCGAACAGATTCATGCTGGCCGCATCTCGGTGATTGGCAGCAGTAATTTCAGTGCTTTACAGATGCAAGAGGCTTTGGATGAGAGCAAAACCAAGGGGTATGCACGATTTGATATTATCCAACCTCCATATAGCCTTGCTGATCGCTCCGCCGAAGAGCAGTTGTTGCCATTATGTGCCCGGGAGCAGATTGCAGTGACTTCCTATAGCCCCTTGGCGGCCGGCTTTCTTGCTGGCAAGTACCGGCGGACAGAAGAAAGGCACAAATTCCCCAAGGGAAGTCGTTTCGATATATCACCGGCGCATGCGGATATTTATTTCAATGATCACAACTTCCGTGTCATTGAACATCTACGACGTAAATCTACAGAACTGGGGATGCCCATGGTTCGCCTAGCCATGGCATGGGCCATGTCCCACCCGCATATCACTGCCGTGCTGGTTGGTGCGCGAAAGCTGGACCATATTGACAATGCAGTGGCGGCCAAGGAATGGGTGATGGATATCGACCTTCGCAACGAGATGTCTGCGTGGCATTAACCTGCGAATGCAGGTGTATTGACTTTCGATATTTGATTGTTGATTTGGGAGGACGATTCATTCAGAACGGCCAGGTCCATTCCTCGCGATTTCCTGAATCATCTTGCACGTTCGGTGTAGGCCCTCACGGATGTTTTCCTTAGACGAGGCTATGGAGATTCGTATGTGGTTGCTACAGATTTGACCGAAGGTATTTCCTGGCGCAACAGCCACGCTTTGTTCCTCAAGTAATCGCAGTGCAAAATCACGTGAGTCCATACCCGTCGAGGAAATATCCACTAGCAGGTAGAAAGCGCCACCTGGCGTGTAACGATAGAGGTTGTATTCCCGAAGAACCTTTAACGCAATGTCGCGTCGTTGCTTGTACGCATGACGCATTTCCTGTACATGGTCCTGGGGCCCTTCCAGTCCTTCGGCTGCAGCTAATTGTGCAAATCCAACGCCGCAGGAAACAATCGGCTCCTGCAGCTTTGTGGCCAATTGGGTATAGTCAACCGAGGCCCGAGTGAATCCAACGCGATATCCAGTCATGGCATAGGTCTTGGACATTCCGCTGACGATGAGAGTGCGTTCATCGGTATCGTAGGGCAAGACGCTGGTGTGTTTCTGATCGAATACGATTTCACCATATATTTCATCTGATAAAACATACAGGTCGTGGCGTTGAGCAAATGCCATCAATTCTCTCATGAGATCAGGTCCGTAAACCTGCCCGGTGGGATTCGATGGCGAGCAGAGCAGCAACAGCTTTGTCTTTGGTGTGATCAGGGCTTCCATGTCATCGATCGTGGGCAGAAACTGATTTTCAGATCGAAGATTGTATGTAATGGCTTTGCCGTGCAGTAAAGAGGATCCCATTGCATAGTTAGGCCAACCGGGATCCGGAAGCAGGACTTCATCGCCGGGATCCAGAAGTGCCATGAAAGCCGTGGCGACACTCATCACCGCACCCGGTGTGATGAGAATATTCTGTGAGGTTGTGGTTACACCTGTCTTGCGCTGAAAGTAGCGTGCTGCGGCTTCACGTAGTTCTATCACGCCGGCATTGTGTACATATTTGGTCTGCCCATTGCGTACATGACGACAGGCAGCTTCAACGATGTGGGGGGCAGTGGGGAAATCAGGTTGGCCGACCTCCAGATGGATTACTCCCTCCTTTTCACTAGCCAATGCCATGATCTCACGGATCCCCGACCTGGGAATCTGCAAGGCGGTGGTGGAAAATGGTTTCATGGCAGTCTATTACCTCGCTTAGCGTAGATGAATGCCTGGCCCGCTGGATCCGATCATCTGGACCGTGTTGTAAATGGAAGCGGGCGTGCTGGCTCCGGTGACCCCTGTAATGCCTTCAACACGCTCAACATCCAGTTCAATTCCACCACCATGTGCATGAATGGCTACGGTTGCGGTATCCCACTGCGGGTTGACCACTAGGGTGGAGTGAGTGCGATCGAAACCAATTCCCGCATAGGCAATGGCCGCTAATGTGTTTGTATTGCGCGGAAACAGTGGGCAGACACCACGGGTTGGCCCATCGTAAAGAACTGTTTCTTTCGTGATGCTTTCGGGGTCTACACCAGCAGCTGCGCAATCCACATTCTTGGGGGGTTTTTTCATGGTGACGTGTACTTCCTCCCACACATCGCGATTTTCCAGTAATGCATCCATCCCCACCACGCCACCATGGGGGATGAATGCACGGGTTCCGTATTGATACGTGGTTTGCTGAATGTCTTGTTCAAGATCCTGGTTAGCAAGCGCCGTTACAGAAATGAACAAGTAGTCCGTCTTGGCCAAGATCGTAGTTCCCCACTGGCGTGTAACGTCAGCGTGTGCCATCTCAACAACGAGATCTGCGTCGCGTGAATGAAAATCGCCAAGATCTTGTAGAACCAAGTCGTCCGGTAGATCCTTGAGGCGTTCACTTGCCATGTCATGAACAAATACAACTTCCATTCCATTTGCCTGATCTCTGTCAATCATCTGATGTACGGTCATGCCAATCTGGCCATACCCAATGAATCCGATACGTTTAGTCTTGCGTGCCATATTTGCACTCCGGAAGGACATTCATAGATCGAAATGTCCTTGATGATGGAACTTCTGTTAGATGGTCGGATTGTAAATCTCCGCCAATTCCGAAAGATCTTTTTGCAAGGTGTAAAGCTCAGCGCTGTGTCCCACTTCTCGTGAATATACGATCATTTCAGCCTTGCCCGCCAGGCAGTGGTCAAAGGTCACTTTGTAAAAGCATTTGGACTGGTCATGCATAAGCCCATGGTCCAATTGAAGTACTTGTGAAAATGCAGCGGGTTTTATAAGCATGCCGGTAACATCAAATATAGGTGCTTGAATCATCTAGTTACGCAATGGATTTCCTTGCTGGCCACCTCGTGCATCATCAAGTGTTGATCTATGATCCTAGATGCATGCAAGAACAGCAAGTGTCCTACGGATATTGAATTCGGTCTATGGGTATGATGCCCCAACCGGTGGATACGATGAGGCGAAGTCAACTCGAATGAACAGGGGATCACCGGGTCGACATTGCAGGTCCTAGTAGGCGATTGCGCATGTCCTGATAATGTTTGTGATCTGAATCTAATTGACGAACGTTTAGCGATGGCGTCCATGGATAGATTACAAGCATGAGGGTGCCAAGTGTATCCATTATCATTTGGCCATGATGATACAAGCAAATTTCAAAGAGAATCATGTTCACCAGATTCGTCATTCAGTCTTCTATTGGGGCATGACCCGGTAGGATAAATGCCGGAGGGGTCGGTCTGTCGATGATGAACCGGTGGGTACTTGCCGGTTCAATCTGGTATTTGAAGGGGCGACATCCCAAGCCCCAATAGGAACCCGCCTCCTGTACAAGATACTCCGGGTAGAGGTATTTAGGTTGTAACTTGGAGCATGTCCTGCCTTGGCATATTGTGCGGGTTTACATCCGCCCACTTCGGGAGCTAAAATGCCCGATTCGATAGGCTTGGATAGCGGACTTGATCAATGATGGAATCTGCAATTGAAAAAGCGGCAGCGTTGGTCGAAGCGCACCATTATATCCGTCGGTTCAACGGTAAGACGATCGTTGTAAAGATTGGTGGGTCTATCATGGATGACCCAGGTGCCCTATCCGGGATGATCCAAGATATCTGTTTCATGGATGCTGTTGGTATGCATCCCGTCGTGGTCCATGGTGGTGGTAAAGGTATTACCAAGTCCATGGCGCAAGCGGGCATTGAGGCGCAATTTGTTCAGGGGCGACGCTATACGGACGAACGCACGCTAGCAATTGCCGAGCACGTACTGGTCAATCAGATCAATCAGTCGATTATTGAACAGATCAACCAACTGGACCATCGCGGTGTGGGACTGCACAGCCTGGCAAGTTGTGTTGTGTTCGCAGATCGACTGTTCCTGTCTGAACCTGATGGTGACCAAGACCGCAAGATTGATATAGGCGAAGTTGGTGAGGTGCGGTGGGTTAATGCGGATTTGCTAACGGCTTTGACCGGTGCAGGATATATCCCTGTAATCGCCCCGATTGCCCGTGATGGTGGTGGTGGCAAACTGAATGTAAATGCTGATAGTGTTGCCGGTCACGTGGCAGCTGCGATCAAGGCCGAGAAGATTGTGCTTGTTTCTGATACTCATGGTGTGCGTACCGGATCAGCGCAAGACGCTTACGCCAAGCATCTGACTAAGGCAGAGATAGCTTGCCTGGTTGATAATGGAACCATTAGCGAAGGGATGTTGCCGAAAGTGCAAGCCAGCTTGACCGCACTCGAAGCAGGTGTATCCAAAGCTCATATTATTGACGGTCGCATACCTCATTCGCTCATGCTTGAGGTCTATACTGACCAGGGGATCGGCACTGAACTTGTATTGTAGTGAGTGAAAGACGTTCCCCGCCGCTAAGTTTTTGATGCGACGGAGCCAGGTGACCATGAAACATTTTACTTCTATCGGTGATGCCAGTCTTCACGAACTGACCACGGTCCTTGACAAGGCAATTGAACTACGCTCTGAGCGTCGAGCGAATAAAAAGAACCATCCGGTCCTGGCCGACAAGTCGATTGTGATGATCTTTGAAAAACCCTCCCTACGAACACGTGTCAGTTTCGAGCAGGCAATATACGAACTTGGTGGTCACGCAATTGCCCTTGGTGCAGCCCAGGTGGGGCTTGGCAAGCGAGAATCGGCGGCTGATGTGGCCCGGGTCCTGTCTGGTATGGTTGACGGTATCGTTGCTCGCGTCTTTGAACACCAGAAACTAATCGACTTGGCTCAGTATGGCTCGATTCCGGTGATCAATGCACTTAGTGACCATAGCTTTCCATGCCAGGCCTTGGCGGACTGTATGACACTTATGGATGAGTTTGGTCATGATGTTGCGGGGCGTAGCCTGACCTATGTTGGTGACGCCAACAATGTGGCTCGCAGCCTGGCGATTCTTTGCGCCCGCCTAGGTGTGCGTTTCGTGATTGCCAGTCCGCCACAATATTCATTTGATGACCAGTTCATCAATAATCTACAGGCCGAAACCTCTCCAGCACTGATCGAAAGGATTGAAGATCCGCAGGCTGCTGTCGCCGAAGCGGATGCGATTTATACCGATACCTGGATCTCAATGGGTCAAGAGGATGAGGCGAAAAAACGCGCGGTAGCCTTTGAAGGTTTTCAGGTGAATGCCGACCTGCTGGCTGCTGCTCCCTCTCATGCCATTGTCATGCACTGTTTGCCGGCATATCGAGGAAGTGAAATTACAGATGAGGTCATGGAAGGCCCTAGAAGTCGTGTCTTTACCCAGGCACATAACCGCTTACATGGACAAAAGGGACTGCTCGCCGTGTTATTTAATGACGACAAGTTAGTGGCCTGATACTTAAAATCTATGGCTAATAGCGACCAGATTACGGCATCTAATATTGACACCTCACAGTTGTTGCTCATTGTCGTTGGGGCGCACTTGCGGGCAGAGGTGGCGGATCGGCCCTTGGCATACTGGATCAGCGGCCGCATTGAAGACTGGCTTGAAAAGTATCAGGACGAGTTGAATAGTCCATTCCTCCCGGTGGTTTGTAGTGATGTGTGGTACGTTAATCATGAGCAACTGCAGCAACGCCCAACGATCTGCATCGGTGGTCCGGGTGTTAACGCCTTGTCATCTTACTTCCGCAAGGATCTCACGACTGCATTAATTCTTGAAGATAAACTAATCATCCAACTTGATCCGGAATTTGTTGATCTTCGGGTCTGCATCTGGGGAATGAATCATACTCTGACCCATGAGGCCGTTAAAACATTTACGACAAAGTATTTGGATCAATATCTACGGGCTGTGGCAACTCAGGTCGAGCCCCATGATGAACATGACAGCTAGCCATTGGCCAGCGTCTAATTGCAGGTGCTGATGGTAGTATCTGTAATGAGAATCTGGGTTTCATCATTCAGGTTTCAGCCCATACCTAAGGATTATGCAGCACATGCCACCCGTTACCTCCCATCCTGAAAGTCAGCCGAAAATGTCGGGGAAAAAGAGTCAACCGGCACAGATTTCAAAGTCTGCGGCTGACCAGCCCCAAACCGGTGGCAAGTGGGTAGTGTGGTTGATGGCTGTGGTCTGTCTGATGGTTGGTATGCCCGCCATGCTCGTTGAACTGCAGCGGCCACAGGTGGTCAGTACAGAAGAGGCACGTATTGTTGCTACCTCCGTGGAAACGTGGCGATACTATCGGCAAAGCATGGCCACAGGTAGTGCTCCAGTTGGCGATATAGTGGAGGTCACCAATGGGGAGGGTGCTCCGGGTGGGATTGCTACTTTGTCGAATCTTATTGTTCCTCACCTCAATGACCGGCTGCAGTTGGAGCATCCGCCTGCAGTGGTCTGGGCGCATTTGATCGCATTTGCCGTGTCTAATCATGCACAGTTGGCCTCGGTTGATCAGTTGGTGACATATGCCCGATTGACCAGTATTATTTTTGCATTAATCACAGTGGGAGCAATCTTCTGGGCTGGTTTTAGTATTGGTAGGACCACAACTGCTGCGTTGGCAGCATTAATTTGCGCCACCAACCCCTTCTTTATATTTTCTGCCCGGTTGGCCACCACCACGATACAGCAGGCCGCACTTGTGACATTGGCAATGGCCGCTGCTTTTTGGGCTATTCGTCCACTGCGGCCCACGCCGTCAGTTGAACGACAGTTTGTCGGCTGGGCCACCTGTGGCTTGGCAATGGGTTTTGCCATGTTAACGGCTGGACTGTGGAGTGCTTTTTATGTGGCTGTGCCGATTGTTCTAATCATGGTTCTTTGCCCTGGTCGTATCAGTCATCTCATGGGTCTTTTGGCTGCATTTCTGATCAGTTTGCTTATTGTTGTGCCGTGGGTCGTCATTGCAGATAGTAATGATCCCATGATTCACCGTCACTGGTTTTCTGTACTCGCTAACTCCGACTGGAAGAATGTACCGCGGCTGGCGGGACTCATGGGGCAGCATGGACTTATTCTTTTAGTCACCATGCTGCCATGGACGTTATGGATCGTGAGTGCGATCATTCAACCATTTAGCACCTCGTCGTCTGGATCCCGGGTACGGATGGTTATTGTCTGGATGTGGGTACTTGGTTCTCTTGTTGTAGTGGGACTTAACCCCGCCGAATATAGATTGGCGAACCACCTGATCCTGGTGCCTCCTGCATCGCTTCTCGTTGGTCAATTATTCGATCGTTATACCTCTCTTGCCGCCCAAGGGCGGTTTGCACGCTTTTGGCGTTGGCTGCGATGGCCCCAACTGGTGTTGCTAGGTATTTTTACTGCGGCGGTACCGGTTTTTATACACCTGCAGCCTGTACTGGTTTCCCACGGTTGGATACCTTCTGTGATGAGCGGTCAGCCACAGTGGTATTTTGGTGTTGGATTAGCCGTTGTGCTACTGGCAATTCTTCTGCTTAGTCTAAGGTGGACAATCAAGCAATATCCATCCCGGTCACTAATTTGTTGGATCGGGTGGCTGATGGTTCTGGTGGGTGTTTCCGCCATTCTCATGGCACGTGGCCCAGCATCAATTAATCCGATGCGAACAGATGCTCAGACCCTTGCCACGCTGGCAACGGACCGAAACATCTATTGGCTTACTGACTCTGCGGGTGCGAGCCAGCCCGATTCAGCAGTACTGTTATATTCCAATCGGACGATTCCCGTTATCAACCCGGTGCAACTGTCGCAATTACTAACCGAACCCCAGCCATTCTATTTGATTGCCGGTGATTTGGTTGAGTTGGAAAACTCCAAGCTTCATGTCGTTACACAACTCGAAACACTATCTGCCAAGGTATGGGAATTTACGGAACCCCCCCTATCCGAAGCAAAATAGCACGAATTGTCCGGTACCATGCCAAACATCCTGCGAATTATAGATGCAAACGCCAACCGGGCGCGTGAAGCCTTGAGAGTGATGGAGGAATCCGCCCGGTTCCTTCTGGATGACACAGAACTGTCTGCAGAGTTTAAGATGCTTCGTCATAATCTGGCGGTGGTATTGGCTCCCTTGGATATGCTTTGCGCCAATCGTAATACAAATGAAGATGTAGGAACTGAGGTAAGTACGAAAAGCGAATCGACGCGTGAGTCGACTGGTCATGTGGTGTTGGCAGCAGGTAAACGACTCAGCGAAGCGTTTAGGGTACTTGAAGAATACGGGAAACTTCTTCCGCCTTCTGCTTCGAACATTGCACCAAGTATTGAGAAACTGCGTTATCAGGGCTACGAATTGGAACAACGCTTGGCCAGGCTGATGGTGACTCCCATACCGCATTTTGGGTCAACCGGGCATTCCGTGGGTATGGGGCAATGGCGTTTGTGCCTATTACTGACTGAAGCATTGTGTACTTACCATCCATGGCAGCATGTCATGGAAGAGGCCATCAGGAGTGGGGTTGATTGCATTCAATTACGTGAAAAAAATTTCAATGATCGCCAATTATTCAAGCGTGCCCAGGAAATTATCAAGTGGTCTCGTCCACATGCAGTGAGTGTGATTGTCAATGACCGGCCGGATATCGCTCTGGTTTGCGGTGCAGATGGCGTACATCTAGGTCAGAACGATCTGGACATTACAGAAGTGCGAAAAATAGCGGGTCGACAACTGATTGTTGGACTCAGCACATCAGATTTAAAGCAGGCCGAAGATGCTCAAATTAGTGGTGCGGATTACTGTGGAGTCGGTCCGATGTTCCCGACATCCACCAAGTATAAAAAAATGATTGTCGGTCCCGATTACTTGTACCAGTACCGTCAATGGGACAAGCTGCCGCACTTGGCCATAGGTGGGATAAACCCCCGCAATATAGGTCGGTTGGTTAGGGCTGGCGTGCGTGGTATCGCAGTTAGTTCCTGTGTCTGTGCTGCCCGGGATCCCGGATTGGTGGTCAAGGAACTGTTGAACGTGATGATTGCAACAGAATCTCAGGTCTCCAAACAGTTGGCGCCATAGGGCTCTGCGATCTCCTGAACCTGTATTTTATTACGGGTAGATGGGTTTCGCCTTAGGCAGGTTGGGGAGGATATCCCTTTTATCGGGTATGTATAACCGCGGTTAGCTCAATCGAGCACATGGGGGGGGGATTGGGTTCAAAACCGGGTATAGAATGAATGAGGGGCAGGCGGGGAGAGCGTCTACTCGGCTGTCTTCTTGAACCAGAATAATGCTGCATCCTGGCGAAAGTAGAACTCCATGAGTAGCGGTAAACGACACCAGCAACCAATCCTAGAGTCTCTGGAAACCAGGGTGCTCTTGTCGGCCGATATTGATGTCGGTGGCCTTGGTCGGGACTCAAATTTGGTTCGTGACGATATCATCGCCCCGAATTCTGTACAGGATGAATCCAATGCATTGGGGATGCTGCACGGCCTCCGGACCTTGGTTGGTGTGACTGTCGTAGAGGCTAATGATTTCACCCGTCTCGATCCTTTGGGAGGACTCATCTTTGTCAGCACCAATTCCGGACTGCAGATCAAGGATCCTGCCAAGTCGTTGGATATTGAGTTCTTTGTTGCTGCCGGTCAGACCATTTCCGTGTCAGCCACCGCCACTGATCCTAAGGCAATACTTGAGTTGTCCTTGATGGGTATGACAGAGGTATTTTCGGCACTAGCGCCAGGGGCAGCGGGAATATTACCGACCACGTCGATTGATGCAGATGGAGTCTACGCTGTTCGTGTTAGTAGTGATATATCTACAAACATCACGGTGGATATTTATCGAAACGCCTCATTGGAAACACCAAATGATGATCTGTCCTCCGTACCACAGTCGATTGAAGATTCGTTGATTCAGGTTGGTTTGTCTCGATATGCCGTTGTGGGTAACAGTAATCCAGGTATCAATAATGAGGCGGATACCGATCGATATACCATCGATTTGATGGGACAGGCGGGCCGCACGGTTGATATCGTTCTAGCTGGACATAGTGCAACTGATTTTTCGCGCCAACAGCTTCAATTGCTAGGCATTGACGGTGTTTCCGTGTTGGCTACTGCCATAGCGAATCCTCTTGGTATTCAAGTGGACAATTTTGACCTGGCGATCTTGAATTTTCAAATCCCGGATGATGGCATATACACCATAAAATTTGCTTCCGACCAAGATGGCTCTTACAGCATGGTGGTTACGAATAATGCGATATTTGATAGTGAAAAAAATGATTTTCTTTCAGATCCACTTCGTTCGTTGAATGACTCAAACGGCGCGTTTGGTTTCCTTGGCGCTGACACCCGTCCTGGATCCAATCTCATCACCGATGGTGGTTTCGAACTCGATGCTGCCATCAGCCCCTGGTCCCAAATGTCAACAAATTTTAACTCCGTGATCTGTGACCTGTCCTGCATAAGGGAACAGACCACGATGGGTGCCCATGGTGGTCAATCTTGGGCGTGGTTTGGTGGTGCCACATCAGCCGAACAATCAGCTATATCCCAAGAGGTCGTGTTTCCGGTCGGCTTGGCCACGCTCGCTTTCTTTCTTCGCATACCAGAGCAGGGTTATGGACTGGGGTCACTTGATGTCATGATTGATGGCAATGTCGTCCTAGATCTTACAGACAAGAATCATATGACGTACCCGATGTACAGGAAGGTATTTCTCAGCGTGAGCCAGTTTGGTGATGGTGAAATTCATACCTTAAGTTTTAAATCGCATTTCTATGGTGGTTCAAGCTCTCACTTCTTTGTGGATGACGTTGAGTTGTATGGAGGCCTGCCAGTCCTGGCTGATGACAGCAATATCACAGGCAGTTCTCTGGCCAATACTGAACTCCTGCCCACACCCACTGAATATCGTGGAAATCATGAACCCGGACGATTGATCATCCAGTATGACGACGAATTACCAATCGGAGATTCGTTGTTGGAATCATTAGGTGGGACCATCATTCAGGAACTGCCGAATATTCATGGTGCTGTGGTTGACCTAGTGAATCCCGCAAAAAATATCATGACGGATATTACCCGTTGGACGGCCAATGAGGCGATTGTGTATGCTCAGCCCGATTACAAGTTAAAGCTGCAGCAGAACTTTCCCAACGATACAAGTTTTCCCATGCAGTGGGGATTGCACAATACTGGCCAATCAAATGGCACGCCAGACGCTGACATTGATGCTCCTGAAGCTTGGGATGTATTCACAGGGTCGCAACAGGTTGTAGTGGCCAGCCTTGATACGGGAATCGACTATACCCATCCAGAGCTTTCCGCCCAGATGTGGGTCAACTCTGGCGAGATTCCCGGTGATGGAATCGATAACGACGCCAACGGTTATGTAGATGACATTCACGGCATTGATACGGTCAACAATGATTCAGACCCAATGGATGACAACTATCACGGTACACACACTGCAGGGATCTTCGGTGCCATCGGGAATAACGGCGCCGGTTTGGCTGGTGTTAACTGGGATGTGGGTATTATGGCTATCAAATTTCTTGATGAGGAAGGTGATGGGGCAACGTCAGATGTGATTGAAGCATTGAACTATATCACCATGATGAAAACACGTTCCATAGACCCAGTTAATGTGGTGGTCACCAATAGCAGCTGGGGTGGAACCGGCTTCTCAGCATTATTGCACGATGCAATATCAGCAAGTATCGACGCCGGAATTCTTTTTGTTACTGCAGCGGGAAACGATTCGAAAAACAATGACCAGATTGAGTTTTATCCATCTACATTTAATCATGATGGAATAATTTCAGTTGCGGCAACAACACGTACCGATAATTTGGCGGACTTCTCAAACTATGGATCTACAACAGTTGATCTAGGGGCGCCTGGTGAAAATATTTACAGCACAATACCCGATGGCAGCTACGCAACGATGAATGGGACGTCGATGGCAGCGCCGCATGTTTCTGGTGCTATTGCGCTCATGGCGGCTGCATACCCTGAGGCCCTCCCGATGCAGATTAAAGGTGCAATTCTTGAAGGTGTCGATACAACCGACCCGCTGATCGGTAGAACTGTGACTGGTGGTAGATTAAATATTTCCTCGTCTCTCGCCTTGTTAGGTGGAGTGGGCCCGACCGTGGCCAATGTGTATCCAAGTGGTGGGTTAATCAATAATTTGCATACCGAAGACCTGTTGGTGGAGTTCTCCAAACGACTGACCACGGTCTCGGCAGAGGATGTGAAAAACTATCAGCTTCTGGAAGCTGGGCCCAATGGTATCTTTGAGCCAAGTGGTGGCGATGATATGGATATTCCCGTCTCAGTTACTTTTAATGGTGAAACCAAGGTTACGCTCACGGTTGATGTCGAATTTTCACCACTGGCATTGGGGCAATACCAGTTACGGATTTCCAATTCAATCGAGGATCTTGCCGGTAATTCACTGAACCAATCTGCTGGTCACCTGCTTGGCTTGGAAGAGATATACCAATTCAAGGTCATCTTTCAGATTGAACCGGGCGCCGACCTCTACCATGTTGATCTGCGTGAGGGGCAAGCACTTACCATTGAAACAAGGACACCTTTTGATGGTGGTCAGGATCACGTGCTGGACCCGGCGTTGGTGATCATCGGACCGTACGGACGCCCAGTCGCCAGCGATAAGGATTCATTGGATGGGAGAAATGCTACTGTTTCGTTTAAGGCTGAACATGAGGACCTGTATACAGTGATGGTATTTTCTGAAGGTGGAAGTGGCGAATACCTGGTCACCGCAAGAGAGAAAGTCGTCTCGTTGGGATTCCCAATTCCCGGGGATATCAATCTTGACGGCATGATTGATCTTGGAGATCTGGCCATTGTCGGGGCTCAGTATGGCAGTGATGGTAATGAGCCATTGAGCGCTGATCTTAATCATGACGGTATTGTTGATGTGGCAGACTTAAGTATGGTCGGCGCCAATCTGGTGACGGGTAAAGGCGCCAGTGCACCACCTGTCACACCAGCTTCCAGCTTGGCAGGATTAACTTTTCCCATAGGACCTGCCCCGAATGGTGAGTATAATAGGTTGGATGAAGATCCGGCGTGGCGTGGTCTTCGTGAGATATACAGGAACAACGGCATTGATTATGCTTCGGATGCCATTGGCTTAGGCGATTGGTGGCCAGTCTATCATGCTCCAATGAGGGCGCTGCGGGGGGCCAACATGCCGAAACTTGACCAAGATAGTTTGAAGTTGCCATCTGGTCACGCGGAAATTCCTACCTGGATGCAACCCAAAAGTCTGCTTGTAGAGAATCCAATCGAGGAAAATGATAGCGTTTTGAACTCGATGAGTCAGGGCAATCTCGGTGCGGAATCCTTTCCAATCTCGACTATGCACCATTGAATCAAATAATAATGTCAGTGGAAATGCCCTCCGGCAGTCTAGGGTGTTGATTTTATGTTTGGCCGTATCTTCAATAGCATCTATTGGGTGATGGGTATCCGTTGGTCATGGGCTGCAACGGGTATGGGCCTTTGATGCACGCTTTAAACAACGAAAGAAATGATTTATGAAGTTTTGTTCATGTTCGCCATTGTCGAATCAGTTGTTTTTGCCATCTTGTATTATCATAACGGCGAGCCTGCTTATATTGGTTGGCATACCGTTGGTTGTTCAGGCTGACGATTGGCCTCAATGGCGTGGTCCTGATGGAACGGGCATTTCCAACGAAACGGACTGGATTTCAGAATTTCCTGCTTCCGGTCCCAGGGAAGCATGGCGCAAAAATATTGGAGTTGGCTGCTCGGCGGTTTCCGTTGTTGATGGCATGCTTTACACGCTTGGATGGCATGACGGTCAAGATGTCGTTGTGTGCCTGGATGCGGTAACGGGTGCGCCTATATGGGAATTTTCCTATAGGGCGGATCGTTATGAAAGAAACCATGATGGGGGGCCGGCGGCCACGCCAGCGGTCGACGGTGATCGCCTTTATACACTTGGGCGAGATGCGCAGCTGTTCTGTCTTGACTCGCAGACAGGTGAACAGAAATGGTCCAAGTCATTAAAACGCCAACTTGATTTGAAAGTGCCGCATTGGGGGTTCTCCGGGTCGCCAGTTGTTGTGGGTGATTTGCTGCTTCTGGATCTCGGCAGGATTGTGGTGTTCGACAAGTTCAACGGCAAGATAAAATGGGTGACAAAGGATTACGGTTCGTCCTATTCAACGCCCCTGCCATTCCAATACTCCCGACGGTCTCTTGTGGCTGCATTTCCAAGTTATGGACTGGTGGTGTTGGATTTTTCTGATGGACGGGAACTTGCTAAGTATTCATGGGAGACTTCTTATGATGTCAATGTGGCCACGCCCATCGTGATTGATGGCCATATATTTATTTCCTCTGGTTATGACAAGGGATGTGCTTTGTTCCAACTGGATCACCGCGGTCTAAACCTTGCATGGGAGAATCGCGCGATGAGAAACCAGATGTCCACTTGTATATTGGTCAATGGACATCTGTATGGTTTTGATGAAAAGACACTGAAGTGCATCGATATCCACAGGCAGGGAAAGGAACGATGGTCTCATCGCGGGCTTGGCCGCGGAGCATTAAGTGCTGCCGGTGACAAACTCATTATTCTCAGTGAAAAGGGAGAACTCATTATCGCTGACGCAGACTCTGAGCGTTTTCAACTGCGTGGACGCGCCAAAATGTTCAGGACCAGTGAGGGCTGGACAGCACCGGTGCTTGCTGATGGCCGTATCTACTGCCGCAGTGGACATGGAGAACTGGTTTGTATTGATGTGGGTTCCAAGCGGTGAAGTGCCGCCCCGTCCGGGGATGTCAGAAACAAATCCACATCACATGTTGATATTCTTTAAGTCTGTTTCCAGGCATCAGCTGGTTAGGGATGCGGGTACGGGTTACCCCCCCCACTGCCAGCGTGATCGCCGTTGAACATGATCTGGTCAAGTCGGCCGGGCATGTTCTGCATGTCCTGGGCGCGAATAACGAACAAATTCTTGCCCTGGTTGGAAAATCCACGAACATGGCCGTCAACAAAAAGGATATTCGACTGCTTATTTCCATGGTTTGTACGATAGGCGTTGGTTAGAAATGGGTTGTTTGGAATAATGGTTTGACGATCAAATGCCAACGCATGGGCTGGTTGTCCGCTTGTGTTTCTTAGATCAGAAATCTTGTGCTTGCCTTCCTCGAACGCGTCAAGGTTGCGGTAGATATACGAACCGTATGCATCCTGGCTCGTTTGGATC
Organism: Phycisphaeraceae bacterium; assembly: GCA_002716625.1. Lineage (GTDB taxonomy): Bacteria > Planctomycetota > Phycisphaerae > Phycisphaerales > Phycisphaeraceae > UBA6626. Next base: position 2,513 of record PBAS01000016.1, on the reverse strand, counting down.
TTGCGCAACTCTTCAACAGGGTCTATGGTGTTGTCATCCGGGCAGTACATTGCCTGGCTTGAATCAAGATACTGGTTTAGGAGAATGCCGTAGCCATTTTTGAGCCGATGCTGACCAATCCAGATTTGGCTGTCAGCAATATGTTTATATGTCAGGCCAAACCCAAATGCCCCAAAAAATCCGTGTGAGATATTCGGCCCGTGAACCAGTTCGTCATCATAGTCGCCAGCAAACATGTGTACTCCAAGTCCAATCTGTTGCATGTTGGCAGCACAAGTGACGAAATAGGCCTGTTCGCGTGCTGAGCCCAGCGATGGCAAAATAAGCCCCACGAGCAGTGCGATGATCGCAATCACGACAAGCAACTCAATCAGCGTGAAACCATGTTCATGACGTTGCTCACGTCGGTCGTAGTGTTTGGTTGACCCACCGGGAACGATGTTGACAGGTCGATTCATCCGTTGATCTCGAGGGCGAAGAGGTGTCGTGATCCTTAATGTGGCGACAAGCTCGATTGTAGCATATTGATTACTGGAAATCAGCTTTCAATCATGGATGTTATAATCAAACTGCCCGGCTAACATAGATTACCGATCACCACTCTATTTACGGTGAGATTATGCAGTTTAGACATCAATTCCATTTTAGTTCGTGGTTGGCACTTATTTTGAGTGTACTTGGCATATATGGCATTGCCGATGCCGGGAGCAGCACCTTGGTTGATGGATGGTTGCATTGGCGTGGCCCATATCAAAATGGTACATCCAGCGATACTAACCTTCCGGATAGGATTGAGATTGGTGGGGCCAATCACCTGTGGTCATTTGATCTGTCTGGGCGTGGAACGGCTGTAATCGCGACTTATCAGCCCGGGTTTTCTGCGGCTCCTGATGGTGAACAGCTTGCCGGGGGCGATCGGATTTACGTTTGGGGTTACCGCGGTGAGCGGTCGGATCTTGTAGAGGTGCTTGCATGTCTTGATGCGGAGAGTGGCGAGGTGATTTGGGAACACGAGTTCCCTGATTTTATCAGTGACATCATTTACAACCGTTATAGCATCGGCTCCCCCACTGTTGACCCGCAAACAGGCAATATCTATTTGATGACAACACCGGGGTTGCTGCTGGGTCTTGATCATGACGGGAACTTGCTTTGGCAGCGGTCCATGATGGAGGAGTTTGGCCGGCTTACCTTTCCCAACGGCCGTACGGGAGCGGCTTCCATTGCCGGCAATCTTGTCATTGTAAACGCCATCAGTACCAACTGGGGCCGTGAAGGGCCGGGGCGCAACCGGTTTTATGCATTCGATAAGATCAACGGTGAACTTGTCTGGTCGAGTACGCCTGGGGTTGGCCCCCCGTTTCTTAAAGACAGTTCATTCTCATCGCCACGGTTTGATTGGCACGACGGTCAACCGGTTTTCTATGTGGGAACCGGTTGCGGCAACATTGTATGTGTTAATGTGCGAACCGGTCAGCCGGTCTGGCGTTTTCAGTTTGCAGCCGGTGGCGTCAACAGCTCGGTCGTGCTGTATGAAGATGCAGTCATTGCCATTCATGGCAAGGAAAACATTGATGATACCGGCCGTGGCCGCATGGTTGCTATTCGTTATAACGGATCAACCGATCCTGAAATAAAGGGATCAACGGTACTTAATTCATCTGCCGAACTGTGGCGTAATGATGACCTGAGTATGTTCACCAGTTCTCCCGTGATTGTTGGTGATAATGTCTATCAAGTTACCGTGAAGGGTGAGTTGGTCTGTGTCGATGCCAGAACCGGTCAGACAAGATGGCACAAGAAACTTGGCGCTGATCAACTACACGCCTCCCCTGTTCATGCAGATGGCAAACTTTATATTCCCATGTGGCATGATGGGTTGTTTATTATCCGTCCTACCAATGATGGCGCCGAGATTCTTGACCAGGTACAGCTTGAGGGCGGATGCCTGGGATCTCCAAGTATTTGGAACGGGAGAGTTTATGTACACACCACAAAGAAGCTGTATTGTTTTGGTGGTGATCGGGTAGGTCCTAATCAACCTGCCATGCCAATCCATAAAGCTGCTTCTACTCCTCAACCGGGAAAGCTGATGCCGGTGCCAGCTGAGTTCCTGATACGTCCGGGGGAATCCCAGGCATTCGATGTGCGCAATACAGAAGGAGATTCGCTTGGTGTTCCCATGCGGATGCTGGCTTGGTCAAAGTTCATTCCGGATTCAGCAAAAGTAAAGTCGGAAATTGACGGAGACTTTAATGATGATGGCATTCTTGTTGCGGCTCCTGATGGCAATCGATCAGCAGGCGCATTTCGTTTAGTCAAACAGATTGAGGGGCAATCTGGTGGGGAAGGTGTTGGCTATATCCGTGGACGCGTTTTGCCCTCTCCACCGTATTCAGAAGATTTCCAAGGGTTCCAACTGAAGCACAAACGCAAGGATGGTAGGTCATTTTCTTATCCCCCTCTACCATGGATTGGTGCCAGATTGAAATGGCATCACCAGATCTTGATGG
>PBAS01000015.1 GCA_002716625.1 Phycisphaeraceae bacterium | reverse complement strand
CATGCCGCCCATGCCGCCCATGCCGCCCATGCCGCCCATGCCGCCCATGCCGCCCATGCCGCCCATGCCACCCATGCCACCCATGCCACCTCCAGGAGGTCCACCATGAGCATGGCCACCATGGCCACCAGCATCATCTTCATCGCTGGGGGCCTCAGTGATAACGCAATCACAAGTCAGCAATAGTGATGCGACACTTGCGCCATTCTCTAAAGCGGTACGATCGACCTTGGTCGGTGTGATAATTCCCGCACTGATCAAGTCCTCGTATTTACGGGCCAGGGCGTTAAATCCGAAACTTCCCTTGCCTTCTTCAACTTTGCGGACCACAACAGAGCCGCGTTCACCAGCATTGTCAGCGATGGTCCGCAGCGGCACTTCCAGTGCTCTGCAAACGACATCAACACCAGCCGCTTCGTCATCACCAGTCGTCTTGACATCCGACAGCACCTTGATGCCCCGAATGAAACTTACACCACCACCGGGAACGATCCCCTCTTCAACGGCCGCTCGAGTTGCATGCAACGCATCTTCAACACGAGCCTTTCGCTCCTTGAGCTCGGCTTCTGACGCAGCTCCAACATTGACCTGAGCCACTCCACCAGCCAGCTTTGCCAATCTTTCCTGAAGCTTTTCACGGTCGTAATCACTGGTGGTTGTATCTATCTCCCGACGAATCTGCTCAATCCGAGCTTGAATGCTCTTGGATTCGCCAGCACCTTCAATGATTGTCGTGTTCTCCGAGTCAATTCGGACTCGCTTAGCTAAACCCATCTGACCCAGCTCAACAGCATCCAGTTCAATACCCAGGTCCTTCATGATCGGTTCGGCACCGGTAAGAGTCGCGATATCCTCAAGCATTGCCTTGCGACGATCGCCATAGCCAGGAGCTTTGACTGCACACACGTTGAGTACACCGCGAAGCTTGTTGACCACCAATGTCGCCAAAGCCTCGCCCTCAATATCCTCTGCAATGATGAGCAGCGGCTTTTTTGCCTGCTGAACCTTCTCCAGCAATGGAACAAGTTTCTGCAGCGAACTGATCTTGTCTTCATGGATAAGAACGAGGCACCGATCCAGTTCACATTCAAGACGATCCGGGTTGGTCACAAAATTTGGACTCAAGAAACCACGATCAAATTGCATACCTTCAACCACATCGACATATGTATCGAGGCTTTTGCCCTCTTCAACAGTGATCACGCCGTCCTTGCCAACTTTCATAAAAGCATCCGCCATAATCTTTCCGATGGCTTGATCGTTATTGGCACTGATCGCGGCAACATTAGCGATCTCGCCCTTTTTGGTCACATCAATTGGCTTGGACTGCTTTTCGATCGAAGCAACAACCGCATGCACTGCTTTTCGCATGCCACGAACCAAACCGTTGGCATCAACGCCTGCAGTTACCTGCCTCAAACCTTCTTTGAACAGGGCTTCAGCAAGTACGGTCGAAGTTGTCGTGCCATCGCCAGCCTTGTCCGACGTTTTGCTGGCCGCTTCCTTGACCAACTGAGCACCCATGTTCTCGCTCTTGTCAGCCAGTTCAATTTCTTCCGCAACGGTTACACCATCCTTGGTAACAGTGGGACCACCCCAGCTCTTATCGAGCACGGCGTTACGTCCACGTGGACCAAGTGTACTTTTGACCGCACCGGCTAGTTTTTCTACCCCAGCCAACAAACTGAGCCGAGCGTCCGCATCAAAGGCCAAATCTTTTACGGCCATCGTCTTTGTCTCTCCAGGCTAGATTGAAATAGATCCCACAAACGATTTCCCTCGTCTCGCTGCCACCAGCATGTGTGGCTTACAGCAAGATGAGCTAAATTTAGTACTATCTTCTTGCAACTGCAATACCACCTTTTCCCGAGGCTCGCGCAACCAACACAGACGTCGCAAACCATTATTCCAATAACATTTAACACTCAAATCCCATACACCCCAACGCCCACTGCAATTACATGCTGGTGACAAAACCGGTCAATCTCCCGCTGCTACCTGCCATGCTGACAGGGCCTCTGAGATCTACCATGAACTGCACCAAGCATAGGCCCCACTTTCCCGCGATCCCATATTGACCAGACCGCCACGAGCGATATCATGCGTCTCACAATACGATTGCGGGGTAGAGCAGTCTGGTAGCTCGTCGGGCTCATAACCCGGAGGTCGTGGGTTCGAATCCCACCCCCGCTATTACGTCAAATACCCTGGGGGTAAGTACTTACGCTTGCCCCTTTTTTCGTGGCGATGGTGACCCCTCGCGATCCATTCCAGCCCACAACACATTTTCTTTCCTCGTGGTGGTCTGCTTGGATTTGGCATATGACGCCGATGCTGCATTGCGCTTAATGCATTTGCCCTCTTTTGTCGCTGGCCCGCTGACCTGAGGTTCCTCGGCACCAGATAAGGGCTCGCCAGGATGGACTGCCTGAAGGCGGGTTCTGATCTGATCCGCATAATTTTCTGAAAGTTCAAATCCAAGATAGTGACGATCAAGCTTCCTGGCGACGGCAAGCGTCGTTCCGCTGCCACCGAACGGGTCGAGAACTGTCTCGTGGGGATTTGAGCATGCCCTGATGATCCGCCCCAAGAGTTGCTCGGGCATCTGGCAACCATGCCAACCAGCTCGTTCCTTGAATGTGCCACAAACGCGGGGGAAGTACCAAACATCTTCTTGTGATGTAAAGCTCTCTTTCGCATCCTGCGGACGTAGAATCCATGTGTCATCGGGCAAACGCCCTTTTGAATTTGCACGTGAATCGGCATACACAAGTTGGCGGGCGGAAGGCACACGAATGCCATCCGTATTAAAAGTAAAGCGTTTCGGGTCTTTGACAAAGTAAAAAAGATGCGTATGGCTACGACTGAACTTCTTCGTGCAGTTAACACCAAAGGTGTAATACCAAACAACCCAACTGCGGCAACAAAGCCCCATTTCCCGCTGAAAGATCAGTTTTAATTCAGCAGCAAAATCATCCCCAATCGCAAGCCAAAATGTTCCATCTGGCTTGAGGGCACGAACCAACTCTACGCCCCATTTTTTGGTCCAGCCAAGATACTCGTCTGCCGCACGTTGGTCTTCGTAGACATCGTACGTGTACCCAATATTGAATGGCGGATCCGCAAATGCAAGATCCACACTAGCATCGGGTATTCGAGCCATCCCTGTGATGCAGTCTTCGTTGTAAAGCCTGTCCAGTTTCATAGATATCCCAACATCAGGAAACAGAGTCGACTGTAATTCACCACCACCTACCGCGTCAAGATGGTGGCCTGATACCCAAATTTGGTGATATCAGCCAACTGCATATAGATAAGCACGCTCACCCCGCACCCGAAAACCTATAATGGCCAGACCCAAAGGATCATCGGCGTTGCAACAAGAATGATCATGATCTCAAGCGGCAACCCCATCCGCCAATAGTCGCTAAAGCGGTAGCCCCCTGGTCCCATGATCAATGTATTATTCTTGTGCCCAATCGGCGTAAGAAAGGCACACGAGGCGGCAACAGCAACGCCCATCAGAAATGGGTCGGGGCTAACATCCAATCGATTGGCGATATCCACTGCAATTGGAGCAGCAATGATTGCGGTGGCAGTATTATTCATAACATCTGACAGCGTCATGGTGATTGCAATTAGCAGCGCCAAAACAATTGCGGGCGAAAACCCCGATGCAGCAGTCACGATACCATCAGCAATCAGTTTGGTTCCACCACTATCGGCAAGCGCCGCACCAATGGGAATCATTGAACCTAGCAGCACAATGACTGACCATTCCACCGAGTCGTAGACCTGGCGAAGTGGAACAATCTTGAAAATCACCATCAGGACAGCAGCGCACCCAAGTGCGGTGGGCAGGTACAAGAAACCCATGGTCGCCAACATAATGGCCGCCGCAAAAATAATCGCCGCCATGCCAGCCTTGTCACGCTTGATAAGTTGCAAGCCACGTTCAGCCAGTGGTAAGCATCCGAGCCAGTTTGTAATCTCGGGTAGCCGCTCAGTCGGCCCCAGCAATAACAGCACATCGCCGGTCTTAATTTCGAGCTTACGCACCCGAGTCGTAAAACGTTTACCCCCACGCGACACCCCTAACAAGGTGATGCTGTGACGATAAAGCAACCGCATCGATAGCACTGACCGCCCCACAACACGTGCACCTTCAGGAACGATAACTTCTACCAATGACAAATCCTGCCCCATCAATGAGGAGCGGTCCGCCTTCTGGATGTACTCAAGGCCCAGCGAACCAACTAACCCTTCAATACCATCTGGATGAGCTTCGAGAACAAGAATGTCACCACCGCGAATCTCCACCCGACGTGCCAACCCAGGAAGTCTCTCACCCCGTCGGATCAAACCAATGATTACCGTGTCATTATCCTCAGCGATGTCATCAAGTTCACGCACCTTCTTTCCCACAATTCGCGAACTTTCCGGTATCTTGACTTCCGCGATGTAACCCTCGATATCAAATAGTTCTTTCGTCGTGTTGTGTTCCGAGAAGCCATGTGGAATTAACCGCCATCCGATTGTCGTGATGAATAAGATCCCCACTACCGCACATATCGCACCGACCGGTGCGAAGTCAAACATCCTGTACGCGTCGCCCAGTTCTTCAGCCCGGAACTGGGAAATCACGATATTCGGTGGCGTTCCTATAAGGGTGACCATACCACCAAGAATCGATGCAAATGACAGCGGCATCAAGGTCAACGCTGGACTACGCTTAGCTTTCCCTGCAGCACGAAGGTCAATCTGCATGAGAAGTACCAAAGCTGCAACGTTATTCATCACCGCCGAAAGCGCCGCGGCAAATCCCGACATGATGCCGATGTAAACCCCTAATTTTCTGGCCGGTTTTACAACAAACTGTGCCAAAAGTTCAATCGCACCTGAATTAGAAAGCCCGCGGCTTACAATCAGAACTAATGCGATGATGACCGTAGCCGGATGACCAAATCCGGCAAATGCCTTCTCATGTGGTACAACGCCAACCACCAATGCCACCAACAACGCCGTGAACGCAATCAAATCGTATCGCCATCGTCCCCAGATCAGAAAGATGAAAACTAAAATAAGCAGCGTAAAAAGAATGACCTGTTGACTATTCAATGACGAGCACCTGCATTACTGAGTTCCAATCCACGATGCGTATTATGGGGACATATGGATTTCAGAACTAGATCAGCGGACCCTGTCAATTTGATCACCTGTAAAACCAAACAATGCCTATGCCCTGCTTGAACAACTTGTTCAATAACCTCCCCAAAACGTCATAGTCAAACTTTGGCCGGTTCCATTGGAAATATCGGTGTAATACCCACCGTTGAATTGACAATCGCCGTCTTCTCTTCTGCGGTGAGTGGAGCAACTTCCCCTTCTGCATCAATCATCCACCATAGATACTCTACATCACCAGGACAGACACACGAGGTCACGGGACGCGACAACGTCCACTGCAATGCCAACTTTGCTTCTTCATAGGTATCCACTGGTGAATACCAGGTCTTAGACCCTTCCGGTCGTTTGCCATCGGTCCACGGTTTTTTGGCCAGTGTCTTCAGGGCCAAAATGCCCATGTCATTTTCCTGAGCTTTGTCAATTACGATGGGACCGAAGTGCCCCTGATACCAGCACACGTAGTTCACTGGAAAAAGTACCGTATCAAAATTGAAGTGCGCCATTAAGGCCAGTGCTGTTTCTTCACTATGTGCTGAAAACCCAAGAAAACGAACAAGGCCTGCGTCCCTGGCTTCAACAAAAGCCTCCAATGCACCTCCGGGACCCACAATTGTTTCAACCTCTTCTATCGTGCGGACTCCATGGAGTTGGTAAAGATCAAAGTAGTCCGTACGCATCCTTTCTAGTGATTGGCGAAGACCGGCCGCAGCCCCCTCTTTCTTACGTTCACCAGTTTTTTCGGCCAAAAAAATCCTGTCACGATATGGCTTGATGGCAAGACCGGCAATTTCCTCCGCTTGTCCCTTGCCATAAGGTCCCATGTCAAAATAGTTGACACCTGCATCAATCGCACGCGCAACCGTATTGCGGGCAAACTCTGGACCTTCTTTCAAAAATATTATCGCACCAAAACCAACTACCGATAGAGACACTCCGGTTTTCCCAAGGCTTCGCTGTTGCATCATTAAATCCCCTGAACCAACCCATGAATTACCATCTTGACTTGAAATGCCTCAATCCCATCTGGAATTCCTGCTCGTCCACGGTTACGACTGATGACATCGATCGGCCAGGGCCGAAAACTTTCTCACGACAAGGACATGATACCGGGTTCCCCATGCCGCAAGCATCGGCCGATTGTCTTAATCCTGTATTAAATCCATGGAAGAATCCAAGCCGAGCCATGAACCTTAACACCACGATCAGGATGTCGTAATTTGATCGCAGGTGATTATCCAGCTGCTGCAGCTTCCCTGAGCCTTACGCCCTTGGTTACACAGGATTTTAAATTTATGGAACCACCGGCGGAATCGTAAGAAGAAGCCAGTGCAAACGGTGGCTAGATAAGTTCTCCAATCAATCCACGACGCGGCAAGATATGGACGGGACGACCGGTGTAATCATTGAATGTTAGCCCCGGATCAATGCCAAGGTGACGATATACCATGGTAAGCACATTTTCTGGCCGGTAAGGATTCCGCGTTGGTGCTTGACCTTTTTGATCCGAGGCACCGACAACCTGCCCCACCCGCAACCCGCCACCCGAAAAGGCCGCGCTATTAAGCGACCCCAGTGATCACGACCACCCTTTTTGTTGATTCGTGGGGTACGACCAAACTCACCCATCGCCACCACTAATACATCACGATCCAGTCCTCGCGCGTAAATATCACTGACCAGGGTCGCCATTGCATGATCATATCGGGGAGCGCGTCTACCGATGCGCTCAGCGATCTTATCGTGATCATCCCACCCTTGAATATTCACCGTTACAAATGTCACGCCTGCTTCAACCAACCGACGTGCCAACAGCATAGCCTGAGCGATTGAATCAGAACCATAAGCATCACGGACATGCGGGTCTTCCTGGCTAAGATCAAACGCATTTCGAGCTCGATCACCGGTCACCATTTCGTATGCCCGATGGCTAAATTTGTCCATCGCGTCGGCAACGCCGTCTCGGTCAAGCAATCGCCGGGTCAAATCCAACTTGGCAAGTAAAGACCGACGGTCCATAAGTCGTCCGGTTGTAAGACCCTCGGCTGGAGACAGGTGCTTGATCTGATCCAGTTTCCTTGGGTCATTAACGTCAAACGGATCATAGGCGTTTCCCAAATAAGCGCCACGACCCTTTGGCCCAAAGCTTCGGTCCAATACGTTGACATACGGCGGTAGACCTGCCGCATTAGCGCCTCTTAGACGTGCTGCAATTGACCCGATACTCGGATTGACGTTCGCATGTGCATCACTAAGGTCACCCACATAACCCGTCTGGGTCAGATGCCGTGATATGGTATGTCGATTATGTTGGTGATGGATTGACCGAACAATCGCCAACTTGTCTGCAATCTTTGCCTGCTGAGGCAACAATTCACAAAAACGTTCGCCGACCAACCGTGTAGGGATCGATTCAAACGGACCGCGATACTCTGCCGGCGCCTGTGGTTTAGGATCATATGTCTCGTGTTGACTGGGGCCCCCTTGAAGCTCAATGAAGATGACTGAGGTCGAATCAACCGGCTTACCCTCAGCTGCCGCTGCAGCGCGGACACGCAACATCTGCGGCATTGATAAGCCAGCCACCCCCAAAAATCCTGCTTTGACAAAGGAACGACGTTGAATGCCGTCACAACATCCCTCCGATCGTCCAGTCACAACCGTAAACATCTACTCACCCTTATTAATTCGCCACAGCCCAAAGTGTCGACATTTCTTAACAGGGCTCTGTCACAAAAGACAATTTGATCCTAATATCGTATCAACCCGTACTGGTTATTCCAAGCCAAATTGGCTCCAGACAAGCTAATTCACGCGATTTCAAGAGCCCATTCACAATATATAGACACATACAAACTGTCACCCTGAACATGATACGTGCCAATCAACCCCATATCGAGAATCTAATTGGCCGACCCATTCACGAACTGGACAGTCCCGCATTATTGCTCGATCTGGCAGCAAGTGATCGCAACATCGCACAACTTTCCCAATTTTTTAGCGACAAGCATGCACAACTTCGGCCCCATTTTAAAAATCATAAATGTAGCACACTCGCCCGGCGCCAGTTGGATGCCGGGTCGGCGGTCGGAATCACCTGCGCGAAACTCGGTGAAGCGGAGATCCTGGCCGATAATGGATTTAATGATATTTTGATTGCCAACCAGATCGTCGGCGACATCAAACTGCGGCGACTGTCAGATGTTGCACAGAAAACCAACGTAACGGTTGCCATTGACCATTTGGAGCAGGCGAGAACACTTTCACAAATGGCCTCTGCAACAAATATAACCGTAGGTGTCCTTGTCGAGGTTGACATTGGAATGAATCGTTGTGGTATAGAACCGGGCAACGCGGCACTGGAGCTGACCCAAAAGATTCAACCCCTTCCAGGGATCTATTTCAACGGCCTGCAGGCTTATGAAGGGCATCTGGTTAACCTTGAAGATGCCACGGAACGGCAGGTCCAATCCCACCAAGACATGCAACTAGCTATCGACACACGACGAATGATTGAAGCAGCAGGCATCCCGGTCAACACGCTGAGCGGTTGCTCTACCGCCACCTACGATATGACAGGAATTATGGCCGGCGTGGATGAAGTTCAGGCTGGAACATACGCAACGATGGATTGTACTTATCACAAGTTGCGACCTGAGCTTGAAATGGCCTTGACAATTATTTGTACCGTCATCAGTTGTCATGGTGGCAATGCGGTTCTGGATGTTGGCGTAAAAGGTGCCAGCGGTGAGTTCGGATCGCCCATCATTGCCGACCACCCCGACGCACAGATCCCTAATTTTTGTTCTGAAGAGCACTGCGTTGTACAGCATATTAGCGGACTGCATGTTGGAGACAAGGTCCAGATGATCCCCAGCCATGCCTGCACGACGTGTAATCTTTATCATCAACTGCACGTGCATCAGGATCAACACATTGTCGATATCTGGCCTATAGAAGCGTCCGGATTGCTCACCTAATACACTGGTCCATGTACGGACCATGGCTTTCACTGAAAGCATGCAGCCAAAATGAGCAGGCCCAACTAGAATAACATGAACGAGACATCTAATCGGCCTGCAGGCAACGACGGGAAATATATGTTGCGATTCACCAATTGTGCTCTATCGAGATGATCGGCAAGCAACTGTACCAGCCCGGTATCATTCAATATACGCAGGATTACAACCATGAGTTCATCGGATCGACCAAACCTTCTGCTGATCTGCACTGATCACTGGCCGGGGCTACTGACACGTATGGCAGGACACCCCGTAGTCATGACACCGACGTTATCGCAACTGGCAAATAATGGTGTGTGGTACTCCAATGCATATACTGCCTGCCCTTCATGCATCCCCGCGCGACGATCTTTGATGACCGGTGTTACCGCACGCACACACGGTGACCGGGTATTCAACCAACATCTCGAAATGCCGAGCCTTCCCACTATGGCCCAATGTTTTCGTAATGGTGGGTATCAGACATATGCTGTCGGAAAACTGCATGTGTATCCACAGCGTAATCGCATCGGTTTTGATGATGTGATCCTTAATGAAGAGGGGCGGCATCATTTGGGGATGCTGGGCGATGACTACGAACAATATATCGCCGATGCGGGCTACGCTGGCCAGGAATTTCTTGGTGGTCAATGCTCGAATGACTACAACGTCTGCCCCTGGCAACTACCCGATCACTGCCATTCAACCAACTGGACGGCTCAGCAGATGTGCCGTGTAATACACCGGCGCGATCCAGGCCGGCCAGCCATGTGGTACATGTCGTTCCAAATGCCACACCCGCCCCTTTGGCCGTTACAGGCCTACCTTGACATGTACGCCAACGTATCGATCGACCCACCCATCATCGGTGACTGGGCTGGCAACCCCGAGAAGTTGCCTTACATGTTCCGCGCCTACTTCATGGATGGTCGGCATTCAATTCAAAACGCACCGACACATGAAATTGAACTTGCGCGACGTGCATTTTATGCGACTCTGACACACATTGATCACCAAATACGCCTTGTGATTGGAACACTCCGCGAGGAAGGCATCCTCGACCAGACGATTATTGCCTTCACCTCAGACCATGGAGATATGCTTGGTGACCATGGCTGGTGGGCAAAGACCGTCATGTATGAAATGTCTGCTAATGTGCCGCTGGTGATCATGCCAGCAAAGAATGATCAACGTGAATGGCTTCGTACCGGGCGGATCGATGACCGCTTGGTTGAACTCCGTGACATCATGCCCACACTGCTGGATATGGCTGGACTTGACATCCCGTCTCACGTTGAAGGGATGTCACTTGCGCAAGAAAATGAACGTGAATACCTTTACGGCGAACACTGGGAAAACGAGCACGCCAGTCGTATGATCCGCAGCGCAGAATATAAGCTCATTTATTACCCCGTCGGTAACCACTTTCAGTTATTTGATATGAAAACTGACCGTCGCGAAACAAAAAACCTCGCGGATCATCCAAAATACATGGACATACGTGCAAAGCTAACCAAACAACTCGTCAAGAATATGTACGGCAATGATGGTCGCTGGATCAATAACGGGCAGCTCATTGGTGAGCCTGACCGCCCAACACCAAATTCCTCAAGCCGACACTTTGGAGGTCAACGTGGCATCCGATTCGTTTAAAATTTGGTGCGGATATGGATGGCAACCTTGTTCTCACTGTGGTTTTTTCTGACCCGGTTCCTAATAAAAACCAATACGCCTCCTGTTGTATTTACCGTTACATTCAATAAGAACACCTTAACAACACCAGCCACCAGATTACGGCGATCCATTTGGTACTCTACATTAAATACTGCTTAAGGAACGCAACAGCTGGTTCCACATTCACTTCGTGTCCACCTGAAAATAAATCCATTTCAAGACGATCTGGTTTCCCTGAAGCAGCATAGATCTCCTCCAGGTGCGCATAGGCCATTTTCGCATCAGGTTCAATAAAACAAGCGTCCTCTCGGCCCGTCTGTACCAGGCAGGGCCGTGGCGCAATCAGGCCGGCCACGTCAGAAATGTCACCATATTGATAAAGGCCAAACAGAAACTGAGACCCGCAACAATTAGCCACATTGCGCTCACCCAGCGCGTCCATAAGGGTACTGAGATAACCGCTGATAACAGCAACCTTGATTCTTCGGTCCAGTGAGGACAGATAGGTTGTCATCGTGCCGCCAAATGAACACCCCATACATCCAAGGCGGCGTTCATCCACATCCGGTCGGGCCTGTAAATAGTCCAAGCATCTTTGGCCATCACAGATATCTAATCGCAACAGGTGATACCCGAAATAACCCAAAGTCATGTAGGCCAGATCGCATCTATCACGTTTGGAAATATTCACCCATTGTTCACGATCCTTTCGTTCACCAAATCCTCTCCAATCTGGCGCCATGGTGACAAAACCTTGACGCGCCAGTTCAACGGCATACTGATTTTGATAATCCCCCAACACATCCTCCACCAAGCCAACAACTCCATCTTTACCCACTCCGTGACCGTGAGCACAAAGAACCGCTGGACATCGATTACTGCTGCTGGCGGCGTCAGGGATCAGTACGTAAGCAGGAACAGATGAAAATGGATCTGAATTAAAAATCACTTTCTCACGCAAGTAGCCGTCCATTTGCCTCCGTTCTAACACCTCAATATCCAGTGGCACTGAAGGTGGGGTTGGGCCAAGCAATCGAACTAAATGTGAACGGAACTTCTTGCGCCATTGATGCCAATCCTCATTTGACTTTCCCGTAAAGTGACACGATCCCTGCTGATGCAATAGCGACTTAACACCACTTTCAGTGTTTAAATACCGACCGTTATTTTCCACCATTGTGAACTCCATGTGTTACCGAACACAAAACAACCTTTCCATGCACTGCATCTTGCATTCAAGATCCAAATACACGCTGTAATTTACGCTTGATCAACACTATATCGTTTTCTAAAATAGGGGGAAACACCTTAACACTTTGCACAACAAACCACGCAATATTTTCTACTATTGCACCCATCAGGGATGATCGAATGAAACTTGCCCCAGAGAACTACGACGAATATTGGAAACGCGGGTGGACCGTCGTAGAGGAGGTCTTCACAGAAGATGAGGTGGACGCCATCTCCAAATTAGCGAGCCAGATATGTGATGAAAGACTGAACAATCAACTTGGGGACAAGCACAAAACTGATTGCTCCGAAGACGGACAGGCTGCCCCACGAAAGCTACCCAGACCTTTCCTGACACATCAGGTCTTTCGCAACTTCATTCTTGATCAACGCATGCGATCGCTAATAGAACAATTAATAGGCAAGCCCCCACATCTCATGATTGATCAGATTTTCATGAAACCGCCACATTTTGGATCTGCCAATCCATATCACCAGGACAATGCTTATTTCCGCTGCCATCCTGATGATGAAGTCCTGACCTCATGGATCGCCCTCGATGACGTTGACGAACATAATGGCTGTTTACGTTATATCGACGACTCACACCTTGGCCCGATCCTTACGCATCATGATGTCCCTGGTGAACCGCATAACAAGGTTCCATCTGATGATGAAATCGATTTGGACCGAGAATCTTTGGCCGTGGTACGCAAAGGCGGAATCGTATTCCACCATAGCAAGGCCCTGCATACCTCACATCGCAACGAATCTGACCGATGGCGCCGCGCCTACGCTTCGCACTGGGTTAGTGCTGATGTGACCTGTGATGAGATCCTTTTCGAGACCCGTTACTATAAACATGACTCAGAACTATACGAAGCAGCACTACGGGTGAATGCAGACAATGTATAAATCGTAAACGTCATATCTCTAATTTTAAATACCATACAGTTGAACACCTGTGGCCGGCCTATCCCCAAACGGACCGTTACTTGCTTTCAGCCATTTTGGGATAAACTTCCGCTAGTTATAGCATCAAAGCAAACTACCCATCAAAACACGGATGGCGGCATTGACATTAAATTTGATGCCCCCGTGAAGGTCCTCCCAAAGTCCACACTGCGTGTAACTATCTTGTGCGATTAGCTGACATCTTATCTGGCTTTTAATCCCGCCCGCATCTGTGACTGACCGATACCTCGAAGCTTTGGCTCGTGCAGCCATGCGCACACAGCGTCCAATACAAAGTGATTGGCAAGCGAAGGCAACTGCACTTTTAATTCATCTTCATTAAACCAGTAAAACTCATGTTCCACTGAATACGGCAATGATGGCAACTCGTTAAGCGGCCGTGCATAGACACGACACAACCCATTACCTTCTACGTAATCACCGACATAGGTCATCCAATCGATCTCCAGCCCTGTCTGGTCCTTCACATTGGCTTCCAGCGATGCAATCACATTGCCGATATCCCAATCCGTGATAACGTCCCGCTGTTCAGCAACCCCACCTGGCAGCATCCAACCTGCACCTTGACCATTACGAGGGTCTTTCATGCGGACCATAAGAATTCGATCCTGATGCTCAACAATCAAGCGGGCTGTTCCAATTGAGCGGTGACTGTGATGACGGATTGTCTGCCTACCGCGGTCGTTGAGTGCGTTATAGGCATCATCGCTGAACACAAATGGGCCACAGCCAGGAGGCGCATCAACACCCATATACTTGTTGTAAATTCCCCAACGGTCCTGGTTGGAACGATTGCCTGGTGCTTCGTGCCAGCAGAACATGTGCATAAAGACCAGGTCGCCTCTACGCAGTTTGCTGTCCACCATGGGCGGGATTTCATCGGCCCGCGCACGGTGAACATGTGTAATGCGTCCGCGTTGTTCAAGACGAGTACATTTGTGGGAGCCAGGCGACAGGTACAGAGGTCCAATCTCCTCCGTATAGTCTGCGAGGGCGAGAATTGTAAACAGCCAATTCAACGACGCCCCCGCCGGTCGAAAAGGCTTGTAATCACAGTGGCCTGTCTGGCTACTGCCCTGATAATCACCGACGGTACCCCGATCTCCAGGCGTGCGCAAATAGGCGACAAACGCCTTGAGGCATGGTTGCTGTCCCAGCAAGATCTCAACAGTATCAATAATGGACGGGTCATTAGCGATAGGGGCCAGATCAGGATCGAGTAAACCTTCGTGGGAGATGGTATATTTTGAAGGTTCAGGATAACGGGCTTTCCGATCACTTGATTGACAAGTTGGCAACTTGGCAAATTTCAGAATAGCCTTGTCAAACGCGGCAAGTTGTTTTTCATCAAAAACATCCCGAGCGATGAGAAATCCATTTTCCCGGTAGAAGTCAATGTCTTTCCCAGATGGCGACCACGACATATCAGTACTCCAATATTGGCGGCAGAACTCCCTGCATCAACCACAAAGCCGCTTGCGATCCTTCTCCAGGAGAAACGGATCGTGCTTTTCTAAAAATTCCTTGAAAGTCTCTTCAACTGTCACGCACGATGTATCCAGGATTATTTTATTTTTAAACAATGAGGCCTTAAATTCTTCCTCAAAACGCCTGAGTACATAATCGACATCCTTGTCCTGTACGACACCACGGACAGGCTCATTGGTTTCGGCTTTTAAATCCACGCCATCGCGACCGGTTCGATTCTTATTCTCAGCCATTCGTTGCCGGATGACATCCGCATCGGCTTTTAGCAATACAAGTACCATGTTGGGTGCGTACTGAAGAATATCCTGCTCAAACTGACGAGCCATCTTCGTCCTTTGCCCTTCCTCGCTTCGAAAGCCAGCTTTGTTGTCTTGCCCACCGTAACCATAGTAAAGCGGGGCGTAAACAGCCTCCTCTATAAAGAACCCTAAATGGTGCCAATCAGGCCGTTGATAGGCATCTGGCTGCATGTGGTAGGTAATCATGAACCGTTGATACATCT
Organism: Phycisphaeraceae bacterium; assembly: GCA_002716625.1. GTDB lineage: Bacteria > Planctomycetota > Phycisphaerae > Phycisphaerales > Phycisphaeraceae > UBA6626. The sequence continues at coordinate 18,461 of PBAS01000015.1, read as the reverse complement.
CCTTAATCTGAGGTGGCGCCTTGACAAACCACTGCCGCGACTCGGCATTCATCTCAGTGTTTGGAATTGTAAAGTGATCGTGGAAATGCAAACCGGGCCTTGTCCCAGACATATGCTCGTTCTGCCATGCAATAATCTTTCCCGCCAAAGTGGTCTTGCCTGAAAATTCGCATCCAATCAGGTAGATATTCACAAGCAGTTTCACCTTTCACAAATGAAGTGCATTACCAGCCAACACATCCTGGACAGACATGCAAATTCCGAAGTTGCATCACGGTTACTTGTCTTTTTCAGCAGAACGTGCATGGGATGGTTCGGCTAATACGGATGTAGAAGTCGCCTGTTGTACACGCGCCACAATATCCGTTGGCAATCTGGGCTGTTCAAGGGCATGGACAAGACCGTCAACCTGATCAACCGTATTGAGGCCTACAATCACACTGCTACAAACCGGATGCGCAAGTGCAAACCGGACCGCAAATGCCGTCAGCGAGGATCCAATTGCATCCCCAAAAGTTTCGCGCACCATTCCGAGTGTTTTGTACACCTTGCGATAGGAATCAGCAGCACAACGATCATCAGAAGACAACGAAGAAGCATCAGCCCGCTGATCGGTCAAAACACCTTGGTAAAGTGGACGAAACGGCATAAAACCCAAACCCCGACTCGATAGATCCTCGAATAGATCGGAAAACTCCGTTTCCAGAACATTAAAAGGTGCAATCAGACCGGCAAAATGCCCCGATTCCAATGCCAAGCGACCGCACGGCAAGGTATAGGGATACGTCATAAGGTATCCCACTTTGCCCTTATCATGCAGTCGATCAAAGGTTTTGCTTACATCCTCAATGATTCGACCGAAAAGCGGTAAACGCTTGTGGTCGCTGTTCGGGCTGCTACGCCACATCCACTGGAGGACACTGATTCTCTCTGCGTGCAAGTCCTGCAATGCCTCATCGATGCGCATTTCAAATTTAGCCGGATGAAACTGCTCTTCATCTTCTCCATCGGGAACGGGCAACTTAATTACATGGTGTACCTCACCCCGCTTGGGATGATCCTTGAGCACCCGTTCCATCATCCACCGGGTTCCATATTCATAACTGGAATGTAAAAAGTTAACCCCGCAATCCAGTGCATAACGAAGGGCTTGCTCGCCCCTTCTTGATTTATCATCATCTTCAGGCTGCCTCGAAGCTGAACGCATGGGTCCAAAGCAGATGGCGGAAACATTTAAATCAGTCTGACCTAATGTTCGGTATTTCATCGTTGTGTAGAAATTACAAGGAATCCATCATCTTTACCAATTTCTCAGTAAACTGCCATGCTGGATGCCAGCAACATGATCAAAGTTCGGCAGCCAATCCACAGATCTCATCCATCAATCAATACGCGAAGACCCTTCACAAGACGACCAATCCCTTCTGCCACTGTTTCCTTTTCCAGGGACCCGTAGGCAACTCGCAGATAACAGCCATTGCTCATCCCGAAAGTGTCACCCGGGATGGCAGCAACGCGATGCTCACGCACCAGACGTTGCACAACCTGCATCGCGTCCATCTCTGTTTGCAGGCACAACAGAAAGTAGAATGCACCATCTGTTTTTGGAACAGTGCAAAATGAACTGATTGCCTCTAGTTCCTCAAGGACCAGTTTCCGAACCTCTCCCATTTCTTCCAGCCAGGGTTGACAATAGGCAACACCGGCCCGTAATGCTCCCGCTGCAGCAGCCTGACTAATGACCGGCGGACAGATCAAAACAGTGTCTTGAACTTTTTTTACCGACAGGAGCAAATGCTTGGGTATGACCATGTATCCAATCCGCCAACTGGCAAACCCATAAGCCTTGGAAAATGAATAGAGACTGATCGTATGATTCCCGCTGCCATCGATTGCCCCTGGTGAAAAGTGCTTCACCCCATCGTATGTGAAATATTCATAGGCTTCATCACTAATGTGATAGATACCGTGGTTCTGGCACATCTCGTTGATCTGGCACAATAATCGTTCGCTGTAAATCGCACCGGTGGGATTGTTTGGACTGACAGTTACAACCGCGCGGGTGCGTTGGGTAATCGCCTGCTCAATCAAACCCACATCGGGTTGATAGTTTTCATCTGTCGGCACCAAAATAGGCTTGCAGTTGGCCATTGTGATGGCCATTTCGTGGTTAAAGTAATAGGGCACCAGAATGATGATTTCATCACCCGGATCAGTAATTGACAAAAGCGCGTTGACAAAAGCCATATTACCACCTGCCGTAACGACTACGGCACGATCCGGTCCAAGCAAAATACCATTTTCCACCTCCAGTTTGGATGCAAGTGCGGTCCGTAATGAGCGGATACCATCAACCGCACGGTATTTATGGTTCTCTGGTTTTGCTAGCATTGGCTCAATGCTGGCCATGGCCTCGGGGGGTGGTCCATAATGGACAACACCTTGCCCCAAAGAAATGGTCCCCGGATGAGCTAGAATCAGTTCACCAACTACTGGGATAATTGGCGACTGCACATTTTCCATACGTTGAGCCTGATGATTCATCAAGTCGCATCCTACCAGATTATGCGTGGTTCTTAGGACTCAGTCGCCACACTATGGGTTCTGCATGCCCTAACCCTAATTGAAGTTACCGCTACGTCCGCTAAGATCTTGTAGTGTCAGTACGTGTAAGATTGCACCGGCCACAGCCAACAGTGCCTTGAAGCCTAAAAAGAGTAATAAACGTGAAAGCGGCGGTACTACATCAACCTGAAGACCTACGAATAGAGGACACCAAACAACCCCAGGCTGGTCCCGGCGAACTTCTGCTCGAAGTCAAAGCATGTGGCGTATGTGGAACTGACCGCCGTGTATATCTGGGCACCAAAAGCCGTGGAATTCATTTTCCGTGTGTGATAGGCCATGAAATTGCAGGCGTTGTTGTTGAGTGCGGTACAGGTCAACAAGCGTTTCAGACCGGGGATCGAGTCGCGGTTGTCCCAGTCATTCCATGTGGCAGTTGTGCTTACTGCATACGTGGGTTGGATAACATCTGCCTGAACCGAACCGCCATTGGTTATGAGTTTGATGGTGGTTTTCAAGAATACATGAAGGTCCCAACCGCCGCACTTCAAGTAGGTAATGTGGTCAAGATTCCCGAACAACTCAGCTTCGATGAAGCTGCCCTGATCGAACCCTTTGCCTGCTGTGTTAATGGCAACCAGCGGTCGAATATTCCACCGGGTGGAACAGTGGTCATCGCGGGTGCAGGGCCAATTGGCTTGATGCATCTGAAACTGGCCAAGGCGGTTGGCGCTGCCAATATAATTGTAAGCGAGCCAAGCCCACAAAGACGGGACTGGGCAGATCAGATGGGTGCAGACCTCATTATTGATCCGCAGGAAGATGATCTCCACCAAATTGTAATGGATCAAACGGATGGACTTGGTGCCGACTCTGCAATCTTGGCCATAGGCGTGGCACCGCTCGTCAGTCAGTTGGCTCGGCTGCTGCGTAAAGGCGGAACACTTAATCTATTTGCAGGTTTTCCCGAAGACGCTGAAGCAAATATCACCTGCAATCTAATCCATTATGGCCAGATTAACATTACCGGTTCCGCATCCGCATCCCGGCAACATTTTCGCCAGGCAATAGCATTAATTGCATCCGGCAAGATTGTGATCGACGATCTCATCACTAACCGATTTCCACTCAATCAGATCCATGATGCCCTTGACATGATGGCCCGCGGACAAGGGCTTAAAGGCATCATGCTTCCCGCATGATGAAGGACCAGTTCAATGGACTCACTTGGAAAACAGATCCGATTTAATCGAATTATTAACCAGGAAAGTGGCAAGGTTTTCTTTGTTACTATTGACCACGCAATCAACCGCGGCGTCATGCCTGGCATAACCGATATCAAGACGACGATCGGCAAGTTGGCGGCAGGAGAACCCGACTGCCTGGCCATGCACAAGGGTCTTGCACGTGAATACTTTCATCCATACGCGGGTCAAATCGCCATGGCGCTCAAGGTCTCAACATTTTCCCCCTACCATCCCACCCTTGATACAGTTGTAACTGATGTCGAAGAAGCTGTGTCGCTGGGGGCTGATGCTGTTTCAATCGGCGCCATGGTCGGTGGCAAACAGCAGCCGGAAATGATTCGTGAATTGGGAAAATTCTCAAAGGAGGCCACGGCGGCAGGGATGCCATTGATTGCCCACATGTATCCCACCGGCGAAATGATCGATGATGACAAACGATATAACTGGGAGAACATCGCCTACGCTGCCCGGGCGGGTGTCGAAATGGGTGTTGATATCGTCAAGACATGGTACACCGGTGATCCAGACAGTTTTCGCAAGGTGGTCGAGGCGACACATGGCCGAGTCGTTGCAGCAGGTGGTGCCAAGGCAGATACACCACGTCAATTTCTCGAAGTCACAAAAGATGTCATGTCCACCGGAGCTCTCGGCGTTGCCTACGGACGCAACATCTTTGAATACAAAGATCCAACCCACATGATCAAGGCCTTAAAGTTGATTATCCACGGTGGTGGCGATGTGGATGAGGCAATGAAGATCCTTGGATAATTCCTATGCCGATTGACTGCCGCCTGATGGGCGTAGACATTGGCGCACAGAGTATCCGGATCTGTGTCTTTGACGGCAGTGGCTGTGTTCTTGGATCATTCCAACGGTCACTTGATATCGACCGGCCCCATCATGGATGGGCCGAAGCAGATCCTGAAACATGGTGGCATGCATTTATCGAAGGTGTCGGTCACGCTGTTGAACAGGCAAGGATCAGCCCACAGGACATCTCTGCTATTGGCATCAGTAATATGTGCCCTTCTTTGATTGCAATGGACGACCAAGGGCGCGCACTAAGGCCGGCTATCCTTTACCAGGATAAACGCAGCCTGGACCAGGTGGCTCATATTAAGAAGACGCTATCACCTCAACGAACATTTGAAATAACGGGCAATCGACTCGCTGCCGGCACCTACTCTGCCAGCAGCATGCGCTGGATCAAAGACCAGGAACCAGAGCTCTATTCGCGCACAAATTACTTTGGACATGCAAACTCTTTTCTGGCCGTCAAACTGACGGGAAACACCAGCTTTGACCCTACAAATGCTTCATTCACTGGAATCTTTGAAACTGGCGCATTGGTAAGCAACCCCATGGATGCTCATGGAAGATGGTCATCTGAACTGGCTGATGCATGGGAAATTGATATCGCCAAACTTTCACCGGTTATAGACTCCGGGTCTCCAATAGGTGGAATTTCAAAACAAGCTGCGCAAATCACCGGTCTCAAACAGAAAGTACCCGTCGCCATTGGAGCTGCCGACACGGCCTGCTCGGCTTTGGCCGCAGGCGTTATCACTCCAGGCCAAGGCTTCAATACATCAGGATCGTCTGATGTACTTGCCGTGTGTATCGAGAACCCTAACTTTGATAACCGGTTCATGAACCGCTGCCATGCCGCCCCAAACCGATGGCTGGCAATGGGCGCCCTGTTATCCGCTGGTGCGGCCATGGGCTGGTTACAGAAGAAAATCCTGGTAACAGAAAACTACGACGCTCTAAACCAGGCGGCACAGCAGGTAGACCCTGGTACCAACCACGTGATTTTCCTGCCTTATATGCAAGGTGAGCGTAGCCCCATTTGGGATCCAAATGCACGCGGCGTCTTTTTTGGCCTGTCCCTGGAAAGCACCAAGGGTCATCTTGTTCGTGCCATGATGGAGGGTACTGCATATGCATTGCGGCAAAACCTAGAAATCGCCACGCAACATCTTGGATTTCCCGTGAATGAAATCTATCTTGGCGGCGGCGGTGCCAGAAGTGATCTGTGGTGCCAGATCAAAGCCGATATCCTAAACCGCCCGCTAATCCGTCTCGACAAGGAAGAAACCGCCGTCCTCGGCGCCGCGATGCTCGGTGGAATCGCAGCCGGATTCTATCGTGATCATGATGAAGCGGTTAAGGCTGCAGCGGCATCGCCAACTCATACATTTACGCCACAGCCTGAAATTCATCGCAAGTATGAGAAGGGATACGAAATCTTCTGCAACCTTTATCCACAACTCAAAATCTCTTTTGATGCACTAGCAGCAGGTGACCAGGGGCCATCATTGAAAAGTTGATGGAATTGCCAAAGCCCTGCCTATCTGAAACATGAATGTGCATAAAAGGGGCTGATTACGACAATTCCTTATCGATCAGGCCGATTGCCTGTTCAATGGTCTCAACATGGTTAATGAGGTCAAGTTCATGTTCACTGACCGTTCCTTCACCAACCATCGTATTGCGTGCAAACTTGCGCAATGATGACCAGAATTCCCCCCCCATTGCAATGATGGGAAATGATTCAACCTTCTTGGTCTGAACCAGAGTCACAATCTCAAATGCCTCGTCAAGTGTGCCAAAGCCGCCTGGCATGATGATAAATGCCGAAGAGTATTTCACGAGCATCACCTTGCGAACAAAAAAATGCTCAAACTCAATAAAACGATCCAGATAGGGGTTGGGCTGTTGCTCCTTGGGCAATTGGATATTGCACCCGATACTCAGACCTCCGCCCTCCTTTGCACCGCGGTTGGCAGCCTCCATCACTCCTGGTCCGCCACCGGTCATCACCACATAATCATGCTCAGCCAGTTTCCGCCCCAACTCCTGAGCCAGTTTGTAATAACGATGTCCAGGATCAAATCGTGCGGAGCCGAAAACCGTCACACAGCGGCCCTCGAAGTCCAAGCTCTCAAATCCCCTCAGGAATTCGAGGAAATAACGGATAGCACTTTCCAAATCGTCTCCACGATCATGCCGCCCGGCCAGAAAGTGCTTTTCCGAATCCTGCACCATCCGCAGGAATGGCTTGGTAACTCGGGGGTCAAATGGAGACATTACATCCATGGTAGTGATGATCTTGGATGCCCTTCAGAATTAAGTCAAGTCTTTGGCCATATGACCGCCGGGAAGTGTCACCGAAATTCCGTCATTTCAGGGACTGCTCATGCGGGCGTGCGAATACTTGATCGCCATGGGTAGGTATACGTCTATCCCGACAGGTCGACGCCAAGCCCCTTCCCAGGCTAACTGGATTTTCCCAAAACCACAGGGTACCCGAGAAATACCCGATACAAACAGATATCTGTCACGATATACAATTTAAGAAGACGATGGGCAGTATTTAAAGAAAGGTTACGTCGATGGCAACCACGGGGATTGAACCCGACGCCCCAAACCAACCCAACGGCCAAAATCTCTGGCAACGTTACTGCCAATACGCGTATATCAACCGGGCATTAGGATTCAGCCTTGATATCAGCCGTGTGAAGTTTGTCGATGCAGATATTGATCGCCTGTCCCCTGCAATGAACCGTGCATTAAAGGCCATGAAAGACCTAGAACAAGGTGTCATAGCCAATCAGGATGAGCATCGCATGGTCGGCCATTACTGGCTACGGGCACCACAGATTTCACCAACACCTCAAATCCGAAATGAGATCACGGCGACACTCGAGGCAATCCACCAGTTTTCTGACGACGTACATTCGGGCAAGATTAAGGGTGCAGGCGGGCCATTTAAAAATCTCCTGCACATCGGCATCGGAGGCTCGGCACTTGGTCCCCAGTTTGCTTCCCAGGCATTGGGCTCTGGCGAGGACCAGGTTCATCTTTACTATCTTGATAACACTGACCCTGATGGCATTGACCGGGTACTGCAACAGATTGGCGGCGACCTGGATCGCACACTGGTATCGGTGGTTTCCAAATCAGGCTCCACGCCTGAACCGCGTAATAGCATGTTGGAAACCAAGGCGGCCTATACCAATGCCGGCTTGAATTTTCATGAACATGCGATTGCCGTAAGTACCCCCGACAGCATATTGGACAAGATGGCCACCAAGGAACAGTGGCAGGCTCGCTTTGCAATGTGGGATTGGGTTGGTGGCCGAACATCTGTCATGTCTGCTGCGGGCCTACTACCACTTGCGTTACAGGGAATTGACATTGATGATTTTCTCCAAGGCGCTGCTGCAATGGATCAATTGACCCGCGCCAGCAAGGCTGATCAGAACCCTGCGGCAATGCTTGCTTTAATGTGGCACATTGTTGGCAATGGCCATGGCGCGAAGGACATGGTCATCCTTCCTTACAAGGACCGGCTGATGATGTTCAGTCGATATCTCCAACAACTTGTCATGGAATCCCTTGGCAAAGAACAGACCCGATCAGGCCGTACGGTTCACCAGGGCATCTCGGTTTACGGCAACAAAGGTTCAACCGACCAGCATGCCTATATCCAGCAACTTCGAGATGGCCTGCCCAACTTCTTCTTGACATTCCTCCAGGTGCTTGAGGATCGATCCGGTCCGTCTATGGAAGTAGAACCCGGTATTACCAGCGGTGATTATCTATTGGGATTTCTGCAGGGCACACGCCATGCTCTTTATGAAAATGGGCGAGATTCGATTACCATAACAATTGATCGTATTAGTCCATCCAGGATCGGATCCTTAATTGCCCTGTTTGAACGCGCCGTGGGCCTGTATGCCGAACTGGTCGACATCAATGCGTACCATCAACCTGGTGTTGAAGCCGGTAAGAAAGCTGCGGCTAACGTATTAAAGCTACAACAGGATGTGATGACTTATCTCAAGTCGACACATATGGCCCAAACTGCTGATAATATTGCCAAGGCGGTCAACCAACCGGACAGTGCGGAGACGGTGTACAAGATCCTGGAGCACCTTGCATTCAATCTGGAACTTGAAGTAAAAATGCACATGGCAGACTCTCCGCAGAAAACTCGATTTGAGGCTGATTGATTCCTACTGATAAGCTTGTCGTCGTAATGAGGATAGAAACCAATGGACACCGTGACCGATTCATCACACCTATCTACAACTAATACTCCCCTCAACCCGGAATGTCCCAAAGGGTCATCTGCCGTTCAGAACCTACTGGGCGACAAGGCCGAGGAACTACTAAGTTACACGGCGCGAGGCATCGACAAAAATCAGTTGCATTTGCCGGGATCTGATTTCGTGGATCGTGTGGTTGCCTGCAGTGACCGATCACCGCAGGTGCTGCGTAATTTTGAAGCAATACTAAACAGCGGGCGGCTGAGCGGTACGGGATATGTATCAATCTTACCTGTGGATCAGGGCATCGAGCACTCGGCAGGCGCATCGTTTGCACCGAACCCCTTGTATTTTGATCCGCAAAATATCATCGAATTGGCTATCGAAGGTGGTTGCAATGCAGTTGCTTCAACATTTGGTGTACTTGGTGCTGTTTCACGTAAATATGCTCACAAGATCCCCTTCCTAGTAAAACTTAACCATAATGAATTACTGACCTATCCCAACACACAAGATCAAATCATGTTTGGCCACGTCCAACAGGCATATGATCTCGGTGCAGCTGCGGTCGGTGCCACGATATATTTCGGCTCTGATGAGTCCTGTCGACAACTTGAAGAAGTTTCCGCTGCATTTTCACATGCACATGAACTGGGAATGGTTACTGTTCTCTGGTGCTATTTACGCAACAGTGCATTCACGACAGATAATGCCGACTATCACGAATCGGCTGACTTAACTGGCCAGGGAAATCATTTAGGCGCTACCATTGAGGCCGACATCATCAAACAGAAACTGCCCACCAATAACCGGGGTTATACCGCCATTGATTTTGGCAAAACCGACGAGCGTGTATACAGCGAGTTGACGCCGGGTGATCACCCCATTGAATTATGCCGCTACCAGGTGGCCAACTGTTTCATGGGACGCTCGCCGTTGATCAATTCGGGCGGCGCTTCAGGCGAAAACGACTTTGCTGACGCTGTTTACACGGCCGTTGTCAACAAGCGAGCCGGCGGCATGGGACTCATCAGCGGACGCAAAGCCTTTCAACGCCCAATGAAAGAAGGGATCCAACTACTGCATTCGATTCAGGACGTGTACTTGGATCCAGATGTGACGATCGCTTGACCTGCAACGAAACGGCAGTCGTTTTTCAACATCCGAATTAACTGGCGGTGATGGATCCGCTGAGTCTGAATACCTGTCTTTCCAATGATCGTTATGATCAAAGCATAGGTTCCCCCAGCTTGGGGATATGCTGCGGTATTTAGAACTTTTCCGCCAGTCGATTTTGAAGCCTGCTATAATTTTCTTAACTGATCAAACTCACGGCGCTCGTAGCTCAGCTGGATAGAGCGGCGGTTTCCTAAACCGCAGGTCGCAGGTTCGAGTCCTGCCGGGCGCATTGTCGTTCAGTCTTGCACCTCGTCGTAAAAGCCCTGCGGCTGAAATGACAAATACGAGCACACTTGTCGGTTCAGGAACCAAGACTGATGCGTTACCTGTTGATTGCGACGCACTCCAGTTAGCACCTAAGATTCCCAAGTCGGCCACATCAACCAAGCCATCATCGTTGAAATCACCATCAGCAAAGGCCATATTCGACTGATTGAAATTAGCACCCAAAACTCCAAGATCTGCCACGTCTACGACACCATCGTCGTTCGCGTCACCACCCAGCAGCATACCGGTCCCCGGTTCGGGAATGATCTCGAGTTCCACGAAGCTGAAGTTCCTGACAGCAGTGCTCTGATCACTGACATTGAAACTGCCGAACTGGACGTTCGTCACAGTGAGGGCGCCGGTGGCGTGCTGGGACTGGGAGACACCATTGATCGAGTAGTCGACGATACCAACTGGATCATAGGCGAACTCCACGGTGTAGTACGCGTCCGGTCCCAAGTCCGTGATGTTGTCATCTATCCTATTCTTCAACTGACGATCATCGGCGGTGGCACCCAAGTCCATTTCAGCCCTCACCCCAAAGCCGAGCTCATCAGTTGTAGCAAGAATACTATTGATTCCGTTATCAAAGGTTCCATCGTCGTCGGCCGGATTCAGATCGTACCGGTACTTGGCTTCGCTCACGAAGGTGTCAATCTGCCAGGCATCGACCCCTGGGAAGTCCGGATCCGATGCCACCGGCCCCACGATGGTCTCAAAATTACCGGGGTCGGTGGGGGTGTGGGAAAACTCCCAGCCTTCGCTTTCGGGGTCGTTGGCGCCAACGTGCGAGATCACAACCTGCCCCATAGCGACTGATACACACCACATAGAAAGACACATACCTGTCATAATCATCCAATACTTTATCTTTCGCCACCTTTCCACGATCGTCCAGATATTCATCTTTCTGCTCATTTCTACAATTTGCTCGCCTGCTCTCAAACACCCTCACCACGGGTGAAATGCGTCTGGCGTAAGCATTTAGCTCCTTATTACCCACATATAACGCAAACAGTGTGCCAAGCGCCCATATAGGCACATATATCTTTGTAATCACCAGTCAGGTCGAACTTTACATGTCTTAAAGGGTAATTGGTACAAATTATGGATTGATCAGCTGTAGGTGCAAAATGACCCTATCTCAAAAGAATTCAGGGGCCACCACCAATGAGATATGAAAAATCACATGAACTCATACATCCATTGCTGAAGATGGGAAAAATCTATGCGTGGTTCCCCCAACGATGCCATCCCCGCATAGGATCTGAGATGGGATGCCGGGTAAAGGCGGAAGGACTGATAAAAGAGATCTGGGTAGGCCCCTCGTACTGGCAGGCATCTCGAGTTAAGCCATGCATGGAGTTTGTCATGCACGTTTTAGACAGACACCCAAAAATAATCACGGAATAAACACTAAAACTTTTAGGTGAGTAATGATCATGGATCTGCAAATGAATGCTATAAAATGAAGACTGATTCAACACTTTATCAAGTGTGAAACATTTCTCGGATTCCCTATTATTAATTTAATCAAACAAAGTATACCTTGGATAAGGTACGGGTTATGTCCAACATTGAGTTGTTTCTTGATCGCCATCGCATCAGTTGGGAACACAACATTGATCGCCAACTGAATCCACCCCGTAAATTTGAAGGTAACCCAATTCTCGAAGGTGAACATCCTTGGGAAGCGAGCTTTGTAGCAGTCTATGGCAATGTTTTACCCCGTGAAGGTGGCGCGGGTTTCGAATCTGGTATCACGCTGGCGCCAAGGGGCACCAATCTGACAAAATGCTGTGCTATGCAGAGAGTGATGATGGCTTTAACTGGAAGAGAATAATGGTCAGCGATCAACCCTATGGTGGTGTATCGCCTACGAACATTGTACTTGGACCAAAGCCGACCGTTGCCGTGCCCTGTGTGATTGAAAATTACCATAGTGATGATCCAAATGAGAGTTTATTGCTGATGTTTAACTCTTATGTTCGTGACTATCCCGAACTGACCGATGTCATGCAGGGAGCCACATGCTGGTGCTTTGTGGCTACAAGCCCGAACGGCCTCACATGGTCACCTCCCAAGGGGCGGCTGGCAATACCGGGTAAGGCGGATTGTCCAATCTCGATTGTGTGGGATGCGGTCAATCGGCGGTACATCGCATACTTACGTGGCAACCGTAAACCCCAACCATTTGATCCCAATCAATGAGGGCCGAATGCTGAATCGGCACATGTCCGTTACGTGCGGGCTTCTGTGTCGAAAGACTTCAAGCATTGGTCAGACCCAATTGAGATATTACGATGCGATGAAGGCGATAGTGATCCATTTGGACAGATTCAGCAGATGGCCGTCACCCGGCGTGACGGCTTTCATTGGGACCGCGTCTCCGATCGTCAGACTTTTCTACCACTTGGCGCTCCGAACCAATGGGATAGCGCCTGGCTCGTGACACAGCACAGCATCGTTTACGACGATGACCAAATGCTATTTTTCTACGATGCGACCAACAAAGGTCGGGGTGCCATGCCTGCGTGGAACAAGAAATCGTCCAGAACGTCCAATTTTCGCATAGGCGTCGCGCAGCTCCCCCGTGATCGATTTCAAGCGTTACGGCCGCGAAAACTCCACCTTGATGGTATTATCGAAACAAAACCGCTGGATATCGTGGAAGACAGCGACCTTAAACTCAATGTCGATGCCACCCATGGCCAGGTTGAAGTGAAGTTGGTTGACTATGACGGCATCACCATTGAAGGATTTTCACGAACCGATTGCACTGCCATTAAGGACAACAACGGCTTGGACATTCCCGTTCGATGGGGTGAGTATGATCGCACAAGCCACTGGTATGGCCGCAGCGCGACCTCCACATGTCCGCGTGCGTATCTACCTAAAACAAGCATCACTATTCGCCGCTGATTTACCTGATGAAAACCTGTGGCCCATCCCCCGTGAATACGGGACAACGAGCGATCTGGAACACATGAGTCTGAAAGCCTAAGTGGGAACGCATGAGGTCTTGATATGAGCAAATTCAGTCCATTTACTTTTCTCCATATGAACGACCACCATATTGGGACACCACGTTCTTACCGCTTCCGTCCGGCCATCAACCGCCGCTGGGATGCCATCAAGCGCCAGATCTCAGAAATCAACGCCGACCTGCTACTGGTCGGTGGTGATCTAACCCGTGATGGTAATACCCACGAATTCGAATATCAGCTAGCCCGTGAAGATCTTGAAATGCTACCGTTGCCCTTCTCTGTCATTCCCGGAAACATGGATGTAGGTAATAAACACACTGATCGGAATGGCATGGACAATCGACGAGACGATGTGGCGCTGAACATGACCTCGAACCGCCTGCAATTGTTCGCCTCTTATTTCGGTCCCATCAACTGGTCATTTATCCACAAGGAAGTGCGCTTCACCGGATTCTATGCGGCCGTTGCAGGATCAGGCCTACGCGAAGAAGAGCGTTTCTGGCACTTCATGGAACGGCTACCTGAATTGCCTAAGGCACGATATCACGTGGCCATGATGCACTACTGGCTCTACATGGATTCACTAGATGAGCCCACTTGGGATATCACTCGCAATGACCAGTATCTCCCTTGGTACTTCAGCATTGATGAACCATATCGTAGGCGGATCTTTAAACTCCTGAAAGCTTCCAGCGTAAACATACTGTTCTGTGGTCATGTGCACACGGGGCGTCCCGTTGAAATTGTTGATGATATTCGAATTTATAAAACCTCCGCAGCGGGAAATAGTCCCCAGCTTAAGGACCGATGGGATCAGATCGAAACACGACATGGGTTTCATCTCTGCTGTGTCACAGAACAGGGCATTGATGTATCCTTTATCCCAGGTCAAGATCAATGTGAAGATTTCAATTCTTATGGTCCTGGTGGACATCCCACGATTGCTGATCGGGATTATTCCCAGGCACGGGAAGAACCACCTTTAACCGCTGACCCTTGGTTGATACCGAAATAACGGATGGCAGACCAGATAGAAATCCTCGTGTGTCAAGTGGAGATCGTGATATTTTCTGAAGAGTTTTGACCTTCATATTTCTACATATATTTACATCAAAATAGTCTCCAGGCTTGAGACCAATTGGTAAAATCCGTTTAACGGTATTTAGCCTGCACGGTCGCGTCGTCCCATGCGGGAAACATCACAGCCAACAGAAATCCAATGCACGTACCGCCTTACCCATTCTATCGCGTCGCCGGTTCACCTCGTGAATTAGGCCGGCAGCATGGCGAACAGGCAAAGGATCATATCCTCCATCATCTCGATTTTATGTGTACTTCCATGAAGAGTTCACGCAGTAACCTGCAATACCGCGCACTACATTTCCATCCTCTCTTCAAAAAGCACTGCCCCCATTTACTTGAGGAGATCCAAGGACTTGCCGAAGGCGCAGACATCACATTTGCAGATGCGTTGGCCACAAATATTCGCACCGCCCTTAATCAGAAACCACAGGATGGCTGTACGGCTTTCGTCGTTTCCGAACGAGGCACACAAAACAGTGAGATACTCATTGGCCAGAACAGTGACATGCTCCCTGCAATGATTAACTTTGGATACGTACTACATCTGAAGCCCAACGATACGCCACAAGTGTTGATGTGGACGTTTGGCGGCATGATAGGTTACTCCGGCATCAACGACCGCGGAGTGTGTCATTTTGCCAATGACCTAGGTGGCGGTCCACCCCCTTGCTTTGGCATGCCGCACTATCCATTGAAACGATTGATATTTGAACACGAGACGCTTGAGGACATTGTTCCACTATTTAAAAACGTTCCGCTATGGGCCAATGGTAATTACGTGTTATGCGATGGGCGGGGACATATTCTGGATATTGAAGCAACGACCGAGGGTCCACACCTGATGACCGATGAGGGCTCTGGTTTCATGGTTCATTCAAATCACTTTCTCTGTTCACCCCACGCTACCAATAAAAACTTCAGGCAGTCAACCACCGATTCATTTGAACGCCTTGATCGTATGACCCAACTTATTCAATCCGGATTCGGCCAACTCAGCACCGATGATTTTAAATTGTTCCTGCGTGACCGCCATGGTGACCCATCCGGCATCTGCCGTTACGCCCAGACCACAGACCCGACTGCAGACTGGGTTACCGCAGGCATAACCGTCGCCTCAATTATTGCCGAACCCTCCCAAGGACAGATCCGGGTGGCCGCTGGCAATCATGCCAAGGCTCCGTTTGTGGTTTATAAAATGGATTAGGGCAGGGCCAGAGGAAACTGCCAGTTCGTCCACCTGATCTGGAGTCGGATCCGCACCGAGCTCCGCTACCTATCGGTATTTTTCAATCCCCGATCATCTTTCTCCTATCCAAGATTGTCCTTGAATAGGCCCTGCGATCTCCCTTAACTCCAATGGAATGACACACCATTAAAGAATTCTTCCTCTTAATACCATGCGATGAAAACATGACTGCATACATCAATGTAGTGACACATGGACGTTAGGAACGCCGCCTCCGGTAAGCCATCAGCACACTGAAAGCCAATAGCGGCAAAGTCGCAGGCTCTGGTATCACCATATGTGTATCAAAGAGACTTATGTCGGGGTCCCCATAAAGATTGGCTCCCACATGATTCTGCCAATACCAGCAACGATTATAAAGCGTGCTGTCTCTCTTGAGTTCCATAAGAGCGTCGCCCACCGTCAGCTCGTCCACCCCTACCCGTGATATGAATCCATAACCCATGCCAGGAATACCGGACAAATGGGAATCGGTTGTTAGATCTACTTCGGAACCAGGACCATGACTGATCTCAGTAAATCCTACTGTTGCAATTGCGCCATTAACGAGCAACCGGTAACTAAGATTATTGCTATTAGCTGGCTGAGAATTCAAACACGATGCTTGCCAGGTGATTGTCGGTGAATCATCATCGAGCGTCGCTGCCGCTGTAGTCGTCATGACTGCGACAGCTCCAGTCCCTCCACCATGAGTAAACCATGTCGCGATCCCGGGCGTTGAGATATCCCACCCGGTAAGGACATTGGAAACCGACGTGGTTGTAGCATCAGGTGGATCCGAAAGCGTGACACCTTGATAATCGTAGACCCGATAGTCAGAAAACCCATTCGGTGCAAGCAAATTATCTTTTAGCTGTTCGCCATAAAATAAACGATTGGCCCCCTCAATGGCGATCAGCGCTGACTTCCTCCATGCAATATCATCCTCGTCCTGTGCATTTTGATAATTCATTGTTTTCTGAAGGATATGGTCGAGATCCTGAATACTTTGGTCGAAAATATTTGCTTGGCTCACATCACCATATACCGGTATACGACCAACAACCATATCATGCTCGCGATCAATACCGCCCACGCCAAAATCCCCAGTTGCAGATCCCACTTGATTCACATCACCGAATTCTCCATAAAGCCCATCTCCATCAAGATCCCAATTACCGTTTACATCTGCGTAGTAATAATCCGAAAGAACCGCATCCTGTGAAAAGTTACAGTTTGGCGCAGGATTGCGAGGATGGAGTGTTTTCATTGGTACCGGACCCATATTTGATCTTGGATCTCCAATGATCAGGAGGTAATCAAGATCGTATATTGATTCGGCAGTCTGCAGAAATGAACGCATCGCCTCGGCTGCAGCGTCTCCCGTAAGTCCCGAACCACTCCAATCTGTCTCATCAAAAGTATGAACGGTATGACCGCGCAAGGCCTTGTGTGCTTCGAAAGATGACAATTGTGAAGACGAAGCGCGAATATCTGAGGTGGTGACAATCGCATAGTCGGTTGCATGCACTTCTGTTAGTACAAACGCAGCCATCAGGAACAGAACCGATAACAGCCAACCCATTGGATGACTATAAAGTTTACAATTGCTCGATTTCATGGCAACACCCTCTCTCAAAAGGTCCTTTTACTCTATTTTAACGCAAGAACCTCCTAAACACTGCGTCGTCACTAGATCTGGAGGCGGCTGGGCCCCTTTGGTTCTGTAGCATCGACAAACCCCACCTCGCACAGTAATGACCACTCACATCACCTATATTGTAGAACGGATCTCCTGTCCGGTCTTCATAAAAGATACATTTAAAAATTATTTCCTAGAAATCAGCCGCATCTATATCCTGGCACGGTTATGACGAGTTGGCCTAGGCCCACCTACTTTATAAATTCCCAAGAAGACGCCTTCAGGCGGCTATGAATATGGCGAAAAAACTGCCGTATCCACCAGTTAAAGCATTGTTTACCCTTCTATCACTTACGCATCGTGAGATCAGGCAGTAAAATCAAGGCAAACCTGAGGTATGATGGGAGAAAGATGACGTGGCCAAGACACCGTACAGGCCCTTAGCGGAAAAACCATGTCCAAACCACAATCTTAGTTTTACTAACGGACTATTGGAAACGCAGGAATACTTAGCCGCTGAAGCGTCGAGTATTATCCGGCCTCTCACAAGAAAGGGGAAGCCAGAGGAAACGGAATACAGTACATCAGTCTGCAATCGTTCTGTTTCTACTTGTGTCGATCACATTCAGCGTATCAGCACAGGCTGAAGAACCGCTTAGCCGAGGTAAACGTTGGATTCGTAACCATCCGTTCACGACGATGGCTCTGACCATGGTGCATTCTTTATTTAAGCCCGATGAATACCAGGGCGCAAACCTAAACACAGTTCTGTCCTGGAAGATCAAAACAAAACTTCTTGAAAAGGCTACCGCTAACAACCTGCCATGGCATTTGCACGTGTATCCACACTTCCTCCAGGAAGGTCTTACCGATACGCTCAAAGCAACCTTAACGAAAGTCCATGGGCAGTATCCCGGACTGACGGGGTGGCTGGTTTATGGTGAGGTACAACACCAGTCAATGCACAAAACAGCTGAAGCCATAAAGTGGCTAAAGGACACTTATCCAGACACCCTCGTCTATTCCAACGCACTTCCCCTAGGGTCACCATATCCCAAAAAATATTGGGGTTTTGAAAACGAACGGCCGGTCCCCCAGGATGGCTATCCGTATGAACAGTATATTCGTGATTTCGCCACCATCATGCAGCCGGACGTTGTGATGTTCGATGCCTATCCATTTTATGAAAACGGCAACACATCCAATCTGATG
>PBAS01000014.1 GCA_002716625.1 Phycisphaeraceae bacterium | reverse complement strand
CCTTCTACCGGCTAAAAGGCAACATTTTCGACCAAGAAGCGGGAGAATACCCATGTCCCAAGACCAATTGTCCACCGGATCAGAAAACCAGGAAAAGAATCGCCGAAATTGCTCAAAGGATAGGCGCCAATCGGTTGTCGATGAGCGATTATCTCCCACTGGTTTCGAACGCCGCCGAGGCCCAGGTCGACGCCGCAGTGATTTTATGAAACGGGCCGAAGAGGGCGAAATGACCACCGAACAATTCCTGTTCGTGAAAGCGATGGATGCTTATAAACGCAGTAATAATCGCCCCTATCCAAGTTGGACGGAGGTGCTTGAAGTCATTCGCAAACTCGGATACCGAAAGACGTGCTCCATGCAGGTCCAACTTGACGGTTGCGAAGATTGGCAGGAATCATCCAACGCTCCCATTGCTCCCCAACAACATGAGGCCGCCTGATGTTTTATCATGCGTCCAATGTCCCAATCACTGCCTTACAGCATTGCCGCATTATGCTACCTGTTCGACGCCCAAGGCCGAATCTTATTGTTACGAAGAAACCGATCTCCCAACCGCGATCTGCTATCACCTGTAGGGGGAAAACTCGAACAATCGATAGGCGAGAGCCCTAGCTGCTGTGCGATTCGCGAAATTCACGAAGAAGTGGACCTGCGGATAAATCCGAACGAGCTACACCTAACCGGAATCGTATCAGAAGCTGGTTTTGAAGACCGAATGCATTGGCTGATGTTTCTATACGAGGTATTAAAGCCCGTCCAGGTAGAAGAACAGGCAATCCCTGAAGGCATACTCGAATGGCATGAGCCAGCTGATCTTAATCAGTTACCACTACCGGAAACGGATCGCCAGGTGATCTGGCCGCTATTCTGGCAATACAGACGAAAGTTCTTCTCAGCCCACATTGACTGCCGCCAAGGGCTCATTAAGCACCAAATCGAGCAGCCAGCTGATGACACGTAAACTATGGAAGACGCCGCTGTCATCTTACTTTTGAAGGCCAACTGCCCCCCATGGCATACGAAGTGGTTTTACAAACCATCAACGCCTCACAGGAAGTTTCTAGAAAACCTGGTGTCAGCCCACCTCAGTACCGTGAGCAACGACAAGCTACGTCACCACCGCGTGTCCTATAATCTTATAACCAATAGAGAGAATAACCAGAGGATTGTCATCAATTACAGCCAACTGATTGGCCGATCAGTTAATGGAGCCTATGGACATTCGTTTGACTGGTTTGCCCATGCCCCAAGGCTTATTGTGACTTAGAATTCACCCAACATGTGCCCATGCCCGAGAGGAATGTACCCCATGCGACATTGCCCCCAACTACTGCTCCTAATAACCCTGGCCATATACTTCCCACTGAGTGGCTGCAGTGAGGATAAACAAGTGTTCCACAGCACCATCTTCCTGCCGACCAGTGTGTCGGTCAAGGATCTGGTAAGCAAGGAAACCATTTGGAATAAAGCGATACCCGTTGAACATACGCTCATAATGGATTTTGATCAGTCCGGTGACTTTCCACCCTTCTCACAAAAAAAGGGGCCAGCCACAACTATGCGCTGGTGGATCAAGAACACCAATACCGGTAAGAAAGTCGAAGGTGATTTATTGAAATTACCGGGTGTTCCTGTAATGATCGAACGAACCCATCGAACTATTCCAGAACTCCCAGAGCATTACATCAAAAGCCAAGAAACACGCCAAGCTGCAGCCAATCACGAACCGGCCGAGGCCGCCCTCGCACTAGCCGGTGAAATGGCTAGCCCCGCAGACAAACAAACTGACCCTGAACAAGACACGACGGCACCCGATGACACCACCGTGGTGGCCAGCGAGACACCCAACCCCTCAAACGACCAAGATGGCCATCAGGAAGCCGCGGCAACCAATAATGATGCCTCACTGCTGGCCGATGAAACTGACAGCCCAAGTGGCGGCCAAGATGCTCCAGAAAAAGATCCGGAATCCAATGAGGACGGCGAATGAAACGTCCGGCCATTTGGATTCCAGTTTGCTTAGCGTGGAGCCTACTGTTTATGCCGACCGTGGCCAACGGGCAACCACCAGAACACTTTCGACCCATTGATCAAGCGGTTGAGGATCTGGATCCACTGGCCACCAGCCTGCGTCACGTACCACCCAGTTTTGAGCCCAATGTAGGACAGAGCCGGCTCATTCAAATGAATCAGCATGGCGCAATACTGCCAGGCCAAACACTGCCGTACTATCGTATTGACAAGGGCGTTATAGCCCGCATTGACCGCCTCGATTACGTGGCAATTGATGCGAAAAACAAGTTCCACCTCAATGCGGCCCCCAGACGTGGGGAAACATTCGTTGAGTTGATCCCGGCAAACACCATTTACGAGTTACGCTCTATCGACTCAATACTTGCATCAGCACAGAGCGATTCCGAACAACAGCCCCCACCCGATCAAGCGGTCGCCAATCTCATAAAGAGTGATTTGAAGGTACAACTTCAAGCAAAGATTCAAACCCGTATTGGATCAAACAAGAATCCCGCCAGGGAAATTCGCCGCGTGATGGTACCGCTGTCAGTCAGGCCGTCTTATCAGCAACCCAAACAAATGCTCAGGCTATCTCAATCATTTGACACCAAGCCCACTCCCCACACCCCGCCACCCAATCCGCCATCCTCCATATCCAGCATAAAACCAGATGATGCTGGTACTCGCTAAATGCTCGGTTCTTCACCCATCCACATACTGTCGATGAGACGGATTGCTCCGACACGACCGGCAACCAGACCAACAATTTCACCTAAACAATCCGTATCAATATGCGACAGCCCTGCCAAGGTCGATGCATCTCGAATGGTCGCATAATCAGCCATGACATGATGTGATTCAAGAACTTGATGCATATGGGATTCGATTCGGTGCGTATTACTTTCACGCTGAATCTCCATCATCTGTCGTGCTTCTGTCAAGGCGCGATAAAGGCCAAGTCCCGCACGCCGCTCATCGTCACCCAGATAAGCGTTTCGGCTTGATAATGCCAAACCGTCCGAATCGCGAATCGTTCCAATGGGCACAATCTCAACCGGCACATTCAAATCTGCCACCAGTGCGGCCACAACACGTAGTTGCTGAACATCCTTTCGCCCAAAGGTCGCCCAATCTGGCTGAATGAGATGCAGTAATTTCATCACCACACGACATACACCGGCAAAATGGTCCGGTCGACATTCTCCTTCTAGTATCGACCCCAATTGCGGTACATCAATCTGAACGGGTAAATTGCTGGAGGGATACATCTGCCCATTGGCCGGACAAAAAACTCCTGACACCGACTCTGCCCGACATGTTGCCAAATCCTTGGCAATTGGCCGTGGATAGCATTCAAAATCTTCGTCGGGACCAAATTGCATTGGGTTCACATAAATACTCACAATCACATGTTTGGCCATGCGTTTTGCTACTCGCATATGTTCAACATGTGCTTGGTGAAGTGCCCCCATTGTCGGCACAAGTGCCACGGTCCCATCTAGCTGAGCCCGGTATTGCTGCAGCGTCGACACTGTTTCGGCAACCCACATTTTTTGTCTCTTACTTGCTAACGACTGTTACTACTCGGCCCAGCCACACGATGACCGGTTGGGAATGGATAAGCCTCTCCAGCAACTCGCCGGTAAAGATCAACCATTTTCGCCACCTGCATGGCAGCCGTGTGATGCTCGGCCACCCATTTTCGTGCACTGGCAACCAAACAGCGTGTTTGATCAATGTCCTCAAGCGGTCGCTGCAGCAACTGTGCCCACGACTGGCTATCGGGCGCATCCACCAGCCAGGCAGTCTGACCATCACGAAGGTAGTCTAACCACGGATCACGCTGAGCCAAAACAGGTAACCCACATGCCATTGCAGCCAACACAATACTTCTTGCGGCTCCCAATGCCTGCGGAACCACGAGCATCTGGGCATCGGCCAGCCAATCACGACGTCGCAGTCGAGATGGGATGAAATTACACTGAGCGTGTAGGCCAAACCGCCGCGCTGCCTGCCAGATTTGGCGTTGGTCCTCTCCCCCAGAAGCCTCAAAGAACAGGAGCAGGTCAGGATACTGACCTGCTAGTCGTACCAGTTGCTCCAGCACTAACTGATAATCCTCATCTAAACATCCCGTTCCAGTGATCACAATACTAGGAATCTCCGACGAGAACGCTCCAGTAAACTGCGATGGCATCGGGACACCCAAGGGGATTACCTCGACTAAAATTGAATCCGACACGAGTTGGCTCACCGCCTTGGCCAAGGACTTGGTCGCCACACAAAATGCTGTACAGTTTGCTGAAATTCGTCGGCGCAGACGTTTGACCTGACTCAACTGACTCACCGAAGTCATACTTAAAACAACAGGCAAATGCAGCCGACGCCCAAGATGTAAAACCGGCTCCCAAAGCTGGCCATCGACCGCATGGAGGACACTAACCTGCTGATCAATGAGCTGATCTGACAGCGAGGCAACTGCAAGCCGGCTGACATGGCCGCCAAGACCTTCCTGCCAAAGCATGCTTTTCGCAAATGATGCAACTTCACTGGTGCCCTGTGGCAGCATCTGGATAACCTGGATCTGCTCATCCAAAAGCCCCACCACGAGGAAACGAAACATCGACTGTTCATCAGTCAAATGAGCGGTATTGGCCATCAACGCTACCTGCATGGTCCACCCATCACAGCACAAGTTGGTTGCGAGTTCAAAATGAATGCCGACAATTGCACAATGTTTACCACCAAAGCTTACCGTGAAGACCAGTGGACCACGCACCGGTTACTCATTTGGACGGCTAAGCACTTTGCCAAACAACA
The DNA here is from genome assembly GCA_002716625.1 of Phycisphaeraceae bacterium. GTDB lineage: Bacteria > Planctomycetota > Phycisphaerae > Phycisphaerales > Phycisphaeraceae > UBA6626. The sequence continues at coordinate 20,488 of PBAS01000014.1, read as the reverse complement.
AATCCAATCCCCACGTCTAGCAGCGGAACTACTCCTAGCGCACGTGCTAAAAACCACCCGGCTGAAACTGTATACAGACAGTGAACGCCCCACGAGCATGGCCGAGCGTACAAACCTCCGGGAGCTCGTAATACGGGCTGCCAGACACGAACCGGTTCAATATCTCACTGGACACGCACCATTTATGACGATGATGCTGCAAGTAAATCCATCGGTATTGATTCCCAGACCCAGCACAGAAACGATCGTGGAACATGTCATTCAACGCGAAGATCATAGCAGCAACCGGAATATCACCATTGGGGATATTGGAACCGGCAGCGGTGCAATCGCCGTGGCGTTGGCCAAATATCTCAAGGATTGCCGTGTAATCGCAACGGACCTCCATGCCGATGCACTTGAAGTGGCAGGCCAGAATGCCCAGGCCATTGACGTTGACCAACGGATCAGTTTTCACCAGGGGAACTTGCTTCTTGCGATCCCTGAAGGCCAAAAACTTGACTATTTAGTGTCAAACCCACCTTACATATCTGATCCTGAGTGGCAACAGGTCGCGCCAAATATTAAAGATTTCGAACCACACCATGCACTTCGCGGGGGTATCGATGGCCTCAATATCATCCGCCCGCTACTGGCCATGGCACGCAATTACATGAAAGACACTGCTCAATTGGTCTTGGAAATCGCTGCATCTCAAGCTAAACAGGTACTCGAACTTGCCAATCAAACACCGGGACTAACGCCGACCCAGATATTGCACGACCACGAAGGCTTACCTCGCGTACTCGTCGCCAATGCCACTTAAGGTTTCTCGAATTAGCGCATCACCCACTGCTTTGATCGAAGTTTGACCTGATGCTGCTGGGGACTATGCGGTGTGCCTGGTGTATCAAATGAAAGCATCAGTGATTTCCGCAACACGATTTCCTCACCAGTCAGTGGGTGCGAGATGGCCTGCTTTTCACCACTCAAACCGGCAACAAAAAGGGTCAGTTGGTCAATGTCCTTACTGAATGCGGGCCAGATGACCACACTTGCCTTTGCATGGTCCTTGCCAATAAGAATCCGACCGGAAACCTGGGCGGGGTTCTCAAGCAATGGATCACCAATTTCTTTCTTAATAGCTGAAAATGCACCTCCTAGGACCCCACTTCCCGCAGTAATCATATCACCACGATCTGTCGCAACAGTGACTTCTGGAACAAAAAATTGCTCTGCATTGCTATTGTTGATCACGGTATAAGACATATACCAATACCACCGTTGGCGATTATCGAGTCCACGAATGGTTATGACCCGCGGCTTGCTATACCTAAAGCTTAGCTGCCATGCCCGACCAATAAGCGATGGCTCCGGATAAGCGGTTGCCGTACTCCCAGCCAACAGCAGGGTTGCGGCTCCAACAAACAATACCAACGCGGTAGCCGATCTGAACCTCATCTTTCGATCCTCTGCCAGAGCCAGACAAAATCCCGCAACAGGCCGCCTTTATACCCCTTGCCTTGGAGCCTCAAACACCACCCCAAGGCATTCCCGGACCACGAGGCTTGACGAGCAGGATCACTATTGTACGGTCAGTAGATTTACATTCAAAGATGGGCTATAGCATGAAGACCACGAAGCTGGAATCGGCCAAAACAAGGTCCCATCCACCTTTCTCCCGCAATTCGGAGGCCGTGGTCATCGACAAAGTTAGTCCCGAACACCGTAATCAGGCCCTGTCATTCATATTCACCGGCAATTCATCCAACCCAGAATCAACGATTGATCCGTTTGTGGCTTTTTCCGAAGGGACCTTGATCTGCCTCGATGAGTTGTGGTCTGCGACAAAGTCCACCGAAATGCTGGCCGCAGCATTGATCGTGCCCAGCCCCGGCCGATCTGCCATGGTATTCATCTCACCTGGCGACGACCAAACGCACGTCAAGATCTACACCAGCCTGATCCAGCGGGCCTGTGAATCATTGAATCCACAAAACGTGTGTCTTGCACAGGCATTGATTGAACCGGGGCAGAATGTTGAATCCGGTGGCCTGCAGGGTGCCGGATTTGAGGAAATTGCCGAACTGATCTACATGCAGCGAGCCGTATATGCAAAGGAGGTGGCACTCGAACTAAATAACACATTTACCATTTCAACCTGGCTAGAAAGGCACAAACAACGATTTGCTCAGGCTATTCTAGCCAGCTATCACGATACGCTTGATTGCCCCGGGCTAGTCGGCCTACGTCAGATTAATGACATTATTGCGGGACACATGGCAACGGGCATGTTCGACCCCAACCTTTGGTTCACCGTCTATCACGGTCACGACCCCGTTGCTGTCATGCTTCTCAACCTTGTACCCCAAAACCGTACCATCGAACTCGTTTATCTGGGTGTCAGCCCTGCTTGGCGCGGTCAGCGTATCGGCCGAAAACTTCTTCACCATGGATTAGGCATGGCTTCAAAGTACGCCGCCACCCATATGGTTCTTGCGGTGGACAGGGCCAATGGACCAGCCTTACGGCTTTATCGTTCATTTCGCTTTAAATCATCCTCTGTTAAAAAAGCGCTCGTGCATGTTGTTCCACAGAGTTGACCGCCGTAACACACACGAAAATATTTTTTGACTAGGAATACAAAAAATTCAGAAGCATGCATCTGTTTTCCACAACTTTTCCTGATCGACTAGAAATCCGGTGGATAAAAAAAACTTTATACGCTCAAACACTTATTTATACAGGGCGCGAGGACCTATTGCCTCAGTTCGAGAGAAATTGTCGGTTGAAGTGCATTGATGTGCTTTTTATCTTAGCTATCTGGCGGCAACGGAATGCTGCCTGTCGATCAGGGTAATGGCAAAAGACATGGCTGTTTCCTTGGCGACATACGGAGGGATCCAAGTCTAAATTTTGCGCCCAGCGAAACGCCATCGAGCGTGTCACAACCCAACCGGCCTACCCAGTAATCGGCCGTTTACAAAATGGAGTGACAGTGAGCATCCTCACTTCACCTGACTCTGTCATTACGCGCATTACTGACCGGCTTGCCCAGTCAGTAGGCCGCCAGAAATACGGGATGTGGTTCAATGGCTCCACGAAATTTGACTATGACGACAAACACCACCGGCTTGACGTAAAAGTCCCTAATCGCTTCGTCGCCGATTGGATCGGCACACACTTCAAACGCCAGTTACACGAGGCTGCTGAAAACGAGTTGGGCAATCATGTCAACCTCAAAGTACAGATCGATGCGGAAACATTCATTCACCAGCAGGTTGACAGCCAGGTCAAACCAATTCAGCAGCAGACTACAAAAAAAACAATTCGCAAATCGGCACAGCGGAATAGAACCGCCCAACACCGGCCGTTACGTCATCAGTTGGACGATTTTGTCGTTGGCCCTAGCAATGAGTTGGCATTTGCCACCGCAAATCAATTCGTTCATAAAGCACCCGGCCCGGCCAATACACTATTTATCCACGGAGGCTGTGGCCTCGGCAAAACTCACCTGCTACAGGGCATGTGTGGCATGTTGCAACAACGCCAACCTGAGGCACATGTGCATTACACCACAGCCGAGCGGTTTACGAACGAATTTCTTGGCGCCATGCGTGGCGGTCGGCTTGATTCATTTCGAAAAAGAATACGCCGTTTAGATCTGCTTGCAGTGGACGACATTCATTTCCTAGCGGGAAAACAGGCTACGCAGCAAGAGTTCCTGCACAGTTTCGATGCAATTGACATGAGTGGAGCACGAGTACTGCTTGCCAGTGATAGCCACCCAAAACTCATTAAGAAATTCTCGGAAGCACTGATAAGCCGTTGCCTGCGAGGCATGGTTGTACAGATCACCACACCTGATACTGCCACCCGAATCAAGATCATCCGTGCGTTGTCCGAACGTCGAGGATTGTCAGTGCTAGACAGCGTCATCCAAGCCTTGGCATCTCGCTCCCAAGGGTCAGTCCGCGAATTGGAAGGCACACTGAACAAATTACATGCACTCACAATGCTCGCCCAGACACGAAAGGCCGATCATCGCAGCGATACCGTTGGACATGCACTACTGAACCAACTTTTCGAAGCGGAACATCACGAGCAACCCACACGACCCGTGACGTTGCAGATGATCATCGACACTGTCACTCAGCATCTGCATGTCAGTCGTGATGAGATCCTGGGTCGCTGTCGGACACGGCGGGTGGTACTTGCCCGATCACTTGCGGTATACCTTGCACGCCAACAGACAGCCATGAGCTATCCTGAACTCGCCACCGCTATGGACCGGCCACACCATTCAACACTCATTAGTGCTGTACAGCGAATTGCTAGGGCAATCGATCAGAATGAAATTGTCAACACCCCGGACTGTAATCCACCAATGCCCATGGGGCAGCTAGTGGATGATATCCGCCATGCGATTCGCGACTGGAACCGAACTGCCCAACCAGTCCACGTGTGACACAAGCATATAAACACTGATGGCCGAAAAACATCGCAAACAACCGATTCTCATCCAATTGGACACCGACCCGCAACCAAGCAGCTTTGATAGTGTTGTTGCAATCGATGCCGGCGTCGGGTCGTTGCTATCCTTTAGCCAGGTCGCACTCGATCAGGTGCAATCGTTGGTGCACGGCGCCATTTTCACCCGTGGGACACAGGATCTTCGCCATACAGCCATCTTTATTGGGGGTAGCGATGTTGACGTCGGCGACCAGATCCTCCGACGTGTATGCGCATCATTTCTTGGCCCACTTTCGGTATCCGTAATGGTTGATGCCAATGGCGCTAACACCACGGCAGCAGCGGCGGTTCATGTGGCCAACCGACACATGAACTTGGAATCTGTGCGAGCCCTCGTTTTGGCTGGTACTGGGCCTGTAGGGCGACGGACAGCGCGGCTGCTGGCCGGTCGTGGCGCAAAAGTACGCCTGGCCAGCCGATCAGCGCAACGTGCCGCCGACGCTGCAAACAAAGTCAATGAGTTTCTCGGTAGTGACCTGACTATACCTTACGCGACTGCAGACCTGAGTCAGTTACGTGCAGCCCTTGATGATATTGATCTGGTCATCGCAGCGGGTGCTGCAGGCATTGAACTGTTACCGGCAGCTGAACTCCATGACGCAACTGGTGTAAAGGTCGCGATTGACCTCAATGCCGTACCACCGTCTGGCATTGAAAATGTCAAAGCAACCGACCAAGCGGTCCAACTGGGCACGACCACGGTTTATGGCGCCGTGGGTGTCGGCATCACCAAAATGAAGATCCACAAGGCCGCCATTGCAAGCTTATTTGAGCGACATGATCTGGTACTGGATGCTGAGGAGATCTTCGAAATCGCCTGCCGTCTATAGCCCCCCAAGCACCTAACACCATGATAATCCACCTCATCTACTGGCTTGCCAGTCCATATCTGGTCGATTATTAACCCAAAGGCCCTCGAAATCACTGTCTGGGCGAATATACGCCCACGGTGACTTCGATTCTTGCCGGGGTAAAAGTACGCCCAGTACCGAAATATATCATGGACAACCTCCCACCACGGTTCATTGTCAGCATCGGGGTCGTAGTAGCTGGTGTAACTTGCGGGGTATTAACCCTTGCCAGTTACAACCCACTATCCAAAACGCCTGATCATGTTCAGGCCATTAAGGTACTAGATGATTTGAAACATCAAATTGAACGTAAACGATATCATGCCGCAATCAAGCACTTTGCCCCCCATGTACAGATGAAAATCAAAAATATCGGGGGGGGCCAACCCCACTCGATGGTTTTTTTCTGGGCCTGAACCTGAAGTTAAATACACGAGGCAGAATAAAAATGGCACGTCGAAAGGTCTGGGTCAGCTATACAACCTCTGAAGGTAAAAAAACACCTGTCGCAATCAGCCGAGATAACTCCGGCCAATGGCTGATCACATCGATACGGGGCCAGGACTGGGGTGTATAAGCCGCCATGCTCCATGATATCCAGTTGGGCGGTGAGATCCCCCCCCCGTGGGGGTGCCCAAGAAAACGATCTGGAATACAAATAGGTTCACTTTACCATTGAAAATATCTATCACGTTTATTTAATGGCGGTTCTTTCAACTGCATGACAAGCTTGCCACACACGCAACGTAGCATTTTTATCTGCTTGGTCCTAACCATCGCAACGCTCGCCGTCTATGGCCAAAGCCTTCGCTTTGAATTCGTTGCGTACGATGACGATACCTACGTCGCCAAGAACAATGCCATCCATAATGGCTTAAGCCTGGCAAGCGTAACGTGGGCTTTCACCACAAACCATGGCGGCAACTGGCATCCCGTGGCATGGATATCACATGCAATTGACTGTCAATTATTTCAACTCAATCCACATTTTCACCACTTAACGAACATACTGCTACATATCACCAATACATTGCTCTTATTTTCTTTGCTACAACGCATGACAACCCGATCCTGGCCAAGTGCCTTAGTGGCTGCATTATTTGCATGGCACCCACTTCATGTCGAATCCGTGATATGGATTGCCGAGCGCAAAGATCTATTAAGTACCACGTTCGGGCTACTCACAATCTCGGCATACCTCTCATATGTATACCACGGCAGGGCATGGCGATATGTAACAACGGTGGCCCTCATGGCAATCGGCCTCATGGCCAAACCCATGCTTGTCACCCTACCATTTGTGCTGTTCTTACTTGACTATTGGCCGCTTGACCGGATATCCCTTGGCAAGGCACTGCCCATAGAGAGAACCGTGTTGATTCGACCCCGATCACCCGGTTGGTTGTGCCTTGAAAAAATACCGTTAATTATTCTATCCACAACCTCTAGCGTCTTGACCTATACCATCCAGAATCACCATGGCTACCGTACGGCTACGGATGTTCTTCCGTTGGATCGGGGCGTCGCAAATGCCTTCGTATCATACATACGATACCTAGGGAAAATGTTTTGGCCGACAGACCTGTCGGTCTTATACCCCCATCCCTATCTCGCAGGTGGGCAACCATGGAAATCATGGCAGATTGGGGCCGCTGGCGTCTTGTTACTGGCAATCTTCGCCATCGTCACATGGGCCCACCGCCATCGATATCTCACCGTCGGATGGCTCTGGTTTATAGGCATGTTGGTACCTGTAATTGGCTTCGTGCAAGTTGGCATGCAAGCAATGGCAGACCGCTATACCTACTTACCCCTGACCGGACTGTTCATCATGATTGCCTGGGGACTATCGACCTGGTTCACATTACTGCAATCCCGAAAAATCGTAAAGACTGGAGCGGTGGTTCTAGCGGTTGGCATATTGATTGCGTGCATAACCGTCAGTTTTAGCCAGACCAGGCATTGGCGAAATTCCGTTACGCTGTTCACCCATGCACTTAAGGTCACACCGGAAAATGCCATCATACACTACAACCTAGGCACAACGTTTAAAGATCAGAATAAACCAGGCCGCGCAATAACGCATTTCCAAGAGGCGTTGACGATCAATCCGAATTTTCTTGATGCACATCTCAATCTAGGTGGTCTCTTGATCCATCAGGGCCAAATCAACCTCGCAATATTCCACTTTAATAAGGTCCTTGAAATCAATCCGAACTCCACGGACGGCCATCACAATATGGCCATCGCCTTGCAAGCCAAGGGACAAACAGGACCAATGGTCCAACACCTGCAGCATGTTGTTCGGCTAACGCCGTTAGACGCAGCAGCTCAACTGAGTCTCGCGATCGCCTTGGCAAACACGGGGTACGCCCATGAAGCAACCTTCCATTTTGCTGAAGCCAAACGTCTACGGCCTAACTGGGTCAACCCACTAATGGCTGAGGCCGAGATTCTGCTCACCGGGCCAGTTCCAAGCCCGCAGAAACAACGACGGGCCGTCGACTTGATCCAGAAAGCGGCCCAGTTAACGGAACATCACGATACCGGTGTCCTGGACATCCTTGCTGAGGCATACGCGATAATGGGAAAGTACGACACCGCGATCCATATCGCACAAAACGCTCTTGATCTGGCCTTAAAAGAATCCGATCAGCAGAGCATCCGTCACTTTCAACAGCGGCTTGGTACTTTACAACATCAGCAAAGCATCAAGCGCCAGGGACGCCCCCCCCCCTTGGCCCCATAGATTCCCCATCAATTCATGAAGCCTTAGCTAATGCTTTTTTGATATGGTCGAACTCTAGTTCCAATTGGTCAAGCAACTGGGTCGCTGCCTTGGTATGTGCAGCCAGATCTTCCGGTGACCAGACCTCTGGTGGAATCTGCACACGCACTGCGTGATGCTTGGCATGATCCAAGACCGGGCTCTTGTGACCGTGGGACTCAATCGTCTCCCGGAGTAATGCCAAACGCGTGATAGCGTCATCCATATAAACCCGAAACAACTCGTGCATCCATTGGACCCCGCCGACCTCCCGTATACCTGCGATAACCAGGGGGTCATGGGTCGCTATGTGACAATAAGGCTCCATCGATGGATACTCATACCGTAAGTGGTAATCGACACCATACTTTGATCGAACCCCAGGAAGACCAACTTAAGATCCTCGCAACCCCATTCATGGCACATTGACCCGATAATAGGCTCCCGCATAGCGCTTGCGTTATAACCGTCACATCTAGATATGAGTATGATCTGGGACCATGATTGCACGCTTTGAAGGTATTCTGGAATCGATCAGCAGTGGCTCCATCGTCATTGATGGTGAGGGGTCACTGACGTATGAGATATTGGTCCCGGCATATACCGCCGCTCGCCTTGGGGGCAAGATCGGCCAGCACGTCAAGCTGCATACCCTCTATTACTTTGAATCCCAAAACCAAGGCGCGACAATGATTCCCCGACTGGCTGGTTTTCTCAGCCCACCAGAAAGGGAATTCTTTGAACTATTCACTACTTGCAAAGGAATTGGATACCGCAAGGCACTGCGTGCCATGACATTGGATACTGCTCAAATCGCCCATGCCGTTGCCAATCGTGATATCGCAATGCTACAGAGTCTTCCTGAAATCGGGCGACGGACAGCGGAAACAATTGTGGCGACACTACACGGCAAAGTAGATCGTTTCCTGGCCTACACGACAGGTGAATCCAAAAGCAGCAAATCAGCCGACCCTGCAAACGTTGGGGGTAGCGATCAAGAACAATTGGATGGCGGTCAACCCGCTCTTGAAAATTCCCAGTCCAGCGGAGCACGGGAAGCCATTGAAGTGATGGTTCAACTTGGTGAAAATCGAACCCAAGTTATTCAATGGGTCGACCAAGTATTAGCCCGCAAAGAAAAGTTTGAAAATATTGAGGCATTGATTGCCCGCGTCTACCAGATCAAAAGCGGCTAACTGATTCAGTCAATGTTCTGATCAGCCAACCAACGTTCAGCATCAATGGCAGCGCTGCAGCCCATGCCGGCGGCTGTAACCGCCTGACGATAGACACTATCGGCCACATCACCGGCCACAAATACACCATCTACACTCGTAAAACTACGATGGGCAACCGGCATTGTAATGTACCCTTTATCATCCATTTCAAGTTGACCGGGCTTAAGAAAGGACGTGGCTGGTGTATGGCCGATGGCGGCAAACATCCCCTTGCAGAGCAGTGTTGATTCTTCGTTTGTTTTCACATGTTTCAGCCTGATTCCTTCAATTTTTTCATCACCCAGCACGTCGGTCACCACGGTATCCCAGATTACTTTGCACTTGGGATTGTCAAGGACCCGACTCTGCATAATCTTGCTGGCGCGAAATTGATCTCGCCGGTGGATGACATAGACCCTCGATGCAAATTTCGTCAAATAGCTGGCCTCTTCCATCGCACTGTCGCCCCCACCGACCACCACCAACGGCTGATCACGAAAAATAGGCAAGGCACCATCACACACCGCACAGGCACTCACACCACCACCGATACGTGCCAACCGCTGTTCATTTTCCAAGCCAATCCAATTGGCGGTCGCACCGGTCGCGATAATCAGAGCATGGGTCTTGATCGCCTTTGCGGCGTTGGTCGTCAGAACAAACGGTCGTTGTTCAAAGTCACACGCTTCGATATCCTCACTGCGAATACAAGTACCGAACCGCTCGGCCTGCTTCTTGAAATCAGCCATCATCTTAGGACCATCAACGCCTTCACTATAACCTGGATAGTTCTCCACTTCCGAGGTCAACATAAGTTGCCCGCCGGGCAAAACCAATGCCGGATCCTGCTTCGCAACACCTTCAAAAACTACTGGGGCGAGGTTGGCCCGCGCGGCATAGATCGCCGCCGTCCAGCCAGCAGGCCCCGAGCCAATAATCGTTACTTTCTCCACATCATTGCTTGTTTGAGATGGGTTATCCTGATTCATGGCGGCAGGATTATAGCAAACTCCACAACGTCGCACGGTTAGGTGCACAGGTCGTTGACAGACACATAATCCGCAAGCGGCGGTCCGATCAATGGACGGGCATATTCAAGAAACTGGCCAGTGACATTCGATCCAGACGAATCAATCATCCCATCGGGCATGGTTCGTTCGTTATTTGCAACCTCGGCCAACTGGATTACCCCCGTTCCACCTTGATCCACTGGTTGTAGTGTCACCATGACACCGGTTTTTCCATTTACCACCAGATCAACTGCCGCACGACCGACCTGCTCGGCATCACGCTGATCAACCGGAGAAACATGAACCATGGACGCGCGACCACAAACCCCAGGCCTTTCACTGCGACAACGCACTCCACCGCCAGCTAATTTTTGCGATACAAGCTGAGCCAAACGCCCAGCCAAGTCCCCTGGCAACGCGTGACCAAAGTCGTCCCGTAACTCCGGATCGCCTGATAGCCCGTTGACACCTTGCAATCCTTCGCTCACCACAACGACGGCCCACCCCAAGCGTCGGTAAACCGCCTCGATATCGGCAAGAAACTGTCCGATTCGGAACGGACGTTCTGGCAAATAAATTCGATGAGGCGCACTGTCTTCGTCAGTCCTGGCCAGCGCTGAAGCCGCAGCAATCCAGCCTGCATTCCGTCCCATTGCTTCAAAAATGGATATCGGTGTGGGTAGCGACCGAATATCAACACCGAGATCTCGAACCGATTGGGCCACATACCGGGCCGCACTACCGTAGCCGGGACAACGGTCGGTACCCATCAGATCGTTGTCCACGGTCTTGGGTACGCCTATGACGCCTAGCTCATACTGTTCTCGTTTGGCCAGTTGATTAATTCGATCCGCGGTGTCCATCGAGTCATTTCCGCCGATGTAAAGCAGGTATCGCACGTCACGTTGCTTGAAGGTTTCAATCATGCGTGGATATTCCTGATCTTGCAGTTTGTGACGGCATGACCCCAAGGCTGCACCGGGTGCGTGCTTAAGACCCTCTTTCCACTGGCTAGTTAATGTTGACAAATCAGCAAAATCATCCCGCAAAACGCCGGTAATGCCGTAGCGAGCGCCCAATACTTTCGCGATCTTCCCGCTGCTTATCGCTTGATCGATGATACCGAACAAACTGCAATTAATAACCGGCGTGGGGCCACCACCCTGAGCGACAACCAGATTACCCATCGGGGAACCTATCGGCCCAGACATGAAGCAAGCTCCTCGGCCCGGCCGGTAGACCCGGTCACTTCAATGATGTGTTGCACATGCGGTTTGACCCGCTCGCACACTTCTTGGCTCACACGCCATGGGTGATTTTGATGATTGCCTTCTGAAATCACCTCTGCGGTGTACTCCAAATATCGCGTGCGAATCAGCGTGCCGAGGTTGACTTTGGCCATACCCATCGAAATGCACCGGCGGATGGTCTGGTCCGACAGCCCCGTGGAGCCGTGCAGAACCAAGGGCACTGTAGATACCCGGGCAAATTGTTCCAATAAATCAAAACGAATATCCGGCTGACCTTTATAAAAACCGTGCGCATTGCCAATCCCCACCGCCAACATGTCAACCTGTGTTTCCTGGCAGATACGCTCGACCTCTTGGGGATCACAAAGATTTTTCACCTCACTCATCGAACCGTCAGGCAACAGAGTCTGCAGTTGACCGACTTCGGCCTCAACCATGATGCCAGCCGGCTTGGCGAATGCGGTGACCTGATTGCACTGATCGATATTTTCATCGATCGGCAGGTGAGAACCATCGATCATCACCGAGTTAAAACCCACCCCGATCGCCTCCCGGCACACATCGGGGCTTGATCCATGATCCAGGTGAACCGCCACGGGCGCATCGACCTTTTCAGCAAAAGACCGCATCACCATGGCCGCGAACTCGAACCCGCGATAGCCCAGATTCGCTTCGTAGGCGCCTAGGAGAATGGGTGCTTTTAGTTCCTCCGCTACTTCTACAATCGTGCGTGTCAGGTCATACATACCGCCATTAGTATTAACCTGGGCCACCCCATACCCATGATCAAATGCGTGCTGGATAAGTGTTTTACAGTCTGCCAACGACATTTTTTTCCTCACTACGACCAAATGATTCGTGATTTACCTGTAGATGATATCAATTCCTCCTGATCACCATACCCAGATTCATCCTTGTTCGATGATGACCATTCTAGATTTCGCCTCTGGCCTGAGCCACATTCATAATCGGAACCGCAGCAGCAACTTCCGTAAGTGTCACTTCAACATTCGGATGCTCTTGAATAAACGATCCGGGACATTGACCCGAAACAGGACCAAACAACGCCCGGCGCAGAACACCCGCATGCCAGCTTCGCATGAATGTCAAGTGAATCTTTTTACTCATTAACAACTCATACATTCCCAGCGTCACCGCACGACGTGGGATAATATCCTAGTTTCCATGGGTTCCCCCCATACACATCTGTGCCTGGCTCTCGCGCATGGTGTTCACACAACGCGTTCGGCTGCTACGAATCGCTTCATCGGCACACAGCTGATCAGGTTCCGGCGGATCATTAAAGGCAAAATGGCCTGTAATCCCCATGCCGCCATAACAAAGATCAGCCCCACCAAATGATTCAATCAAGGCGGTTGTGGCCTGCGGTTCATGTGGGTCAGGAACGCGAACATTCTTCGGATCGGGACGTAATGCCGGGTCAAGCTTCTGGATAAATGACTGGTCAATAAAACTACGAAAGCTGAGCGGATGACCGGCATCTATGCAGCTGCCGTGCTCGTCAAGGTAATCATCCATGTTCAATGTGATCAACGGTTCACAGGAGATCCCACCGGCATTACATGCTTGGGCCCAGTAGGTGTAATCCAACGGTCAGATCGTAATAATTGGCATTTAAATCATCTGCCATCTACAGACCTCTCATGAATAGGAACGAAATGTAGTCTCCGTGGTGCAGGTCCGATCGTCAATCTGGTCGGCGCCAACTGGTGCAGGCGCAATTTGATACCAATGGGCCGATACGCATCCCGGCTATCCAATAAGGCGTCGTAGAGATTCCATGGCCTTGATGCCGATCAAATGAACAGCCGGCTCGGATAGGCCTCTATAGCCACTTATGAACAGTGTGTGACAACTACAAATGGTGTAAAAAGCAGGCCAAATTAACCAGATCTCAAATCATCCAGGACATCTGTCTATAATTTGCGTATAACGTCAGGAGACTTTCCCCATGAAAAAGAACCTCACCCGAAGAGATTTCATCCAAGGGTCGGCAAAAGTCGCAGCAGGAACCGGCTTGGCCTCTGCACTACCAGTCACTGGAGCTGGGTCTACATCATCCTGGGCACAAAACACCACGCAGGCTGAAGGCATCCCGACACGAACACTCGGAGCGACCGGCGAGCAGGTGACGTCACTTTGGCTTGGTGGTGCACATATTGGACTGATGAAGAATGAGGCTGAGGCGATGCGACTGATTCACAAGGCCCTCGACATGGGTGTCACCTGCCTCGACAACGCATGGATGTATGCCGACGGACTGAGCGAAGAACGTTTCGGCAAAGCTCTGGCCGGCGGCAAACGCGACCAGGTCTTCTTGATGTCCAAAGTCCTTGACCGTACTGCCGATGGTGCCAGGCAACAGCTTGAAGACAGCCTCCGAAGACTACAAACCGATCATCTGGACTTGTGGCAGTTTCATAGTTTGTGGAATAATGAGGAAGTTGAAACGTTATTCGGGCCAGGTGGTGCTTTCGAAACGGCAATGAAAGCCAAGGCAGAAGGCAAAGTTCGATATATTGGTTTAACCGGCCATCGCCGACCGCATGTGTTCGAATTGGTCCTGGACAAATACTCAGATGACCTAGATGCCCTTCAGTTTCCAATCAATTGTATCGACCCACATTTCCAAAGCTTTGTGAAGCGTGTTTTACCTCGAGCCTTAGAAAAAAACCTGGGTGTCCTTGCCATGAAAACACTGGCCTACGGCAATCTGCCAGGAAGAAATATTGCGTCCGTCGCTGACTGCTTGCGTTATGCGTGGAGTTTCCCGGTCAGCGGCGTGGTTTCGGGTATTGACAGCGAAAAGATACTCGACATGAACGTCAAACTGGCTCGAACTTTTACCCCGATGAATGAAAAGCAGATGGAAGAACTTGTTCTTTCAACCATCAACCACGCTGGAATCGATATTGAGATTTACAAGAACTGGCGGGCATGACGGTGGTGGTTGTAGTCAAGGCGTAATACGAGTAAGCGTGTAGACACACATCTGATAGGCAGGGGGAAATCCGATCGACGCATCCCCGTTTATGAACGCGGTCCAGTCACTTCTGAATCGACGATGGCAAAGGCATACAGGCGTGCACGCCGCAAACTGAAGCGGATGCATAGGGTTCGGTCTTTCCACGATGACAGGTCCGCCACACAAAAACCCAGGTCGTCGCCCTCAAAGATCGTCTCCTTTTCAAGAAGTCCATCTCCCGCTTCATCCAGAAGCTGAACCCGCACCTGACCACCGGGTTCGGTATCGGCATTGATCTGCAACGTGGCACCATCCTGCACTGCCATCTTGGACATTGACCGACGCGAGCATCCGTTTGAGTATTTCGTCGACGGGGGCCAAGAAATTTATCTCCAGTGCAATGAATCATGTGGCCTGGAGAATCGGCCAACCAGACTTCAGTCTCCCAACTTATTTTTTCAACCAATTCCCGGAATTTCTTACTAACTGATTCCCTTGCCTTACTCCCATCGAAACGAGTCGAGTCTTGCTTTCCGCTTCTCCCAATCGGGCATGCACTGCCACAGCATGACCGTAAGTGGCCGGCATTACGCCAACAATATTCCCGATGAATTGTTCGCCCGGGTCGCCGGACTCGGCGATGATGCTGAAAGCAGCGCGCACCATAATGCGCACATGAAGTTGCACGAAACGGCGGAAATGGGCAGAAACAGAAAAGGGCCTCCGGCAAGGTGGGAAGCCCTAAGTCTTCTGTTGGCGGGAACTTTCCGGATATTTCCAAAATTTCCGCGAACCACGATAAATGGAGCCGGGGGGATTCGAACCCCCATCCCGTGACGAAAAACGCGGGAAAAACAGACCCTTGCGAACGAGGCGCACCATTATGCGCACCACTTGTTGCACAACCCAACACGGACAATCTGCAACTGACTGAATTGATTAACGCATGGTCGTCTCTCCCTGCCGCTGTCCGGCGTGGGATCATGGCGATGGTTGAAGAGATGAGGAAAGAGTGAAGTCTGCGTCCTCCTCTGTAGCCAACTCATTGAACTGCCATACGAGACTGGCACGACCTGGTGACACTTAACGTCGCCTTCGCCCAACCATCAATACACTCATTGCAAGAAGCGATAGCGTTGTGGGTTCAGGAACCAAAGCCGACGCATTTCCTGTTGATTGCGACGCGGTCCAGTTGGCACCGAGAATGCCAAGGTCAGCGACGTCTGTGGTGCTGTCGAGATTAAAGTCACCCGTATCCCACTGCACATCATCGGCATTGAAGTTTGCACCGACAATGCCAAGATCTGCCACGTCCACGATCCCGTCGAAATCTGCGTCACCCGCCACCGCTGCTTTAAGTGTCAAAACAGTATCCGCATCACCAAAAACTGGCGCCATCGTTAGACCGCTGGCTAAAATTGCGCCCTGAACTTCAGAAAACATACCGTTACTCACGGCACCCGGACCATTCTCATCCAAGAAAATAATCTCGAATGTGTCGTCGCCGCTTGGAGAATAACCATTGATCAGCACCAATTCGAGGGTGCCGCCAAGTGTCAATTGTCCCGACACGTTCAGTTGGTCATAGTCCGTACCGGGTGTGCTACCACCAATTTCAATTCGCAGTGTTGCGTCAGGAGTGAACTCAAGATTCGTTACATTGATTTGAGCCGGGCTTGCCCCTATATCCCACAGGCATCCGTCACAAACAATGGTCCCAGGACCCGCAAAATCTCCAACCCCGGTCACATGATTATTTTTCATGACAAGAATATCTGCCGCAGTGGGGCCAGGCGACACAATGCCACTATTATGAAAATCTGACTCAATATTCCCAAAACCTGACAAGGTTGATCCACCATTGAGCCCAACCGTCCCATCTCCAATCATTTTCCCCCCTGAAATGCGGCTATGACCACTCACGTCTACCCAGGTATGAGATGAAACAGCATCCAACTCACCGCTGAACAGAAGTTCGAATGGGGTGGTGATCTGAGTCAAACCCTCTGCATTGATTTGGCCAACCACTTCAAGGTTGCTTCCAGCCAAGATGGTAGGTGGCGTGCCGGCGGTTGTGGGTCCGGACAAGTTGATTTGGCCTGCCATCCCCAATGTCCAGATCCCGGCGGATGTTTGAATTTCAGCTTTCTGTGAAGCCGCGACATTGAGTTTACCGTCGAAAATATTGGAACCATCGTCAATGGTGTTGACTTTGACTTGGAACGCACCGTTTTCAACATCAATCGATGTGTCTTCATCAGCCCCGTCCATATCGTAGACCCCCAAGTCCACCAAGGTTGTTGCATCAATGGTTACCGCTGCATTCTGAATCAGCAGGCCATCACCGCTGAAGGAACCTCCGGAAAAAGTAGATTCACCGCCAAGAGTAAGATTATCGCTGCTATCAGCCAATGATACTACAGCCGTGTGGTCAAGTTGGATAGGTACCGAAATATAGGTATTGCCAGAGATATTAATGGCCCCGCCGACTTGCATGGTCGATGTACCACCGGCGTTTACTAAGCGGCCATACTGGATTCCACTACCGGTGAGATTCAGGGTGCCGTCCATCCTCCAAGCCGTGTCAACGGTAATTGCCAATTCACCATGGTCAATATTCAGCGTACTATCGAAATCCTCCAGATAGGGAACCTGGATGGTCAACACTTTTCCAAAAGGGATCGTGGTATCGGCAGAGCCCATACCATCCCAATCAAATGTTTCTACCGCAATGGTGGTTGACCTCGTGACCGTGGCATCTGCATTCTGCTCAAGAGTTCCCAAACCAACAAATCGGGCACCATCATAGGTCACCGCCTCATTGAGTTGGATGGTTCCACCGCTTGAAACTTCAATGGTCGATCCCGATGAAAAAGTCGCCGGCACATCAATAGAGCCATTGCCATAGATATCTCCTCCATCAGTTACCAGATCAATACCTGTTATGGATGGCAGTATGCTGCCCGATTCCACCAGGTTCACCCGCCCGGTTATTTCCCAATGGCTAGCGGGAATATCCATTGCCAGTGTTGCGCCTTGAAGGTTCAGTGTCCCGGCATATTGATTTTCTGAACCCAAAGGCCCGATCCCATCTGCTTTAATTGACAAGGTCACACCGGAATTCACGGTTGTCGTGGAGGGAATGGCACTATCATTGCCATCCCAGTCATAAATTCCGATTTCAATGATTGAATCCGCCGTAACACTCAGGTCACCATTTTGCACAATGGCGCCGAAATCAGGCGATGATCCGCTCAAGGTTCCCAGTTCAACTCCTGCAAATGTAGTTGAATCATTCAGTTCTAACGTGTAGCGGTCACTGATTAATGAAACAGATCCGGTGGATGTAAATTCAATCGGCGACTCGATCCGGCCAATACGACCAGAGCCACTGCCAGCAACTTTAATATTCCCCGATACCGAAACTTCTACGTGATGAACGGTACTCGCCAACGTGGGTACCGGATCATCGGAATTGTGTTGTAGGATCAATTCACCATCCAGATTCCACGTATCATTCGTATTGATATCAGCGACTCCACCCACCACATTTAGCGTGCCATCAAATCCTGAGGTCTCATAAATAAGTGGAATTTCACGATACTCAATGACATTGCTGTTGATGGTCAAAGTGACCCCAGGCAGAATGGTGGTCATGACATCATCACCGTTGCCGTCCATGTCATAACGATCTATATCAACGGTCGTATCGGCGTAGATCGCCGTATCCCCCGATTGCGTAAGTACACCCGTGCCTTTGTATTGCCCGCCTTCGAACCGGATATCATCGCTCACCAAAGTCAAACGGTCATCACCTTGTACCGCCCATACCTGGGCATCCTTCGTGCCAGTATCACTGAAGATAATGGTGTCGGCGTCGATCTTTGCGTTACCGGTCACATCAACATACCCGCGTATATCAATCACCGATCCGGTCAGGGATGCCGGAGATCCTTTAGTGAAAGAGGGCATGAATGAAGAGGCACCTCCAGACAGGATAAGTACACCATTATTGCCCAGCACAAAACCATCACTGTTAGCAACATCCACACTGTGCCCCTCGCCAATGGATATTGTTCCACCAAAGGGGTCTACAATATTGCCATTCTCAAAAATGATGTTGCCATTACTTGCGTCAATATCCCCTAAGCCCTCACTATCAATGCCGTCCAGATTAAAGACCTTGGCTGGCGTAAATGAAGTGAATGTCAAGTTTCCATCAGCAATAATATGCCCATTGTTTGTCAGTTGCATTAATACATCTACCGTGCCATGACCATTCAGCTCTCCACCCGGCTCAATGGTGATTTCCTCTGCATCGACAAGCGCATTATCAGCGGCGAGGCTCAAAGCACTTCCGTCATTCACCATGATCTGCGAAGCTACCAATTTCGGTGTTCCGCTATCACCGCCCCCCACGCTGATCTTCCCCTTGCCTGCCAGGCCCGATACCGCATTGTTCTTTGGCTGACCAAGGATGATGGCACCCCTAGGCCACAGGTAATTACCATTTGTCGTAATGGTGGTAAGCGTACTGGAGGCGCTGCTCCCTACGAATAAATCATTGGCGCTGGCATTGTTCTCAAGTGTTACATTTCCATCATGACGAACAAATACGTCATCAGCAGAACCAGGCGCCTTATTCCCCGACCAATTGCCACTCGTATTCCAGTTGGTACCTCCATACATTTCGCGTCTAGGCACATCGACATCCACGTAACTATGCCCTGCGGCCATGGCAAATAGGTCGGCATGACTAGGAAGCGATCGTATACTCGCACCACTACCCGGCGTCATCATTGCCGTACCAATTTCGATGTGAGCAATATTTTTATTGTCGTCACCTGACTCATTCGCAGTCTCTACTGCCAGGATCTGTCCAAACAGAAAATCAGAATTAAAGTCATAATCACCATCGTCCGTTTCATCTTTTGTGGAATTATTTGCCGCCCCCATGCCGAGAGCATGCCCCACCTCATGCAATACAACACTAAGAAGATCATCTGCGCCCACCGCAGCACTTCCACTGGTCGCAACGCCCATGTACCCCACCTCGAACTTGCCGGGAATATTTGCTGTATTACTAAAGTTAAAAAAGTCTGCCTGCTGGTTACTAGTCAGATTTTCAAAGAATTGCTGGGTTAGAGAAAACTCGCTGTGATCATCGGGCGTTGGATCGACAAACCAGTTTCGTGGGTTGCCGCCGTCAGTGCTATCAATACGTATTTTCGCTTTCACCTCACGGCCGCCAGATTGATTAAGAAGGGTGTGTGCTCCAAGAGTACCGTCTGCATCGGATAGATTGTCATACCAGTAGTTAATTGTTAGATCATGGGAATCTTCAAAAACATCCTGATAAAACGATTCAGCTATTTGAAACATTTCCTGTAAAGCCGCGCCACCAGGATCAAATGCATCTGCCGCATCATCTGATTTCGCGGATTCAAAGTTGAGAATAATATTTAAGGCTTTTGCTTCATGAACTAAGACCGAGGGCAACAATAAATTGCCTGTAATTGCCATGAGTAAAGCACCGAATGCCGGCCTAACACCAGAAATCTTCATGCTCGCTCCTATTAAAGTTAATAGCACATTGAATATTTATACATAATTTACAGCGACATCTATGATGGGGAAAAGTAATAGGCAACTAAAGGTTTTCATACTACCCAACAGCCCTCAACGCCGCCTGCGACCAACCATCAACATACTCATTGCAAGAAGCGATAGCGTTGTGGGTTCAGGAACCAAGGCTGACGCGTTGCCGGTTGTTTGTGACGCGGTCCAGTTGGCACCGAGAATGCCAAGGTCAGCGACGTCAACCAAGCCGTCATCGTTGAAGTCGCCGTCAGCAAAGGTCATGTTCGACTGATTGAAATTGGCACCCAAAACACC
>PBAS01000013.1 GCA_002716625.1 Phycisphaeraceae bacterium | reverse complement strand
TTTGTGGTTGGCGAGACGCTGCAGGTTCTTCCTGAGCCGTCATCGATGACCCTCTTGATCGGTGCTGCGACCGCCGTGCTGGCTCGCCGACGAAGCCGGAGGTGTTGAGAAAGATTTCAGATCACACTGTTAATGTCAGATGTTCGGTGTAACAATTACTTAAAAAACGTGTGTAGGAATAAGTAAGGTAAACACGCATTAGTTATAGAAGGATAATGGTCAATAAAACGTTACAAAGGAGAAGAACCATGAAGCGAATCATTACAACCGTTTTAACCATAACAACGTTACTGCTGGTAATTAGCAGTACAAGTGTTTTAGCCGGCCCCCCGGTTCCATATTTGGATGACGCTTACCCAGGGCTCAATTACCTGTTTTCGGGCGACCCCAACACCACGGAATCAACCGATGGCGTTCTGGACTGTGCACAGGATGCCTTGAGGGCAGGAACCGGTGGCGACGGTGGGAAATTGCACAACGATTTTCTCAACTGTGATAATTGGGACTTTCAGCCTACAGATTGGGGCCAGGCAAGTTTTCTTCAAGGTGCCTTTATATTGGGTGAATCCCCGTTTTCCGATGACGGTGGTTGGGAGTGTTCGGGCAATGCTGGCCCAGGCGGCTATAACCCCTGCGTTAATTCCACCATTCGGGCTGTAACCACTTACAAAAATCAACCTGCACCTGGTCCAGGTCAAAATGACGGCGCAAAGATGGATGAAAGCCGTGACTGGGTTCTCAGTTTCGACTTCAAAATTGAGATTCCGGCGGGCGATACCTCTGGCAACGACAAGCTGTTTGAGGTTAATGGCGCTACGGCCGGTGCTTCCCACGGTAACGATACGATGGTGGTGTTAGGTACCGGTGGTCCAACAACAACTGGCAACTACACGCTCCACCACGCGGTATGCACGGGCGTGGACCAGTGCCAGGACGCTTCAACAGTGATTGATAAGCCGTTGACGGAAGGCAAAATGACCCTGCACTATGATGCAGCTGAAGGCAACTACAACCTCTGGCATGACAGTGACCTATTGGTTGCCGATTTCGATTCTTACAGCGATCGTTACGATGCCTCCTTCCTCCAGATTGCTGGTGGCGGCATTGATTTTGCAAATACACTTTACGACAACATCATTTGGGGTGTTGTGAATGATTCCGCGGCGTGCGGCCCCGAAGGTCCTGGCGCCTCAGTTCCTGGTGACTTTAATTGTGACGGCACCGTGGACGTGGCTGATCTGGGCATCATTGGCGCCAACTTTAATGGCAGTAGCGTGACATATGTTGACGGTGATGCCAACTTGGATGGTGGCGTAGATGTTGCGGACCTGGGTGTTGTGGGTGCCAACTGGAGTGCAGCTCAGTCCGGTTCACTGTCATCAGCACTACAATCAGCCGGCCTTAATGCTCTAGTTCCAGAGCCAACAACTGTTGCGCTTGTCGGTCTTGGCGCTTTGTGCTTGGGTCGTCGTCGACGCCGATCCGCTTAAAATAATAAGTGGAACAAGATGAACAACAATTGTTCATATGTCATTTGAAAACAGGTAGAACGGTAGGCCCGGCAAGATTGCCGGGCCTACTTGTTTTCACGGGAAAGAAAATGCGAGGGATGAACATGTACTGGCAAACGATGTTAAAGGTCATTGTGGTTCTTGGTTGTTCAATGATTGCGTTGGGCGGCCCACCTCAAGCTGTTCTCGATCCCAGTTCTCCGGGTTTGCATGTGCCATTTTCGGGTGATCCTGATACGACAGAAGAAGGGTGCCGTGGGCAAGAAAAGGATACGTTTGGCCATTTCCTGGATTGTTCCTGGGATTTTGAGCCGCGTGACTACGGATCTTTTGGTAATTTTCAGCAGGGTGATTGGCGGATTGATCAATCCGGCTCATCGGATGATGGCCAAGCAGTCTGTGCCAAGCGGGACGGCTTTACCAGTGGTTTTTGTGTCAGTGGCACCATGCGGTATTTAACTTCATTGAAAGACACCCCAACACTTGATGCGAGCAATGGACATTCGATGGATCCCAATAGCGATTGGGTGTTGTCCTTTGATACTTCACGGACGATTGATGCGGCGTTTACAAATGGAGATTCAGATTTTTTTCAACTGCATTTTGCCAGTGCTGGTGGCAAGGAGGGGCCACAGGCTCTAGGGCTGACCGGCGAACCTTATTCAAGTGGGGCGCCTGGGCGGTATCGCTTCAATTCTGCAGGTGTCGAGTTGTGGGTTGTGGACGATTTGTTTGATGTTCAGGATGTAAATGTAACCGTCCACTACAAGGCTGAGACCAAGACATTGGACTTTTGGTTCAACGATGTCCTTGAACTTGAGGATTTTGTGTTGCAAAACGATCCGAGTCTAGGCGTAGTGGCCGACCCTCACTTCATACAGCTTGGCCCAGGGCGCAGCACCGCAACTTATCTGGCCTACGACAATCTTATTCTTGGTTTGCTCAGCGAGTCCAATGGCTCAATACCCGGGGATGCCAACGGTGATGGTGCCGTGGATGTGGCTGATCTGGGGGTTCTGGGGGCCAACTTTGGGATGAGTGGCGCTGTGTTTTCTGATGGCGATTTCAACGGTGACAATGCTGTTGATGTGGCGGACTTGGGAATTCTGGGCGCCAACTGGAGTGGATCACAACCGACACCCTTGGCGCAGGTGTTCAATGCCTCGGGCCTTAATTCGCTGATTCCTGAGCCATCGACGGTGATGTTTATTGCGGCAGGCTTGGTATGTCTTGCCCGCCGCCGAAGACACAGCTGGTAGAGTCGTTCCGTACGCTTGCGTCCTTAAGATATGCCAGGTGGTTTTCATGTAGCCAAAGCGGGTGAAGTGATAAAATCAAGGGATTGGAATAAAGGATTCGTGGTCCAAGATTGATCAGTAGCGCCGACCTCTCAATGCATCCAATGAGTTTGCGCTTGTCAGCGTAGATGGCATAGAGAGGAAAATGATTTTATGAAAAGCATGAAGATTGAATTGGGTTTCGTGTTTTTGGTACTCGCCACAAGCCCCGTTCTCCTGGCTGCGCCACCGGCAGCTCTTCTCAGTGAGGATGATCCGGGAATTAACTTTCTGTTTAGTGGAGATCCACAGACCACAGAGGATGGGTGTGCACAGGATGGACGTCGCGTGTCGCTGGGTGATCCGGGCAAGAACCACAACGAATTGGCTGAATGTGATAACTGGGACTTTAAGCCCCACGAATGGGGCAAGGCGGCTTTTCTGCAGGGCCAGTTTATTTTAGGCCAGTCACCATTTTCCGATGACGGTGGTTGGGAATGCTTGGGCAACGTCGGACCAGGTGGGTTCAACCCCTGCGCCAATTCAACCGTCCGAGCTGGATCAACGTTTAAAAACACACCACTACCACCCGGCTCATCCCTTTTTCAGGGGATTCCAATGGATATTAGCAAGGATTGGGTATTTTCATTTGACTTTCGGATCGGGATTCCCGCCGGTGATACCTTTGGCAATGACAAGCTATTTGAAGCCATTGCTGATACAGGCGACATCATGAAGCTTCTCGGCGCTGGCGATAGTGGCGAATCATTCATCAATGGAGAGGCTGATCGCTATCGGCTTCACCACGGCGATGGCGCGGGGAACCACATATCCACGCTTATTGATGTGCCAGTATCACAAGGTCACATGACACTGCATTACAAATCTGCAAATGAGAGAATGGATCTTTGGCTTGACGACATGAAACTCGTGGGGGACTTTGCGTCATTCAACAACGGGTATGGCATCAACAGGATACAACTGGGCGGAGGTGGACCCTCCTTTGAGAACGCGTTGTATGACAATGTGGTCCTTGGCGTTGTGGCCATCGCGGTAGCGTGCGGGCCTCAAGGTCCTGGCAGTTCGGCGCCTGGCGACTTTAATTGTGACGGCACCGTGGATGTTGCTGATTTGGGCATCATCGGTGCCAACTTCAATGGCGGTAGCGTGACATACATTGATGGCGATGCCAATTTAGATGGCATGGTGGATGTTGCGGACCTGGGTGTTGTCGGTGCCAACTGGAGTGCAGGTCAATCCGGCTCGCTGGCCACGGCACTTCACGGAGCGGGGCTTGGCGCACTAATTCCAGAACCGATGACCGCCACGTTGGTGGCGGTGGGTGTCTTGGGTCTTATTCGTCGGCGGGTACCTAGATGGGGCCAGATGGTAAAGAAAAACTGATGGATCTAAAGCCGATCGAGTTGCCCATTGCTCAGGTGGCAAAAGTAAGGCGGATCTTTTTCGATAGCTTGTAGTCGTGGTAATTGTGCGCCAATTGTTATGCCCGGGGATGATACTTGGCGATCGTTTCCTTCAGTCTCCCCATATCAACATGTGTATAGACCTGCGTGGTTCGAATATTTGCGTGCCCCAGGAGTTCCTGTACGACTCTCAGATCAGCACCGCCAGCCAGCAGGTGGGTTGCGAAACAGTGCCGCAGCGTGTGCGGATGTACATCATGGAGGCCTGCTTGTGCGGCATGTTTTGCCACAATTTGCCATACCACGATTCGGGTGATCGGGCGCCCGGTACGTGAGAGCAGAAGGCGTTCCGTTGGTAAATGTGGCTTGGCCAGGCAGGGCCGCAGTTCGTCGGTGTAACGCTTTGCCGCTTCCTGGGCTGGTCGGCCGATCGGGACGATTCGCTCTTTCTGTCCCTTGCCCATGACACGCGCAACGCCGAGATCCTCGTGAAGGTGGCTGCATTCTAGAGTTGCAACCTCCGATGCTCGCAGGCCTGCAGCGTAGAGTAATTCCAGCAGTGCCACGTCCCGCAGGTACATTGGCTGTGACGGATTCGGTGCCGCCAGCAATGCAGCGATCTGCTTGGGGGCCAGGATGCCGGGCAGCGTCTTCCAGATAGCAGGTTGATGAACGAACTGGGCGGGGTCCTCGTTAATGTGTCCGCACGAGGCTAGGAAACGACAGAAGATACGCAGGGTTGCGACGTGCCGGGCAATCGAACTGACCGCCAAACCACGTGAATCTAGGTCACGAAGATGTTCGGTGATTTGGTGCAGGTCGAGCTGGTTCCATGCGACCAGGCGATGGCGTGTCATCCATTCGATGAGATCGCGCAGATCACCCCGGTATGCCTGCTGGGTTGCGTCGGCGAAGCCACACTCGATACGACAATAACTTAAAAATGCATCAACGGATTCAACCAGTACTGGCGCAATGGGTACCGGGGGTGTGTGGCGCGACAGTAGTCTGCCGCGACCTTTTTGGTTCGATGGATAATTGGTGATAGATCGCACAGCTGTGGTGCTCGCGGAGGCACAGGCGCATTGCCTCATCAACGTTACTAAGGGTAAACGTGGCGTCGCAGCGGGAGTCGCCGAGATCGATGAGTGGACAATATAATTTTTCAGCGTCTTGGCGGCGTCTAACCATGGACAACACGATTCCCATTTCAGACTCAAGTTTCAGTATCGGATAGACTGCGGAATCGACGTGAATTTGCTGATCGTGAGGATAGTGAATTAACAATCTACCGAGTGACCAGCAATACTTTCGACTCCGCTACCGACCACCGAAATATATGCGGATCTGATCAACTTCATGGTTCGTCAATTGCAGTCATTGATCTATTTGGCTCAGCATCTAAGATTTAGGTTAAGGCGACGTAGCTCAGTTGGTAGAGCAAGGGATTCATAAGCCCTGGGTCACTGGTTCGAGTCCAGTCGTCGCCATTGGAGATGATTCAAGCGGGGTTGCCATGTATTGCCTCAACTCCTCTGCTGGAAAGTTTTTGAAAACTCTAGAACAACAGGCAGAATGAATTTTGGCAATGAAAATACGATTCTACTTGGTATAGGATCCGTCAGGATTTTACCCATACTAGGCTTGATCACGAAGGCGCAAGCGACAGGTATAAACTTGTGGCGCTGCGTCTAAAGCTTTGGAACTGATTAAAAATAGGACACATGCAAGCGGCCGCGAGTCTTGGCGAGGAAACGGTCATCACGAATTATCCGTAAATTCTCATAATATAAGTGGCACGCAGTTGAATTTGACCACCGGTGGCAAGAGCTGCATGCAGACTTCGTGAAACGGATCCCCGATTGATCATATTGTAAATGTGGGTATTTGGCACTAGCTTGTATTTATAGGTAAGCATTATTCGACTTTAAAAGGATGGCAACATGTTGACAACCTATCTTGCTGCTTCTTCTTTTATTATTTCTTGTTCCATCGCACCGGTATCTACGGGTGTTGATCTAGCTCAACTGGATGGTTGGGATATTGTATTGGCGCCCGATGCCATTGCGTCTGAAGTCTACGCTGCTGAGGAATTTCGTGACCATCTGGTTCTAGCCGGTGCGCCGGAACTGCCGATTGTCAGGACGGCAAAACGACCTGGCCGTCATGTCTTTATCGGGTCGAGCCATGACATGCAGCGTAGCCCCGTGGGTTTCAGTACAGATGGTTTTGGATCGGATGATCTGCGGATCGTTGTACGTGACGATCACATCGCAATTGCCGGAGGTCGTCCCCGTGGCACACTTTATGGGGTGTACACTTTTTTGGAGGATTACCTAGGTATACGTTTCGTCACGGCCGACTTTACACATGTGCCGCCGGTGGGCCACTATCGGAACATTGGGCCCATTGACCGTTTCTATCAGCCGCCGCTGATCTGGCGCTGGGCTGACTTCAAGTCCAACTACGTTCGCCCCGACTTTGCCGCCCGTCTGCGTCTCAACGCTGATGCCGTCAGCACTGGCCGGTCCACCAGGATCAAGCGGATGCCGATTGGCAGCACGGACTGGAGCATCGTCGGCAAATACGGCGGCCGGTCATCGACGGAGATGGTGTTGCATAACCTTCAGCACCTTATTCCCCCCGACCGCTACGCTGAAGAGCACCCCGAGTATTACCAGATGTGGGAAGGGGAGAAATTAGTGATCCAACGGTACGCGGACGGAAGGTTCGTCGAAGGGCTACAACCATGCCTATCGCATCCGGATGTCCGTCAAATCATCACGACAAATGTCTTGGACAAGATGGCAAAGACACCCGATCAGTTGAATGTGAATGTCGGCCAGAATGACAGCAGCAAGTATTGTGACTGTGATCGTTGCGCGGCAATAGATAATTACGAGGGGTCGCCGTCAGGATCGGTGATAACGATGACTAACCTGGTCGCCGACGCGGTCGCCAGAAATTATCCCGGCCGGATGGTTGGCACATTCGCATATTCGTATTCCGAGGAACCACCAAAGCACCTGCGGCCACGTGAAAACGTGCTGATCTGGTACTGCCAGCACCAGTGTTTCATTCATGCGGCGGATGATCCATCGTGTGAACGCAATGTTATCCAGTACGACAGGATAAAGCGATGGTCGCAACTGACGGACAACCTATATCTCTGGACCTATTACTTCAGCCACGACCGTAGAGGTTTTCAACTTCCCCTGCCGAATCTGCAGTGGATCCAGCGCGATTTTCGCTCCTTCGCGGCACTGGGTATCAAAGGCCTGTTCACCCAAGCATTCAGCAGTTCACGCGGTAACGAGTTCGAAGGTCTGCGTAACTATATCCTGAGCCGGATGATGTGGGACCCCACCCAGAACGCAAAGCAGTTGATGGATGAGTGGCTGGACCTCTACTACGGCCCTGCCGCGCGACCGATCCGCCGCTGGCTGTGGCGTCTGCATGACCGCGCCCTCGCCAGCGGGCTTCACCGCCACTGCCTAGGCGGACGTTACGACGAGTACGGACTGGACGAATCGGATGTTCAGGCCGGATTCGACGCGATTGACGAAGCGATGACGCTCGCCGACAGCGACGCCGTGCGGACCCGCGTCGAGTTGGCTTCCATCTGGGCCTACCGCGCGGCCCTGGAGCCGGTGTGGTATGTCACGGCGGACAAAAGCGTCGAGCCGGAAGTAGCCAAGCAGGTTCGTCCATTTGCCATCAAGTTCTTCGAGCTTTGCCGCAAACACGGTGTGGAACGCGTGGCATCGGGCGGGTACTTTGCGATGGAAAAAATGGAAATACGTCTCAAGGACCACCTTGGCGCTTGGTGACCGGATCCAGCCCCTGCCGTTTATATCCAGGAGACGGGCCGTTGACTGTTTGATTCCAGCAGTTGATCGCTATCAAGTTTATGATGCATCATGACGTTTGATGAAATAAATTCCTATCGAAGCTCCAATTGCCCCGACCGTACCGGCTGCTGAAGCAGGTGCCCTGGTCTGCGGTTTGGATATACGGATCGTTGTGTTTCTTAACCACAACATTCGATTTGGCGAATTTTTTAATAGTGCCACAGGTCCCTTAAGTAATTCACAACCACCTTGTTTTGACTCAGTGAATGTGACGGTCGAAGTGAGAATACCATCGTGCTTAAGCCCCAGGTACATGTTCGGCGTTGCTCATGACGAGATCACCGAAATGCCACCCACCAGAAAGACGATCGTCTTCAGTTTTCGATTCCCCAACTAAATGCATCAAAGCTTTTTGTCATTACGGCGGAAAAGAAAGTACGCGACGAATGTGTTCATCGCCACCAAGAAATGTGTACTTTGCTTGGGAAGATGGCTGATGCGAAGCCCGTGGCCGACCCCGACTGGCTGGATGTCGATGCGTGGAAGAAGATGCGGTCGTGGATTCTTACTTCCTGATGTCCTCGGCAAGCCCGACGATCACTATTTGGTTTGGTCTTCTCCTTGCTGGACTGCGTAGATGGATTGATATCCGCCCGACCAGTCAGGGGGGATCTGGCAGGGCTGCTCGTCGTGGTGTGCCCACTGGACAGGTTCACCTCGTACGATTTAACCGCAGTGTGGAGTTGGAATGGGATTGTAGGTGTAAGGGTAAGCATCTGCCGAGGAATACACGTTGAGAAGAAGCGGTCGCCCCTTCGCCGAATGGTTTGGTTTGGATCCGTGAATCACACGACAGTTATGTACTGTGACAGACCCGGCAGGCCCGGTGAGGTAGTGCACACGATCCAGATCAAGTTCAGTGGTTGTTTTATCCCTCAGGCAGCCCATCCATGTTCCGTCAGGACCGTATTGGTCGAAAAGGGGGCCCTTGTGACTTCCGGGAAGGATTCCCATGGGACCCTGATCATTTCCAACTTCCAAGAGATAGGTTCCAATCGTGAGTGGACTATAATTGGTATGTGGCCAAAATGAGATGTCTTGGTGCCATTTTACCTCTTCGCCACCTTTGGGCCATTTGAAGTTCAGTTTTGAATGGTGGAATTTGACATTTGGGCCAACCAGATCGGATGCTACGTCAGCAAGCATCGACTCAGATGCGTATTCCCAGTACGCCAAGTCGTGATCGACGGGACTGGATACCCGGCGTAATCTTGGTTCTTGGGCGCAATGCCCTGATTCAAGGTCAAAAGTCGAATCGGATTCCGTTATCTCCCGGCTGCGCTTGATCATCCGGTCGGTTGCTTCACGCAATCGCGTGAGCCACTCTTTCGGAATGAACCCCTCTAGCAGCAGATAGCCGTTGTCGAAATAAAACTCGCGTTGTTCAGTGGTAAGAACCCTAGCGGGTACGGCGAGAATGTCATCAACTTGCATCTTGTTGTTCTCCTTCCTGCAGGTTTTCTACCATGCGATTCGACATGATGTTAACCATCATATGCATATGAGATGGTTGATGGATTAAATCGTCGCTTAAGTTCATCGGGTAATCAACATCGCGTAATAATGTTGTTGGCCCAAGGTGGTCACATGATATTGGCCGTAAATGGGCGGCTTGCAGCGTGGCTTGCCAGGCGACCGATATGGATGGTGGGTAAAGAAAATGATGAAAGATAAAAAATCCTTGGTTCTGACCGGTGGGCCAGTTTCATTTGAAGGTGCCGTGTCAATTGAAGTGACACCGAACGGGGTACACCCTTGGCGCATACCTGTAATACATCGGGATCTATTTGACCCCAAGCTGGTCAAGATGGCGTCGGCACCGGCAGGGGTCAGGTTGACGTTCATAAGCAACACCTCGTCGGTGATCCTTGGCATTACTCCTCGACTTGTTGAAACGGATCCACCTTGTGTATTTGATCTACTTGTCGACGGGAAACTGCATCAACGCGTGGTACCATCGATCGAATCTAATGTAGTCAACTTTATGGATTTACCTGTCGGTGAGCATCTGCTTGAACTTTACCTTCCCAGTCAGTACATGGCGTTTGCAGTTCGTGGCTTACAGATCGATGCGGATGCAACGGTGCAAAGATGGGATGAACATCGCCCGCGGATCGTGTTATACGGCAGTTCCATTACCCACTGCCGCCATGCCGCCGGCCCCAGCGTGACCTGGCCTGCTCTGGTCGCACAGAGATTCAACCTTCACCTGACCAGTCTCGGTTATGGTGGGGCCTGTCATTTGGATCCCATGGTTGGTCGCATGATCCGGGATCTACCGGCAGATTACATTGGGCTTAAGCTGGGTATCAATATGATGATCCTGGCCTCCGTTTCGGATCGGTTGTTTGGTCCATTGGTTACAGGCATGGTCAAAACAATTCGTGACGGGCATCCTGAAACGCCCTTGGTGATCATCTCGCCGATTTGCCATCCACCCAGCGAGACCACGGAAAATACTGCAGGCATGACACTGCAGAACATGCGATACAGGCTTGCTGAAGTCTGCGAAGTTCTGCGGGGTAATGGGGATACCCATCTGCATTATGTCAACGGTTTGTCCCTCATGGGACCGGAGGATATACACCTCTACGCCGACGGGCTTCATCCCAGTAGCGAAGGCTACCACTTCCTGGCCAAGGGGTGGATTCGTGAAGTAGCGCCAAAGTTGGGATTGGCTTGATTGGTACTGTCTTGGTTGGCATTGAAAGTCTGATGTTTTGTCACAGATGTCTACGGCAGCAGCTCAATGAGTTGATTGCTTTGTCCGGGCTGTTTACGCAGGATAAAGGCATCATGTCGTTTGCCCGTTGCGGTACGCGCTTCGTACCGCAGGTCATTGCCGTCGATGGTAATGATCTGGTAGAGCTGTAGGTGTTGGCCGGTTTTTCGCATGATCGTCTGCTTTTT
Organism: Phycisphaeraceae bacterium; assembly: GCA_002716625.1. Classification (GTDB taxonomy): domain Bacteria; phylum Planctomycetota; class Phycisphaerae; order Phycisphaerales; family Phycisphaeraceae; genus UBA6626. Next base: position 11,040 of record PBAS01000013.1, on the reverse strand, counting down.
CGCCTCATACATCTTTGGGCCGCTTACCGACACGACGTATACCGTGCCTGATGCGTTCCGCTTCGTCAGCCCATCGGCAACGTTGGTGTGCGTCATGAGGGACGAGCGGGCGTAGGCATGGTCATGTCCTTGTAGTACCAGATCAACCCCAAAGTAATCAAAGACCGGTTGCCACAGGTTACGCAGCTCCAAGTTGTCGCGTTCCTTGGCGGCGGAATAGATAGGGTGGTGAAGGGTTACGATGACCCATGGTTGACGGTTCTCTGATAGAACCTGTTTGAGCCATGTCGTTTGAGCTTCACGCTTCTCGCTGCTGTTGAGGGAAATAATGCGCGTGCCTTGGTAATCAAAATAATAGACGGTTTCCTTCAGACCCTCGGGCCCGTTGAGTGGGAATGAAAACGTCGGACGCCAGTGGCGGGAAAGAGCCCCGTTGCCATATTCGTGGTTTCCCGGCGTTGCCACGCAGGCTGTGGAACGGTGGATAAACCCACTGGCGTAAAACCACTCACCCCACTGACCGTCGCGGTTCGCCCCATCGACCAGATCCCCTGCATGGAGTATAAATGCCGCCCGTGATGCGTCGCGATAGGCTTCGCGCACGACACGTGACCATAACGACTTGATATTGTTTTGAGCGTCACCCAGATAGATAAAGGTAAATGGTTTGGCGTCAGTACTCGCGGTTTGGAAATGAGCCCATTCAGTCCAGTTGGTGCCGTCACCCACCCGGTAAGCATATTTCGTCTCGGGTAATAACCCTTCGAACTCGACCGCGTGATAATGGGCCAGCCCAAGATCGGTTTCCAACGGAGTTGTTGTTGCGGCGATTGTCTGGACGTGGTCCACGAAGCCTGGTCCCTCCCCGGCCCGGGCCACTTGCCCCACGCTGCTGATGACGGATGAATCGGTACGCCAGTTAACTGCTTGTGTGATTGCGGGGTCAGCAGACCAGCACAATACGATTCGATCAGGAACGGCCGTGGGCTGATAGAGCAGCTGGTCGGGCACGCGTTCTAGGGAATTCGGTTCGTCAGCGCTTACGATGGTTGCGGGATGCAGGGCCAGGGCAAGAAACATTGCGAGGAAAGATGATTTCATGCCGGGACTCGCCGTGCGGTTGATTTTTCTTGCCTTTAGCCCAAGCAGCGGTTTGAGATGGGTTGCATTCATTTGTTTGGCACCTTTTTTTTCGTCGAACATTGATTAAGACTGCGACCACCCATGGGTCAAGTATACTAATATAGTTGACGCGAAAATGAACCCGAAGATTCGGTCCTGACAGTTGGCAAATCAAGAGCCGTCTGCGAGGGATAGGAAACCTGCCCATGTCCAGCATTGAGTTGTTCCTTGATAATCAGCGTATCAGCTGGGAACACAACATTGACCGCCAATTGAATCAGCCGGTCAAGTCCGAGGACAACCCCATCCTCAAATGCGAATATCCCTGGGAATCAAGCTTTCTCGCTGCGTATGGCAATGTCTTACCACGTGATGGCGGCGGTTTTCGCATCTGGTATCACTCGGGGTCCGGTGGGCATACGGCCGACAAGGTTCTGTGTTATGCCGAGAGTGATGATGGCATCAATTGGCAGCGAAAGATGATCAGCAAGGAACCATACGAAGGCGTAGCACCGACCAATATCCTGCTCGGTCCCAAGCCAGCTATTGCTGTGCCCTGTGTCATTGAAAATCAGCACAACAGTGATCCCAATGAACGCTTTCTTCTCATGTTCAATTCATATACTCGCGATTATCCTGAACTGGCTGATGTAATGACAGGTCCCAAGCGTTGGTGCTTTGTGGCCACAAGTCCCGATGGTATCACCTGGTCACCGCCCAAGGGACAGTTGGCGATTCCGGGCAAAGCGGACTGTCCGATCTCGATCGTGTGGGATCCAGCCAATGGACGCTACATCGCCTTTTTGCGTGGTACGCGCGATCCGGCACCATTTGATCCGAGTTGTGGACCCAACGGAGAATCGGTTCGCGTTCGCTACTGCCGCGCAGCGGTCTCCAATGATTTCATTCACTGGTCAGACCCGGTGGAGATTCTACGGTGTGATGAGGTGGATAATGATCCGTTCGGTCAGATCCAGCAGTTGGCTGTGACGCGGCGCGGCGCCCAATATGTGGGTCTTTTGAGCCTAATGCACGTGACGGAATACCTCCGGACGGAAGAACAAAATTTGTTGATGGAAGAAGGAATTACCGAAACGCAACTGGCCGTAAGTCGTGACGGATTTCGCTGGGATCGCGTCGCGAACCGTCAGACATTTTTCCCCTTGGGGGTACAGGGACAATGGGACAGTGCATGGATTGCGACCCAGCACAACATTGTTTACGACGGTGACAGGATGTTGTTCTATTATGATGCGTCCGACAGGCCACGCAGTGACATTCCCCAATACCTGATCGGCGTCGCGGAACTCCCCCGCGATCGCTTTCAGGCGCTGCAGCCACGAAAGTTGCATCGTGACGGTGTGATCGAAACCAAGCCGCTGAATGTCGTAGAAGATGGCGACCTCAAGCTAAACATCAACGCCACCCGCGGTCGGGTTGATGTGGAGCTGGTGGACTATGACGGCGCTACCATCGAAGGATTTTCACGAGCCGATTGCAATGCCATCGAAGACAGGGATGACTTGGACATTTCTGTTCGCTGGGGTGACCGGACGATCGCGCAAGCCATCGGTATGGCTGCAGCTCGACCCCCGTATATCCGTGTACGCATCTACCTGAAACAAGCGTCGCTGTTTGCAGCAGATTTGCCTGATGAAAATTCGTGGCCGGCGCCATGTGATTACGGATCTGGTTGATCCTCTGCTGCACACGTTCAGACCTCCGGCTCGTTGCATGCCAACATGTTTCTGCCATTTGGATCCATTAATTTTTCTAGGATCAGGAGTTTGAGAAATTCAACCGACTTTCCCAGCCCCTCGTCCACTTCCATGAACTGACATATGGTGCGGAATTCCTTCTTGTATTATGCTGTGGCTTGCTTGTTCAGCGACATGACCGCTAGGGCGTTGATCTCCAATTCGAAATTTGCAAACTACTCCGTTCATCTTTCAGCCTCGCCCTTGTCCTTGACGAGTTCAGCGGCATTGCAGAACTGGTTGTTCCAAAGGCCGCATGCATCCACTTTGATGGCATCAAAACCAAAATTGCGATTATATTCCAGCCCTTCATTGATCGTTTTGAAATGTAGAATATTTTTTGAAATGACATCCAGTTTCCTACCGGTCTCCTGCTACGGGCAATAACACTTAGAATGGAACATCGATCGTATGGTATGGAGCGAACAATAAGCTGAGCAGTAATACATGGTAATTCAACCTGCTAGTGGGTATTAGGTGCTCTTGAATCCCGATCAAGTGGAACTATAGAAAGGGTGTTTTTTGAAAGATAGATTTCAACAACTACTTGATGAAAATGAGATTCTGTATGGTTTGCTATGCCGCGATCCTACGACGATTCAACTGGAACTGATGGCGCTTGCCGGGTATCACGTGGTTTGGCTGGACTTGGAGCATGCGCCGCTGACCAATGAGCACGCAGTTGAACTTGGCCGCACGATTTCGCATCTTGGAATGGTGCCACTCGTACGTATTCCAGAGTTGGCGCGGACCCATGTTCAGGTGTTGCTGGATGGCGGAATTTGTATTCTAAACCTACCTGATGTTCGAAGTGTTGGCCAAGCAGCTGAGTTTGTCCGCCTTGGCAAGTACCCTCCATTGGGCAAGCGGGGCGTGTCAACGACCACGGCCAATCTAGATTATGTCTTAACGGATCCACAACAGGACCTTGCCGCCGCTAATTCGGCGACACGTTTGATGGTGATGATTGAAAGTGACCAGGGATACAGTGATCTTGATGCGATTCTGGATATCGAAGGACTTGACATGATTACCGTGGGGCCATCGGACTGGTCAGTGCAAAGCGGATGTTATGACGTGGTGGCCAAGCAACATCTTGCAGAAAAAATCGAGCATGTTTTTAAAGCTGCCACCAAGGCGGGCAAGATTACGGTACATAATGTGAGTGATGTGGCCGGCGTACGTCAATGTCGTGATTGGGGGGTGCGGGTTATGATGGTTGGCGTTGATGTTCACGTGCAACGAAAGGCGTTGGCAGACACATTGGATGCATTACGCAACGCCCGCGATTGAGTTTCGTTGCCGCTTCATCAAGCGAGCCGGCTTGGATTATTTGGACAGCTTGGCCCATATCCCAGACTCCAGATCATGATCGGGTTGAATCTGCATGACATTGGGCCATGAATCTTCCGACTCGGTGATCCAATCATTCAATTGGCCTCTTAACTGATCAAGCGCCAGTTGAGAATCGGGGTCATGGATCAGATTATTAATCTCGTCCGGGTCCGCTTTGAGATTGTATAGTTCATTATCACCGCCGATGGTTTCGACGTATTTCCAATCCAGAGTCCGCCAGCACCGCAGGGGGCAGGTCGCATCCCCAACTCTGCCACTGTGGAACTCAACCGCCACCCCGTTTCGTACTGGCGTGCTGCTCCCTTCCACCAGGGATCGAATGTTGTGACCATCGGTTTGGTGGGCGGTTTTCGTTTCACTGTAGTTCAAGATGGTCGGGACCAAGTCTACGTGTGAAACTAGAGAAAAATTTTCGCATCCATCAGTTGGCGTTCCAGGCGGCTTGATCAGCAAGGGGATTTGAATCAGTTCTTCGAACATGACCGGACCCTTCTTCAGCATTCGGTGGTCACCCAGCATTTCACCGTGGTCGGAGGTAAAGATGAAAAGGGTGTCATCAAACTGGCTGGTTTCAAGTAAGGCTTCAAGGATAATACCGGTCAGGTGATCGACATAACTGACAGCCCCGTAATAGCCCGCGATAAGTTCTTGAAGTTGGTTGTCTGAGTAGTCGTCGGTGGGCTTTAGAGCCCCGGCTTTTTGAAATCGGCTACGTACCACCATGGGGGCATCATCTTGACGGCGGGTAGCTGGTAGTGGCATGGTGGCCGGATCATACATGCGGTCGAAGGGGCAGGGGCTTACATTGAATCGCGTTCCCATCGCATGAGGCTCAATACACGAATAGACAAGTAAAAATGGGCGATCATCGTCCTTCATTTGTCGCACGAAGGTAGCTGCTTGTTGAGCTTGCAGGGTGGAAGGATGAAAGGCCAGCGGTAGTTTCGTTTCTCCACCATCAGTGGAGCTGCGACTGTCCGTGTCAGTGAGATACTCGGCATACGTCGTGCCAATGTCAGTGCCGACCCGTTGAGCAAAACGAAGTGCATCGTCCGATTCAGGTGAGTCAACATCCCAGATCGAGAGGCGGGTCACAAAATCAGAAAATCCTGGCCGATCATCTCCAGTGGGAAGATGCCACTTTCCAGTGTACCCGCACTGATAGCCCTGTGGTTTCAGGTAATCTGCTAGGAACTTGACGTCGTTTTGGACCGTTGCTGTGCGAGGTTTTGGACGGTAATTGGCAACGATACCATTGGTGTGTGGGTACAACCCGGTGAGGATTGAACCCCGGGCGGGAGTGCAGAGCGGCGAAGCGCAAAAGGCGTTTCTGAACGTGGTGCTTCGTTCAGTAAGCCAGGCCAGATGCGGCGTGTGGGCATCCACATTGCTGACCCCCGGCATTGTGTCTGCCCGCTGCTGGTCGCTGATGAACATGACGATATTGGGTCGTTTTTTCATGAGATAGTTTCTTAAAAAAGATCAGTGATAACCGCCAGGGGCGGTGCTGTTTTTATTGTTTTGAAAGGACCTAAGGTGAAAACCTATAACGCATCAGCACGATCCAAAAAGCGGTAGGTTCGCGATCATACGGTTCAGTGATTCAAAACTCATGGTCAGGGTTTTTTCCGGTCAAGACCAGTATCATATCGCAGTGGTCATCAAATAACACCAATTCTTCCGCAACGAGCTCGTAACCGACATCTCCCATGTGCAATATCCATAACCCATCGACATTGAAGGCGTGTATGGCATTGTCATCGAGTCCCTCTAGGTGGTTGGATAATTCCCCGGCTTGTACCGCAATGACAAGTTCATCGTTGATTGGGGGATAGATCTTGCCTTGGCAACATCCAACGCATCGATGACTTTCGGATTATCATTCATGGCTGGAATGTAACGATACGCTTTATCAGGTTGGTGAACTTACAAGTGCCGGGTCTACTTGAAATTGGTAGTCAAGTATTGCGTGTTCTATTTTTGACCCATCAGCCACTACGCCGGGATTATATGGATTCATAACGATCACAGGACCGGTATTTGGAATTATTTTAAACGCCGCCAGACCGACCCACTCTAACTCGAAAGGAATTGCATTCTTTTCTGTAGGATATGTTTATATGAGATCGAGTTGGCCCCTGGCTTCGGCGAACAACTTGTCATGAAATTCAACCATGTAGGGGCAATCTCCACCAACCTGAAACCATTGTACGCCACGCTTGGCGAATTTCACCACGTTCTCTATGGCGGTGGATAGCCCGCATCCGACAGGCATACCTACAGCATGAGCAGCAGCAATGGTCTTGTCGATGCGTTCAATGACTTTCGGGTGGTCAATCTTGCCAATAACGCCACAAGAAGCAGAAAGATCCATCGGGCCAAGCACAATAGAGTCAAGCCCTTCGATGGCCACGATCTCGTCGATCTGATCAACTGCTTGGGATGTTTCAATCATGACACAGACCCACAATTGCTTGTTAGCTTCCTTGATGAATTTGACGAGATCTTCCCGACCATAATTGGTTGGAATCATTGGCCAGATGCCACGTTCTCCCATGGGGGCATAGCGGCAGTGATGGACAACCTCGCGGACCTCTTCGGCGCTGGTTACCTGGGGAATAATGACGCCATGGGCTCCAATGTCGAGAATTGGTTTAAGTATGCCAGCCCCTGGATGTGGACCCGGGACGCGAACGATTCCAGGAGTGTTCATATGACGCGCGACCATCAGGTGCTCGCGCAAGGTGTCCAGTCCCATGGGCTGATGTTCAAGGTCATACATCAAGAAGTCCGATGAGCAAGCCAGCGCTTCGGTGGATTGAGGGTCTTTAAAGTAAACACTAGCGCCCATCAACAGTTGGCCTGCTTTAAGGCATTTTCGAAATTCTATGATTGGTTCAAACATGACGCATCGCATGTGCAGGCGGTGGGTACTGGGCGTTGAGTATAAACCCACGCTCATATGACATCAATTATTTTCGGGCAGATGTTGCCGGAGCTGGCCAGCCAAGTCCGGACCACCAACTAGAAGGTACTTGTGCAACTTGTATATTGATCATCCGGTATGGAAACAGCCGGTTGTTCCGATAGCAGGGTACGGCATGCGATGATAAGTGATGAATCACAATCTTTAATATGTATGTCATGATAAAACTGGCCAGGTATCTCCTGGTGCCGCGGGGCTGGTAAACGGAAAGGAAACACGATGTATTCAACCGGACAGACCTTTAAATTGAAGCCAGGATTCTACGCTGACTACAAGAAGGCCCACGATGATTTATGGCCGCAGATGGCCGAGGCGTTGCAGGTTAATCAGGTGAACATAGTAATCCATCATTACCATGACCGACTGTATATGTATGCGACCGCACCTTCCAGAGAACATTTTAAACGGGTTCATGCCGGAGCTGATGCTCAACTTTGGTTGTGTTACATGGCAATCATGATGGAAACGGATGAACAGGGGAAATCGATTATTGAACAAATGGATCTGGCCTTTTCATTTGGAGCCTTCAAATGACATCGTGCAGATGTGGACGAAGATGGCCATACAACAAAAGCTGCGAGCCGTTTGATGGCTTGATTGGCTAGGGGTTGGGCCGGCACTAAATAACTCACAAACGGTGATGTCAGCGCTTTAGGCGACTTGTGGATTGCAGGATTGATGCAGCGGCAGTGGCCAATATCTCACAGCCAAGGATGATGTCTGCTTCCTTCGTATCTTCAGCATAGTCATGGCTGATGCCACCAATGCTGGGTACAAAAAGCATGGCGCAAGGCAATTGATCAGCCAGGGTCATTGCATCGTGCCCAGCAGCACTGGGCATATGCTTCCAGGCACCTGGGGCATGAATTTGAGCTGCTGCTACTAAATGATTTTGCAGGTTTTTGTCCATGGCGGATGGTTTGATCGCACTGGAGGGGTGTAGGGAGACATGTACCGGTCCGGTCCGGTTGGCTGTGGCAACCAGTTCCTCTACTTGTCGTTCAAAGCGATCCAATACTTCAAGCGCCGGGTCACGAAACTGAAGGGTTAAGTCCGCATGACCAGGTATGACAGATGTGGCGCCTGGATCAAAATTCACTCGGCCAATGGTCCAGACCGTATTGGGGCCGGCAATAGGCTGCAATGTCTTGTTAAGTTCGTAGGCAAAGTTGATTAGTGAAGATCCCGCGTCTTTACGCAGGTTCATAGGCGTCGTTCCCGCGTGGTTGACCTTGCCCTCGAATCGGATATCAAAGTTTCGGATGCCCACGATGGTGCTGACGACGCCGATTCGGCTGCCTTCTGATTCTAGGATATTCCCCTGTTCAATATGCGCTTCAAGGTACGCCATGTGCCGGTCAGGTTCGAGTCGAGTCAAGTCAATACCGAGGAGCCCAGCTTCCGTGATTGCTTCATTCAATGGCTGCCCGGTTTGTTGGTTTGTCGCGTCACCAACCTCCAAAGATGTAATCTGGTTACAAAATGAAAGGCTACCCAAGGAACCGATAAAGGTGCCTTCCTCGTCAATAAATGACACGACATCGATTGGCAGATTCAGAGATGGCTGCGATTCGTGCAGTGCACGAACGATTTCAAGGCCATAGACGACACCGAGCGAACCATCAAGCCAGCCACCTCGGGGTTGTGAATCGGTGTGCGACCCGATGAGCAGGGCTGGGCCAAGGTGCTTGCTACGTCCAACAACATTTCCAATGCCGTCGATACGCGCGTCGAGCCCCGCATCGGTCATGCGTTCAACGAGCCAGTGACGTGATGTCATATCTTGTGGTGAAAGTGAGGGTCGATGGATACCTGGATGGTCGTCAGGGCCAGCTCGGCCAAAAGTTGCCAACTGGCGAAGATCCTCCAAGAGTCGCTGTGGATGAATGGTTACGTTCATGGTTCGTTAGTCACTAACCTACCCATTTCGATTCATGATTGCACAGTGCTGGTGGTTTGGCGAGGCGTATACTGATTGAAATCGTAGGTTGTGCTCATTGGAATGATTTAGCGATAGATTTTAGTGTGGTGGCGTTACCCCTGGTTACCAGATTGGAAAGTCAGCTTGAAGAATCCAGGTGATCCCGGATTAATCGTGATGTCAAGATCCATTAATGGATAAGGCAGGCCACCTCCTGGCATCAGCGCGAAAACTAGTATCGACAGGGACTTTATTTGTAAAGCCCTTTTGGACCACCAAGCCATCCAGGTGTCTGATTACTATCAAGAGGTAGTTTTATAATTCGGAAGAACCTGGTCCCATCGTTATTTTGTGGCCGCAGGTTACTAGCCGATTCCGGCAAGGTCATTTTATACATATAACTGCTGGTCAAAATGCAGAGTTTGTTTCCTTATACGCCATCAGGTGTTTTTCTATATCGTTGCTGTTATGGTCGATGTACACAATAAATTGCTGTACATAGTTGCTCGGGTGTTACTACCATCAATTTTTCAGTCTTCGGTTTGCTACAGAAGTGGCAAGGTAGAGGCGGCATCTAGCGGCAGATCGTCGTTGAGGTTGGTCAGGTCCACAACTTGTAAATTTCCATCAAAGGAAAGAGATGCGGTTTACACTGCCATGTTGGTCACGACGATATTGTCAAATCGTGCAACAGATCGTTTCGTTCCCAATCCAATGGAGCCATCAAGGGGTTGAGAAAAGTCATGGGTTGTCATTGTTTTCCCATTGACAATCAACGTGGCCTGTCCCCCATTTAGAACGACATCAAGGTTGTAGAAAGCCTCAATACCAATTTCATCTTCAAAACAGGCATCAGTAATCCAGTTGGACCCGTCGCGATGGCCAATTCTCCATTCGTTCTTACCATCCCAGCCCCCGGCGAATTTGTAATTTACAACACTCTGGTAATCAAAGATTACAAAACCGTGATGAAAGCCGGTACCCCCGCTGGGTAATTGCATGCCAGTGCGAATGGCTAACTGTTCAGGAATCGGACCGTCTAATGTAAATAGCGCAATAGGCGGGTTGCCGAGGAACGGCGCCACTTCATACCGTCCTGATTCATTGACCTCACCGGAACCTGATACAACTTCAAGGCGATCTGCGTTCCCATCGTCGAAGTCTTCAACAATGGGAAACTGGGGTAGCGCATCAGAGATCAACAGGTTATCGAACTGCACCGTTGCACGCTTGGCGCCTAGTCCAACCAACCCGTTGATTGGCCGGTCGAAGTCATGGTCAACCATTTCCTGGCCATCCACGGCCAACGTGACCTTCCCGTGATCCAGGACCAGTTCAAGATCGTAGGGTGTATCAAGGTCAACATTATTTTCAACCCGCGCATCTACTACCCATTGCGAGGCGTTCACATGACCGATTCGCCATTCATTTTTTCCTGCCCAACCCCCGGCAAACTTGAAATCATCAATCGCCTGGTAATCAAAGATCAGCATGCCGTGATAGAAGCCCGTGCCTCCGCTTGGAATTGTCATGGCTGCAGTCATGGTCAGTTGATCGGGTACTGTATCTCTAGGGGAGACCATGGAAATAGGCGTAGTGCCGAAGAGTGGTGATATTTCGTACTGCCCGGATCCGTTGACCTCACCGGAACCCGACACGACTTCCAGGCGATCTGCAGCGCCATCGTCAAAGTCTTCGAAAAATGGGTACGTGAAATCGTCGGGCGGAATTACGGTTGGATCCGTTTTATCCAGATGCAGGTTATCAAACTGCACCGTTGCACGCTTGGCGCCTAGTCCAACCAACCCGTTGATTGGCCGGTCGAAGTCATGGTCAACCATTTCCTGCCCATCCACGGCCAACGTGACCTTCCCGTGATCCAGGACCAGTTCAAGATC
>PBAS01000012.1 GCA_002716625.1 Phycisphaeraceae bacterium | reverse complement strand
GTTTTGGAGACCGCTGCTCTGCCAAATTGAGCTACTGGCGTAGGGTCAGGCACTGTTAAGGGTTTCCACACCCTGACGCCAGAGGATTGCATGACCTCTTGCACAGTTGTTGCGATACCGCCAATCTCACTTTCGCTTAATCTTATGCAACGTATGCTTTCGCAGACGGGGGCTATATTTCTTTAAGCCCTCTTTAAGTTTATCCGGCATGCCCCCTTTAACATTGATCGGCGTACGATAGTTCTGGTCATTGCATTCACTGCACACGAGCCACACGTATTCAACGGCGTCAGCTTTTCTCTTGGCCACGACTTCGTATCCTTTTGCAGTACCAAGCAGGGAAGTGCTATTCGATGATCTTCGTCACTACACCCGACCCTACAGTTCGACCACCCTCACGTACTGCAAATCGCGACTGTTCTTCCATCGCGATTGCCTTACCCAATTGGATTTCCATGGTAACGTTATCACCGGGCATACACATCTCAGCGCCACCAAGCAGATTGATCTGACCCGTGACATCAGTTGTACGGAAATAGAACTGCGGCTTATAACCATTGAAAAATGGCGTATGCCGGCCACCTTCTTCCTTGGTCAACACATAAATCTCTGCTTCCATTTTAGTGTGTGGCGTAATGGACCCGGGCTTGGCAAATACTTGACCACGTTCCAAGTCATCTTTCTCGACACCACGAAGCAAGCAACCAACATTATCGCCAGCTTGCCCCTCGTCAAGAATCTTGTTGAACATCTCAACACCGGTCACGGTTGTCTTGCGTGTTTCGGTGAGCCCAATAATTTCAATCTCATCACCGGTCTTCACTACACCACGCTCAATTCGACCCGTCCCAACAGTTCCACGACCCTTAATCGAAAACACGTCTTCAACAGCCATCAAGAAGTCCCGGTCGACTTCCCGTGCCGGTTCTGGAATCCAGTTGTCGATTGCATCCATCAGTTCCTGAATGCAACCTGTCTTGCCAGCATCATCCGGGGCTTGCAGCGCCGGGAAAGCAGCACCCTTAACAATTGGCGTATCATCTTCAAAATCATATTTGTCGAGCAGTTCTTGGATTTCAAGTTCCACCAGATCAAGCAACTCATCGTCGTCAACCAAATCGACTTTATTTAAGAAAACCACCAACTTCGGCACGTTCACCTGCCGTGCTAGTAGCACGTGCTCGCGAGTCTGAGGCATGGGGCCATCAGCCGCCGAAACCACCAGAATGGCACCATCCATCTGGGCAGCACCGGTAATCATGTTCTTGACATAGTCCGCGTGGCCAGGACAGTCCACGTGAGCATAATGACGGTTATCTGATTCATATTCCACGTGCGAGGTAGCAATGGTCAGAATCTTAGTTGGGTCGCGTCGACCATCCGACTCTGAGGCTTTGGCCACATCATCATAAGACTTAAAATTGGCCATCCCTTTCGCTGCCTGCACAGCCGTAATCGCCGCGGTCAAGGTAGTCTTACCATGATCCACGTGGCCGATTGTTCCAACATTCACATGCGGTTTGGTCCGCTCGAACACAGCCTTTGCCATTGGTCGTCAACCTCCACTGATCACTCAGTTGTTGTTGTGGGCCAAGCCGACAGAGCCGAGCCCCTATAGTTAATTAATTGACACACTCTGAACTAAAGATAACCAGCCCCCTGGCTTGGCTATCGACTAGGCACTATCATATCGCCACCTAGCAACGCAAATCAAACGCGCTGCCCATCGGTCCCCAAATAGCCACCCATGGGACTTGAACCCACGACCTCACCCTTACCAAGGGTGTGCTCTACCAACTGAGCTAGGGTGGCACTATCGCCTCAGTCAACAACCATGCAACCGGGGACAGAGAGCCTCACTGTAACCATTGGTCAGCCCATGACAAGATACCGCGATCTGCTTATCTTTCGAGTGTTTTCCCCGTCAGATTGAGAAGATACCCCATTTCAGATGGTGAAGATCAAGATCTACCCCCACCAGTATGGTTGACGGATCTACGCAAGTGGGGTGTTATACTGATAAATAAAAAATCGCATCATCTTATATTACATATACTTATGTCATCGTTACTGCTCCACAAGTTGGCGAAATGGTCCGGAACAGTTATAGTTCGGCATCTTTTCTTACGGGTTCTGATACTCATCACAATGCCCTCTAGGGCCCATAAGGCAGAGGTTATTATGACGAGCCGTGATATTACCAATATGGGCCAAGACAGCCCTTCCGAGGATCTTCATCATCGTGTCCAGCAGGTTATTGACCGTATTAGACCTGCGATTCAGGCCGATGGTGGCGATGTCGAAATTGTCGAAATTACTGACTGCGGTGTAGTAAGGATCCGTTTCCACGGCGATTGCGTTGGGTGTCCATCAAGTTCTATCACGCTGCAGACCGGAATTGAGAAAAATGTCCGACAATCAGTTCCGGAAGTCCGTGCCGTTGAGCAGGTTCAATAACCTTTATTATCTTCGATTACGAAATAATAAGCCTATAAGAGCCGATGACCATAAGGCGGGAATATGGTCTAAGTTATTCGGATGCCAATGGTCTTGACTGCATTGGCTCGACTCCGCAGTGTGTATGCCGCGACCAAGGAGTGCTCGCGATGCTCGCTCTGACCCGAAGAATTGGTGAAGAAGTTGTAATCGGCGATCCCAAGAACCCCACGGGGGTGATTCGTATTGTCGAGATTCATGGTGATAAGGTCCGCCTATCCTTTGACTTTCCACGTCATGTCAAAATTAACCGACGAGAGCTAGCTGAACAAAAGGCCCGCCAAGAAAAAGAACCGCAATAGCAGGCCAACCCCGATGCTGGGTTGTCTTAAAGGTTTTGGGATTTACCTATATCAAGTTGCTTGAGCATCACTGCCCGACCTCCATCACAAGACCACGCAAACCAACGTGGAAATTTCCAAACGTTTGTATGTCCATAAATAACTGCTAGCACCCTGCAAAAACGGGCTGCAGTCCGCGCAGCTTGTTACACTCAAATACTCTTCCGGTCTTCACAAAAACGTTGACAACCGTCATGCAACATCTATTACTGCTAGCATATTCCAAACACTAACACTACAACAGCCGCTTGGAAACCAGTTAAACACCCCGGTAGTTCACTCCAGTGGTAATTATAATTAATCTCTGCTAAACCCTTACCTACCCACTTTCCAGATGTGGATGAGTGGGCCCATAGTTGGATAAATTCAAGAGCAATGGATTTAACAATATGAGTACAATGAAAATTGTTGTCGTTGGCTTGGGACCAATTGGAGTGGCAACCGCTTCTGCAGTTGATACAGAACAGGATATGCAGTTGGTTGGCCTGGTAGATGTCGATCGTGCCAAACAAGGTCAATCACTAAATCAGTTGACAACCACTGAAGGTGAAAACACCAGCGGTATTGTGGTGACAGACAGCATCGCTAACGCCACTGGCAATGGGGCCGATGTGGCTATTGTTGCCACAACCTCCTATTTCGATGCAATCGTTCCCACGGTCATGGAGTTACTCGACAGGAAGATTGCCGTAGTTAGTAGCTGCGAACAGATGATCTGGCCATGGTATCGACATGGCGACTTAGCCGACCAAGTCAATTCGGCAGCCAAACGTGCCGGACGCACAGTCCTAGGCAGCGGGGTCAACCCCGGCTTTGTCATGGATGCCTTGGCGGTCATGCTCTCCTCCATGGTATTGCAGGTAACCGGTGTCCATTGCGTTCGACGTGTTGAGGCTGCAACCCGCAGACAACCACTGCAAGCTAAGGTTGGTGCGACCATGAGTGCTGAACAGTTTAAAAAACTTGCAAATCAAGAAAAAATAGGACACAAAGGACTGGCTGAATCAATTGCTCTTCTTGCCGCTGGTCTGGGCCGCCGTGTGGAGCCAGAATCCGTCCATGAAACTCTCGACCCTATCTTGGCCGAACAGCCTACCCAGTCAGCCCTGGGATTGATCGAACCGGGCAGGGTTTGCGGTATTCACAACGTAGGCCAATGGGCAGATGATGGACTAAAAATAAGTTTAGATCTCACCATGGCGGTGGGAACCGCCGATCCTCACGACCGTGTTGAACTCGATGGACCGGTACCACTTCAACTAGTGGTCCCAGGTTCCGTGCCCGGCGACTCTGCAACCGTGGCCGCGCTCTTAAACACTGCCCGAATTGCTCATCAAGCTCAACCAGGCATGCTCACCGCGATTGATGTGCCTTTACCTGGTTGTCGAGGCCGCGGTTAATAATAATCGAGGATCTACCCCGATTAACGCCGCTGCAATTCCATCATTTGCCGCCACTGGTCATCAGGGCTCTGGTAAACCTCTTGGTCTCGCATCACGGCTACAAGAACCAAACGCTGGACACGTAAATGCCCTCGATGGGATGCGGTAAAAAACACCCGACCTAGATGCATCGGGATTACCTCTAGCTGAGGCCCTGTGGACATTGGCTGTTGATCGTCATCAGTGGATCGATCGGTCATTGGTTTATCTGCCATAATCCTTGGTGATAGATCCTCAGCAGCAGTTTTCGACGGCGGTTCAGCTAGCATGCCGGTTAAGGAATCAATCGTTAGCCCCTGATGAGAAGCAGCAGCAGGCCATTCAAGGCCCATAATGAGAAATTCCTGCGGCTGTAACTGTACCGACAAGGTTAAAACGTCTAACCTCCGACCATTCAAATTGGCATGTAACTGAGAGCCTGGAATAACCGTCGGCCGTCTTCCAAAGGAATGGTATGGCACCAGTTCTAATAAGGCCATCTCATCCTGATCACCACCACTGAGTTTTGCCAAGAACTGCAAGCGCCCCCTGTTAACCACCAACGATCTAGACTGCCCTAGTTGCGGCTCCCACTTGACTTGAAATTGGCCCGCTGGTGCGACTGGCGGCACGGGGGCATATTGGTTTGAACCAACCATCTGGCTTGTTCGGGTGGCAACTACCGGACCAATGGCCCTTGTCCACCTACTCAGTTGTGAAGCATCCAAAATACCCAGACGAATGCCGTTGGCTTGGTAGAGGCAAATCATCGATTCTGGCAACCGATCAGCCTGTACAAGTTCCCACGCCTGATCTAAATTCGCTCGCAATGGTATCGTCAGTTGAACAAATTGGACACGGATGATGGGTTCCATTGAACCACCATATGGATCGCCCGGTCCAGAGAAACGTGGTTTTAATGATTTGAGTGTTGGTCTACCTTGGGTACCAATGACCTGGTCCTTTGACACACACGCTATAGTCACAAAAGTGATCAGCATGACCCCAAGAACGCCAACCCCATAGTTCTGTAATGTCATAATTTTCTAATCAGCGCCTCAAGTACATCGAGGCCGACATCAAGTTGATTTTGATTAACCACCAAAGGCGGGGCGAGACGAATAATTGATTGCTGGGCCGCATTGACCAAAATACCCGCAGCCATACACTGCTCAACGACCGGTTTGGCCGGCTGGTTCAGTTCAATCCCAATAAATAATCCCAACCCCCGAATCGACTTGATGTTCTTGCAATCCAGAAAGGCCTTCGCCAACCGATCACGGGCGTATTGCCCCATTTTCCGAGCATGATCGATTAGACCATCGCGCTCGATAACAGCCAACACGGCGGCACTGGCAGCCATCGAGGCACAGTTGCCACCAAGTGTTGATGCATGCACGACACCATCTTGCAATGCACAATCAAAATAATCTGCCAATTTTCCCCGAGCACACATCACTCCAACGGGCAAACCACCACCAACACCCTTAGCCAATGTCATGATGTCCGGCTCAATATTCCAATGCTGGTGGCCAAACCATTGCCCGGTACGTCCACAACCGGTCCACACTTCATCACAGATCAGTAATAGATCATGACGATCACACAGACTACGTAATGCAGGCAAATAAGCGTCATCCGGCACAATCACGCCTCCCTCGCCCTGCAGCGGTTCGGCCATTACCGCCACAGTCTGATCGTCAATACAGGCTGCCACTGCCTCCGCATCGTTATAAGGCACATGTACAAAGCCAGGCAGGTGCGGTTCAAATCTCCGAGCAACTGTAGATTGCCCAGTTGCCGGCATCGTTCCAAATGTACGGCCATGAAAGCTTTGGTATGTACAGATCACCTTAAAGCGACCGCCGTTGGCTGGGTCCTGCGATCCCGGCTTGGCTTTACCGTACAGTCGAGCCAGTTTCAATGCTGCTTCATTGGCGTCTGCGCCGCTATGGCAGAAAAATGACCGCCCTGCAAAACCATGCCTTGCGATAGCCTCGGCAACCAGGGTCTGAGGTTCTGTATGAAACAGATTTCCCGGATGCAACAAGGTTTGCGCTTGCGTTGTGATTGCGGTAACCACATCTGGATGACAGTGGCCGAGCAGCCCGGCACCAAAACCGGCGAATAAATCGAGATAATGTGCACCTTGATTGTCATACAGGTAACAACCCTCGCCACGTACCATTGTGGCCCGATATCGTGGATAACAGTTGATGAGATACGCATCATGACGTTGAATAATCTGGTCAGATGTCTCTGCATGGGGTTTGTTCAATGCTCTGTCACCTATGTTGCGGTATATGGATACGCCAATAGATTATCTAAAATGACAACTGAGGCGAAGCACCTTCAAAAAGTACCTCTAAATACATCCGACCGGCCATGATGAATCGCTTAGTACCATGAGCAAAGACAAAACACGTACCTATGTAATACTCGATGGCCTTCAGGAATCCCAGTGGGGCCAGGCGCTTTCAAGGAGATGGAGGGACGCTGGCCTGCCTAACGGCGTCGACGTCGCTGGCCAATTCGCATGGATCACCCCATCCGCCCAGAGCAAACACCATTCCCTCGATGAAGAAAATGCAACACGGGCTGCAAATATTGCACAACTATTCGGCTTAGAAATACGAGATCGTATTGGCAAGGTCTTCTGCGCCGACAATGACCTTAAGGCCTTACAAGACCACCTGTGTTACGAATATAAGTCTCGATTCGCAACCGCCTTGGTGTTTGGACTTCCCGCCATTGTGCTGCATTACTGGGGCCCATTCTTAGCAGGCGGGACAGGCGATTGGCGATCCATGGTCTTTCCATGGACGATTGAGTTTCTCTTAGTGGGATGGTTGGGTCTAGCCGCTGGCTGGCCGATCCTCTGGCAGGGCATGCTATCGCTTATTCATCTACGTGCTACCGCTGACCTGTTGACCATGACGATATTCGTCATCGGTTTCTTGCACGCCTGCTTTACCGCATTTGCAGCACCATGGATCAGTCCACCGCCTTTTGGACAGCCGCCAGATTCCAACCCAATGTTTCTTGTGCCTAATCTGGCAATGATGATTGCCGTACTACAAAGATGGCTTGTCTATCAATCAATCAAAAACATGCGTGGCAACACAATGCGCATGATTCCAAAGTTCAGTATGTTAATCATTGCGTGGCTTATCGCATGCGCAATCATTACCTTGACATCTGAACTTCAAATTGGACTGGCAGTCGGATTATTACTACCCCCCATGATCGGATTGGGCAGCGTCAACCAGTGGAGTCCCGGCGTAACACTTCTATTACCAGTCCTCGCCTACACAATTTTTTTCTTGCTTGCACCCACATCACTGCACTTAGACATAGAGACAGTGCGTGCTGAAATTGCCATATTATTTGCACTGCTCATGACATGCGTCATGGCATTGGGTTGGCGAGATCTGAAAAAGCCCTCATCGCCAAAAGCTTTGCATTAAACTCAATAAAAACCCCCGACCTTTGGGGGGCCGGGGGTATTGTTCGTCACGGAGCGGATGAGAAAAAAACTGTGCGGATTGCACGACGTCAATACATCGTCTCCACACCACTGAAATTTCAGTTTATCATTTCTTTTAGTGCTTTAAGCGGGCGAATGCGTACAGCCTTGGATGCTGGCTTCGCCTTGATCATGATTTCTTCACCGGTAAAGGGATTTCGTCCTGGACGTGCTTTAGTTGCAGGCTTTTTCTTGACTGTCATCTTGCACAAACCTGGCAGCGTAAACGCACCTGGCCCCCGACCACCAAGGTTCTTCTTGATTACAACTGACAGCTCATTAAATACTGCAGCAACATCCTTTTTGCTTAGATCTGTTTTTTCTGAGATATGCCCAAAGACCTCACTCTTCGTCGGAGCCTTTTTAGCCGCAGGCTTCTTCGCCCGGGCGCTTTTTCGTTTTGCCATCGTCGAGCTCTCCTTGCGATTTAAAACGTGAATAATCAATCCGTGACGAGCGGATCATACCGAAATTCCTGGAGCATGTTGCATGAAAGTAGTGTTTTTTTGCTGTTTTTTTCCATCGATTCATAATTCATCCCGCCAACTGACTCAGTAGATGACACAGCCCCAAGACGGTTGAGCAAGATGCCACCCGTATTAGATTAATCCATACGCAGCCGACCACCCCACCGCCAGACAACAACCATTTGCCATATTGGCAGCCGACTTGGACCAGTTGAGCTTGATGGCAGGATCCTATGGCCAATGTCCGGCCCAGAATGCCTAAATCGGCCTTATTTCTGGCATTAACATTGCTGTCAAGGACAGTTAACGTTGGTTTGTCGGATTCCAAAAAACCACCCCTAATACGGAGGTCGGCATCGGTCTTCCGACCGGCCAATTGCGATCAGGGACCATATTATCGAGGTAAACAGCCATGGCTAAAACTATAGGAATCGATCTTGGAACCACCAATTCTGTGGTCGCGGTCATGGAAGCTGGCGATCCAAAAGTACTGATCAACAGTTCCGGCAACCGTGTCACCCCTTCTCTTGTTGCCTTTACTGACAAGGGTGAACGGCTCGTTGGCCAACCCGCCAAGCATCAGCAGGTAACCAACCCCAAGAACACGATTTTTTCGATCAAACGATTCATGGGCCGAAGGCATCATGAGGTCCATGATGAAGAAAAGATAGTCCCCTATGAAGTCGTTGGTGGCGAGGACGAATTGGTCCAAGTCAAAATCCGGGACAAGGAATACACTCCACAAGAAATCAGCGCCATGGTTCTAGGTGACCTCAAGAAGACCGCAGAGGACTACCTGGGTGAGAAAGTTGAAAAAGCAGTCATTACTACTCCGGCTTATTTCAATGACGCACAAAGGCAGGCAACCAAAGAAGCCGGACAAATTGCCGGTCTTAAGGTTGAGCGCATCATCAATGAACCAACTGCAGCAGCTTTGGCCTACGGTCTAGATAAGAAACGCAACGAAAAGATCGTGGTGTTTGATCTTGGTGGTGGGACATTTGACATCTCCATTCTGGATATCGGTGATGGAGTCTTCGAAGTCCTCTCAACCAATGGTGATACCCACCTTGGTGGTGATGATTGGGACCAGCTATTGATCGACTTCCTGGCTGATGAATTCAAGAAGCAGGAGGGCATCGATCTACGCTCTGATCCAATGGCTCTGCAACGTCTTAAAGAAGCCGCCGAGAAGGCCAAGTGTGAATTGTCGACAGCCCTTGAAACAGTCGTCAACCTTCCATTCATCACTGCCACACAAGAAGGTCCCAAACATCTTCAGATTTCCATTACCCGTGCAAAGTTCGAGCAGATTTGCTCATCACTCTTCGAACGCCTGCGTACCCCATGCACAACGGCATTACAGGATGCCAAGCTGACTGCTGGCGATATCGATGAAGCCGTGATTGTCGGCGGATCGACCCGTATTCCCAAAGTCCAAGAAATGGCCAAGGAAATATTCGGCAAGGAGCCGAATAAAAGCATCAACCCCGATGAAGTTGTTGCCCTGGGCGCAGCAATTCAAGCAGGTGTGCTGGAAGGTGATGTCAAAGACGTTCTGCTTCTTGACGTCACACCACTTTCATTGGGTATTGAAACACTGGGTGGTGTTTTAACCCGTTTGATCGAAAAGAACGCCACGATCCCAACCAGTAAGAAGGAAGTGTTTTCAACAGCTGCGGATAATCAAACCGAGGTAACGATCCATGTCCTCCAAGGTGAACGCGAGTTTGCCAAGGACAACCGAACACTTGGGCGTTTTAATCTGGCTGATATTCCACCAGCACCACGCGGAATGCCGCAAATTGAAGTTGAATTCGCAATTGATGCTAACGGAATTCTCGATGTCTCAGCAACCGACAAGGCGACTTCAAAAAGCCAGCACATTGAGATCAAAGGCTCATCTGGATTGTCAGAAGAAGAAATCGAGAAAATGAAGCAGGACGCAGAAGCACATGAAGCCGCGGATAGCCAAGCTCGCAAACTGGTCGATACCCGCAACCAGGCAGAGCATGCGGTTCATGAGGTTCGAAAGCAGCTACAGGAACACGGCGACAAGGTGTCGAGCGATGTACGTGGGCAGATTGAATCGGCTATCAACGATGTTGAATCCAAGATAAAAGGTGATGACGCAACTGCAATCGAGCGCAGCCTTGAAGCCCTTCAGGCCGCGACTCAGGAATTAGGCAAAGCGGTTTATGAAAAGATGGGGGACGAACAACCTGCAGGGCCAACTGGGGAGGATGGGACCGATAGCAGCAATACCTCAGGTGCAGACAAGAAAGATAGTGATGATGTCATTGATGCCGAATACGAAGTCAAGGAATAATCGTTACTATAGTTTCTGACGAGATCTGTGATCATTAGACTTATATGGGCAATTTTAGCGTTGCAGTCAGTACGCCTGCCCACACTCAAGGCTGGTTCTTGCGCTGTTCCAGTATTGCACGCATTCGGCCCAGGTTGTTTCTGGCTTCTGTATAGTCTGGGTTGACCACAATCGCCCGTTCAAATTCAGTGATTGACTTTTCAACTTCGTTCCTTTGAGCGTAAGCAATACCAAGATTGTTGTATGCTTCAGCTAGGCCAGGATTGAGTTCAATCACACGCTCAAACTGCATGATGGCTCGTTTAAACTGGCCGGCACGCAAATACATGGTACCCAAGTTGTAGTGACCACCCGTAAAATCCGGGTTGATATTTACTGCCTGCTCCATGTGTTCAAAAGCCCCACGGAAATTTCGCGTCTGCAGGAAGGCCAGGGCCAAACCATTGTGGGCCTGATAATCCTTTGGTTCGACTTTTAACCTTGCTTGAAAACCCTCGATCTCAACCCCCAAACCATATTGCCAAAGATCATGAGAAATAACTTCCAGATCTTCCTTGTTCTGGACAAGTACTTGCATGGACAAGCCGCCCATTTCATCACTGGATCGTGGACCATATCGAACACGGATGGGGGGGTGATTGATGTTTCTGGCATTATCCTTTGAATTATCGTAGAGGTAATCCATTGAAATCACAGTACCTTTGGGTAGAAGTACCGGTTCACTGAACCGATACTCGTCCTGCCAGTTAAAATCCCAATCATTGATTCGCAGCAACCATTTCAGTGATCCATCGGGCAATTTAGCAATCGCCCGCATTTGTTTGCCAAGGTAATGCGCATGCGGATAGATCCCCAGTGCCTGAACCGCAACGGGCAGCTTAAATGATGATTTAACTTGGTGATTTTTTACACCCGCCGGTATATCGAGGCTGTGTGATTCAAGTTGAATTGCCAGTAATAGCGGCGTAGGTGGTGTTTGACCAAAGAAGAACCCAATGCTGGGTTGAATCATCTCTGGCTTGCCCGTTGGCTGAAGATGCAGTTGTAATACCAAGTCAACACCAGGTTCTAAAACCCATCCAAAACCCTCCTGCTCCATGATCGGCAACCGACCAGGGGTCCATATCAATACGGCACCGGGGGGAAACTGCGCCTTCCCCGGCAACATGCCGCCAAAACCGGGGGCCGGCTCAGCCATGTCGAGTGCACGGCAAGAGTGCGTGGGATCCACACGAATATTGGCATGATGCACAATGCGGGCATTTCCCGGACGGACCTCGATAGCACGAACATAGCGAGGCTGCCTTTCAGGATTGGGGATCACAAAATTCCGAAATACATCTGTCCCATCAGGCCCTAGTGTGTAGGGCTTGGGCAAGGTTAAGACCAGGTCAGGCTCACCGAGTTGCCACCCCGGTGTAAACTTTGGTGCAGGTGGTAGATCATTCGGATCACCTTCAACTGCCCCATGGTCAACCCAACGGCGTATTGTTTTGATCTGGTAATCTGCAAGGCGTCGCTGGCTGACAAAATCCCCATATCCCGGCTCCGGTAGCCATGGCGGCATAAAACGTTTTGAAGTGACATCAACAATTTGACTGGCACGACGTTTAGCATTTTTGTAACTGAGCAAGCTAAATGGCGCAACCTCACCGGGGCGATGGCACGATGCGCAGTTCTCAAACAGAATAGGTGCGATATCCCGGATAAATGTGGGACTCTCATCAACCGGTTGTATCCGACCGGGTTGATCGGTCCCAAGGCTAACAGCAACAGGGAAACCCCCAACCACTGTTGAAAAGATAAAACATACCGCTACAGGCCACTGACATCTTGTGGTCATGACTTGAGATCCAAGATAAAGCATCCCACTGCCGTGGTTGTAGCGGGCTTTGGCTTCTTGCCCGCCACGATAGTCTCCAGTGCTCGCTCTAGATCATGCTGTGTGGCGAACGCACGAGTCACACCGAAATCGACATGCCGATTATCAATCCGACCCCGATAGACCATCTGCCGTTTGACATCAAAAATTACAACCTCTGGAGTAACAGTAACCCCGGTCATATCAACCCAAACATGCTGGGGATCGCGGAGGACCGCGTACTGAAGTCCATATTCGTCCTGATGATCCTTAATTTGGCCAACCGTCACATCTGGATTTGGATAAACAAGATAGAACTTTACAGCATGATCAGAAAACTTCTGGCCAAGCCGCTTAATCTGTGGAACATACCGATTGGATATGGGGCAATCGGTTCTCACAAATACCAGAACTGTCGTTGCTGCAGGAGATTCCTGCAGAGGATCGATCCGTTCACCAGCCAGATTGAGTGCCATCGGCGTCGAATCTAAACCAGTGCCAACAACACACCCCGCGAGTAATGTCGCTGAGACAACAAAAAGCCCATATAGCAATTGTTTTGATCTTTCGAGCACCTTACTGCACCTTAGTCCCTACCCCAAAATTTCAATTAAACTTACCTGCCATCAATCCTATCGACCAAGTCGAGTTATGAGTCAGGTTTTCGAAACGGCTATCATCGCCCAGTAGCATTTCCGTGTATCATAGCCCTTTGCCAGCCGTACCCGGCCACGGCTGACCTGCCAATCCATCATTTGCCTGCTCCATCCAGCGATCAAGTTCAACCTGCAGGGATTCAATGCATCCAGCCAGATCCTCTTCACCTATAAGATCTGACATCTCGTTAGGATCATTAAGATAATCGAACAGTTGAAGGATATCGCACCCGTCACCGCCCTGTTGGTAATACCGGACCAGTTTATATTGCTTATCTTTTACCATTCTCTGAAAGTTCATATAGGTACTGAAAATGGTGTGTCGTACATTTCTTGACTTACCGTCCAACAACGGTAACAACGACAGGAAATCACAAGTTGGTGGAACNTGTATANCTGCGATCTCTAACAAGGTGGGGTAGAGGTCATGTTGATAGGTCAGNGCATCGATTNTTCGCCCCGCCGTGATCCTNGGACCTGTCATGAGTANTGGCACCCGGACGGAATGCTCGTACATGCTTTGTTTGCCAATCAAGCCGTGTTCACCAATCGCAAGACCATGATCACCGGTGTGAATAAACACTGTATCGTCGATGATTTCTTTTTGTGTCAATGCATGCCGGATGCGTCCGATGGCCTGATCCATATGGCTGATCATGCCATAATAATCCCCCATGTGGTTCCGGATCATATCCACGGTCCGTGGCCATGGGGCCAACAACTCATCACGCAGGTTATAGATATCACCATTATCAAACGGGTGAAGAGGCATGAAATTGGGCGGCAACTCGATCTGGTCGCGGCGATACATCTCATCATACTGCGGCGGTGGCGTACGGGGGTCGTGTGGAGCGGTAAAAGCGACATATAAAAAAAACGGCTCATCACCGTCATAACGATCGATAAACTCGATTGCCGCATCAGCAAAAAGATCGGATGAAAAGGATTCGCCTATCCTACGCTGACTTGCAGGGTATCGCCCGCTTGGGTCGTAATCAAAAATCGGCACACGATCATGATCGCTCATCCCCCCAAAAAAGATATTACGACCTGCCTGAAAACTCTGGTTGAATGCTACTCTTTCATTATGCCATTTGCCCGTACCAAAGGTATGATAGCCATTTTGCCCAAGTAACTGTCCCAAAAGGGGAATCGCCTTCATTGATTGGTGAAATTCATCTCGTTCCCGTTCACTGAGTTCCCCAAACCGCCATTTGGAGTGCAGGGCAAGCGGCAAATTAAAATAGTTTCTTCCCGCATGCAGCATGGCTCGGCTAGGTGCACAGATGGCCGCATGTGTCGATCCGAAATGGTGGGCTTGAGTAAAGCAGGTCCCCCCGTCAACCATGTCGTCGAGGGCGGGCGTGGAGATACCCCGAAGCCCCAATGCGCCAACCGTATGGGGCTGCTGATCATCAGCAATGGTAATGACGATATTGGGTCGTTTGGCCATAAATCATCTAGTAGGCCATCGCTACTTATCTGCGATCACCTCACGGCTTGCTTCAGTTGAGCACACTTTGCCCGCATATTGGACAGAATATGATTGTATTGTTTTAGAGAGGCCAGGTTTTGAGTTTCCTGTGGATCCGATTCTAGATCATACAATGCTTCATAAATAGGGTCTTCGTTAATAAACCGCATGTACTTCCAGTTACGCGTCCTAACTCCCTCCGATGCGGGAATATGATCCGACAATGCATGATGCTCATAGAACCAGTCCTCACGAAATGCCATGGATGGTTCTGTCAGCAGTGACACCATGCTCTGACCCTGCATGGACAATGGGGCATTAAAACCGGCAAATTCCATAATCGTCGGCGCCACATCGATATTAAGAACCATTTCATCACTGATACGATCAGGTCCTGAGCTGATTACTCTTGGATCATAGACGATCATCGGCACACGGATCGATTCTTCATACATCAACCACTTGCCACCAAGGCCATGTTCACCAAACATCATGCCATTATCCGAACAGAAGATGATGACCGTATTACCATCGAGATTCAGCGTTGACAGACGTCCTAGTATCCGCCCTACGGCTAGATCAAGCCCAGTGATGTGCCTGTAATAATGTCGCAATTGCCGTTGAAGTCTCCCGCGTATCTTCCGATTGCTGACATATGCCCGCCCACGTTTACCGGATAAAGTAGATTGAAGAAACCGAGGCAGATCATCCGCCAGTTCAGGTGTTGCCGTACGGCTCATAGGCATGACAGAGTCTTCATACATTTTGGCTAACTGTGGGGAAAAATCCTCCAGAGGACCGTGCGGTGCCTTAAAACTAATGGAAAGACAAAAAGGCCTGTTAACATCACGTGATCGAAGAAACTGCTCGGCTTTATCTGGAATAATTTCCGTGGTCAGATGCAGTGGCTCAGACAGATACGCTCGACCGGTCCGTGGACGTGGGCCGGATTTGCCCCGGCCAGCTGACGGACAGTCGCAAATACCATCCTGCTTTTTCCTAATACCGTTATGACGAACATAACGGCACCGCTTCTGGTGCCAATAATTTGCCTGGTGGGAAGCACCCGCCCAATAGTCAAATGATTCCGCAACCATTGCCATGCCAGACTTGTTACGTGGATCCACTCCCCATTTACCAATAAAACCCGTGTAGTATCCACCGTCTTTTAAAAGACTCGGATAGGTCTGGGACAACGCCGCAAGCGAAAGGGAGTCAGAGAAATTCTCAATCCCATGACGACTGGCATATTGCCCGGTGAGTAAACTGGCCCGACTTACACTGCAAACCGATGTTGTCACGAATGCATTTCGAAATAAGATGCCCTGTCGGGCCAACCGATCCAGATTGGGGGTCTGAACGACAGGGTTTCCCATGCAACCCATTGTGTTGGATGCTTGATCATCAGAAAGCAAAATGAGGATGTTGGGTTTAGTATTCTGTGAAGGGGCACCAGCGAGACCAAAGCTGGCTGTGGGCAGTAGAAATACAATAACCACAATGCCGGTCAGCACACCACCTCGCCCCAAAATCCGCCAAAGACCACTCAATTCATTCGCCATATAGCTATCTGCTGGATAAGACGACTTGTATTACCACCATCACAAACCATGGGGGCTGTTAATATGGGTAATTTAGTGCGAAAACTGGGATGGGGAATGTTATTCTTAATCCAAATAAGAGTAAACCCGCTTCGGAACACGCCAACCTCCACCTATACTAAATTATCCCAAAAGCAAAACACTCCTTGCTTCGGAGCCCACTGAGAATCGTCGTTGTGCAATTGAGCAGGAATCATGACGGTATGAGAATCTCAATAAGAACTCCGACGGCCCTTATCGCCTCCATAATCTGGAGTTTTCTATACGTGTACCACAAACCCCGGTCAGTTGTTGCCCTTACCATGACCGCCATTGCTATCTTCATGTGCCACCCAAGCGCTGCATTTGGTCAGACGACACCACAGCCCAACCTAATTTTAATGATGGCAGATGATCTGGGCTGGGTAGATGTGAGCGTCAATACCACCAATCTAAACAATGCCAGCCACTACTATGAAACGCCGAGCCTTGAAATAATGGCAGCACAGGGTATCTCATTTAACAATGCATATTCAGCAGGTCCACGGTGCAGTCCATCAAGGGCCGCAGTGTTAAGTGGTCAATATGCACCACGCAGTGGAAACCGAGTTTATGGCCAAAGAACCAAAGAGGAGGACGTATCACTACCGTTGATCGGCCCAGTACAAGGACCCGGCCTGCCTGGGTCTGAAAAAGTAAACAAGCTCCCTGAAAGCACCATCACCATTGCCGATACACTAAGAAATGCCGGCTACAGCACCGCGCATTTCGGGAAATATCACGTTGGTGAAAATACAGGACCCAGTGCACCACATCATCGGGGCTTTGACCTTAATATCGGAGGTGGGTCGGGCGGATCCACTAAAAGTTATCACGCAACTTTCGATGAGGGTTTCTGGCAGTTCGGTGAAAGGGTTGGACCCCAGTTGGATGCCTATGCACAACCGTATACACCTGAAGAATCTCAAATACTCACCGGATCAGATGTATTAGCAGGTAAACCCAAGCATATAACTGATGCGATTACCGATGCAGTAATCGACTTTATTGATAACCATAAGAATAAACCGCTATTTCTGCATATTGGACAATATGCCCCGCATATGCCGGTCAGCACCACGCATGCCCGGCCTGATCTACTCGACAAATACAATGAAAAATTTGATGACATGCCAGACGAAGAAATCCTTCTGGCCCTAAACCATCTCAACCCTGCTTATGCCGCGTTGGTCGATGGCTTTGACCAGAGCATCGGAATGATCATGGATTACCTCAACACGACGGATGATCCGCGAAATCCAGGACATAAATTAGCAACCAATACGCTTTTGGTTTTTTATTCCGACAATGGGGGGCTAGAACAATCAACTTCCGATCCCACAAGTAATGCGCCACTTCGCGGACAAAAAGGCGAGCTTTACGAGGGCGGCATCCGCACACCCATGATTGCCTGGAGCCCTGGATTGATTGCCGATGCCGGAACGGTGAGTAACACACCGGTCATAGGCATTGATTTCTATACAACATTTTCCCAGCTAGCCAATGCTACTCTACCGGACAATTATCCACTGGATGGGCAAAGCTTGGTCCCCATCCTATTGAATGCCGATGCTTCACTCGATCGCGATGCGATCTTCTGGCATTTTCCCGGATATCAGTTGAGTGAAGGTCGCAACCACCGCCCTCGTTCTGTAATCCGCAGCGGAGACTATAAACTCCTCTACAATTACGAAGACAAGACAATTGAGCTGTATGATCTCTCATCAGACTTGGGCGAAACCACGAATCTCTTCGCCTCCAAACCACATATTGTCGCCCAGCTTCGAGCACAACTCATGACATGGCTTTTTGATGTTGGTGCCGATATGCCAACGGTACGGGGCACCGGCCGCCCCGTTACATTGCCTGGATTAACTGAAGCAGATCTTGATGGTGATCAGGATTTAGATGATTCTGATTTCACCATCTTCAGCAATTTTTTCCTTACCGATTTTCCCGGACCATCTTCGTATGAATCGTACCTGAAAGGAGATCTTGACCGAGATGGACTAAGTACTCATGCGGACCTGCTATTATTCAAGGGAGCATTTATCGATCTATACGGATCAACTGCATTTGCAAATTTGGTTTCTGCGGTTGCCCACCCTGGTGATGCAAACCTTGATGGCTTGATAGATATAAGTGACCTAAGCATTCTGGGCGCAAATTACGAGTTAACCGACCGGCTTTGGACCGATGCAGATTTCACCCTAGATGGCATTGTTGATGTCGCAGACCTCAGTATCATCGGCGCCAATTGGAGCACAGGATCCACCCTGTCAATTAACCTGACGCCCGCCACCAATCGTAAGCCAATCATACCTGAACCATCCAGCGGAATATTACTTGCGATCCTTGCCCTGTCATTGACAACCCAACGCTCCCACAGGACGCTGTGAATGTCAAAATAATCTATCTAAACCGAACCATGGCTTCACCCCAGATCCTCACGCCGCGTGCCATACCAAAAGTCCAAACCGCGACGATCTGCCACCATACCGGTTCCTTTGAATAACAGGCGTATCACAAACCACATGAGTTCAAGGGAAGAATAGGTACGCACCTTACGTCCCGAAGTTGTCACATACCGTTTTAACAATACAAACGGGCCTAGTCGCTTGAGTCCTTGGCACAGGCCAAGTTCTTCCCCCGCATACATTTTCTCATCAAATCCACCCAATTCCTCGAATGCCTTGCGTGTAACAAACATAAAACACCCACCACACAGCGTTTTCCATCGACCAACAAGCATGGTCAAACTCACAGTGAGTCGGGCAAGCCAAGGCACTTTACCATCAAACTTAAACAGGCAACCTCCGCCTATCGCTCCACCACGAATCGCTTCAACCGCGTCCCGGACAACCGCTTCATTGACCAATGTATCCGCATCTACAAAGACAAAAAGGTCACCTTTGGCCTCCTTGGCGCCCGTATTACGCGTGGCTGCAATCTGACGGTGGGTTACATGCACAACACGAGCTCCACATTGCTCGGCGATCTTTCCAGTTTGATCCGATGAATTGTCATCCACCACGAGTACTTCAAAACTCCCACCAATCGCCCGACCAACTTTCATCACGGCAACAATGGTCGATTGAATCACACCTTCCTCGTTGTATGCAGGAATAATAAATGAAATCATGATATCCCCTGGCTTTTTCTGAACCGCAGTGAAAACCACGTATCCTGATTATAATCAGGATACTCTTGGAGACATAGTTAAACACAATATTTATATTTAGAATCACGCCAACAGATCACCCAAATCTTACGGTACATGATCGTTCATGGAACACACCCGTAAATACAGCATTTATCACAAAGATCCCGCCGGTGTCCGTGACATCCTTGGGACCACCAAGACTCTTGAATATCCCCTCGGCGAGCGTCTACCTCTATTTCTCTGGCCCGTCCATGATGCCATCGTGGAAGATGAGTTACATCAACGGCAAATCGTTGAAAATCTGATTGGGCACGGTGTCGCCGTCATCTCGAAATGGCAATGGAAGAAAAAAGAAAAGACCCTTGCCGATGGACTACGCGTAGCTCGGATACAAAAGGATCTTGGATTACATGTCTGTATCGATGCCACACGCGTCATGTATGGGTTTTTCAATGGAGACTCCCGTACCGCACATCTCGATGATCAGGGCAATCCCTTTTTTGACTCATCAATTCCCAGTGGCCGCATTGGCTGTCCTTTCCGCATCGATCATCGATACGAATCCATGCGAAAACAAATCGAATTCTTCGTGTCCGCCTATAAGCAAGAAGGGCTCCAAATCGACATGGTGTGGGGTGACTGGGAAATTGATGGCCCACTGGAGATCAATCGTGCGTGGGAAGCGGCCAAACGTTGTGCTGTGTGCCGAAAACGTATCCCGCACCTAGATAAATTTGAAGCGTTCCAAGATGCTGTTCGCGTCAAGCGAGCAGAAGCCACGCGGCTGTGTTACACCGACCCAATCCTATCGCGTTTTCCCTCTGCTCTGGTTGGAAACTACGCCGTCTACCCACATGATGGCTTTCGATACTGGTACGACTATTTTGAGGACTTCATTGAGTATCACCCCCACCATCTAGACCAACTAGCCCCCTGCCGTCGCTGGTACCACGAATTTGAACTCACCAACTACACATTTGCCATGCCCGTGGCATATCCATGGGCACGACTTTATGGCTGGTACAATTACGAGAACAGTGACTTCCGATGGTTCTACAATATGCTGCGTGTCGGATCGAATGCGGCCGCACATACCCGTTTTGACATCCCCCTCATTCCCTTCGTCCATTACCAGACAATCTATGAACCCGATCCAGGTGACCCCACCATCAAGCAAATGAGCACGTCAGCCTACCAAGAACTCTTGTGGCATCTGATACTTCGCGGTTGTGACAGCTTGTTTCTCTGGTGTCTACCGGAACAAAATACGCGTGAAGTACCGTTGATCCATAAGGTGTGGGCCGAATCGCTGCGATACACCAAGTGGCTCAACAAGGGTATACCCATCACTTTTAATGTTCCCAATCAGATAAGCCCGGTTATTTCCGGCCTGCGTGTGGGCAACCAAGTACTGGTTCGGCGCACAGATTTTAATGATACAACCGGCACGCCCGTGCAAATTAGAGTCGCGGACGGTATGCTCACTGTGCCCGCCGATCCCGGCCAATGCCAGATTTTGGGTCTTGATGCCTGTGATGCCTGACCCGGGTACTTGCAGACCAACACCCGTAACGTTACCACTGACAGCCATGGAAGCAGGAATCGTTGGACTACCCTATATCGGAAAAACAGCGGTATTCAGCGCGCTGACCGCACTGCGAACTGATACCGGAGGCAGTTCTTCAGCCAAACCCAACTTGGCCATTGTCCAGATCCCTGACCCACGGCTTGCCGCAATCAACCATCATATCGAGACCCAAAAAATCGTTCCTGCCACCATGCAACTGGTCGACGTTGCAGGACTGGTTGTCGGGGCCAGTAAGGGCGAAGGGCTAGGTAACAAGTTCCTGGCTCACATCCGAAATGTTGATGCAATTCTCCATGTGGTTCGCTGTTTTGAGGATCCGGATGTACCGCACATCAACGATACTATTGATCCTATTCGTGATATTGATCAGGTTGAAACCGAACTCATGCTCGCCGATCTTGAAGTTGTCGAAAATTCGATCAAGAACGCGCAACGCAAAGCCCGCACTGGCGAAAAGGAGGCCAAGGCAAGACTCGAGTTGATGGAACGATGCGAAGCACAACTCAGTGAGGGACGAACCCTGCGTGGCCTGATGGACGATCTAAACAGTGAACAGCAGAAGCTGCTCAAGAGCTTCGCCATGCTGTCGGCTAAACCCACCCTATTCGTTGCCAATGTATCAGAAGATGATCTCGAAGGATCCAACGATCACGTTCAGCGTGTCCATAAATACGCCACTGACCATGGTGGGCAAATGGTTTCGGTATGCGCCAAACTGGAGGCTGAATTAGGTGAGTTGGACGAAACTGAACGTACTGAAATGCTTGAAGGTCTCGGTTTAACCGAGCCGGCACTTCATGTTTTAGCCAGAGCAGCATACCATCTACTGGGCCTTCAAAGCTTCTTTACCGCAGGCCCAAAGGAAATTCGAGCTTGGCCGGTTGCCATCGGCAGTACCGCTCCCCAAGCCGCAGGTACGATCCACACTGACTTCGAGCGTGGGTTCATTCGCGTCGAAGTTCATACCGTTGCTAATCTAGAAGAATACAAATCCGAACAAGCGATAAAATCTGCCGGTAAGCTCCGCGTAGAAGGCAAGGACTACGTGATGCAGGATGGGGATGTGTGCCACTTTCTGTTTAATGTATAGAGTCAACTGCGAACCAGATGCATGTACAGGCCGCATCATCAAGGTCTTAATAATTGCTCACGTTGCAACATAACCTTCAGGGTATGTGCAACTAGCTCAACCTGAGTCTCGTCCATTTTCGTATAAAATGGCAATGCGATTGTACGCTGACTCACTGATTCAGCAATTGGCATGGCACCTTTTTCATATCCAAACTGATGACGGTAGAAAGGTTGAAGATGGATACATGGGAAATAGTTTGCTGCGCCAATATCATGTCGCCGCATCCCCATAATCACCCGATCCCGTTGTTCTTGACCATATTGATCGGTCAACCGTACAACAAAAGAAAACCAGCTCATTGCATCGGGTGATTTAACATTAGGAAGGATCAGGTCCTGAAAATCCATTAGTTTACGGATATAAAGCGAGGCCACTTCGCGTCTAGCCATCAACATCTCATCTAGCCGTTCTAACTGGGCAATCCCCAATGCACAGGCGATTTCCGAAAGCCGATAGTTGTAGCCGAGCCTGTCATGCGCCAGTAATGCACCACCCAAGCTCTGGTAGGCTTTGGTATCCGTGTTCAACAGGTCACTACGTCCTTGATTACGCATTAGCCGACAGGACTGGGCCAAGCGATCATCGTCCGTAACAATCATGCCACCTTCCCCCGTGGTGATCTGCTTGTTGCTATAAAACCCAAATACTGCTGCCCGACCGAAAGCTCCAACCGGTTGCCCCCGATGCCGGCCGCCAAGCGCCTCACACCCATCTTCAATCAAGGGGATTTCATGGCGACCCGCAATGGCGGCCAGTTGATCCATTCCTGCGGTGCTGCCAAACACTTCAACACCTAGGATGGCTTTGGTCCGCTCGGTAATGGCCTGCTCCACTTTGGATACGTCAAGGTTCAGCGTTTGTGGCTCTATATCCACAAACACCGGCTTCGCGCCAGCGTAGAGAATACTATTTGCTGATGCGATAAAGGAAAATGGCGTGGTGATCACCTCATCACCAGGACCAATATCCAGGGCCTGGACAACCAGATGCAACGCCGCGGTACCGGAACTGACCGCTATACCGTGGTTGCGGCCAGTCAGTTCGGCCATCATGTCCTCGAATCGGGATTGACGAGATCCGCCACTGAGCCTTGCCGAGCGCAGAACATCAATAACTGCTTGAATCTCAGCTTTTGAGATATCTGGTTGACTAAGAGGGATCACACTCATGCGTTATTTACTCATCCTTATGATACGGTTCGCACAAATTAATCGTCTAAAGCAACTGCCAAAGCCAATTTTTCCTGGTCTGTATACTTCAGATAAGCCCACGCTGCGTGAAGACGAAGGTTAGGTGCAAATTGACCTCCGCCACGAACAATAAGCGCCAAACGATGCAGTTCTTCATCCGTCAATGCACGACCGGACCGAGCAGCAATTAATAATACCAACCCATCGATTTTGGTATCACCCGTAGGTTCAAGATCATTCAATGCCGAGAATATATTAACATTTTGACATTGAACGACACCTAGGAGAATGCTCGATACCAATCGTGAACTGGACTGCGGATTGGTCAAAACAGGCCGCAACAACTTGGCGGCCTGATCCGGGTACCGATCCGCAAGCCATCTAGATGCCGTCACCGCCATGACATACCGCTGCTGCTGTCGGGCTGGGCTATCATCAAGAGCCTTTATCAACGCATACCAAACCCCCGGGGCCACTTCGTCGTCGGCCCAATTTTTGGTGTAATTAACCACCCATTGGCTGATACGCAACCTGTTCATTGCAATCAATTTGGCCAATGCATCAACCACCCCTTCTCCTGAAGCCACCGCAATAGCTGCTTGTCCAATCAACCGGACTTGCGGATTATCGTGCACCAGCATGGGCCCAAACAAATCCGATGGGGACCAATGGGCTACTGATAATGCCATCGTCGCCAAGCGCAACATGTCGACAGAATCATTTGTTGCCTTGAACTCGTCATACCACATTTCTGCAGCACCCGGTGCACCAAACCGCAGCGCAACCACCATGGCCAACCGACGCATACCCTTGTCATGCTCTGCATTCGCTGCAACCTGCAGGGCCCACGGCGCAATCCGATCCATCTGGCCGCGAAACGCTGTATCCAAGACTCCCCTTAGAACCGCATTACGACCTTCATGATCTGCATGGTTCAATGCCTCCAGTTCGGCCAAAGCCTGATTGTCACCTGCTTGCAGCAGCAGCAGCGCGACCATCGCACGATGGGATATCTTTGGCGAGTCAAGCAATTGGCGTAGATGGTCCAAATCGTGTTCTACTTGATTGCGGTGCAAATAAGTGGCCAATGCCAGGCGCAATTGTGGTGACAGATCAGACCAGCCCATCAGTTGCATCGCACCATCAGGATCCAACATTCCCGCATCCATGGCCGATGTTACAACAACAAATTGCGTCAAACTGTCTTTCAAACTGGCCAAAGCTGCCAGATCAATTTGATGACTTGGATCACATGCTGCACGACCAAGCATGCCGTGAACCTGCAACTTTGACTTATCGGATTCAATTAATCGCTCAAAAAGAGGGGCCAAATCAGGATCCCGCCACTGCCGCAAAGTACGCAACATCCCTTCATGGCGACCATCCTTGGTCTGCCGCATGCTCGACCGGAGTTGATAAATGGCTGATTTGATTGTGCTGTCAATATCACCCTGTTCGGCCCCATGTACCTCCATGGGACCCGTTGCGGGGCCTGCTGGAGAAGGCAACACCAGATCCACCGGAAATAAACCCAGCAGTACTGCAAGCCATATCGTGTGCCCCAACCTCATCAAGCACAGTGTAAGTCAACCCAACAGGATGACAAAGTAATTGACCAAGTTGCAAAACAGTGGGAGAATTTCACGCCCCCATGTCATATCAAAGACGAAATGTCGCCCATCTTGCCCCGTACACGCCCGGTGAACAGCCGGACAGCGAGCATGTTATCAAGCTTAACACCAACGAGAATCCCTACCCACCGGCTAACGAGGTGCTGGAGGCTATCTCCAGTGTCAACGGCGATATGTTACGTCGTTATCCCCAACCAACGGCGGAGGCCTTTCGCCAAACTGCCGCCAAGGTTCACGAGTTGTCGCCCGACATGATCATATCCACAAATGGTGGTGACGAGCTTTTACGTCTGGCGATCACGGTCTTCTGTGAACCACGAACTGGTGATCACACGCGAGGTGGACTTGCCATTTCGCAACCAACCTATTCGTTGTTCACCACACTAGGACAGATCCATGATACACCGGTCACCCAAATTCCACTGGGTGATGACTGGTCCCTGGCAAAGGACTTTTCGGATATCGTCCGCCACAATGACTGCCGACTTGCCATCCTCGTCAACCCACATGCACCCACCGGTTGCCTAAGGTCCTTATCCCAACTTGAGGCGATCGCAAGGCAGTTACAGGAACATGCCGTATTACTGGTGGATGAAGCCTATGTTGATTTTGCTGCGCACGACGCAATATCACTATTGCGGAAAAACAACTCACTCGACAATGTGTTGCTATTGCGAACACTGAGCAAGGGTTACTCCCTGGCCGGCCTCCGATTTGGTTATGGGTTAGGCCATCCCTCACTCATAGAGGCACTTACCAAGGCCCGAGATAGTTATGCCAACGACGTGATTTCTCAAGTTACCGCGATCGCTGCATTAGAACATCGGGATCAGGCGGTAAAAACATGGCAGGCTGTCAAAAAGGAACGCAGCCGCCTGACTATGAAGTTGACCGAACGCGGATTTGATGTGGTTCCAAGCGAATCGAACTTTCTACTGTGCCAACCAGCCAAATCCGGCCCAACCGCCAAAACCATCTACGAATCGCTCAAGAAACAGGGCATTTTTGTGCGATACTTTGATCAGAGCCGGCTATGTGATCGGCTTAGAATCACCGTTGGTCAACCGGCAGAAACCGATGCCCTGCTGCTAGCGATTGACGCCATGTAGTCTGCATCGCAGATGAGGTAGACAATATCAAATGGTCAATAGATATGGACCGGCTGGCCGACGAAGACAGAAGATTTCAAAGTCAATTGAGAACGTGGTAAGGAATTAATGTCACAGCAACCCAATATTCGGCGTGCAACCTTAACTCGCAAAACAAGCGAGACCAATGTAACAGTCGAGCTATGCCTCGATGGGGGTGACTACGAGATTGATACAGGGGTTGGATTCTTCAACCACATGCTTGACCATGTGGCTCGACACGGCCAACTCGGCTTGAAAATCCAGGCGAAAGGTGATCATCACATCGACGATCACCATACCATCGAGGATGTCGGCATTCTGCTTGGCCAAGCGCTCGACCAGGCACTGGGTGACAAGAAAGGAATTGAACGTTATGGCTTTGCCTCCGTACCCATGGACGAGGCGCTGGCCCGTGTGAGTATCGACCTATCAGGCAGATCCTCACTGACCTATGGCGTTCAATTTGCTGAAGAAGGGGGGAAGATCGGTCATTTTGACACACAACTGGTTCGCGAATTTCTTGTTGCGTTAACCAGTAACGGCCGGTTTAACTGCCATATCGAGGCACCATGCGGGGATAACAACCATCATATTGCCGAAGCCATCTTTAAAGCACTAGGACGGTCACTTCGTCAAGCGGTATTGATCACTGGCAATCAGATCCCCAGTACCAAAGGATTGCTTTAACAGAGCACCCTGTCAGGCACACTAGACTCAAGGCATTGCATCTCCCAGGAGCAATGGGGGCAACCTGTAAGTAAACAACCTACCATTGAGAAAACGAAAGCCATATCAACTTATTACCAAGCGATCAGTGGTCTTAGCATCCGCCGTGTCAAATGGATTCGTCGTAGTTGGTTGTTCTAGGCCACGGCTGGCTACTCAGTGTGTAGAGGGTTGACCCAGACTCGACAACCAAGCTGGTTCTGCACTGCGGCCATATCCTCCTCCCG
>PBAS01000011.1 GCA_002716625.1 Phycisphaeraceae bacterium | reverse complement strand
ATACGCGCGTTCCCTTTACAGATATCGTAAGAGTTCGTGGGTCATTGTTTCGACCCGGCTGGCAGGGGATTCCAGGTCGGCAGCGAACGGAATGCTTCGGAAATCGAGTTTAATGGTCCAGTTCCGAGCGAATACTCGTACCTACGCTCTGGTTTGTGCTACGGTGGCGAGTGAATCGGGTCACGAGTGTAGAGGAGAAGATCCCCTTGCCTATTAGATTGGCGGTCATCGGGCACATAGCCGCGGCTCCGACGACCATTCAGATTCATGACGATCCGAAGCAGCGTGAGTTACTTCTTGGTCTTCATAAATACACGCGGGTGCTAACGGATGGCGACAAACTGGTTGACCACATTGCTTACCTAAAAAAGATGCTTGGCGTCCCTCAGCAGGACGAATTCTCAGTTTGGGAGATGAAACTCTGTGCAAGTCTCCTTTTACAGTCTCACTTGGGGCGCAACGGGGTTGATGTAGTCCACGTCAATTACCTGGATTCAGACAACGTGGATAAGGAATTCCGAAGCCTGCAAGATTTCGGCCCACAGGTCGTCGTGTTGAGCACAACGTTTGTTTTAAGTGGTAGGCACCTAAGTGACGCTGGTCAGCTCATTCGGAAGCATCTTCCTGAAGCGTTTCTCGTGGCCGGAGGCCATCACATCTTCACCACCTTGATGTACATGAACGACCAAGAAAAGCGAGATTATCTGCTTAATTCTGGGTGTGACGCGTTTGTAAATGACGTTCAAGGAGAAAGTACAATTCTGGAACTTTGCAATGCATGGCCAAACAAGTTGAGTGAGGTGTCCAATCTGATTTGGAAGAATGAGGACGGCCAGGTCGCTATTAACTCTAGGGCTATTGAAGATAATGACATCAATGATACGTTGATTGATTTCAAAGGGATCGAGGAGGGGGCGATCGTCCACTTACGAACGGCCAGAAGTTGTTCCTTCAAGTGCGCGTTCTGTTCCTACCCGACGATCGCTGGGGAACTGGCCCTAATGGACCTTGACAATGTAATGGCTACGCTTCGGAGCGCAAAGGACAGCGGCGCAGGCGCGGTGTTCTTTGTCGATGACACATTCAACGTGCCACGGCCCCGCTTCGAGAAGCTGCTAGATAGAATGATTGAGGCCGGTCTCGACTTACCCTGGTACTCGTTCCTCAGGGGCCAGTTCGTAGATGAAAAGCTGGTGGAGAAAATGAGCCGTAGCGGCTGTCAGGGCGTGTTCCTCGGTATTGAATCTGGATCGGACGAAATTCTTCAAAATATGAACAAAGGGAGTGCAACTGAATTCTATGCCCCAAGCATCAGGTGGCTCAAAGACCAAGGCATAATGACGGTGGGAGCTTTCATTGTTGGATATCCTGGAGAAACGCCCCAGACAGTCTCCGCAACGGCCGAGTTTATTGAGAATTCGAGACTCGATTTTTACTTCCTGCAACCGTTCTACTATCTGCACCATACTCCGGTTCACAAGGTTGCAGACAAATACAAGCTGACGGGTAGCGGGTTGCGGTGGTCCCACGCTACGATGAATGCCCACGAAGCGTGTACTTTACTTGATCAGCTGTTCTTGGACATAAGCGGGCCAGTTGCTGTCAACCCGGACTATACACTTTGGGAGATTGCGTATTTGCTCGGCAAGGGACTGACCATGGACCGCATACTCGATTACAGGAATACCATTAACCAGATGACTGCTTCACAAGTAGTGGAGGCCGGCGCGGTAGTGGGGGGCGTCACGTCACGGTCCCGCTGACTCTGTGTCTGTGTTGATGGGTCTCGCTCGACTCAGAGAAAAGCTCGATGCGAATCCATTAGACAAGCGATGGCGAACACCTCACGACAGTTTTAGAGACTCCTATTCTCGACCACGAAATCCAGATGTTAATACCAACATCACAAGTACTCCATTGACGCGTAATAGGTTGATCCATGCTAGAGAATAATGAGAAATTGTTGGCAGTTCTCTCGCGAATTCTAGAAATAGAAGAGAGTTCGATAACGGATGAAACGTCGCCACGAAATACACCTAGCTGGGATTCATACAATGCCCTGATGATGGTGTCAGCGCTCGAGCAGGAATTTAATGTGCATTTCACGATGGCTGAGGTCTATGAGGTCAAGTGCGTGAAGGATATTCGTGAGGCTCTTGAACGGCACAATGTGAGTTTGAAAGGTGCGGACTAGAAAATCTGTACTGGGTGTCGGTGATGAAAATTAGTGCCGAGAAGCACGACTATGGGGGGATAGAGATTGGTCACGTCAGCTCTTTTCACAGGACTATAACGAGAGAAGATGGGTTGCGTTTTTCCCAGTTCACCGGTGACAGGAACCCGTTGCATGTTAATAGTGACTTCGGCAAAGAGAGCAGATTCGGTGACAATATCGTCCATGGGATGCTGTTGGCAGGTCTGTTTTCTACTCTAGTTGGCATGTACTGTCCAGGGGAAAGAAGTCTGTATTTAAGCCAGACGGCCCAATTTCGACTCCCACTATTCTATGGTGAAGAGGTTGAAGTGAGGGGGACTGTAACTGACAAATCTGATGCGATAATGATTGTCACTCTAAAAATGGAAATTTACCGTGGTGACGATTTGATCGTGGTTGGCGAAGCCAAAGTCAAATTAACGAGTTGATAGTGCAATCAATTACGAACTAGTCCATGCCGCTAGTGGATAAGATGAAATCGAGAGTAGCGCTTGTCGTTGGTGGCAATGGTGGCATTGGATCTGTTGTCACAAGGCGTTTACTCGGTGATGGAATGAAAGTGTGCAGTACCTACAATAAACATAGAAATAAACTTGACGAATTGTTAACGGGGCCACTCGGGGATGAACTGTTATGTATGCGATGTGATGCTAGGAATAAAGATGATATTAGAGAGGTTGTTAGTAATGTACTGCTGAAACATGGACGTATTGATGCTGTAATTTTTACTCTCACCCCATTCCTACGGAATACGCGCATACTGGACCTAGAATGGACAGATTACAGTGAACATCTTGATTTGCAACTGAAGGCGATACATCATTTTGTGAAATCCTTGAAAGAACAAATAGTTTCAAAGGGGAAAATCAAGTTTATCGTCCTTTTGTCTGAGTATTGTATAGGTCGTCCACCAAAGGGTCTGTCGCATTATGTGACGGCGAAATACGGCGTGATGGGTTTGGCGAGAACTTTGGCGGTGGAGCTAGCCCAATATGGTTGCACGGTTAACATGATCACGCCAGGCATGGTTGACACCCCACTGCTTGACAATATGCCAGCCAAACTTATAGAGATGACAGCCTATGAGAACCCCCTAAAGCGCATTGCGAGACCAGAGGATGTTTCAAATATCGTGTCGTTTCTTGCTTCTGAGGAATCGGATTATATGAACGGCGCCAGTATTACCATCAATGGAGGCAGCGTCATTAATTGATGACTGCAACAGAGTGTCATTGGCCGCAATAGCAGCGAACAGGTTTAGGGCAGTGCGGCGGGTACTGGTATCACAGGGAATCACTGGAGTTCTGAAGGCTTTTATCAACTACAGCAGTTACACGTTGAGAGAAAAGTGGCGATTCACCTATTGCGAACTGGCTCTTGATGAACTGAGGTATTCATTACCAGAGATGGACCCATCGTATGCCATTCGAATTGCGGAACGGGCGGATATTTCGAAGATTCAATCAGACATGTTCCCCTTTCTTACTGCAAAAGAGGAAAGTGACAAGCTGGCCATTTCCGAGATAGGAGCACTCGGCGTTCAATGCTTTATAGTGGAAAAGAACCATCAGATAGTTAACTATTTTTTTGTTTATGAGAATGCAGTGAGTTCTCCGTTAGCTAAAACACCGCTCTACAAGAAGCACATTCTTGAAACAGATGCTTATTTTGGACCGGCGTTTACAGTGCCGCATGCTAGGGGGG
This sequence comes from Phycisphaeraceae bacterium, assembly GCA_002716625.1. GTDB lineage: Bacteria > Planctomycetota > Phycisphaerae > Phycisphaerales > Phycisphaeraceae > UBA6626. The sequence continues at coordinate 12,340 of PBAS01000011.1, read as the reverse complement.
CATGGATAATGCCGCAAGTAATATTGAAAATATTGGATTTCCTAGAGAAAGAGACAGACGCTACGAGAGTTTTGCTCCTTGTTCATGAAGATACAGTCGGAGCTCTAGCTTTTTATCGTAGGCTTGGTTTCAAGAAAATCGACGACGCAGCTCCGGTGAGCTTCATCTCATCGCTGACTAAGAGTTGTTGCTAGTTCTCTCAACACATCGCGTGCTTCAGTGATTTCCCACTGTGGCTGCACTTCCACCGGGAGTGGCGACCTAGGTGCTGTGCGGCTCGGATGTGCGGGGTATCCAGGAAGTTGCAGGGCAGAGGGAGCTGTCACCGACGCAATGTTGTATGCACCCGAGTCCAGCGTCGTTGAATACCTTGATCATGTTCTTGGGCTAGCCGAGAAATTTCCCCACGTTTGGAGGCATTTTGGAGACCGGGGAGACTGAGCAAACTAACTGATTGATACCAAACGATTTAAATGGTGGAGGCGGCGCGAGTCGAACCCAAGGAATCGGAACAGTAATGGTTCCGAAGGACGAAGTGATATACCGTGGATATATCATCCTATCGTAAACATAACAGTTTCGCTGACATTCGCCACCAGGCGGGTCTCCAGAGTGTTCTGCCGCGGATTCAGGGTGTTCCTGACAGCCTGGACAGAGTGGGTCTTACACCCGAGCGCAAAGAGGTTGTAATACAGGCGTGCAAGGAACTCCTCGAGGGTACACCGGAATCTGGGGGACACCCTACCTTCAAGCTTCATACGAACGTAATCGAAGAAATCAGCCGCCTGACAGATGAGGAACTACCACGGTATTTGTTCTATCGATACCGTTACGAAACTTACCCACAACAGAAAATGCTCGATAGCTTTCCACCGTGTCTACAGATCGAGCCTACTTCGTTCTGTAACTACCGGTGTGTCTTCTGTTATCAGACAGACACTACCTTTTCAGACAAAAATAGCGGTCATATGGGCGCTATGTCTATCGATCTTTTCAAGCACGTTGTGGATCAGGCAGTGGGGGAAGTTGAGGCCGTCACCCTAGCGTCCCGTGGGGAGCCCTTTATGTGCCCAGATATTAAGGAGATGCTTGGATACATAAGTGGAAAGTTTCTCGCCCTGAAGATGAACACCAACGCTTCGCTCTTGGACGAAGCCAAGTGTCATGCGATTCTTCAGGCCGACGTGAGGTTACTTGTATTTTCTGCCGATGCCGCTTCCGAACCAGCTTATAGCCAGCTTCGTGTGCGTGGAAAGTTAGATCGTGTGCTCAAGAACGTTCGTATGTTCAGAGATATCAGAGCAAAACACTATCCGAAATCACAGCTATTGACTAGGGTGTCTGGAGTGCAAGTGCCAGGGACGCCAGATGTTGATCAGATGGAATCTTACTGGGGTGATCTTGTTGATCAAGTGGCTTTCGTCAATTACAACCCGTGGGACAGCACCTATGAACGCCCTTGTAATGACATCACTGAAGCATGCTCTGAATTGTGGTTGCGCATGTTTGTTTGGTCAGATGGCACGGTAAACCCTTGCGAAAACGATTATCGCTCGACTCTTCAGGTCGGCAACGCAAAAACTACGAGATTGAGTGATCTCTGGCTCGGACCAAAGTACAGCAAACTGCGAGAGCAGCATCTTACTAAAGCCCGGTCTCAATGCTCTCCTTGCATGCGTTGTCCGGTCGTGTGAGCAACAAATTCATCGATCGGATGTTGTTGGAGGTATGGCCCGCAGATGATAGCTGGTTTATTGCTTGGTCGTGAGGGTAGTGTCGGGTTCCCCGGAAAAAATCTTTACCCTGTCTTGGGGCGACCCATGATGACTTATCCGTTAATGGCGGCTCTTCAGGCGAGGCATGTCGACGAAGTCTATGTCTCGACTGATTCGGAGCGAATTAAAGGAATCGCGACGTCCTGTGGTGCTCGTGTTATTGAGAGGCCCCCAGAACTGGCAACTAAAGAAGCTCTTGGGGAAGATGCCTATGTCCATGGTTTCCAATACATTCGTGATGAGCTGGGAAAGTCGGTAGATTTGATGGTATTGCTTTTTTGTAATGCAGCTACCATTCTTGCTGGCACGTTGGATGAAGGCATAGAGGTGCTCAAGGAAGACTTGTCCATCGACTCGGCGGTGACAGTGTCGTGCTATAACATGTGGAGTCCTCTACGAGCGCGCAAAATCGGCGTCGATGGGTTGTTACAACCGTTTGTTCCGTTTGAAACTTTCGGAGACCCTGCAACTCTAAATTGTGACCGTGATTCGCAGGGAGATGTGTTTTTTGCCGACATGTCAGCCTCAATCGTTCGACCACGATGTTTGGATCGGCTTCAAGACGGTGTTCTGCCTCAACGCTGGATGGGACGTCGCATTTTCCCTCTCAAACAGTGGGGAGGGGTGGATGTGGATTACGAGTGGCAGGTTCCGTCCGTCGAATTTTGGCTGCGTGCGCATGGTTTTTCTGAGGCAAACACACCGTACGATACGCACAACAGGAATGCCCCACAATGAAGCTAGCGGTGTCGAATATCGCGTGGGATGAGTCTGAACTAGCTTCTCATCTGACATTGCTAAAAGATCTTAATTGTGACGGCGTTGAGTTGGCGCCGAGTTGTATTTGGGGAGAGCCGACCACGGCGACACAGAACGAACGCGTTCGCATCAAGAATCTCATCGCTGACGCTGGCCTCGATTTGGTAGGGTTTCATGCTTTGTTTTATACACGTCCAGACCTGCAATTGTTTTTAGATGAGCATAGTCGAGACGCTGTTGTCGAGTATCTCAAGCTTCTAGTTGGGCTGTGTGAAGACCTTGGTGGTGGCGTGCTTGTCTGTGGTTCACCTAAAAATAGGCTACGCCATGGTCGTACTCGGAGAGAGTGCTTGTCCTGGGCGGCCGACGTGTTCCGCTCAGTTGTGACCGATGCTGCTGGTCTAGGTGTGCGGGTTGCGATTGAGCCGCTTCCGCAGCAGGAAACAGAATTCATTGTGTCTGGTGATGAGGGCATGGAACTCGTCCGTTTGGTCGGACACCCGAACTTTGGTCTGCATTTGGATGCGAAAGCGATGATTGAAGGAGGCGAGGATGTCGACCGTGTGCTTTCAGCGTATGGTCGACATATTTATCACTTTCATGTCGGTGATCCGGGCCTCGCACCGCCTGGGTCGACCGGCTGCGATCACACGCAGATAGGTGAAGCCTTGAACCGTTCGGGCTACACTGGCTATGTGTCGATCGAAATGCGTCGTGGTTTTGGCCAGACCACTGATGTGATCACTCGCAGCGTAGACTATGTCCGAAGCTGTTATTTCTTGTGAGCTTTAAATCGAAATCTGCCGAAGCCTCGTCAGCATCAGCTCCTGGAGACGGATTGATTGGCAGTAGGGTGCTGGTTGCTGGCGCGAGTGGGGATATCGGCCAGGCATTAATCCGACTCCTCGCACCCAACTGCGCAAAGCTTGGTGCTCACTATTGCGAGAATCGTGTGCCGCTTGACATGTTCGCGGAGGAGGCTCAGCTCGATCAGGAGCACTTCGCTTTGTTCGGCAGTGATCTCAGTGATCAAGAAAGCTGCCACAGGCTTGTTGATTCTTATGCAGCATGGGCTGGTGGGATTGACGCCTTAGTCCAGTTAACAGGAACAGTGACTAAGCCGGTTCCGTGGGAAGGTCTTTCAGAAGATGAGTGGAATGCCGACCTCCGCGTGAATCTCAATGGTCCATTCTTTTTGGCGCAACGTGCGATGGCACATATGAAGGTCGGCGGAGGTCGAGTTGTTCTGGCCAGTACCGCATCAGCACAGCACGGCGGTGGCACAAACACACTTGGGTATGGAGTTGCGAAAGCAGGTGTTGAATGCCTCGTCAAATGTCTTGCACGTGATGGTGCGCCCCACGGGATTCTGGTAAACGCAGTTGCACCGGGGTTCATCCAAACTCAGTTTCACACACGCCGTGCACAGAAAAATGCTGCGGCACTCAAGAAACGGGCAGAGTTGGTTCCCCTCAAGAGGGCCGGACTGCCTGAAGACGTAGCCAGACTGATTGAATACCTGCTTTCGGCCGGTGGTAACTACATTACGGGTGAATGCATGGCAGTGAGTGGGGGAGACTGGTTGTGATTAGGGTTTCGCGAAAATCATTCTATTCAGAGAGGAAGTAGGACAAATGAAGACCGTGGTGTTTGGCGGATCTGGATTTTTGGGAAGCCATGTAGCAGATGAGCTGACCAATCGCGGCCACCAAGTGACCATTTTCGACTTACGTCCATCTCCTTACATCTCGAAACAGCAAAGCATGGTTGTTGGTGACATAACAGACACTGATCTTGTACGAACCGTGCTCGAAGATACAGACGTGGCGTATCAGTTTGCTGATATGGCCGACTTGGATGGTGCTACGACCAAGCCCGTCGAAACCATTAAGCGAAATGTTCTCGGCACTGCAACCTTACTGACTGCGGCCGTAGATGCCAGTGTCAAGCGTTTCGTGTATGCCAGCACGGTTTACGTGTACAGTGATTTGGGTGGTTTCTATCGTTGTAGTAAACAGGCCGGGGAAATTTACGTTGAGGAGTACCAGCGGCAGTATGGTCTCAATTGCACTATTCTTCGTTATGGAAGTCTTTATGGTCCACGCGCTGATTCTCGGAATAGTCTTTTCCGGTACCTAAAACAGGCCCTTGCCGAACACCGGATTCTTTACGCTGGTTTGGAAACCGATGTTCGTGAATACATTCACGTAAGGGACGCAGCCAGACTGTCCGTTGATGCATTGGGAGACGAGTTCAAGGGGTGCCACATTGTTATCTCAGGGAATCATCCCACTAAGGCAACCGATTTATTGAAGATGATTGAGGAAATACTCAATCGCCCTTTACATATTGAGTACGCGAATGTGCCGAGCCGATCGCACTACGCAATTACCCCGTATTCATTCACTCCGAAGGTTGGTGACAAATTAGTAAGTAACCGGTACACCGACATGGGTCAGGGCCTTCTCGAATGTTTACACGAGATTCACGCGTCAGGGACATCATCTTAAGCTATGGTCCGTGCGGTTGCATTTGATTTTGATGGCGTGATAGCCGAATCGGTCGATGTGAAAACCCAAGCTTTTGCTCGAATGTTCGCGGACTCAGGACCCGCGATTGTTCAGAAGGTAGTGGCCTACCATTTGGAACACGGTGGGGTGTCACGCGTCGAAAAGTTTCGGCATTTTTATCGCCACTATCTGAACCGTGAGTTGCCCGACAATGAGCTAGAGGTTTTATGTGAAAAGTTCCGTGAGCTGGTGTTTAATGGAGTCGTTGCTGCTCCGTTAGTACTAGGGGCTTTAGAATCGATCAGGCAACTGCACTCTGATGGGTTGCTGCAGTTTATCGTGTCAGGAACCCCTGGAAATGAATTGGAGAAGATCGTTGCTCGACGAAAGATGCGGCAATACTTTGCCGGAGTTTTCGGATCGCCAGAACGAAAAGGAGAACTGCTTCGGTCGATTCTAGATTCGCACAGACTGCAGGCTTCTGAAGTTTTGTTTATTGGAGATTCGGCAACAGATTATGAAGGAGCCAGAATATCTGGCGTTCGTTTTGTAGCGCGATCTCAGGCCGGTGATCTTNCCCGTTGGAAGGCGCNTGGAGTCCCGTNTTTGTCAGATTTAAATGCACTTCCATCCTATATAGCTAAGTTGAACAGCCTCACCGCATNNCGGGNGTCTTAACGTGGCCCCTANCTTTCTTGTTATGAGTGGTGNNGGGTCAGNNCCNGTCAGGAAGGTAGTTGGCCGTTTAGGTGTNAAAACANAAGACAGGCCTNTANCATTNGATCAGNTGGGCATTANAGTCGAATGACTCTAGNCCAAGAGCAGNCAAACAGTGTGATGCCANGTGGAATTGGGTTAGAAACAATAGTTAGCCAGGTCGTTGTCTACTNATGTTCATTTCGGCCATGCCGGCCCTCAGGTTGTCTGACTTGCTGTCACCTGCCTGNACGCTGGATCGTTTTCCNGACGTTTCTGGCATCGGGAAAGAGAAGTTTTTTTCTCGTGGTTGTGATGCCCTCCGAGTATTGCTGCGCGGTCTTGATGTGGCACCAGGGCAGACAATCTTGGTGCCTTCCTTTTTATGCAGAGATGTGGTGCAGGTGTTCGAGGCAGCATCCGTTCAGATGACGTTGTATTCGATAGATTCCAGCGGGCGGTTCGACCTGGCTGAGATAGCTAGAAAAATTAATCCAAGAACACGTGCTATCTACATCGTTCATTATTTTGGGTTTCCACAACAACTCGACCAGGTATGCCAGTTGGCCAGAGACACAGGAATAGAACTCATTGAAGACTGTGCCCATGCTCTATTTGGGCGGTTTAAGGGCCGATGGCTCGGGCAATTCGGTAGCGCTGCCGTGTTTAGTTTGCGGAAGGGGCTTCCTCTGCCTGACGGAGGCGCGCTGGTCGAAAATGTTGAAATGGGGTTGGTGCCTAATGGCGTGTTGAGACTGGGTGCGGTGGTAACAGGATTGCGTGTCGCTCGTCTTCTATCCAAGACAGCGATGCTGCGATTACGTTGGCGGCCTCGATTGGATTGGGTTACCGAATTCTGCTCGCCCAGGTCGACTTTGAGCAATGAGTTCACAGAAGAAGCTATTTGTGCGATGTCTAAGATAGGGCTCCGAGTGTTTAATCGCGCCAATGTGACCCAGATCATTCAGCGTCGCCGAGAGAATTTCCTGTTTTACCAGGAACGACTGCGATCTATAGCACTTTATCGCGAGCTTCCTGATGGTGTGGTTCCTTTTAGCTTTCGGGTCATGTTGGAGAAGCGAGATGCTGTCGCGAATGAGTTGATGCGACACGGAATGTCGTTCAACATGGGATTTCCAGAGGCTCCGGTCACCGGTTCGGTAGATCTTGGCGAGACTGATCTATCGGGTACGAAACGCCTCGCCGCCCAAATACTTGAGTTACCACTTCATCAAGATCTAAGGAACAACCACTTGGAAAAGGTTATGAACGTTTTTAGCCATGCCCTTTAACCCAGAAACATCAGAGGGCTTGAGGCTAAAGCCTGTTTTAACCAGTGAGTCAGACGGGCCTCGAAAGGTTTTGCAACTGGCTCGTGTTGAAACCAGAGAGGAGTGGCACGCTGCTTGCGCTAAGTTTTCAGATGCCGAGTTTACTCAGAGCTACGAATGGGGGGAGGCTCGTCGTTTTCAGGGTTGGAAACCACAACGCTTTGTTGTAGCTGATGGCAGTGTCCCGCTGGCAGCGGCACAACTAATCCTGAGGTCTTGGTTCGGGCTTCGGATAGTCTACTGTCCACGTGGTCCAGTCTGGCGGCGGAGAGGTATGGTGCCCCAAGATTGTTCACCGTTTCTAGAAAGAGTCATAGACGCAATTATTGAGGCTTACCCATCCTCTGTGGTGGTATTCGATCTTCATTGTGATCGTGGATTGGTGCCAGATTCTCAATTTCTGCCTAAGGGGTTCAGGGAAATCCGCAATGGACTAACTGCAGATATTGACCTCGATAAGGATTTGAATGTCTTGCGCTCTTCCTTGCATCGGAAGTGGAGGAATGATCTAAGGAAAGCGGAGCAAGGAACGCTGATAGTTCACCAGCACCAACCGACGAAATACTTGGATCAATTCTATGCCATAGCGGATGCTACCGCTTCCAGGAAAGGGATTTCTATAGGTGTAGATTACGAGATTGCTAAACGTTTTTTGAGTATGCGTAGCCCTGAGAGCTCCGTTATCCTCACGGCGGCCAGGCCAGATGGTAACGTGGCGGCGGCCGCTCTAGTCGTCTCATTCAACGGGAGTGCTAGTTACCTGGTTGGTGCCAGTGTTTCTAAGGATCAGCCGCAATTTTCCAGAGGGGCTTCCAATTTGGTCCAATGGGAAGCGCTGCAATGGGCCAAAGCGAAAGGGTTGGCGAAATACAATCTCGAAGGCTTAGACCCTGAAGGGAACCCTGGGGTCACCCATTTCAAACGACGGATAAATGGCCGGGTCCGTCTAACCAGAGGTATGTGGGTCTGGACCAAGAATCGTTTTTTGACAATTGTGTTTAAAACCTTGCTCAAAAAGCGTTTCCAGCCCTGACAATGAGAGAAATTAGATGAATCCTAGAACGAAAAAACCGAGGATGGTTGTTACTGGTGCCGGCGGGATGGTGGGGAGTTACGTCAATGGCATATTTAAAAATCATGACCTTGTTCTGACAGATCGAATTGAGGGTTTCGATTATCTGGATGTGCGGGATCCATCGGCGGTTATGAATTTCATGGAGACAAACCAGCCTGATGTTGTCCTTCACCTTGCTGCTGCCACCGATGTTGACGGCTGTGAAGTAGAACCAGATTTAGCATTCCACGCTAACGCAATTGGCACGCAGAACGTGGCTCTGGCTTGTCAAGCTCATGGGGGAATACTTGTATACGTTAGTACTGCGGGTGTTTTTGGGGGAGGTAATCCTGATCCATATACGGAATTTGATACACCGGAGCCCGCGAATGTCTATGGCAGAAGTAAACTTGCAGGGGAGGTAACCGTTGAACGTTTGCTGCAACGTTATTACATTGTTCGTGCTGGCTGGATGATAGGCGGTGGTCATCGAGACAAGAAGTTTGTTGGCAAGATTGGTCAACTGATGACCACAGGGACAAGTCCTTTACGCGTTGTCTCAGATAAGGAAGGTAGCCCCACATATGCGAAGGATTTGCTCGCTTGTATCAACCGCCTGCTAGACACGGGTTACTTTGGGCTCTATCACATGGCCAACCAGGGGCGGTGCTCTCGGTATGACGTAGCGCTAGAGACAAGGGACCTTCTGGGTCTGTCAGAGGTAAAAATTGAGCCCGTGTCGTCGGCAAGTTTTCCGTTGCCAGCTCCCCGAGCCCGTTCGGAGGCAATGAGGAACCTGAAGCTGGAATTGCTCGGGCTCAACATTATGCGTCCTTGGCGGGAAGCGCTTCGTGACTATGTAATCAAGGAGCTTGCACCTGTTTTAGACATCAAAGATTAGACGGTGCCATACTGTAGATCTTGGTCTTTCGCAAAATCGTGACTTCCAACGGTCGACTGGGTGCCAGATAGAAATGGAAGTGCTCAGGGACGTCCAAATGTATGGGCCGCCGGAGGGAGGCCGCAGCTGACTAGTATGGTGCAGGGGCCTAAGCTGGGGTTCCTAATCGCCTAATGATTCGATTATCGCTCTCCTGTCGTGTTGGTTGGACTGTAAAGCCTCCTGTCTGCAGCCTGCTGAATATTCGACGATTTGTCCTAACAACATATTGCCTGTATTAGAGGGCAGCGGCACTTCTTATTCTTGTGTTTTTTTGCGACGGAAACAAGTTTAAGTCGGGTATGGGATCTTCCACTGTAATGGATACAAAAGTAACTATTTTTACCGCTGTCTATAACGGACTGCCGCACCTACCAGAAGCCATTAACAGTACACTAGCTCAAACTTACTCAGATTTTATCTATCTAATCATCGATGATGCCAGCACAGATGATTCTCTTGAATGCATTTTGTCCTACCAAGATTCACGTATCAAGCTTGTCAAGAACAAAACCAATCTAGGCACCATTGGAACTATCAACAAAGCCCTTTCCTTGATTGATACGCCCTACGCTGTTCGTCTCGACCAAGATGATGTGAGTTTGCCGTCTCGGGTAGAGGATCAACTTGAATATCTAGAGACACACCCTGGCATTTCGGTCGTGTGTTCCTGGGAACATACAATCAATTCCCAAGGAAAACGAGTACGGGACTGGAAACGCACAATTCACGACTATGGAGATTTTCTCGGCCCTGTCTTGCTTGGGCTTTGCCCAATCTGGCACCCTTCTCTGGCGTTCAGAACGGCCGCTATGAATGCAATAGGCGGCTTTAAGCCCGATTATGCTCGGGCGGAAGATTTTGAGGTGACAACTCGTTTTGCCATCAAGAGATATGGCGCGGCCATTGTCCAAAATTTTCATCTACTCCAGCGGGAACATGAACGAAGACAGTCTATTGAATTTGAATCTGAGCAGGTCACCGTTGCAAGGCGAATCCATCGGGAGGCGCTTGAAACATTTCTTGACGAACGTGCGGCAGACACCCTAGGAACGTTCTTGAGACTCGAAGTCGACCTCGTTGGAATATCACTAACTAAGAAATATCTGACACTTATTCATGGGCATCTAAATGAATTGATCGTGAAAGTAACACAACTTCAGCACTTGTCTGATAATGAACTGGCGTCTCTTTCACGTGTCATTTATAGGCGAGTCGGCTTAGGTGTTCGTTACGCACCCATATTGATCCGTGTTCCAAATGTTTGTTTCAAACTATGTTTTTATATCTTATCTCCGTTGCATGCCACTGTGATCAAGGGCGTGATGTCTCGTGTGTATCACAAATGTATGAACCTAAAATACATCATTAAACCTCAATAGATGTTGAGTGAACAAAATAGGTAAATAAGATTTTTATTCATTAATCGGAGATGGCCGTAACAATGACTGTCCAGCCAATTATTCTAGGTGGTGGTCTCGCAGGATTGAGCGCCTGCTATCACGGAAATGGTGTGGTGTATGAAAAAGACTCTTCGCCGGGTGGGCATGCGAGGTCTCATTCAGCGAATGGTTTTGTGTTTGATGAAGGTATCCATGTATTACACACGACGAACAAATATGTTTTGAGCTTGATGGAAGAGATTAAGGCAGACTTGATTCTAAAAGACAGAAACGCTTGGATTATGTCAAATGGTGCAATGACGAGATATCCATTCCAGGCGAATACCTACGGACTGCCTGTTGATATTGTCAAAGAGTGCCTTATCGGGTTTGTTCAAAACGAATTTGATGATCCAGATAAAATCAAAAATTACGAAGATTGGTTGTATTACATGTTTGGTAAAGGAATCACCGAGCGATTCATGATTCCTTACAGTAAGAAATTTTGGGGGGTCGAGCCGAGGGAACTCACGACTGAATGGGTAAATATTCGGCACCCTAGGCCGTCTCTTGATGAGGTGATCAGCGGTGCGCTTCAAGATCAAACGAAAGGTTTCGGAGTCAATGCCAGATTTCGCTACCCATCAGAAGGCGGTTTCGGAAATGTGGCTGAGGCTCTGGCCAGACAATGCCGGGATCGTGTGCAACTAGGCATGAGGGCGACGAGAATTGATGTTAAGAATAGAGAGATAGAATTTAATGGTGAAGAATGTAGGCGATACGAAAATATTATCAGTACCTTGAGGCTTCCAGAGGTCATCAGGATCATCACAGACGCTCCTGATGCCGTCAGGGAGGCGGCTTCGAAACTTCGAACCAATTCATTGTTTGTGGTTAATGTTGGTGTGGATAGAGAAAATATATCTGACAAGAGCTGGATTTATTTTTTAGAGAAAGAGTTTTCTTTTGTGAGGGTTAGTTTTCCATTTAATTTTTCAAACGCTGTTACTCCAGATGGCACTAGCTCGATATCCGCAGAGGTGGCTTACGGAAATGGAAATAGCTTGCCAACCAGCAAGGATAAAATTGCAGATCGTGTCCTAGACGATCTTGTTAAGGCTAAATTATTATTCAAAGAAGATAAGATAATTCATGTGAACACCATAGATGTGAAATATGGGTATGTGATCTTTGATAAATCTCGAAAACCGGCTGTCAATGTAATCCATAGGTTTTTAAAAGAAAAAGGCATTGTGCCTTGTGGTCGTTATGGGATGTGGGGATATCTGTGGAGTGACGAAGCCATTTTGAGCGGAAAGAAAGCGGCTGAAGCCTTGCTTCGCGATCCACCCTAGAGGAAGCGGTGAGGTGGACAAAGAGGTGTAGCCAGTAAGGGTGAGTACCGCAAGAAAATTGAAGTGTGGCCAAGTTGACAGTACTAGGGAAGGTTATAACGGTGACCAAACATGAAGTGCAATGGCGAGATATCGTTGCAGGTCTTTTGAAGGTCACAGGGGTGACAGCCGGGGTGGGCCTTATGATGAATAGCCATCTTCGGGGTGGGCTTGTGCGTGCGGTCAATTACCATGCGACTGCAGAGGCGGATAGGGAGAGTCTGCGTTCGCATATTCGCTACTACCAGCGTGGTTTCGCGAATGTGGGAGTGGCCGACTTGAAGGCGTTTGTGGCAGGTGGGATGTCTCTGGAACGACCCGGACTGATGATAACGTTTGATGACGGGTTTCGGAGTAATTATACGGTGGCCGCTGAACTTCTCGACGAAGTGGGTATGAAAGGGTTTTTCTTTGTTCCATCCGGTTTCATTGAGTGTGCAGGGAACCGAGCGGCAGCCAGACAGTTCGTGGACGGACAGTTGCTGGAGCCGTGGCGGGA